>JANQHR010000002.1 GCA_028282585.1 Bacteroidales bacterium | reverse complement strand
ACAGTTCTTAGATTTCAGGACAGTGATGTTCTTAACAGTATTGGCGATGTTTCAGCAACGATTGAGAACTTTATTAAACAAAGTAAATCATATTCACCCTCTTTATCCCCCTTATAGGGGACACAAATACTTCTTCCAAATAACAAAGCAAGAAGCAATTACAAAAAATACCAAAATACATTTTGTATTGATTTTATTCCTTGCCGCTTACCATAAAGCCTGTCTGCCAACTAAAAGAAGTAGAATAAAAATCCCATACTTATTTCCCCCTATGAGGGGGAATTAAAAGGGGGTGGAATTACCAGGAAATAATTATCTTTAAATCATGCAAAAAGCATCCTAAACAAGTTGCCGTAACATGAGCAAAGAAGAAGTAATACGAAAAGCAAACAAAGAACTCATCGAATTAGGAAACCTCGAAATTATTCCTGAAACCTTCGCAAAAAACTACAAATCGTACAACAGTAACAAAGTTCACGAGGGTCATGATTTGATCGTAAAATGGGTAAAACAAATTCACAAAGCATTACCAGGCATTAAAGTAGTAAATATAGAATTCTTTCTACAAACCAACGATACTATTGTTTGGCAAAGAACCTTACAAGGAAAACATACCACAAAAGCCTGGGGTATAAACCCTTCTGATAAGGAAATTAAATGGAACGAGATGGTTGTTTCTCGTTTCAACGGCTATAAAATTGCCGAAGAATGGGTAGTTTCAGAACTAGTAGGCGAATTACTGACTAAAAAACCCAAAAACAAAAAGAATTAAATGACAGATAATAAAACAAAAAAGCAGCTTCCCGGAGTATTGCGTTTTTTAATAAAGCTTTCCCAAATAGTCCTTTACATACCTATTCAAGCGGTTTTTGTTCCATTCGCTATGATTGGACTAATCGATGGAATTTATAAGGAAATGGTGAGAAGCAAGAAATTAAGTGTCTCTTTTTCTGCCATAAAAACGCTTCAATACAGGTGGGTTATGCACCATTTTAACACCAGGCCCGATCAGGCGTCTGTTGCATTTACAAAGAAATTCCCTTGCGAATCGCACTTTGGCTTATGGTCCGTTTATGGAGCTCTTATTATTTCCCAGCGACTATTTGGTTTCACTACCATGCTTGGAAAAATTGCCGAACGAGGCAAAGAAACTTTAGTTTCCAGTGTAGGCCAAAGAGTTTTGCAATTTGACAAAATCATGGAAAAATATGTTAATGATGTGGAACAGATCGTGCTTCCCGGAGTTGGCTTTGACCTTATAGCATTACCTTTTACAAAAGGAAAAAAAGTAAAGGTTTTTGAACTGGACCAGGTAGATACACTAAAAGTTAAAGTTGAGACATTGAAAAAAGCGGGCATTAAGCATGACTGGATAAGCTACATTCCGGTTGATTATGCCAGCGAATCCTGGGTTGATAGATTGCTGGAAGCTGGTTTTGACAAAACCAAAAAAACCTTGTTCCTGTGGCAAAGCGTTTCCTTGTTTTTAGAAGAGAGTGCAGTTAAAGAAACATTGAGAAGCATGGCTGGTTTATGTGCCAATGGAAGCATCATTGCTCAGGACTTATATTCCAAAACATTTGTTCAGGGTGAATACGCAAAAGTGTCTAAAAGAAATATGCGTTTGATAGAAAAAATGGGCGAACCATGTAAATTTGGAATAGATATGTCAACAAATCCTAAAAAAGCAGTTGAATCATTTTTACAAGCATGCGGATTAAAAACAACAGTATATATTCAGTTTGGTGAAAAATTAGGAATTGACCCGTTTTATTGTATTGTAGAAGCTGAAAAACTTTAATGTTTTTTATTGATTTTTTCCAAACATACTTTTTTGCCTTGATACAAAAAAATAACAAAAAAGATCCAGACCCGGAAAATTGAGAATGCACGGTTTTGATCCGCATCTGAGAAATTTGCGTAAAAACCAAGGAGGATTTGTGAACGGTGGTACTACAGCAGCCCTCAGTTTTGAAGATCAAAGATTACTAAGAATTAAGCAATTTCATCAAAACGAATTGGGCTGCGCACGAAATCAAATTCGATGTAGGTTTTAGCCAATTTCTCATTGGCGGTGGCCTTTTTGCTTCTTTTTGTGCGGCAGACAAAAAGAAAGAATAATAAACTATACTCACCAAACTTCCTTAACCACAAAACTAATGGCAAATCCAAAAGGAAAAAGCCTTTAGTTAAAAGAAATAATTTAAAGCCAGACAACAAGGTCTTTATTATTGGATACCAAACACTTGTATATTTAAAATATTGTTTTTAATTTCACAATAGTTTGTCTGCCAAAGACAACGACGGACAAGAACACTTTACACCCGTATTCCTAAACCGGGTTTACATGCCGCAGGCAGGTTTGAACGTTATATTTGGGCTTCGAAAAGGAGCTTATAAATATTTACAAGTTTTAACCAATAATTATAAAATATGGCTAAAGAATTTAGAAAAATTGGAAGTTATCTAAACTTAAAAGGATTTATCATACACCAAGTTAACAAAAATGCTGGAGATAGAAAAACTGTATTGAAGCTTGCGAAGCACGCTATTAAAATTAATGAAAAAGAGAAATTATTTATTGGAAAAGTTAACAATGCATATTATAAAAAATCAAGTCCTATCTATGGGATATTCGGAAATGAAGATCCGAAATTTAAGAACTTTTTGGAAAAATATTTAAATGATGGAGATTTCTATAAATTTTCTATTGATGCAGTTAATCACTATAAAACAATCTTAGAAAAAACTGTTCCCGCTACAGGTGGTTTTTTGATTTTTGCACATTTTTATAATACTGATAATGGAAATGATTATTTATTAGTACTTACTATAAATAATAAAGATGGATACGTTGTTAGCGATGATTTAACTATAAAAGATATTAAAAACCTGGAATTAAATAAAATTGATGTTGCCTCCATGATAAATCTTTCTAAATGGAGTAACATTGAATCAGAAATAGATAAAGAAAGTAAAACATATTTATCTTTTGTAAGAGGTAACAAAGATGTAAGCTTTTACTTTATGTCATTTATAGATTGCGATAATAAAACCACTAGCTCGGAATCTACAAGAAGGTTAACAATCGCTTTAGAAGCTTTTAGTGCTCAGAAAAAATTTGAACGAGAACTAAAAATTAGAAAAAGGAATGAAGTTTTTCAATATTGTGAAGATTGTATAAATCAAAAAAAAGAAATACAGTTATCAACAATTTCTGCTATTTTAGATCCAGAAAATCCTGAAGAATTTAAAATTTTTGCATCCACTGAAGAATTTGGTGTTAGTGAAATAATAAGTGGAGATAAAACTAAAATGAAACCTCTAAAATATGTTACTTATAAGGATAAAAAAATGACAATTGAATTCGATTGTAATTTGTTAGATGAAAATGTATTTTTTGACCCTCAAAAAAAAGAATTAACCATAACAAATCTGCCTGAAGATTTGGTTAAGCAAATACCTAAATAGATGCTAAAAAAGATTGTTGAACTTATTAATAATTCTAATTCATCTATAAAAGATGGAACAATCTTTTGTAAAGACCACATTATATTAGAAAAAGATTGTATAGAATTTCTTGTTACAGAAAATATACTAGAAAACGATTTATACTCAACAGAGATCGAGACTAAGATAGATTTAGAGCTTAATTTAAAAAGATTAAATGCTGTAGGTTATTATGACAAGTGTGAAGATTTTATTATTAAGAATAAATATAGTGAACCTGAAATTCTATACTACATAAATGAATTGAATTTCTTTAGTACTGAATCCTGTGATTTTAGCAATAATTACAAATGTATTTTAGAATTAATATCAGCTATAACGAAAGTCTCTAAACATTCTTATGATGATTCTGGCATTCATAAAAGTATAGTTTTTAGAGAGGATAAATCTTCATTTATTCCATTTATTTATAACTTACCCACGGTTTTAAATATTAATGACAAGGAATTGGAAAAAATTAATTCTTTTTCGGAATGTTTAAAAGAAGAAAATAGTAAAAAAACCGTACTTTTTATAAATGAATTAATTGACTTTCTATCGGGTAAAATAGAAGAAAACAAATTCGAATATTTGATATCACATTTTACTGAATTCTATGAAAAATGTAATAATGCTTATCAATATTATTTAAGTAATTTCTCTTATAATAAACTTAAAATTGAACTAGATTCTAAAGCATTAGAATTTACACAAAAGATACAAACAGTGATAAATGACTCTCAGACAAAATTAATAGCGATCCCAACAGCTTTTATTTTTGTTTTTGCTGCATTTGATTACAAAAATTTAATGGCATTAAAAAATATCGCAACTATAATTGGTCTATTTATTTTCTCCATTCTTATTCAATTATTTCTTAATAATCAAAAAAGTACTTTAAATTTTATTTGGGAAAATATTAGATCTTACAAAAGTTCATTTAATGAAAATAATATTGACAAAATATCTAGTAAATTTTCATTAGTAGAAAAGGAATTTGATAAACAAAAGACACGTTTAAAAATAGTGGAAACAATATTATGGACTATTCCTGTCGTGTTATTCTGCATGTGGATATTTTTAATAGAATTTGAACTATTATATAAAATATTAGGTATAGCAATAATAACTATTCTGCTTATTTTAAAATTAGTTATCAATAGCCATATCTTTAATTAAATAATACCACCACACATAGACGTCTTCGTCTGTGTCGAATAATCTAAAACCCCGCCAGCGCAGGTCATGCCTAACGGCAGATAAATTTGCAACGTGTGCAAAAGCTGCTAGTACAGTTTATGTTTTTTATTACTAAAACATTCTAAACCTTAAGCCTGTTTCAAACAGGTATTTTTTATCGGATCTTTTTTCTTAAGAATCATCAAGTTATCAACTCGTATATTTTATGTTATGTGTATATTTGGAAATGTAAAGTTTAAATTGTTGAGATATTCCATTTATCTAAAATATAGAAACAAATGAAAGAAAAAATACAAGTTGGGATCCTTCTGTTTAATGAAGCAGAGGTTTTAGATTTTGCAGGACCTTTTGAGGTATTTTCAGTTGCAACCGAAAATGATACAAAACTGTTTAATGCCTTTACCATAGGAGAATCTGACAAGACAATTAGTGCAAGAAACGGACTTAAAGTTATACCTGAGTATACAATTCAAAACCACCCCAAACTTGATGTTTTAATAATACCAGGCGGTTACGGGGCTGAACATATTGAAATAAACAATGACATAATCCTTGATTGGATAAAGGCCCAGCAAAACAAAGTTGATATTTTGGCTTCGGTATGTACTGGTGCTTTTCTTTTAGCACAATCAGGAATTCTTGATAATCTAAAGGCCACAACCCATTGGATGGACCTAGACAGGCTCGAAAACGAATACCCTAAAATAACCGTAATTGAGGGAGTAAAATTTGTAGATGAAGGAAAGATTATTACTGCGGGAGGCATTTCTGCAGGAATAAACATGTCATTTCATATAATTGAAAGGCTGTTTGGAAAAAAAGCTGTTAATGAAACCGCAAAAAGAATGGAGTACGATTTATTATAAATTTTAATTTTTTAAGTCTGTTATTCTCCTTAAAGGACAAATTTGAACCATTTTTTCGTTTATCATTTCTATAAATGAAAAAATCTTTTTTAATCTCCTATCCTGCTTAAGTAGGATTGTGCATTTTTAAAAAATCTAATCCATACTTAAAATTCTAAATGTTAACTTTAAGTTCCGAATAAATTGTAATTACAAATGAAAGTTGATGCTGTACTCTGGGATTATGATGGAACATTGGTTAATTCCGTTCCCAAAAACATAGAAATAACCAAACAAATACTGGCAAAGGTTGCTCCAAGATTGTCCGGAAATGATGTGCCAAAATATTTGCAAAACGAAACGGAATACCATTACGCAAATCATGCAGCTAAAAACTGGCAGGACCTTTATAAAAATTTTTACGGATTATCCGAATATGAAACCAATGCTGCCGGTAAGCTATGGACCGAATTTCAATTGAAGAATACTACACCGGTTGAATTATTTCCTAAAATTAAGGATACGGTTATTCGGCTTAACTGCCCGCAAGGCATCTGTTCACAAAACTCCGCCAGGAATATTAAGCTGGTTTTAGAAAAGAATAGCTTAATAGAAAAGTTTAAAGCAATAATTGGTTATGATGACATACCTGAAAATGCACAAAAACCTTCTCCCGTTAGTGGAATAATTTGCCTGGGAAAAATCTTTGGAGAAATTCGAAATAAAACAATCTTTTATGTTGGCGATCATGAAGGTGATGTACAATTTGCCAGAAATATCGAATCCGAATTAGATCATACTAATAAGGTTATATCCGTTGTTGTAAAATACAGTGGAGCAAATACCAGTTCCTGGACACATCAACCGGATTACAAAATAGATTCACCAACAGAACTATTGCATATTATAAGTTAATAGCTTTAAGTATTCTCGACGCTTGTTTTAAGATCATTCATCCATAGCCCATATCTTTATTCTTCTATTCTCTTTTATAGGGACCCGGGAAAAATGAAAATAAATGAACATTAAAGTCAACCTTTCCAGGAATTGATAGTTTGGTTCTAAAATATTATATTTGAAAAACTTTTACGGGTAATCTGTTTACCTCAATTTCATTAACAAAAGGAGATAAAAAAATATGAAATTATAATTTCTTTTAAATAGTTATGTAAAGTGCACTACTTATAGTGTACCAATAGTTTATTTAACCAAAACAAAAGAAATTATGGTTTTTCTTCAAAATATCTCATATATACATCCCAATAAAGAATTATTGTTTGATAACATCAACCTTACTGTTAACAAGCATGAAAAAATTGCGCTTATAGGAAATAATGGTACTGGTAAATCAACTTTGTTAAAAATAATTGCCGGCAACCTTAGTTATTCCGGTGGAAAATTAAGCCTGGGCTCTCAAGCTTATTATCTGCCCCAAATTTTCGGTCAATACAACCATCTGACTGTCGCTCAAGCATTACATATTGAAGATAAATTTAAAGCGTTGAGAGAAATTCTTAACGGTAAGCCTACAGAAGAAAATTTATCTTTACTCAATGATGATTGGGATTTAGAAGAGCGCTGCTATGAAGCATTGAAATATTGGCAATTAAATAAGTTGGATATAAACCAAAAATTCACTGAACTTAGCGGAGGACAAAAAACAAAAGTTTTTCTTGCCGGTATTTTTATACACCAACCCAAAATTATTTTACTTGACGAACCAAGTAATCATTTAGATACGGCTGGAAGGCAATTACTCTATGATTTTATTCAATCAAATTCCAGCACAATGATTATTGTAAGCCACGACAGAAAATTACTAAATCTTTTGGATACAATGTGTGAGCTAAGTAAACATGGAATAACAAGCTATGGCGGCGATTATGATTTTTATGCCGAACTAAAACAAATAGAAAATAACGCTTTAAACCACACGATACATACTAAAGAAAAAACATTAAAAAAAGCCCGTGAAAAAGAACGTGAAACTCTGGAAAGAAAAAACAAACTAGATGCCAGGGGGAGAAAAAAACAAATAAAATCAGGAATGCCCAAAACCATGATGAATAAAATGAAGAATGATTCTGAAAAGAGTTCTTCAAGAACAAAAGGTATACATGCTGAAAAGATCAACGGCATTTCGCAAGAGCTAACTTTGTTGCGTTCTACCTTGCCAGATATTGATAAAATGAAATTCGGTTTCAACAATTCGGCATTACATAAAGGTAAAATATTAATTAAGGCGGCAAATATTAATTTTAATTATGAATCGCAATTTATTTGGAAAGAAAATTTAAGTTTCCAGGTATTAAGTGGTGAACGTATTCGCTTGCAAGGATTAAACGGTTCGGGTAAAACAACTTTAATAAAACTTATATTAGGAGACATTGAACCAAAAACCGGCTCACTCTTCAGTGCAATAAACAATTCTGTTTATATCGATCAGGATTATTCTTTGATTAATGATAAATTAAACGTTTATGAGCAAGCCGAACTATTTAATACTAATGCATTACAGGAACATGAGGTAAAAATAAGGCTAAACCGTTTTTTATTTCCTAAAGAAGAATGGAACAAACCATGCAATGCACTAAGTGGAGGTGAAAGAATGCGGTTAATATTATGTTGCCTTACGATTTATAGCTTTGCACCTGATTTAATAATCCTGGATGAACCTACAAACAATTTAGATATTCAAAATATGGATATTTTAACAGCAGCCATAAATGAATATGAAGGAACATTAATTGTAGTGTCTCACGATGATTATTTTCTTGAACAAATACAAATACAAAAAACTATGATGCTTTAAAAAGTATTAAAACCGACTGTTTTACTAACTTAATTTACTCGGTTCTCCCGTTAAAGGATAAATTTTACCACTACGAAGGGGAATATAAGAGGGATTGTCCCAAAAGTACAATAGCTGAATTTTGTTCGTATTTTCTACTTTGAGTAACGTTGTGTTGTCTTTGTGGTTGTCTGTTTAACAGCCTTTTATAATTATATCTCAGTTTCACAAAGCAGGAACAAAGAACACCAAAACTTTTTGGACAACTCCAGGAATTTGAAAAAAATGTTGTTTTGTTGCCAAGGAAACAATTTTTATTGTATATTTGTTGCCGCGGAAACAATCAAGATCTAAACATGGATAAATCAGAATTAGCCCCAATCATTATTGGGAAACTACTAAACATAGGCGGAATGCTTGAACGTAAAGGAAATAGAATGCTATTACCTTTCGGGCTTAACCAGCAACAATTCTCTATTTTTTTCGAAATCGGTAAAGCAGGGAAAGTAAAGCAAAAAGATATGGTTAACCGCCTTGCACTGGAAAGGGCCCACGTTTCAAAGGTTATTAAAAAACTACAAAATATGTACCTAATAAGCCTTACCGAATCAGAAGATGATAAACGATCTGCCTGGTTAACTTTAACTCAGAAAGGTGAAAAAGTTTTAGGCGAATGCCAGAAAATGTTTAAAGACTGGAACAAAATCTGGATTAGTGAGATAAATGAAAGCCTGTATGAGTCCATTCTGAATAATTTAACTAAACTCCAGGCCGTATTCAAAGAAAAAACCGAATAATACTATGAAACTAAAAAATACTTTAAGCAAAGCAATAACATTTACTCTATTGCTGAGCTTGATTAATTGTGAAAATAAGTATTCAACAAATCAAATAGAGGAAATAAAAACCATGAATAAAAAAATTATTAATCCATGGACCTGGCAAGATAAATTTGGATTTGTTCAGGCCAACGAAGTTACTAACGTAAACCGTACTTTATATACGGCTGGAATAGTATCTGTCGATGATGATGGAAATCTACTGTATCCTAACAATATGGAAAAACAAATAGAACAAATCTTTCATAATATGGAAGTATTGATTAAGCAAGCCAACTATGAACTTTCCAATGTGGTTCGGTTTACCTATTATACTACCGATATAGAAAGTTTTACAAATGCCGCGCAAGTACTTGCAAACTGTTTACAAAAATCCGGTTGTAAGCCCGCAACATCTCTAATTGGAGTAAATGCACTATTTCATCCTGATTGTGTTATTGAGATAGAAGCCACTGTAGTAGATTAAATAAAAAAAATTAAAATGATTACAGAATTAGTAAAATTTAAAGCGTTGGAAACAACAACCGAAGATCAGTTAATTTCAAAAGCAGAATTATTAATGGATTTTCAGAAACAGCAAGACGGTTATATCGATTGCGAATTAGTTAAGTCTGTTGAAGAAAACGGATGGTACTTTATTTACCATTACGAAAGCCTCGAAAAGGTAAAAGTAAACGGAGAAAAGTTAAGAAAAAATCCGGCTTTTGAGCGCTTAATGCAGCTCCTTATACCGGAAAGTGTTCATGTTAGTTTTTATAACAAAGTAAAAACCTGGTAGCAAAAATTATATTTACTTATTAGGTCACTAACTGCAATTATCTTATTATAGCAGTTACTAAGGAGAATAAATATTTTAAGAGTTGTTTTCAGCATGAAACCGATCAAATAATCATCGCCAAAAGGTGTTCATAGATTTAGTCAGGCATTTAGTAGAAATTTTCAACTTATAAGCAACTAAAATTAGGTTTAATCCATCTGCTATAAAACTAGCATTACTACTATGAAAACTATAAAAATTGTTTGTTTCTTATTCTTATTAGGAACTCTTGCAATATCTTATTCATGTTCTGATGATTCAAATGATAAAGAACTAACGTATGAAATGTTTGCTAATTCATTAGTAAGAGATATGAATTATGATCAATTCGTTGATCTTTTTGGAAAACCAAACAGAGATGAAGGAAGTGGTTTACATATCTATATTTGGACACTTGAGAACGGAACTGAGGTTTCTGTGGGATTTGCCGGAGGATATATTTATTATGCCTATCACATTGATAAGGAAGGAAAAGTAATAAAAACTATACTTGAACCGGAAGAATAAGCTTTATTATAAAAAGGCTGTCCGAAAGTTTTCGACAGCCTTTTCTGTTATCACTAAACAAAGTATTTTAATACCACCTTTTAAAAGGTAAGTTAACTTTTATACGGCCTCTTATCTATTACCTTTTAATTTTTTTAAATCCTTCTTTACGTTCTTAACCATTTTACCAAAATCCTTGTCTTTTTTCCGTTTCTCTTCCTGGGTAAGCTCAAAAAAGGATTCCTCACGTTTCATCTTCAGGTAATTTTCGTAGGCCGCATTATCTAGCTCTCCATTTTTTACAGCTTCTATAACGGCGCAGCCTAGCTCACGGACATGAGTACAATCCGCATACTTACAGTTTTTTGCTAATTCGGCTATTTGCTCAAAAGTCTTTTCTATCCCCTCGCTTGAATCGGCCATACCAACTTCACGCATTCCCGGATTATCAATTAATATTCCTCCCTGTTCCAATACAACCAACTCGCGATGGCTTGTAACATGTCGGCCCTTATTACTACTTTGGCTAATAGCATTGGTTTTCATTTGATCGCTACCTAAAATATTATTCATTAAAGTAGATTTACCAACACCTGACGAACCTAACAAACAATAAGTTTTTCCTTTTTCAAAATGCTTCATTAAAGATTGGTAACCATGCCTGGTTTCATTGCTTATTGCAATAATTGGTACGTATGCAATCCTACTCTGACAAGCTTTTATCATTTCAGTTAGTTGATCTTCATCAATTAGATCAACCTTATTTAAGATTATGATCGTATTTACCTTTGAATTATTACAAATTGCCACATACCGTTCAATACGATTGATATTAAAATCTCTATCGGCAGCCTGAACAATAAAAGCAGAATCGATATTGGTAGCAATAATTTGTTTTTCGCCAAACTTCCCTACAGCCTGCCTTTCAATAATTGTTTTCCTCGGATAAATGACATGTATCAGCACTTTATCCTCATCGTACTCTGAAACAGCAACCCAATCTCCTACTGCAGGAAAATCTTCTCGCGATTTTGCGGTAAACCTTAAGTTACCTATTATTTCAGCCTCATATTCTTTTTCTGCTGTTTTTACAACATATCTTTCCTTGTGTTCTAAAATCACACGTCCTACCATAAATGAATCTAAACCATTTTCATTTCGGTAGTTTTCAAATTCCTGTTTGTATCCTAAATCTTGTAAATTCATATACCTATTTTAATGCTTGCAAATTTACTACAATTAAGTTTTCAAAAAACCATTAATCTGAAATCTTAGAACTCTTGATAAATTTGATGTTATATAATATTGAGGTATTTGAGGCTTGTGATCTATTTTTTTCTTAATTTGCAACATGCTTCTCACCAAACTACATATTCCGCAAACCGGGGAAAAAATCATTCATCGTATTAATCTTTTTGAGAAGCTTGATGAAGGATTAAAAAGAAAGCTTATTTTGGTGTCGGCTACTGCAGGATATGGAAAAACAACTCTTATTAGCGATTGGATAAACAAAAATAAAATACAAACTACATGGTTTTCCATTGACGAACGAGATAATGATCCCAATGAATTTCTTTCGTTTATTATACATGGAATTCAAAAAGCACATCCCGCTATTGGGAAAAATTCCCTGGAACTTTTAAAGTCTCCGGGTACGGTCAGTTTAGATTACATTTTAGAATTATTTATTAATGATCTTTTACAGATTGAACATCACTTATTGCTTGTACTTGACGACTTTCATTTAATACAAAACAAACAAATCATTAATTTGGTTTCCTTCTTAATTGACTATAAACCTGATCATTTTCATATTATTCTTTCAACAAGATCGGACCCTCCACTTCCATTTGCCCGCTTAAGAAGTCAAAATGAATTAATAGAAATCAGATCCTCAGATTTAAATTTTTCAAGAAACGATATTCATGAATTGTTTAATAAAAAGTTAAGGTTAGATTTAAACGATAAGGATATTGATTTACTTGAATCTAAAACAGAAGGCTGGATAGCAGGTCTTCAATTAACAGCTTTAACCTTTCAGGGCCAAAACGATATTTCTGCTTACATTGAACAAATTGCAGGAGATAATCGATACATTATGGATTATCTTATGGAAGAAGTTCTGAATATTCAGAGCGAAGAGATGAGGGATTTTCTGCTTTGTACATCCATTCTTGAAAAAATATCCGGTTCACTTTGCGATTCAATGTTAGGTAAGGATAACAGCCAATTGCTTTTAGAATCGCTTGAAAAAGGCAACATGTTTATAATTCCTTTAGATAATGAACGTAAATGGTTCAGGTATCATCATTTATTTGCTGATTTGCTCAAACAAAGGTTGCTTATTCGTTACAAACACAAAATTCCGGAGCTTCATGCTAAAGCAAGTAAGTGGTTCGAGAATAATGGCTTCAGTTTATTTGCAATTGAACATGCATTAAGTGCGTGCAATAAACGGAAAGCATTAAATTTAATTTCTCAAATTATTGATCGCCTCTGGGAAACTTCACAACACGCCACCATTTTAAAATTTGGCAGTTTATTTTCTGATGAAGAATTGTTTGCAAATACTAACTTCTGCATAATTTATACCTGGGCATTAACTGTATTTGGCAATTTACCAAAAGCGGAGGGTTATTTGGTAAAATTATTAGAGCATACAAAGGATGAAAATTTGCTGGGTAAAATTTATGAAACGTTCAATCTTTTAAAAGTATTTTCCGGTGATGTTGATGATGCCTTTAAATATTCTGAATTAGCTACAAAATACATCTCGGATGAAGATCTTATTTGGAGTGCCTGGGCACATATTTCGCATGGAGAATCACATTTATTACGATTTGAATTGGATGAATGCCTTCAATCATTAAACAAGGCACAAAATAATGCTTCAAAGGCAAATAACATATACCTTAAAGCAGTATCTGAATCAAAAACTGCCTATGTATTAAGACTTCAGGGAAAATACAAAGAATCATACAGAAAAAGTAAAGATTTACTTGAGATATTCAATGCCGACACTTCTATTGATGGATTTAAGATTGGTATTTTATCTTCTATTTTGTATTCAATTGTTGGTTGTTTTCTTGTTGAAAAAAATGAAATTAAAGACGGACTAGAAACTTCTTTTAAGGGATATGACTTGTCTAAGAAAGCAACAAGTATGTCATTTAAAGGCTATTCTGCCCTTATTTTGGCAGAAACACTATATAAATCCGGAGATTATGACAAAGCATTAGAGATTGTTAAAGAGTTAGATGTTTTTTTAAATAAAAATGCTGCTCAATGGTTAAATGTATTAGCAAATTCTCTCAGAATCAAACTATATGCTTTAAAAGGAAATCGGGATAAACTCGATAACATCATTAAAAACCAATTTGAGTCTGGCAATAAACACCACTTTGAGTATTACTTTTACAATGTGGCTAAAAGCCGATATTTAATTGTACATAAGAAATACGATGAAGCATTAAGCTGTTTGCAAGAACAGGTAAAAGGCCTGGAAAATTGCCATGCTTATGAAATACTCTGCGAGGTAGAACTTTTAAAAGCAAAGGCTTATTACAACAAAAAGAAGCAAAACGAAGCTATTGAATCTATCACAAATGCTCTTTTAATTACACAAAACGAAGACTTTATAAGAACCTATATTAATGAGGGTGAGGAAATTGAAATTATTTTAAAAGAAATTAAAAAATTAAAAGCTACAAAAACAAGTAAACGGCTTGATTTAATAAGCAACAATTATATAAATAATTTATTGAGCATATTCGATAAAGAAAAAAAGATTCGAAATATAACTTCAGAAGAGTTTTTAAGTGCCAGAGAACTAGACACGTTAAAACTAATTGCTGAGAATTTATCTAACCAGGAAATTGCTAATCAACTTTATATCTCGATAACTACTGTAAAAACGCACGTTAGAAATATATTGCTAAAACTTGGGGCTAAAAACAGAAATGAGGCTGCTGTAAAAGCAAAGGAAAAAGGTTTCCTATAAAATCATAACGCGATATATTGTTAAAATCATCCTCTGAATCATTCCGGAGGATGATTTTTTTATGATAGACGATATGGATTTTTGATGATGGAATCAAATTTCGAACTGAACAAAACCATATAATCATGAAAAAAACATTTAAAATATTAACAATTATTGGCAGTCCACATGATGTAAAATCAAATACTCGAGCTTTAATAGAGGATTTTGTCGAAGAAATCTCTCAAAAAGGTCTCGAGTTAGAACATG
Organism: Bacteroidales bacterium; assembly: GCA_028282585.1. Lineage (GTDB taxonomy): Bacteria > Bacteroidota > Bacteroidia > Bacteroidales > UBA12077 > UBA12077. The sequence goes on along the minus strand of JANQHR010000002.1, from coordinate 25,696 downwards.
AAATTATTTCCCTTGGCAGAAAAAAAATTGACCCTTGTCGTGGTTGCTGGAACTGCACATATGAAAGGCCCTGTCCAATTAATGACGATTTAACCGAACTGAAATCTAAAATGATTGATTGCGATATGCTAATACTAGGTTCTCCGGTATATACAAATCAGGTAACTGCCCAAATGAAAGCCTTTTTTGATCGGTTATTTACGTGGTGCCATATTTACCCATTACTTGGAAAATATAGTTTAAGTGCTGTTACAACCGGCAACGATGGACAAAAAGAAACTGCTGCGTTTCTCGAAAAAATGCTTGCCACTTATGGTACTATGTCTTTTGGAAGTATAAAGAGTATGGGTGCTTTTACTTCCGGTTTTTTCCCCTGGAGGAATGAAGCCAGAAAGAAAAATAAAAAGCTAGCACAAAAAGTTGCTAACACTATTCTGGAAAAGAAAATTCCCCCACCAAGAAAAATTCAAAGATCAATTTTTAAAGTGATGAAAAATAAAATGTCTGGTATACATACGATTAATTGTATGAAATATGGGGTTCCAGCAGGGCAACCAAATCCTCTAAAAGCAAAAGTAAAACTCATTAATTACTTATTCAGAAAGATGAATATAAGCGACAAACAAATTGAAAAAATGGCAGGGTATTTGCCTTTTGAATTAAGTTGGTGGAGAGATAGAAACTGGCTAGGTGCAAAATCGTTAAAACAGATTATGAATCAACCTGTACCAAATGAATTTGATGTTAAAAAAAGATTATTACAGTTATAAGAATTTAAAGCTATGGAAACAATAAATAAAATAATTACCAGTAAGAAAATAAACGACACCTGTATTGTGCGTTTCCCGGGAATTAATAAACTTAATATTATTAATTCGGATATTATTGAATCCGAAATGCTCAAGCTGATTAATCCTTCCAATAGTAGGATTGTATTTGACATGCAGGAAATTGAATTTATTGATAGTACCGGATTTAGATTGTTATTAAAACTAAAAAAGAAAGCTTCTTTTAACAATATAGACTTGGTGCTTATGTATATTCGTAAAGAAGTCCTTGAACTATTTGCTTTGCTTGATTTGGAGTATGAATTCGATTTAAGAAAAACAACTTTAAAGCAAGCCTCATAATAAACAACATATAAATAATAATTAGCTTAATTATTATTCCATTCATGTCAAACTCAGTCCAATTAAAAAACAATTGGACTGTTTTTATTAACCACAAATTGGATCTTTACCGGGATCCATTTCTTAATAATTTTGACTTTTAAGAATACGGTAGTAATTATAGCTCTAAAATCATCCTTTTAAATCATCCCTGAGGATGATTTATTAAAAACAGTCCATTCCTAATTTTGACTTGTAATTAGAACCAATAAAACATGAGTATTAAAGCAGAAATAAAAATTAAAGGACTCCTTGATAAAAAATGGGAAGATTGGTTTGAAGGATTGAATATTTCTTATGAGGATGGCAATACTGTTCTTTTAGGCGATTTAAATGATCAAGCCAAACTACATGGTATATTAAACTTAATTAGAGATCTTAATCTTATTCTTATTTCTGTAGAAATTAAATAATTGAAATTATTAACAGCAATAGAACAAGTATTTACAGCATTGTAATATAAAAAGAAAAAAGTAAAACTGTATTTAGCAAAATATATGAAAAGCTCAAGATTAAATAATAAAACATTGGTTCGATCTTACAAAATGAGTCGATTTGAAAATAGCTTATTGATTCATTTGCAATAAAAATTTAACTAAAAGGCGGATGTTATGTTTGAAAAATTTATTGAACAAGTAAACCAGCAAGGTAAATTAAATGAAAGGGATATTAATTACCTGCGAGAGCACATAAAAATCAAATTTTATCGTAAGAATGAAACCATTATTAACGCTGGTAAAATTGTACGGAATATATATTTTGTTCTTGATGGATGTGTGCGATTGTTTTATAATGCAGACGGAAAAGATAAAACAGCCTTTTTCTATCAAGAAGGTAGTTTTATATGGGTTAATATGAGCTTAAAACATGAGGTGCCAACCCAAAAAAATTTCGATGCAATAGAAGACACCGTTTTAATTCAAATAAGTAAACAAGCTGTACAAGAATTGTTAGAGAAATCACCCCGGTTTGAACAAATCACCAGACTGGGAAAAGAAAAAGAACTCATAGCATATCAACAACAAATTGCTTATTTTGTAACCCTCTCGGCAGAGGAGCGCTTTATTAAGTTATTTGAAACCAATCGTGGATTGTTTCAGCAAGTACCTCAACAACATATAGCTTCTTATTTGGGAGTTTCTGCGGAAACTTTAAGCCGCATAAAGAAGCGGGTGTATGAAAAGCACCGCGATACTATATATTGTTAACGTCTAATTATAGCATTAAATAATCATAAAAATGAACATATTTTTAATGATAACTGCAGAATCTGTATATACTATAAAACAAAATAGTAAGAACCAAAAGCTTACCAAAGAAAATATAAATAAAAAGTGTAAGAATTATAGTTCTCAAACTACTAATAAAAATAAAGAAATCCTCTAACCAGGCATTGGCTATCAATGCATTTTATTACGAGATATTCTAAATACCAAATTGCTTATATTATGAATATTATGACATGCGCAGAAAAAGTGATTCTAAAATCTTGTAGTTTAAAAAATATTAATTACCAAATTGACCCTTATATTGGGTGTTCACATTATTGTTACTATTGCTATGCACTTCAGTATGCAAAAACTAACTGGACCGAAAGGATTGTCGTACACGAAAATATTATAGAAAAACTTAGTGATGAATTGAAAGATTTACATCCCCAAAAAATCTATCTTGGGCACCATACAGATCCTTATCAACCGCATGAGAAACATCTTATTCAAACCCGCAAAGTGTTAGATCTCCTTTTAGAAAAGAATTTTTCGGTAAGTATTTTAACAAAATCAGATTTAGTTTTACGTGATAAATATCTATTAAAAAATATGGATAATGCTTCTGTAAGTGTATCAGTTGCTTTTACAAATAATACTATTCGAAAGCTTTTTGAACATAATACCATTGATACCGAACTTAGAATTAATGCACTTGCAGAACTTAAAGAGCAGGGAATTAAAACGAACGCACTCATCTGCCCTGTAATACCTTACGTTACAGATGTAATTGAGCTTATCCGTATGTTAGAATCTTGCGCAGGTACTATTTGGATTTACAGATTAAGTATATTAAACGAATCAGATGTTTATTGGCAAAATATTGAACCTGTATTAAACAAAAACTTTCCAAATACTAAAGATCTAATTAAACATGCAATTTTCAATAAAAATCATAATTTTTGGAACATTCTAAGAAGCGAACTTGAATTAATCAAAAAAGAACGTAAGCTGGATTTAAGAATAAACTTATAAATACGGATTTTTATTGATGATCGTCAATATTTGAAATTATGATTAAGTATAGTTTAGCACTCCATTAAATCAAATGAAAATGCTAAAAAGTAATTATAATACTAACGAAAAGTGCAGAATATCATTCAACAAATCTGAAAGATATTTAGAAGTTGTGTTCAAAGGCGAAATTTATATTTCAGACCTGCTTGGTTTTCTGGAGATAATTAATGATCACCCGATTAATTTTATTCAGGAAATAAAGGTACTATTCGATTTTAGACAATCAAATACTAAAATAAAACCCAGAGAGATCTATACCCTATCAAATCCTCTAATGAAGATTATTAAGGATTTTGAATATGCTAAAATTGCCGATGTGGTTACTTCGCCAAAACAAGTTGTTAATGCTACATTACTTAAATTGGAATTTAAGTCAATAAAAAACCTGGAAATGGAGCTTTTCAATACAAAAGAAACTGCATTAGACTGGCTGGGAATTAACTTATTGAAAATAAAAAACTAACACACAATCATCAAACCCAAGTTTATGAAATTTTGTAAACTAAAACTGCGCAGGAATTTTAATTTTAGGTAATTTTCCTATGCAAGAAGACATTAACTTAACTCAAAGCTATTTTCTATTATTTTTCTCGAATTCTCCTTTACAATTTCCTGTCAATCTTTTAGGTCACAATGAGTAGGAAATAACGTAGTTTGTGCTTTAAATTATATCGAGAAACATTATTTGCAGTATTTTGATTTCCTGCCTACTTGCGAACAACCTTTAAACAATCATGGTAAAATTACAAATCATGACCATTTTACACTTGACGAAAATCAAGAAGTATTAATCAAAAGATAAAAGAGAGTGCATTACGATTAAACTTCTAGGGGTAAAGAATAATTTTACACTCTCTCTTTAGAACTAACATTACAAGTTTAAATGATATATTGATAATATAAATTGACTATTGATAAGAATATTTAAGTTTCTTTGAATCAACTAAACAAGAGAAATTTTAGTATATCTGAAATCGCAGATGTCCATTCCTTCCATTATAGTTTTTGACCTTTTCAGTTTAATTTCAGGATTAAATCCTTTATTAAAAGGAAAATCTCTGTCACAAGAAAGACATTTACCCAGCTCCATCTCTCCCAACTCATTATATATCTCCGCATATTTACACCTGATTACGTTAAAATGAAATTCCGAGTCAGTTTCCCTCAATACTTCAATCTCCATTGCTTCATCTTTACACCAGATCTCCTTAATTAAGGTCACCAATTCCTTCATGGAATTTCCATTAAATTGCCGGGCAAGTTCCTGTCCCGATTTAACAGCATCCTTTTCAATTACTCTTGATAAAATAGCGAGTGCTTTTTCTTTCCCCAATTCTTTAATAAACTCTTTAACAATAGAAGTTACAATTGGCGCCTGAATTTCCCTTTTCTTAATATGGCTAATATTATTTTGTTTCATAATGTAAGTTCTTTATTCCTTCTAATATAAGGGTATTTATGTAGTAAATATCGCCTTTACTCGTATATAAGAATTTTAATCCATCTTTGGTTACCTGAGGACAGAATTCATGAAACTCGGTATTAATCTTTTCGCCCATATTAATTGGTTTCGACCATTTATTGTCTTTTTCTTTAAAACAGATGTACAAATCCCCTTCGCCAAATCCTCCAGGGCGCGATGAGCTAAAAACTAAATAGCTTTCATCCGGAGCAATAAAGGGATCACATTCAAAATAGACACTATTTATTGTTAAATTTAAACGCACCGGTTCCCGATATTTACCATCTTTTATTACCGAATAGTAAATATCAAAATCCCATTGATCATTTTCTCCCAACGTGTGTCTGTTCGAAACAAAATAAACTGTACCATTATTCGAGATGGATACATAAAACTCATCCTTGTCGGAATTAATAACATCACCTGTATGCTTCGGGGCAGACCAACCTTTTGCTGTTTTTTGCATATACCAAATATCAAAATCTTTTGGTTCACCAAATTTTTCAAGTGGCATGTTTGAAACAAAAAATAGCTTATCCTCAGTTTCATTCAGGTATGGATCATTATACGTATATCTTTCATTTAAAGTAAGTCTTTCCGGTTTTTTCCATTTATCTTTTACTTTACAAGAGTAACGTATTTCAGCCTTCCAGTCTTTATTAAGTCTTACACCATAATAAATTTACTGATAATTTTTAGAAAGAGTAGATCCAAATTCATACGCTGCCTTAGTAGATACATCTCCCGGTGCAAATAAATTAGCGCTTAATTCCGGACAAACTAATTGTTCCGAATCAGAAATCCGGGTTTGTCCTTTTGCGTTTAAGATCAACACGAAACATCCCATAAGCATTAAAAATCTTCTCATATTACAATTATTTTCTAATTATATTCTATATCAAGCGATAAACATTTCGCTGATTCAATGATCAACTTTACCTGGTTTACCCCTAAATTTAACTCTGAAATTTCTATTTCGTTAAGATGCTTTGTTATGTTCAGATACAAATGTGCCGGTTCTGCATTAGAAACTTCCTTTGTATTTGTATAGCCTGCTTTAAAAAGGATAAAAGCCAAGTTATGATTAATACATTTAATTCTGGAAATATCTGCCAATTGACAAAGCATCAAAACTTTATCAACACTAATCCCGGTTTTTATCGAGAATTCAAGACGGCAAGCCGGAGTTAAAACTTCCTCATACAATTGCAATGTGTTTTTAATTCCAATTGCCTCTAATCGAATCAAAATATCTTCTGATATACTTGGAAAATCTTTAAAATTATTAGAACAGGAATAATCGCCATTTTCAATTTCCGGATACATGGTTAACACTTCTTTTAATAAACTACTGCTTTTTAATTTTAATTCTTGCATTTCTCTATTTAAAGAAGCTATTCTTAAATCAAACATATTTTAAAGATTAATAATGTTTTTGGTTTTTTTATTAGTCTAATTATCGATATTATGAATCATCCAAACATTTGGTTCTGTATAAGTTCCTATATTCAATTCTTTATTAATATTAACAACAGATAATACAACTTCTACTATATAATTTCCGCTTCCGCGAAATTTTAAACCGGTCCGGTTTTCCTATTCTCCAACCTTGCCTTTTATTTCCATTGAGTTATTACAAACGTTTACAATACTTCCCCCTTGTTTAACATAAACCCTGATACACGGATCAAATGCTTTATCTTTATCATTTTTCCAAAGAATATATTCTTCCATTGGTATTAAAGGAAATTTATGTTTCAAAGTAGAGCGGATGGGTAAAGCAATAAGTTTGAAGTTATTAATCAGAACTATCTTTTTCATTTTTTTAACCATTTCAAAACTAATACCTTTTCCTCTACAATTTTTGTTTAAATACTTAAGTTATTCAAAATAAAAAGCAGATAATCCATTAAGCTCATATTACTTCTTGCATAATCGCAATTAATTTGCATGGCAACTGCTAACTGTTCATCAGGAAAATATGCGAATATTGCATTAAAACCAGGTATAAAGCCTGTATGACCATAAGCTTTTCCCTGGCTTGTATAAAAAATAAAGCTTCCCATTCCACATGCCATATTATCGCTTATTTCTGCTCCTTGTTTTGTAGAAGTCACAATTTTTTCACCAAGTTCTTTTGAAAAAAACTCACTCTCAAAATAATACTTGGCCCATTTCGCTAAATCCGATGTTGTTGAAGCAAATCCCCCACCAGTATTTTCCATTTGAGGATTAAAAATATACTCACCATTAACTACAACAATTCCGGGCATATTAAAAAAATCATCAAGGTTTGAGTACCCAATTGGTAAATTCCGAATATCTCTTCTTATTGCCGGATGTGTTTGGGTTAATTGAGCTGGATCCAATATTCTTGATTTTACTACACTATAATATTCTGAGCCTGTTATCTGTTCTATTAACATACCTATTAATAAATAATTAGTATCTGAGTAGGCCCAACCTTTTCCGGGTTTATGTGCTGGTTCCATATCAAATGCATAAGACAATCTTTCTTTGTGCGTCCATACTTTATCCGGGTTTTCTCTTACCGTTTTCCATACCTCTTCGTTATTAATATAACGAGGTAATCCACTGGTATGATTTAAGAGCATTTCTACAGTAATATCTTCAATATCCGGTAAGTTTTTTAACCAATTATTTTTCGGAAAATAATACATGAAAGGCTTGTCAAGTTCAATTCTTCCCTCATCTATCAATTGCATCAAAACAGCCACAGCATATGTTTTTCCAATACTTCCGGAAAATAATACATGATGCTCATTTAAAGGAATTTTTTCTGTTGTATCAGCATATCCTGAAGAATAGTTGAATTGTTTACCATTTTTATAAATGATTGAGAAGTTTAGGCCAGGTACGTTATTGATTTCAACTAGTTGATCAAGAACCTTTTCGTTTCTTTCATTTTTTATTACAATACCTTTTGCGGATAAAGTAATAAAAGCAATCATAAAGACAAGAAAATATCCAGTTTTCATAATTATATTTTTAAGTTAAAAATTAATCTATTTGATTCTCTATTTTTAAAATTATACTTTTTAATATCTTAACTGACGATCGAACAAAATTAAACAACCAGTTAATCAAAACCCTTGACATTCGTCAAGATTTCATTTCTCACTACAAAGCGTGAATCATCCCCTAAATCATCCCAAAGGATGATTAAAAAGAAACTGTCCATCCCTTACTTTGAACATGAATTAAAAATCAAAAGTCATGAAAACAAATAAGAAAATTGATGTTCATCACCACATTGTGCCAAAAGAATATGTGGAGATGTTAAAAGAAATCAATATTAACCATTCATTGGGAGTTGATTTTCCCAAATGGGACCCTGAATCTTCTTTTTCATTTATGAAAAAAGTTGGTATTGAAAAAGCCATTGTTTCGATTACATCACCCGGGGTTTATTTTAAGGAAAATCTGGAGTTTTCAATTAAAATATCCAGATGGTGCAACGGATATATGGCTAAACTTAAAAAGAAATATCCTGAAAAATTTGGAGCTTTTGCCTGTGTTCCGCTAGGATTTATTAAAGCATCTATAGATGAATTAAAATATGCACTGGATGATCTAAAGTTAGAAGGTGTTTGTTTAATGACTCATTATGATGGGATATACCTTGGTGATGAAAAATACGATAAGTTTTTCGAAGAGTTAAATAAACGAAAAGCAGTTGTATATATACATCCAACCGATCCTGCTGATGAATACGATCCTAAACTTCAAGAAGAAGGAATTCCTAATTCATTAATTGAAGTTACGTTTGATACGACCCGTATGGCTGCCAATATGCTTCATAAAGGAACATTTGAAAAATATAAGAATATTAAATTTATACTATCGCATGGCGGTGGAACCATTCCTTATTTGGGATGGCGACTAGCTATGATAAGTTATAGTCAAAAAGGGAAAAGGACACCCGTTATGAAAGCCCTTTATGATTTCTTGATTAAAGGAGCTCCTGAAAAAGGACTAAAAAGGCTTAAAAATATGTACTATGACACGGCTTTAACTTCAGGGGCTTATGCTCTTAACACTCTAAATCAATTTGTTGGTGCATCAAGAATTTTATATGGAAGTGATTTTGCAATGGCTAAAGTTGCACCTATTGTTGCTAAGAACCTTGATAAACACCCCGAGTTTTCAAGTGAAGACCATGAAAAAATTGATTATAGAAATTATCAGGAGTTATTTGGACAATGATTTAAAACATAGTGCTTTCTTGACGATTGTCAAGAAAGCTATTCTAAAATAATTATAGTTTTAGCACCGAATTAATAGGTTACGTAAATGTTTGACAGGTTCATTAAATTACTGGATCAATATTCGGAACTAAGCAATGAAGAGATTGAATACTTATGGAAAATAAGAAAACAAATTCCAGCTCAGATATGCAGAAAAAACGAGATTATCTTTAAAGCTGGTCAGATTTTCAATACTATGTATTTTGTACTTGACGGTTGTGTTCGATTATTTTATAATAACAATGGTAACGAAAAAACTGCTTTTTTTTATACAAAAGGAAAATTTTTTCGAGCCATTGAAAGTTACCAAAAAGAAATACCTGCTAAGGAGAATTATCAGGCTATTGAAGATACCACTTTATTATTATTTCATAAAAATCTTGTAAGACAACTTATAAAACAACACCTCAAATTTAAACACATTGCTCAACTCGCTGTTGAAGATGAGCTCGTTACCGCTCAAAATATGATCTCATCATTTGTAACAAAATCTCCAGAACAGAGATTTTTGGAACTCTTTGAACATAATAGCGATTTATTTAGAAACATAAATCAACATTATATTGCTTCTTATCTTGGTGTTACACCTGAATCCCTAAGTAGAATAAGGAAAAGGGCACTAATGAAAGAAAAAAATTAAGCCCTTTTAAAGCGTACCCTTTAAAGAATAACTATATTTAACTTACTACAAATATCGGGTTTAAATATAACCCTGGCGAAAATTACGATCTTTAAATAACTGAACATCCTATTGCAGATATCAACTCAGACAATGAATATAACGTATGATTATACATTTAATTTAGACTCTTGACAATCGTCAAGAATTAAACTATTGTTCATTTTTAATTTTGTGATATGAACTAATAAAATAAATGAAAAATCAGGTTTTACCAAAATGGGTATAATATTTAATGAAGGTAACGCAGAAAAATTATCCGAATTAAATCATGAAAATGCTACATTGCATTATATTGTTTTAAATCCTCCTTTGGGAAAAGTAAACATGAAAAAATGCTAACAACAGTTTTAACTAATTGAGAATTAAAAGGTATGCCAATACTCTTTTTGTTTCACAAAACACAATATAATAAGTAGTTTAATAAAAATGAATAAACAAAATATTCCAAAAACAGGCCGCATAGGACGATTTGCAAAAATCGTTGAAAAAAAAACGTCACAAAAGGTGTTTGAAAGTATTATGGAAGATTCTCCCAAATACGATCAATATAAAGCAGAACAAAAAGCTGATTGGTGGAGAAATGCGGTTGAAAAGCTTGAACTGGAAATGGGCAGAGAAACAGCTATGAATGTAATGCAAACTTGCGGAAGTAAATGCTGTGGAGCCGGTCAAAGAAAAATAGCTAAACGATTAATGGATGAATCATCTTCTCTAGAAGAGTTTTTAGAAAATTTCATTAATTATGGTGTAAAAGATAATGAATTGGGCTACGAAATTCTCGATGAAAAAACTTTTTTAACAATGCATAATAAGTGTTTTTGCGGACAGGTTAAAAAATCAAAGGAATTATTTAATTCCGATACTTATTGCCATTGTTCTGTTGAATTTAATAAACAATTCTTCTCAGCTGCTTTCGAAAAAACGGTTCAGGTAAAATTAAACAAATCCATTTTAAATGGTGATGACCGGTGCGAATTCGAAATTCATTTTTAAAATAATAACAATCGTCAATAAATAATTCGGATAGATAATTTATTTTAATTGCAAAATTTATTAATATAAATCCTTAGATATGAAAATTGCAGTTTTATCCGACATTCATGCTAATTCATGGGCCTTAGAAGCCGTTTTGAAAGATATTAAATCAAAAAAAATTAAAGAATTATATGATTTAGGCGACAGTCTTTATGGACCGCTTGATCCAATGGGAACTTTTAAATTAATTGAAAAGAATAATATTAAAAGTCTTAGCGGAAACCAAGATAGGGAAATAATTGAAAACCTTGGTAAAAAATCGGGTAACCAAACAATTAATTATATCGTTGAAAATCTTGACAATGTGGCTATTGAATGGTTAAAACAATTACCAAAAGAAAGAATAATTAACAATAGTGTTTACTGCTGCCACGGAACACCAAATAACGATACTACATACCTACTCGAAGAAGTTCAGGCAAACTCGGTATTCACAAGGCAAGCCGCTAGTATCGAGGCATTATTGAGCAAAATAAAACAAAAATTTGTACTGTGTGGCCACAGCCATTTACCAAAAATTGTAGAAACCAACCAACGAACTATTATAAATCCGGGGAGCGTTGGTGTACCAGCTTACGATGATAACACTCCGCATTTTCATAAAATGGAAAACTACTGTAAAAAAGCACGTTACAGTATAATTGAAGTAATTGGAGATTCTGTTGTTATTGAGCAAATTGCAATTAATTACGATTTTGAAGAAGCTGCCCGCACAGCCGAATTAAACGGACGCAGTGATTGGGCGTTATGGCTTAGAACCGGTCGAGCTTAAGTAAGCAAAACCTTTAATTTTAAAGTTAAATACTTAACTTGCAATTTAAAATTCAAAACTACGCTCATGAAAATAACGTCTAAAATTCCTGATTTTATTATAAGGTTTGCCGTTGAAAAAGACGTCCGGTTAATTCTACAGTTCATAAAAGAATTGGCCGAATATGAAAAGTTAGCACACGAAGTTACTGCTGATGAAACTATTTTACATGATTCTCTTTTTAAACGTAAAGCTGCCGAGGTAATTATTGGAGAATATAATAATGAACCTGTTTCTTTTGCACTATTCTTTAATAATTTCTCAACTTTTTTAGGAAAACCGGGCATTTATTTAGAAGACTTATTTGTTAAACCCGAATACCGTAAGCTTGGTATTGGTAAAACAATGCTGTCTTATCTTAGCAAACTTGCAATTGATCGAGACTGTGGAAGAGTTGAGTGGTGGTGCTTAGATTGGAACACAAAATCGATTGAATTTTATAAAAGATGCGGTGCAGAGGTTATGGATGATTGGACGGTGTATCGTCTAACGGGAAAATCTTTAGAAAAATTAGCCGGTGAATTTTAATTTTAAAATTAATAGGTATAAAACTTAAAACAAATTACCCATAGATAATATTACAATAAAACCATAGAAATGATAATCGCAGATATAAAACAAGAAGATTTTGAACAAATTAAGTTATTACAACCAAAGGGTTGGTCAGATATAAGAGATAGTTTTCAATTTTATTTAGATAAAGATTATTGTTATCCTTATAAATTAATTATAAATGATCAATTAATAGGGCTCGGTGCTTCGATTATTTTAGACAATACTGCATGGTTAGCTCATATTATAGTAGATAAAAGCTTCCGTAATCAAGGAATTGGTTATAAAATTACCAAATACTTAATTGATGACCTTGAAAAGAAATCAATACAAACTATTTTATTAATTGCAACCGCAATGGGTGAACCTGTTTACAAAAAGTTGGGTTTTAACGTTATTTCTAATTATGTAAGCCTTAAAAAAGAAAATCCCTGGGAAAAAACCACGGTTTCTGATAATATCATTCCATATCAGCATGATTTTTATAAAGAAGTTCTGAATTTAGATAAAGAAATATCAGGTGAAAATAGATTATGCCTTTTAGAAGGCCATATTAAAAACTCCATGCTTTACAAAGAGAATGGGAAAATTAAAGGAGTTTATATTCCCGATCTGGGCGAAGGACTCGTTATTGCAGAAGATCCTAAAGCAGGAACCGAATTACTTAAACTAAAACACGTAGGGATTGATAAAGCTATATTACCTGAAGAGAATAAGGCCGGAATTAATTTTTTACGGGAGAACGGTTTCAGTAAGCCGGAAATAAAAGGTAAAAAAATGATTCTCGGCAAGCGTATTTATTGGAAACCAGAATGCTACTTTAGCAGAATTGGGGGAAATTTCGGTTAAAAAATTGAACTTACTTAATGTTTTTTTATTCGGAATAAAAGAAATTAAAATCATCCAATGAATTTATTTACAAAACCGTGATCTGGCAGGACTGATTGACAAGAAATTATATGGAATATCTATCGGGAAAACTAGGTGAAATTATTATTAATACTTTAAAAAACGGTCCTTATTATATAATACTATAAGCATTATAACAAGCTTAATATAATAAAAACTTCTTGCAATGACTAAAAAGAAAGGACTGCTATAAAAAGACAGTCCTTTATACTAAAATGATTACTTAAATTTTCTTTCCGATATAGAACACGTAACCGTAATACTCTTTATACTTGTAATATAATTGATTCTCATACTGTTGTCTTACTACAAAATCTTCAGCAGCTTTATTTCCCTTATGTTTTTTAAGGAAAGCTTCTTGCGCCGGAATTTGTAGGTCAAAGAAATGTTCTGTCCAACAATTCTCCGGTAAAATGAAGCTTGCAACCGGAATATACCCTGCATTCTGCATTTGTGTTACTTTATTGGGTATAGTATCTATACCGGGGTATTCTTCCTGCCAGAAATCATTAATTTCAGTAGGTCGTTTATCTGTAAACCACGATGCCTCAGAAACAGCTACATACCCTCCTGGTTTTAAGAACCTCTTCCATTCCTTCAAGCCTCTTTCAAAACCAATGTTATAAATGGAGCCCTCTGCCCAAATCAAATCTAATTCTTTTTCCTGAAAAGAAAGCTCTTCCATTGAACCAACAACTCCCTTTACCTTATCCTGAAGATTCAATTTTTTAGCATTGGTATTAAATAAGTCAATAAAAACGGAAAACAAGTCTATACCTGTAATAAGTCCTGGTGCATGTTGCCCAAGTACCATAGTCTGGTATCCAGTTCCGCAACCAAGATCTATTATACGCGATGCATCGGTAAGATTTTCGATATAGCTCAATGCTTTAATAGTAACCTCAGGACTACCTGGACCTTGTCGTTCTACGTTTGAAAAATACTCGCAAATTAAGTTTAAGTCGAACTCGTGAATTGATTTATTTTCGTTATTCATGATGTTTACTGTTTTATTTTTTTAGATATGGCATTAGCATGTATTTTTTTATGCCATACTTTAATTTATTAATAACATAAATATATGTAAATAACCCAGATAAGAATATACCTGAGTACAATTAAGGGATAAGCATGAGTTGCACCCAAAGCTTATTTACTTCACCGAATCCTTCTTAAATCTAAACATCCAAAATTTTTAGTTGGAGCAAATATAATACTTTTTTAAAATCTTCTTTCTTGACGATCATCAAGTTTTCAATCAATTAATTTAATGAATTTTATAATTTATAAAAATTAACCAATTAATATAAAAATTACAATGGCAATTGATTTACAAAAAATGATAAATAACCTTTTGGCTTTTTATGAATTTGACAATAAAAAAGTTTTATCGATCGGTGCTGGTGGTCAATTCTATCATTATGGGGTTAAAGCCAAAGAAGTAATCGCAGTTGATTCAGACAAAGCTGCCTTGAATTTTCTAAAAGACTCTATTGAAAAAGAAAATCTTACCGAAAAATTTACGCTCATACATAGCGACTTTTACAAATTTAAAGATCACGGAGATGTACTCATGTTTGATTTTTGCTTACATGAAATCCCCAATCCTGAAAAAGCAATCCAACATGCCTTAACAATGAGTTCTGATATTGTAATTAACGACCACTGGCCAAGTTCAGAGTGGGCATATATTACAGATGAAGAAGTAAAGGCAACAAATAGCTGGAAAGCTATTGAAAATACTAATCCCAGGATCATTAAGAAAATTGACACTCTTCAGTTTTTCCAGGATTTTGAAGAATTATATAACAAAGTTAAAGTACAAGGTGAAAGAACAATTCAACGGATCGAAAAATATAAAGGAATGGAAAATTTCAATATTCCGATGTCATACGGGCTTGCTCTTATTTAAATAACTAAAATGATTGTAGGAAAATAATAGAACAACAAAATTCATTTAGAAAAATTGTAGGTTGGTTAAGGAATAAAAATCCATATTGGATGAACATTTTTACTTTAGCAAATCACTAAACAGGAATTAATTAATTGTTTCCATGCATTATTAATTAAGACAACATGAAAATTGAATTAAGGTATTTTACAGGAACAGGAAACTCACTAAGAATTTTAAAAACCTGCGATAAAATGCTTACTGAATCAGGTAATTTTACCAACATTTCTCAGATCTCAGGAAAGGAAATGGTTTTACCGGCTTCTGATTTAATAGGATTATGCTTCCCTGTTTATGCTTTTGGGATGCCAAGAATCTGTAAAGCATGTTTAAAAGGAATTAAAGGTTTTGAAAAGAAACAGAAAGTATTTATCCTAGTTACGGCAGGAAAATTAGATGAATCTGGGTTTGCAATAAAAGAGTGCGAACGAATCTTGCGAAAAAAGAATTGTGAGATTATATATTCTGATATTATTGAAATGCCCATTAATTGGACCACTTCTAACAAACCTCCTTACCCTCCTTCAAAAGAAAAAGCATTAGAAATTATTCATAATGGAGTAATTAAAACGCAGGAAATCATCAGAAATATTTTGAGTGGAACGCAAAAACACCATCGCTTTAACTATCCCCAAAAGTATTCAGTAATGAAATTTTACTGGGATTATTTATTATTCAAATATTTAGGCATTCAAAATATGTGGAGGTTATTCAATGTATATAACAACTGTAACGGATGCCAGCTTTGTGCAAAAATCTGTCCGACAAATAGCATTCAAATCAATGATAAAAAACCTGTTTGGAGTAAAACTTGCGAACAATGTATGAGATGTGTAAATTTCTGTCCATCGGAGTCCATATATCAAATGCAAGGAGGAGATACCAGAGGAAAACATAAATATCGTGAGCCTAATTTTCAACCAATTTATGCATCTTCAGGTAAATACAACTAATTTAGTTTTACATAGTTTTCGACAAAATATTTTTAAAGATGTACCTTCAATTAAAGTTAGGTTACCGATTCAAATTATTCAAAAACGTTGGTATTTAGAGCCATCCGTTACTTTCAACAACGGGTCCGTTAAAGCAAACTTCCCAGCTGATTTTGCAGCAATTGAAGATAGTGTACCTAATTATTTTCTGTTTGAACCCGGACTGCACTTTGGACTCAGGTTTTAAACTTTTTATAAGTAAAAAAAGCGTTTCAATTGAGTTCAAATAAATTCATAAATTTATTCTCCCTCTTAGGGGAACGGTGAAAGTTATTCAATAAAAACTTGGTATTATAATTCTCCTTTCTCGAACTTCTCAATCATTTCCCCAGCTATACTAATACGAGAAGAAAATTTAGGTAAGTCAGATATATTAAACCATTTGGCTTCCACTATTTCTTTTCCATCAATTACAATAGGTTGCATATCATTGGCTTCTGCAACAAAGCCAATCATCATAGAACCGGATAAAGGCCAGGGTTGGCTTTTATAATAACGGATATTTTTAATATCAACGCCTACCTCCTCTTTTACTTCTCGAATTAAAGCTTCTTCGAGTGACTCACCAACATCAACATATCCGGCTACACAAGAGTACCAGTCTTCGGGCCAATTTGCTCCACGCGCTAGTAGAATCTTATCATTACAAACAATAGATACAATAACAGCCGGAGAAATTTTTGGATAAATAATCGAATTGCAATTTGGACACATAAGAGCTCTTTCATCTGATTTTTGTTTAGTTTTTGTTCCGCATTTTCCACAAAATTTGTTTTGTGAGTACCAGTTTTTCAAGTGAAAACCAACCATACTGGCCCAGGCAATTTCTTGTTGATTGGTATATCTGAAAAAATCTATTTCTTTATAAATAAATTCTCTCTTTTCTATGTTGAGTTTATCCCAAATCAAAAAACAAGGTATATCATTTAACGTAAATAAAAAGGTACTGCTTGTTCTTTCTAAGGTATTATTGAAATCCATTTTCCGGGGTAATTCATACTCATCGCCCTTTGTTTTTAACAAAAAAGAATTATCTTTAAAATACAGGATTAAATCCTCCTCTCCCATAATTCTATCTGCAAGGTAATCATTTCTTAAACGGTGTGGATATATATCTTGAATCATTTGATATCACTTTATTTTACCTGTACGAAGTTAGTTTAATAAAATATTTTAAATAAAGATACAGCATTTTAAAATCTCAATAGTACTAATTTCTTGATGATCATCAAGAAAAACACTTTAACAATTATTTAGCTTTGATTTTATGTTTAATCTATCTTGAATGAATTTGTGAGTTTATATATTTTCTTTCACAACATAAATTGGGATGATATTCCTAAAACAGAACATAAGGGTGTTGCTTATTGGAAAACAAAACAATTTGATAGGCTAAGAATCAGATTGGTTGAATATTCGGAAGGTTAAATAGCTGATCATTGGTGCAAGAAAGAACATATTGTACATTGCCTGTAAGGAGAATTTACCAGTGAAATGAGAGATGGAAATGAATTCAAACGATCCACCGGAATGACCTATATAGTTTCGAATGTTTAAAACTCACATAGATCGGTTACTAAATCAGGTGTTAAACTATTAATTATTGATGGAGATTTTCTTAAAACATTTTTATAACTTGTCTTTTAAAAATAAATAAAATAAAATGAAACTTCAACAATTATCTTTTTTCATAATTTCGTTATTAGCAATTTTATCTTGCTCGGAAAAAGCCGAAACTACTAAATCATTACTTACCGACCCTTTCTTTGGTATACAGCCAGTTAGTGAACCTCAACTTTTAGCACCTGAATTAATAGCAGGCCCAACAGATGAATATAATGGTACGTTTTCACCAGATGGTACAGAGTTTTATTATACAACAGATATACCCGGCAATGCGTATATTACTTATACCGAATTACAACCTGATAATACCTGGAGCAGACCAAAAATTGCTTCGTTTTCAGGAACTTATTCCGATTTTGATCCCTTATTTTCTCCGGATGGTAAACGCATATATTTTAGTTCGAGCCGACCAATGCCTGACAATAAAAACAGTAAGAACTGGTATGTTGAAAAAGCAAATGGACAATGGCTAGAACCCAAACGAATTATATTAACTGGCGAAGAGTTAAATGAATATTACTGTTCGGTTACCAGAGATGGTACCATATATTTCAATATTTGGTCGCAAAGCAAAATCTTTAAAGCCATTAAGGAAGATTCAGGTTATAAAATAGTTGATATTACCGAAATGCTTGGTGTAAATTTCGATATGGGCGATCCTTACATATCTCCCAATGAAGATTTTATTATTTTCAGGGGATATGGAGATGATAGCTTCGGCCGTGGAGATCTATACATCAGCTTTAACATAAATAACAAATGGACCAGTCCTGAAAATTTGGGAGAACCCATTAATTCGGAAAATCATGAAATGTGTCCGTTTGTAACACAGGATGGTTCAATATTTATTTTTGCCAGTAATCGAATTATTAATAACTTGGAAACTAAACCTCTTGAAGATATCAATTCGGTTCATAAAAATTACAAAGGATATGATAATGGGAATATGAACATTTATTATATGTCCGCTCATTTTATTGAAAAACTAAAAAATAAATACCTTAAATAATTCTAAGCTAAATGTTATTGGTTGAAACTGCTATAAGTACCAAGGTTAAATAAACTAACCATGTTTGAATTGTCATATTTCCAAGATTTCTTTATTAAATAATTTCTTATTAAGTGTATTAGAGAGTTTGGCAGTCGGACAATATCTCCTGCCAGCGCATTTTGGGCAAACAAAAATCACAAAAGTGAAAAAATGAATGATAATAAAAATTCCATAAGCAATACTAAATAATAATCCCGGTTTACTTATCCAATATAGTGGTAATATGAATATACCGACAATACATAACATGATAAACATAAATAGAATACCCACTACCTTATCATTTTTTGTTTTTGATTTATTTAACTTACCCGCTATTTTACCCACCGGAAACCATCCGAAAGCTCCAGGACAAAATGTTCCTTTATAAGGACACTCACTAAATGAACACACATAACCATGCAGTAATGTTGAAGTTAAATAGAGAGAGAAATATGTTATGGCAATACGCACATTATAACTCCACAAATATGCTGTAACTCCTATTAAAACAATCAAATAGGGAGCGGCAACCAACCAATATATTCCTTTTCCAGGATATGGTACACAGGTTTTATCAATTTTTATATCTTCCATATTGAATTTTTGTTTTATTACTCGACTAGATTTACATTAAAGCTATTTCTTTTTATTCCTCTTTTATATTTGTACCTTGGATAACCAATATTCACAGATATTACGGCGTCATTCCCATTCGGAATTTGAAAAATATTTCTTACCTCATTTACTCTGTTAATAGCTGAAGGAACAATTCCGTTCATCATTGATCCCAACCCCAATGAATGAGCTGCCATCATTACATAAGTTGCGTATATTAAGGAATTATCGGAATGTGCCTCAGCTCCTTTTTTTGCATGAAAAATAATTAAAGAAGGCGCACCCCTGGTAACTCTATCTCCCTCAGCTAATTTATAATTGCCTTTTTTGGAAATTGGGTATAAGTGATTTTTTAAAGTATTATAAGTCTCAATACCTTCTTTTCTTTTTATAATAAATGAAATTATTGGATTCTCAACCCATTTAACAATATCATCCAAGAATTTAGATATATATGGTAATGCCAATTCAATTTTTTTTCGATTATTTACAACCGTAATGCACATTTTTTCTGGCGATGCTCCAAACGGAGCGTAAGAAATCGAATCAATTATTTGATTTATTAACTTATTAGAAATCCTCTTATCCGTAAAATTTCTAACGGATCTTCTATTTGAAATAAAATTAATATAATCAGTATAATTTAAGTCATTTTTAGGAAGATCAAAGAAATCTTTTTCATAGGAATAGCCATCAATTTTAATTGACTTTGTTCCGCAAATTGCCATGCATTGACCACAGTATATACAAATCGATTCTCTTCCTGGAATAAAATGAACCTTATTAGTTTTATTTACGCCGATTACATTGCAAGGACAAACTTCAATGCAAAGTTTGCAGGAATTACATAATTTTTCATTTATAAAATTATCCATTTAAAAGCCTTCCCTTTTTAAGGTTTTATCAATAAGTTAAAAATCAAGTTGTACTTCAAAAGCTTTGATAACATTTACCATTCCTTTTTGGATAGCTCCCATCACACTGGCTTCAAAAATATCTTTATCAGCCCAACCCAAGACTTTTAGATGGTTAATTCTTTCTTTCGCATTTTCCAGCTTACCAAACATCATGTCCAAAACAAAACAAACCAACGCTTTATTCTTTTCATCAAGATTTATTTTGGTATAATCTTTTTTAGCTAATTCAAGGTCTACTTTAGTTACTTTCATGCTTTCTAAAATACCAGACTGCAATTTCACACAATAGTCGGCATTCGATTTATGTGAAATAAGCATTCTTGTGTACGCTACAGTTATAGCATTTAATGTTGGATGATCTATGTAATGGCCCACAAAACCCATAAACTTTATGAATAATTCCGGACTTGCAGTATAAAATTGCACCACATTAGGTATTACTTTGATTCGCTGTTCAAGCATATCATAAATATCAGCAATCTGACCTGTTGCTTCTTCTCTTTTAATATAACTTATTAGTGACATAAATTCTCGCTTTATCAATTGTTAAATATTTTGTCTTTCTTCTTCAAAAAATGTTTTCAATTTATAATTTCCATAAGTTGGTGCAATCATATCCATAGCTAACACTGTCATAAAAAATTCAATCGGACCATAAGTTTTGGAAGAAGTAAAAGCTCTGGTGAACCATAAAATAAGTTTTCTTATACCATCGGGCATATATTTAAATTTTGGTTTTTTATCCAAAATCTGAAAAGCCATTCGTGCAATATCTTTATGTGTAAATATTTCGGGCCCACCAATTTCAATAGTTTTTTCTAATTTATAGATTGCATTTACACAGACTCTTGCCAGATCTTCGCCATGAATAGGATTAATTTTGTAGTCTCCGTTTCCAAAAAAATGAACAGTTCCTTTTTTTGCCATTTTTAAGAACTCTGTCATATCGGAGAAAAATCCATTCGGACGAACAATACAATAATCCAGTCCGGAATTTTTAAGTTGTTCAACAAACATTTCTTTTGCCTTGACCATTTTCAAATATTTCAATTTATCACCATTTAAAGCTGATACGTAAATGAATTTTCTAACTCCTGATCTTTTAGCCTCTTCAAGTAAATTCAGATTTGCCTGGTAATCAACGTCCATATAGGTATAGCCATCTTTTTGCTTGGTGATACCAATAGTGCTAATTACTATATCAATATTGCCGGTAATTCCCTCTAAGGTTTCGGGTCTTGTTACTTCTGCCTGAATTAATTCAAATTTTTTAGGGTCAAATGAGACCTTATTTAAATTACGCACTAACAATTTTACATTATACTCCTTTTCTAATAACTCATGAGCAATATACTTTCCCAAATACCCTGTTGCTCCCGCCAATAAAACTTTATCTATTTTCATGATATATTATTTTTTGGTCTCTATTTGTTAGGCAAAATTATTCGGTTTTTAAGCGAAATTACTTGACCATCGTCAAGAACATTAACTGTTTTAAAGTATTTATTTGCAGAATTGATTAGTTTTAAAACACGATTATGAAAATCCATTTTTGATATTTACCGGGATCTTATCAGATATATATCCTGCATTTTATTTAACAAGTTTTAATCCTTTAAAAATACTAAAGACTGGAAAAAGTATTTCTGATAAAAAGGGTTCTTTCAGAATGATCCTTGTAACCTTTCAGTTTTTTATTTCAATAAGTTTTATAATACTTTCAATGCTCATATTTTTTCAACTTGATTTTATCGCGAAAAAAGATATTGGCTATAATAAGAACAACATGATTGTAGTTCCTGTTGACAGCAAAACAGTACAACGTAATTATGATTCTTTCAAAAATGACCTATTATCTAATCCTATAATATTTAAAAATACAACGAGTGCCGCTGAATTAACTACCAGTCATATGTACGAAGCTGCCAGCATGAAGAAATTAGGAACTGATGATGCCCATTTTATGATATTTATGAACATTAATTATGACTTTATCGAAACCCTTAATCTGAACTTATTAGCTGGAAGAAGTTACCAAAAAGAATATACTGATACCGCTCATAATCGTTATATTTTAAATGAAACAGCGCTTAAAAACTTTGGCTGGCAAAATCCTGATGAAGCGATCGGTGAAAAAATCGAGCTTGTTTCAAATACTTCAAATAATAAAACAGGAGAAATAATAGGAATTATTAAGGATTTTCATTTTAAATCGATACATCAGGAAATTGAGCCTTTGGTGTTCAAATTAATTCCGGAGAAACTATCATATATTTATATTAGAGTTAACCCTAACCAAACGAATGAGGCTATAAATCATATCTCAAAATTATGGACCAATAAATTCCCTGAGGCCGAATTCAATTATTTCTTTTTGTCTGATTTCCTGAAAAATCAATACAGCAATGAAAGACCTTTTAAAAGACAAATTAATCATTTAAACTTTATTAGCAATATTAATTGCATGCCTTGGATTGTTGGGATTATCTTTATTTATTATAAAACAAAAAACTAAAGAAATAGGAGTAAGAAAGGTTTTAGGCGCATCTGTTCAATCAATCGTAAAGCTTCTAAGTTTTAGCTATCTAAAATGGGTTGGAGTTTCAACCATATTGGCATGGCCCATAAGCTATTGGATTATAAATAAATGGTTACAAAGCTTTTCTGTACAAATTAGCCTTATTAATTATTGGTGGGTATTTCTTTTATCAGGCATTTTAGGATCGCTAATTACACTATTGGTAGTTTCTGTTCAAAGCATAAAATATGCATCTGTAAATCCTACTACAATTTTGAAATATGAATAATCAGAAGGTACAATTTAATACGTACTTTATAAGATTTTATTAGTAAATTACCTCTGCCAAAGGTAGTGGCTTTTTAGAACCGTATACGCTAAAAGCGTTTATAATATATTACAAACAAGTTCTATTTAATTATGAAAATAGATTCTCGCTTTCACGGGAATGATAAAGAACGACAAAGTCAAACGCACACCTGCCTTGCCGGTTAACCCGCCGAAGGAGGGCAGGCAGGTCACCACCTTCCAAAACGTTGGTTTTTTAGATTCTAATAAAAAAGGTGGGCAAATACCCACCTTAAATTATCTAAAAAATACTTAGTATCTAACATTTCAATATAATACATACAGTTTCTGCAGTATAACGTTCTTCAATAAAAGATATACGTGCTCCACCTTTTATATTTTTTAAATTCAGATTGGTAATAGTTTCTTTATTTAAACCTATTTTTTGATACTTTTCTTTTTTTCATTTAGATAGATTTAATTTAGTATCTGTTACTTTCGAGCTTTAAAATATAATTGCTAATTATACTCGAATAGCGTAAAATAATCAGATAATACTAGATACAATCACCTTGATAAGTTCCCGGACAATTTATTTCTACACTTATCTCGCATCCAATTGTGCATCCGAATGTCCATGGTTTTCCTCCTTTTACTTCTTTTAGATTGCTAATCACTTGCTTTTTAAGTGTTAACTTTGAATTCATTTTTTTCTTTTTCATTTTATAAAAAATTAAATTAATGCCTACTCTATAAGGTTTTCAGCATCCCCTGTTAATACATTTCCCCTTTCGATTGAAGCAAATGCATTTTTGAATTCAAATAAATCAGTTAAAGGATAAATACTTACAAATCATTTAGGTGAGTTTATAATCAAAAAAACACTTTTAAAAAATCAAATAAACTTTAACTAAAGTAAATAAAAAAAATTCAAAGTTCCTATACCCAAAAAAGTTATGGTCAAATTCATCAAAAATTCAGTAGAAACAAATAAGAATTCGGTATTAAAATAATAACTTCTATTTATGTAATGTTTCAAAGAAAGTTAATACATTCAGGTTTCATCTTTACTGCAATTATCTGCTTATTAAAAATCAAAGAGCATATCACAATTTATTGTTTTTCTAGCTTGTAAAAATGAATCAATTCTATCAAAGTAATCTTGACGATCATCAAGAAAATTCCGTTTACATCTTGTTAAGTTTGTGCCATATTATACAATCAGGCAGTATAAAACTTAATCTAAATACTATGGAAATCAAATATTCAGAATTATCAAAAAGAACAAAAAGTTCTGAAATTAGAGAACTTTTAAAATATACCAGAATCAAAGATATTATTTCATTCGCAGGAGGATTGCCAGATCCCAGCCTTTTCCCAATTAAGGATGTTACCAGAATCACCGAAGAAGTACTTCAGGAAAAAGGTTTCTTAGCGCTGCAATACGGACCAACAATTGGCGAACCTGATTTTATTGATGCTATAAGAGAACATACAAACCAATATGGTGAAGAAATTGAAAATGATCAAATTTGTGTTACATCATCATCGCAGCAGGGCCTTGATTTAATTTCACTTGTAATGCTTGATCCCGGTGATGAAATTATTTTGGAACTACCATCTTACCTCGGTGCAATTCAGGCCTTTGAAAGAACCGGGGTCATTATGAATGGTATTCCATTACAAAATGATGGAATGGATATCGAAATACTTAGCAACATCATTAAAAAAAAACTTAGTGTTGGAAAAAAAATAAAGTTTATTTATACAATTCCAGACTACCAAAATCCATCGGGTATTACAATGAGCAAAGAAAAGAGGTTAAAGCTTATAGAAATTGCCGATAAATATAGTATCCCAATCATTGAAGATTCACCGTACCGTGAGCTTTGCTACAACAATTCAAAAGTCCCTAGTTTATGGGCCTTAACAAATAGCAAAGGAATTATTCAGTTAAAAACTCTTTCTAAGATGTTATTCCCGGGTATGCGAATAGGCTGGATAGCGGCAGAAAAGGAAATAGTAAACAAATTCTCTTTAATGAAACAATCTGTTGATTTATGTTCTCCTACTATTAATCAGCTAATAATTGCTCAATACGTAAGAGAAGGACTAATGAAAGCAACAATAGAAAGAGCAATTGCATTATACCAAGAGAAAATTGCTTGTATGCTAAATGCATTGAAAAAATATATGCCCGAATATGTAACATGGTCTAAACCAACCGGTGGAGTGTTTCTTTGGATAAAACTACCTGATTATATGGATTCAAAAGAATTAATTAAAAAAGCTGCTGAAAATAAGGTGATATTTGTTACAGGCAAGCCATTTCATTGCGATGGTTCCGGAAAAAATACATTAAGATTAAATTATTCGTTTCCAACTATCGAACAAATTAACACAGGTATTTTTAGATTAACAGAAACAATTAAAGAATTTCAAAAACTAAACAAAGAATTAATTTATTAACATCTGCAAATTATATAGGCAATTTCAGAAGTAAGTAAACTATAAAAATTGAGAAGCTGTAGATTAAGTTTTACAGCTACTTTTTTATAAAAATCTTTTGGATTTATACTTTAT
>JANQHR010000171.1 GCA_028282585.1 Bacteroidales bacterium | reverse complement strand
CCTGAGTTGGTCTTACCTGAATAATACTTACAAAAATGTGGGACTGGGATTGGCCTGGCACAGCAAAGGCTTACAATTCCATATGGTAAGCGACAATGTGTTGGGAATCATAAAGCCTTTGGATACTCGTACGTTAAACCTCCGCTTCGGTTTTAGCTTTTTATTTGGCTGCCCAAAAAACAAAAAAGAGGAAGAAGAATTAAGCAATCCATATGGTGCAATAGGAGAAGGCAATTGTTTCTGGGCTAAGAAGATGGATAAGAATTATAAAGAGTTTTTGAGTAAGAAAAAGAAAAAGGAGAGGAAGAAGTAGTACAAAATCATAAATTAAATTACTTTTCAAATAGTAAAATAAAGTAAATAAATAATTTATGTTTAACCAAGAAAAATCAAAGAGTTTTTAAACGGTATTTTATATGAAAAGTAGCTGGTTTGAGAGTCACTATTTTTTCGGACAGCATAAATGTAAAAAAAGCGCAAGCTATAATAACTTGCGCTAAACTAGCTATTTTTTATATAATTTGTTGTGTGCAGACTTTTTTTGTTTTTTGATCTGCTCTAATAGATATATATACCTAACTGTTAGTATTGGTAGAACAGTTATAAATACTGAAATTATAAAACATAAAAAATATGGCTTCGAACCTACTTATTTGCCGAACCAAGGAAAAGTCAAAAAATTCTCATTGACAGTAGTTAGTTGAGTGACTCATATTTTCATGACTAGATAATACTTGATTATTTATATCTTTTATTTAGTATTTCAGCTAATTCTATCGCTGTAATATTCCGGGCAATTATTTTTCCTTTTTCATCTATTAAGAAATTTGTTGGAAGTACCACAACTTTGTACATGTTTTCTACAGTATCATCTTCCAATCTTGAGTGTATCCAGGGTAGATCATATTTTTTTATAGCTTTTTCCCAATGATTTTCTTTTTTATCCATGCTAATGCCCCAGATATTAAAACCCTTATTTTTAAAAGTTGCATAGATATCCTTGAATTCAATATTTTCCTTAATACAAGGAAGACACCATGAGGCCCAAAAGTCTATCAGGACTATTCCTCCTCTAAAATCAGATAGACTTTGAGACTGATTATTGTCGTATCGATTCAGTGTGAAAATAGGAGCTACCCCACCAACCTGAATTTTCTTAGCCTCTTCAATCATATTACGCAGTTTGATGGTAAAAGGAAAAGATGGTCGTTCTGTAATAAATGGTTTTTCCAATTCTTCAATATAAGGCAAGTATTTATTAAAATCTAAAGTTCTAATAATTGCAAATAGTGCTAATGAAGAACCCATTATAGACATTTGTTCATAAAGAGTTGTGACAAATATTTTTAGATTCTCCTGATGTTCCTTTTCAACCGCATTAATGCGTTGTTGATCACCAGACTCTAATGCTGCTTTCATTTTAGATTCAAGAGGGTAAAGATATTTGTTTTGTAGATTTGCAACATTCAACAGATAATCTTTGTATTGATTGGTAGCTTTGGATCCTTTTACTGTTATCGGGGGGAAAACATCAGCCTTAAAGTCGATTTCGATTTCGATGTTATCACTATTATCATTTATAAACTCAATGCCGTTATTTCCCAATTTAATCTTATAGAGATTTGGACTATTGGGTATTTCAAATTCTACTGACCCCTGCTTGTTTAGAACGAGATTTTCTTTGAATTTGTAGGTGTCCGAATTTATGTGATATTCCCATAGCTCTAGGGGATATTGTTTGCCTGGTTTGGTTTCAAGTTTAACAGTTGTTTTTTGTGCTACGGTTGTATTCAAACTAAAAATAAAGGCTATTATTAGGCCTATTAAAATTGCTGTTCTTTGTCTTTTCATGATCGTTTTTTTGATACTATTTAATATTGTTTTTGGTTTCCAAGACCAAAACTAAATAGTTCCAATGTTTCATAGTGCCAGAATTATGATTTGGTAATTCCCAAATAATCATTTAGGAATTGTTAACAGGAATCATGACTGGTTTTTGGATTGCTTATAGAATTCTGATGGGCTTTTGCCTGTAAATTTCTTAAATGCACTATTAAATGTGGAAGTTGATTGAAAGCCACTTTCATACATGATTTCTTTAATTAACCAATCTTTTTGTTCTCGGATTAGAGATTTTGCGTTTTCAACTCTATAACTATTAATAAAATCATTAAAATTCATGTTTGAATTTTCATTAATAATCTGTGATAGTTCTGCTGATGTTATCTTTGACAAATTGGCTAATTGACTTAGTGAAAGCCTATACTCTATATAAGGCTTTTCATTTTCCATCAATTCAATTAGGCTCTCAAATAGAATTTTACTTTTTTCAGAAGAAATTTTAGACCTACCGTATTTCATTTTTTTAGCATTAAAAACACCGTCTTCTTCTTTTGAAATACCGACAACTTGAATAGGAGCCAGAAGACTTTTAAAAGTGAGAATATTAATAAAGAGTAGTATGCTTATAAAAGAAAACAAAACGACCACAACATAATAATCTCCAAAGTCAATAAACAAATACAAACTTTCAACATTAATTGTTATAAAAAAAGCACTTAACATGATGAGTTCTATTTTCAACCATTTTAAATTATATAGATTGAAATTTGAACGCGTGAGCAAAATTGTTTTATGAAAATTACTAATAGTTCTAAAACTAACGATGAGGTAAACAAAAAGATATATAAATAATGGGAGGAAAAATAATTTTTCAAAATCAGAATCAATTATTTCAATGAAATTAGACTGTATCAACAATCTGGAAATAAAAAGAAGCAGAACGCCTAAAAAGTGAATAGAATCTTTGAATGACAAATTGAATTCTTTGTTAACCAGAGATTTAGTGTATAAAAATTGTAGAGGAGCTATAATAGCAATATACTCATAATAGTAATATGGAAAACCTTCAATCCAATGAAATCTAATGAATAAATTTGTAAACAATAAAATTAATACTCCAAGCAGAGCAGCGAGAATAACATTAGACTTTGAAGGAGTTCTAAATAATAGAAAAGTTATATATAAACAGGTCTGAATAAAAAATGTCACCCCTAAAACCTCGAAGATATTATAAACTTCCATTTATTAATTTTTAAAAATAAATAAGAGAAACTCCATAAATAGTAAAATCGGAATTAATATGAAAATCAGTTTTCTCAATATTACCGATTTTTCAGCTTGGACACAACGGTTTCGGCTATGAGTAGTAAGGGTTTTTGGAGTGATATCCTTTCCTGTTGCACAAATGGTAGCCAAAGTTGTATCTTTTGAATTTAAATTTACTGAAATAAATGCCAAAGTGCAACTTTAGCTGACAATGAAACGCCAATCTTTCGAATGCTTCTGAACCCCTAATTAAGTATAGCTTTTCTTGGGCGCAGTTATTTCTTTTCCACAAAGAGTTATGGTTAATTTATCTTGCTGTTGTTCGATTTGGACATGTTCTCCTTTCTTAAAACCTAATTGCTCAAGCCATTTTCTTTCCATTCTAATTTCGGGAACAATAATATGGTCCCATTATTGCCACTAGTAAAGCCGGTGATTTTTCACCGGCTTTATAGTAAGGTATGAACTGAGAAAACTTTAAAACACTCAAGGCAGTTTAATTATTTTGTGGCACCTTTATTCATAACGTATAATATCTGCCGGGTTTTGTTTTGCAACTTTAATAGCATTTACCCCTACCACCAATACAATAAAGATTACCGATAATACCATAACCGCAAGCGGTATAATAAGTGGAAAATTGATTCTATATGAATAATTCATAAGCCAATTTTGTGATAATTTGAAGGCAATTGGGAAAGAAATAATATTGGCTAAAATGGCCAGTATTAAAAATTCTTTTGAGATTAGCATAAATATATTCCCGAATTTTGCCCCGAAGGTTTTATGTATGCCAGCTTCTTTGTTTCTTTGTTTTGAGATAAATAATGAAATTCCGTACAATCCTAAAGATGCAATAAGTATGGCGAGCACCGTAAAAAACACAATCGTATCACCGAACTTTTTGTCATCGTCGTATAGTTGTGAAATCCTATCTTCGTTAAAATAATAATTTAAAGTTCCTCCTTTTCCGTTTTCTTCCCAGTTTTTCATGCATAAATCAATAACCTGGTTCATAGGCGCACCTGGCTTGTATTTAAGTACAACAAGGTTAATGAAGTAACCATCATTCAAACCAATGAGCAAGGGAGGGATTTTTTCGTGAAGGGAACCAATGTGAAAGTCTTTTACAATTCCTATAATTTCGGCAGTTTCATCATCAAATTTAATAAAAGCATTCGCACCAACCTCTATTCCTAATTCCTTTGCCGCAGTTTCATTTAAAATAAACTTGTTATTGTCGGACACATTTTCCGGGTTAAAACCTCTTCCTTTTATCAGGTTAAAACCAAATGTTTCAAGAAATGAATGGTCAGCAGCAAAAAACTCGGCTTGAATTACGTTTTCGGGGTTATCCAGGCTTGAAATATTTCTTGAACCTTGTGTTGAAGAAAATATACCGGATGCCACCTGGGTAACACTTTCAATGAACGGAGAAGGTTTGATCCCGTTAACAAACCCGTCGTATTCGAATATATCATGCCTGTGAGGCGGAACAAGGGTTAACAATTTATCTGCCGAATAACCGATATTTGACCTTTGTACAAACTTAATTTGATGGATTATTACTCCGGAAAATATTAACAAAATAACAAAAACCATTAATTGCAAGGATATTAAGGTTTTTCTAAATAGTGATTTACCGTGTTTAGCAGTAAATCTCCTTTTTAAAATATCTTCCGGTTTAAAACGGGATAAAAATTGTGAAATATAGCTTGAAGAAAGAAGGCCCACAATAACAAGAATCCCTATGATGCCTAGTAAATATGGTACATTCTCAAAGTACCTGATTTCCATGTTTCTGTTTAGTAAATGATTGATTAAAGGGAGTAGTAGCTCCGAGGCCATAAGTGCAAAAGGAAGCACTATAAAAATAAAAACAAATGTTTCGGTTAATATTTGATAAATAATATCTTTTCGGTTAGCACCAACCACCTTCCTGATTCCAATCTCTAAATTACGGCTTACTCCCTTTGCTGTTGAGAGGACCATATAATTTATGCATGCAATCAGAATAATTAAAATTGATATGATTGAAAACAAACGTACGGTTTTTTCATTTCCCTGAGCCAGGCTATACCAATCAAGGCCATCAGACCCAAAATAAACATCTAAAATATTTTGTAGTGAATATTCGATGGTTTTATCCGGATGTTTCTTTTCAAAAAAACGGTTTATTTTTTTCTCAACGGCCGCACCATCGGCATTCTTGTCCAGAAGGATGTATTGCATAAAATTAGAAGCATTCCAGCCTCTGTTTTCATACCTCGGTTCAACCAACCTAAAATCGGCAATAAAATTTGCCTGAAAAGTTGAATTTGAAGGAATGTCCTTAAAAACAGAGACGATCGTGTAATCGATAACCCGGGAGTTGTTTTTAACAGTTATTATTTTGCCTACCGGGTTTCTTTCTCCAAAATATTTTAAAGCAGCTTTTTCCGATATTAATACCGTATTGGTTTCCAATAACTCACCGGATTTCTTTCCACCAATAACCGGATACGTAAAAATCTCAAAGAATTCATTATCTACAAACATAAAATGATCTTCCTTAACCCAGTTCTCTCCAATTTTAATCAATTGGCCGTCGCCCCAGTATTTCCCGTTAAAAACCCTGGCAACTTTTTTAATTTCCGGAAAATCATTGATTAAATAAGGTTTCATTGGAATGGATGCGGAAGCTAGTTTCAAATCGTTATTGCCATACTTTAAGCTTAAATTAATTCTATAAATATCTTTTCGGTTCAGGTGAAACCGGTCAAAATTGATTTCATGAAAAACAAAAAGTAATATTAAAAATGCAGAAGCTAATGCTGCACTTAAGCCTAATAAATTAATCAGGTAGTAAATTTTATTATTTAATAAATCTCTAAAAAATAATTTAAATGTATGTTTAAACATCATAAGCAAATTTAATGAATACAAGTTAATATCATTAAACTTAATTGCATGCAATGTGCCATAATTTTTTTTGCTTGATATTCTTGCATTTATGGAACTTAGGCTTAAGTTTTTTTGTAGCGTTTCGCTACAAAAAAATGTTTCAATACGCTACATATCCGAGATAATATTTCCTAACTTGCAAAGGTTTAATTTACCAAATGAAAAGAAAAGGCAATATACTTATTATTGATGATAACGAAGAAATTCTTTTATCATTGGAAGTTTTATTGTCTAAGGATTTCACAGGCATAAAAACCTTGAGCTCTCCAAACCAGGTTTCCAGCCTCCTTCGAAACCAAAAATTCGATGTTTATATACTGGACATGAATTTTACTGCAGAAATACAATCTGGTAACGAGGGTTTCTACTGGATGAAAGAAATACTGAACCATGACCCGGATGCGGCCATTATATTTATTACAGCTTTTGCGGGTATAGAACTAGCTGTAAAAGCTATTAAGGAAGGAGCAACAGACTTTATTGAAAAGCCCTGGGATAACCGGAAATTACTTACTACGGTTATTAATGCTTATAATTTAAGAAAGTCTAAAAACAAGATTGCTATACTGGAAAAAAAGCAGGAACAGCTGCAAAAAGATTCTTTTAAAGAAACTCAACTGGTTAAAGGCAACAGCGTTTCAATTAGAAAAGTGTATAATGTAGTAGATAAAGTATCAAAAACGGATGCCAATGTATTGATCTTAGGAGAAAATGGAACAGGAAAACAAGTTATAGCCCATGAGGTTCACAATAAATCGCACCGAAAAAATGCTGCTTTTATATCAATCGACATGGGAGCAATTTCCGAAACTCTTTTTGAATCAGAACTTTTTGGGCATACAAAGGGCGCATTTACCGATGCCAAAGATGAACGAATAGGAAAAATTGAATTGGCTACCGGGGGCACTTTATTTTTAGATGAAATAGGAAATTTACCTCTTAATTTACAATCAAAATTGTTAACTGTTTTACAGAACAGGACATTATACCGGTTGGGTTCTAATGAGCCGGTTGAAATAGATATCCGGCTTATTTCAGCTTCAAATCAAAACCTGAATGAACTTTCTAAAAATGGGCAGTTCAGGGAAGATTTATTGTACCGCTTAAATACGGTCCAAATTGATTTACCTTCGCTTAAGAACCGGAAAGCAGATATCAAATTACTAATCAATTTTTTTCTAAATGAATTTAGGGGCAAGTATAAAAAGCCAAATTTAGAATTGGAGGAAACTGCGTATAAAAAGTTAATCAATTATGATTGGCCGGGAAATATTCGCCAGTTAAAACACACGATTGAAAATTTGGTGATACTTTCTGGCCGAGGATGGGTTTCTTCAGCGGATATTGTGTTAAAAGGCCCGCCCGGAAAAACCACTTCCAGAACACAGGGTAATTTTTACGAAAATGAGAAAGAACATATAAAATACGTATTAGGCAAAAACAAAGGGCAACTTTCAAAAACAGCCAAAGAGTTAGGAATTGCGCGAACTACACTTTATAGAAAAATTGAAAAATATGATTTATAAACGATTTGTAATCATCTTAATATTCAATGTATTAGCTCTGGCTTTATTTATCTATTCGTTTTTTTGGGCTTCCAATCAAGAATATTTATCATTTACTAAATACGGCTTTTTAGGCCTTGCGGTACTTGAAACTTTTTACATCATCTATTTTATAAATAAAACCAATAAGGAGGTATACAGGTTCCTGGAAAACTTTGTAATAAATGAACCATTCCCAAAGTTTAAAAATTCGTATAAAGAAAAATATTTTGTAAAAATTGAATCGGAGCTAAATAGAATAGCAGATTCGTATGGCAAAGCAAAGTTGGAAAAAGAATCGGAACACCAGCTTTTAATAAATACATTGGAGCACCTGGATACAGGAATTGTTGCCATAGGTGAGAACGGCCGTGTTATGTTCTCAAACTCCAGCTTTAATGCCTTGTTTCCCGTACAAATTAACGAATTAAAAAGTTTAGAGCCCATTAATGAAAATTTATACAATACACTGAATTCAATAAAGCCAGGCAAACCTGAAGTATTAAAACTTGGCCACGAAAAATTAATTAAACCATTCTCGATAAAAACGAATCATTTCATTTTAAACAGAAAGCCGGTAAAATTATTCTCATTTAACGATATAGGCAAAGAGTTGGCAAAGGAAGAGGTTATTAACTGGCAAACCTTAATTCGCATTTTAAGGCACGAAATTATTAATTCCGTAACACCCATTGCTTCTTTGTCTAACTCGATGACTGAAAGTTATAATGAATTAACCCCTGGTAAAGGCTTATCCGGTTTTGAGGGTATTCTTGGCACATCGCACAAAAGCTTTAGCGCTATTGAAAAACGTAGTAAAGGCTTACTTGAATTTATAGAAAAATTTAAAACCATTTCCGCAATACCGGTGCCTGAAATGAAAAACATTAAAGTTGCTGGCCTTTTTCAACAAATTGAAACACTGTTTAAACCTGGTTTTTCAAAGTTGGGCATC
>JANQHR010000123.1 GCA_028282585.1 Bacteroidales bacterium | reverse complement strand
TTGCTTACACCTGAAAGCTCCCATGTTTTATTCAAAAACCCTAATAAAAAACAATTAAGATATTAACAGACAGTTGTTTAAACCCAAAACTCACGTTATTTAGTAAAGTCAATAATAAAAATTGTAATATCAGTATTGTTCTGCCTGTTTTCTCTATTCCAAAAATTTTTGCGTAAGTGTTTTCATCTCCTTTTATATCTCTAATGTCATTATAAATCTCCTTACATAAAATAATTATTATCCCTGCAGCGATTATAAACACATTGAGGGATATAACTAGATATAGAATTATACCATGAATGGTTACAATTGCTATTACATACAAATTTTTCAGATATGGAAAATTAAGAACAATATATTCGTAATTAGTAACAAGTATCAAGGAAACCAAATATAAATAAGTAAATTTATAAGGAACAAATAATTTTATAGCTAATAGACTAAATGTAAGGAAGGTATAATATAAAATAATTGCGTTATTAATTGATATTGTGCCTTTTGGTATGACTCTGTCTGGGGCATTTATCTTATCTGTATCTACATCTTTTACATCATTTATGATAAAACCAGTGGATGCTATTAAGAACACGGGTAATGAATATTTTAAACTCATATAAAAATTATTTGTAAAATAAAATATTGGGAAAAACATAGATATTGCATTAAACAAACTTTTTTTAATTCTAATGAGTTTAAGGAAAGCTATCATTATATAATATTTAGTTATCCATTATTCAGCAACGACATGGATACTCATAAAAGAAGTATTCTCAAGACAGGTCAACGATAAATTGAGGATCTCAGCGGTTCTTATAAAAAAAAACAGACATAAATCTTATATGAAGTTATTTGGTTGTAAAAAGGAATATTTAAGGCATTAATTTTATCACTTTGATATTAAATGTTCATAAAATTTAAACGTTCACGCTTGCGTGAACAGGCAATACTGGTGAACAAACTTCCAATTTATACCATAGTTTTTAAAAGCTTCGATAATAAAAAACTTTATTTATTTTTAGGAAATGATTGAGCAAATACGTCAAATATTAAAAGAAGGAGAAGGAATCACAGTTGAGTTCAAGATCTCAAAAAAAGAACTCAATAAAAATACATTCGAAAGTATTTGTGCTTTCCTTAACAGGAAGGGTGGTCATTTGCTTTTGGGAGTAACTGATGATGGAAAAGTTGAAGGAGTTGAAGAAACAAATGTTCAACAACTAATTGACCGACTTGTAAGCTCAATGAACAATTCCCAAAAGCTTTCACCAACAGTTTATCTTATCCCTGAAGTTATAGAACTG
Source organism: Bacteroidales bacterium (assembly GCA_028282585.1). GTDB lineage: Bacteria > Bacteroidota > Bacteroidia > Bacteroidales > UBA12077 > UBA12077. The sequence continues at coordinate 5,222 of JANQHR010000123.1, read as the reverse complement.
GATGGTAAGAAAGTTATTTATTTACAGATTCCTGAAAGTTCACAGGTTCATTCTACAACGAGTAAGATTTTCGACAGGAATAGTGACGGTGACCTTAATATCACAGGGAATCATAATTTGGTTGAACAACTATACCTGCGCAAAGCAAATAGTTTTTCAGAATCAAGTATTTATAAGTTCTTAACGTTGAAAGATTTTCGCTCTGATCTGATTGCTCGTGTTAGAAAACTGGCTTTTGTGCGTACCCCAGGCCACCCTTGGGAAAGCATGGATGATGAAGAACTACTTCGTAGTGCCAAGCTTTACCGGAAAGATTTTAAAACCGGAGAAGAGGGATTTATTCTGGCTGCTGCACTAATGTTTGGCAAAGACGAAGTAATTCAAAATATATTGCCGGCATATAAAACCGATGCTGTGGTAAGGATTATGAATACGGATCGTTACGATGACCGTCTGGAAGTACGAACCAATCTCATTGAAAGTTACGATCTTTTAATGGACTTTATTCGCAAGCACTTGCCTGATCCATTTTACTTAGAAAATGATCAACGAATAAGCATACGGGATAAAATTTTCCGGGAAGTAATTGCGAACACATTGGTTCATCGTGAGTATTTAAATTCGTTTCCCTCTAGATTGGTTATTGAAAAGGAGCAGGTTGTTATTGAGAATTGGAACAAACCATATTTCCCCGGTGTCATCAATCCAGATAATTTTTATACTCATCCGAAAAATCCGATTATCCTGGAGGTCTTTAAACAGATTGGACGAGCTGATGAACTTGGTTCTGGTATTAGAAATGTATTTAAATACGGAAAACTTTTTGGGAGATCTGAACCTGTTTTTAAAGAAGGAGACATTTTTACAACAATCATTTCTACTCCTAAAAAATATATTTTAAAAGCTGAGAGTGGAGATTATAGAATTACTGGACATGATGTAACACTCAAAAAAGAAGGTATAATTAATCCTGATGCTGTAAATGATGCTGTAAATGATGCTGTAAATGATGCTGTAAATGATGCTGTAAAAGATAGATTAAAGGCAGAATTATTGGAGATCATCAAGAACAAAGGTCTGTCATTACCCCAACTTATGAAAGACCTCTCAATTAAGCGTGCAACTGCTCAACGCGATATGAAAATACTCAAAGATATTGGGTTTATTTATTTTGCAGGTGCACCAAAAACAGGAAAATATTTAATTACTGAAAAACTTGTACAAATCTTGGGCAACTGATAACACTTAGCTGCAACGCTTTTCTAACCAGCCTTATCTATTAGTGCAAAATGATGGTAATGGGTAATTTAACAGAATCTAGTTTGCTGCAATTAAATTTAGCTTTCTTCTTGGATGTTTTGACCTCAGAATTTGTTTCTGTTTTACTAAATTGACATGAGTGTATATTTGTGTGGTCATAATTGAGCTATGTCCTAGTAAGTGTTGTATATAGGTTAAATCAACTCCAGCTTCTAATAGTAATGTTGCAAATGTATGACGGAATGTATGTGGCGTAATAGTTTTTTTGATTCCAGCTATTGTGGAATATTTCCGGATCATAAACCTTACCGATTGATCTGATATAGGATTACCAAGCCTGTTTATGAAAAAATAACCAGTTTTAAGAATCTCCTTCTTAAAACTGGTCAGATATTCTTTTAAGATCAACTGAGTCTCTTTATTACATATCTGAATAACTCTTTCTTTATCTCCTTTACCTTGAACTATAATATGACTAAAATTTGAACCAATATTTTTCATCTTTAGGTTACACAGTTCTGAAACCCTGATACCGGTAGCAAAAAGTAACTCAAGAATAGCAATATCCCTGGTGGCTTCTTTAAAAGTATAAGACTCCTTTATTGAAATACCATCTCTGGACCTATAAGCAGCCTTCAAGATTTTATGAATATCAGTAATGTTTAGAACCGATGGAAGTTTTTTAGATTCCTTAATTTGAATCCTGACTTTCCTAAACGGATTTATTTTTATTTCATCTTCGAACTCTAAAAAATTGAATAAAGCTTTTAGGGTAGCAACTTTTCTTTTTATGGTTTTTGGTTTTCTTCCCGATAATAATTGTAAATACTTCTTTAGTATCAGTTTGTCAATATCAATTAGGTTGTTTGAATGATTATTTTTTTTCAAAAAATATACAAACTGATTAATATCTGAGGTATACGCCTCAATCGTTTTAGAACTTAGTCCTTTTTCAAATTTGCAATGAAAAATAAAACTCTCACTTGCCTCAATTACGTTTTTCATAAATCCAGTTTAAAAGTGAATCGGCAAAGGAATAAATAATCGAATAGTCTGAATCAAAATAATTTAAGAAATTGTTTCAAACCATCTTTCAAAATTTCTTATCTTAACAAAATAATATCGAGTGTAAATTAAGGATGGCTTCAAGATTTGTGCTTTTAACTATCCCTTTATTAATACAGGATAACTATTTATTATGGGTATAAATTGGCAAAAGCTTAAGAACAATAAAAAAGGGAAAGGCTTTGAGGATTTAGCCATTGAATATTTAAAAAGCAATTTTCAAGGTAATTGGAAACAAACAAAGCAAACACGAGATGGAAATAAAGATGCTGTATCAATAATTTATCTTAACAAGGAAGCATGGGCTGAGGCTAAATATACAGAGAAATCAAAATTACCAAGGTTTAGATTAGATGCCACTATAGTAAGTGCAATTATAGGTAAAGACAAAGTTGTAGAGTTAATATTCATAACAAATAGCCAAATAGATATTAACACTAAAAATAGTATTAAAGTTGCATTAAATAATGCAATGGGAAAATCATTCCGTGTTAGCTTTAGAACTAAAGAAGATATAGAGTTTTGGCTTTTCAATAATCCTAAAGTTTTTGAAAAGTATTTTTCGAGTACTCATGACTCTCTGAATTCTCTTAAATCTCAATTTGACAAAATTAGGTTTACTAGTTCCATTAATTTTTATAAATCTATAAGGCAGTCAGTTAGCTACAATGAATCCCTTGATACATTAGTTGTTGACGATGTTTACATTATGCTTTTTTCCTTATTTAGTCCTGTAGAAAAGGAGGGAATCTGTATAAATATCAATTCAAATAAAATTGTTTTATTAACAAAGTCAAATAATTTCGCAGTTAGTAAAGGAGAAAACACAATAAGCTTAAAAGTTAAATGCGTTGCTACAGGTAAAATTTACAAGCAACCCCCTTTAATTACTATTGATGATTGTTTACACGAAACAATTGCAAAGAACGTATTAGAGTTAAAATCTTCTGTAACTCTTGATATAACTTCTCAAACAGGAATTTTAAAGGATATATACGCATCTTTTAATAAATTCCAAGATAGTTTAAGTTCTAGGTGTGTTCATGCAATTAAAGGAGAAAGCGGAATAGGAAAGACTGTATTAATAGAACAATTATTAAAATCAGGAAAGCTTAATAACTATAATATCATTTATCAAAGCTTTACTAGTAGCTCAAGAGATAATCAAATTCTACTTGTCAATATTGTCTTGTCCATTCTTTTTTATTACTTACCACCAGATGAAATAAATGAGAAATATTTAAAAAAAATAACCAAAGAAAATAGTTTCATAAGCTCATACATACCTGAGTTGGTTAAGGCAAGAGATACCTCAATAGAAAATTTAGCATTGCAAATGCAAAAGTATTCCAAATATGAGGAGCTATTTCCGAATATGGTGGATTTGAATACCAGAATTCTTATTTTAGATGACTTACATAAATTAGATGAGATTTCACGAGAGTTTTTATTCAGTTTGATTACGGATATTAATAATTCCAGCTTAAAATGCTTTGTAATATTGGTTGGTAGAAACCAATTCTGGAATAACAAAGAGTTTATTGACTTTTTCAGAAAAAATGCCTTTACATTTCATGACTTTGACTTCACAATAAAGGATGTATTTATAAACTTTAAAAAACTAGGTTATAATTTAGACGTAAAGGTATTAAAGCACATTATAGCTAGAGTAAAAGTAAATGCCATATTCACACTAAAACTAATTGAATATTTAGATGAACGTAAGTCTCTTTTTAATAGCCTTAACCTAGATACTAAGCATGTTATTGTAAATCAATTTGTGGCGGATGGAGACTATACAAACAAAATAATTAGCTCCTTTAATAGTTTAAGTGAAGTTCAAAAAGAGCTAATCAATATCATTTACTTTTCATTATCTGGAATTCATAAAAAAGACTTAAATGAGCATTTTGATGAAGTAATAAGTAAGGATTTATCCCATTTAGTCAAGTATCATGAGGGGAAGTTTATACCATTGCACGATATTTATCAAGAAATATACAAGAAGCACAATGACCCGGTTTCTCAAAACAGTCTCTCAAAATATCTTAGCTCTAAGCCGGAAGAATATGAAATCATAAGAAATTCTCTTGTTTTTTATAATGAAAATTACGACTTAAATAAAATTGTTGAAGACATAAAACTTTTAGAAAAAACGCATCAATTTCATACCATCCTTTACATATTAGAGCCTTTGTTCAGTGATTTAGCTGATATTAAAAAGCAGAAAAACAATTTCCCTTTGAGCATAATGCTTCAATTACAACTAATTTATACACGGTCTGTAACTAATTGCAGTAAAAGCAAAAGCGGTAAGGATAGTTTCAGAGCATTATATGAAGAAATAGAAAACATTCAAAATTATAATTGGGATGAAGGAAAAGTTATAAGTGATGTTTTAGGAAATGTCATAGGGGAATTAATAAACAGCAGTTTTGAGCATTTGCAATTTAATAAGGTTGAGGAATATGCTCAGAAGTATGATGTTTCTTTAAAAAATGCTATAAATGAAGGTTACTTTAACTCTGAAAATATTCACCTTAACCCAGGCTTTTTTCTTGTTCGAGAAATAGAATTCCTAACATCATTAGCTAGAGATGTTTTTAATGGTTACCAAAAGAAATTATCTAGTCTAACAGCTTTTTGTGAACAATCAAACAACTTTGATAAGATTGATATATTAAAAGTTAGATTTGCTAGATCTATTGCTCATAAAGACAGAAAGATGGCTTATCAATATCTTCAAGAGGCAATTAAAAGCTTAACTACAAGAAAATCAAATGAAACTAAATGGGTCTTACTAGCAGCCTGTCGGACTTATATTTTTACATTTAATATAGCACCCAATAATTAGTTCAGGCGATTTTTATTCTGTCTATTTTAAGACCTAAAACTAC
>JANQHR010000108.1 GCA_028282585.1 Bacteroidales bacterium | reverse complement strand
GAATTATCAAGTGTTAGCCTCATTAATTTGGAAAACCGGGTAAGGTATTTATTCGAAGCTTCTTTGTTATTTTCATAAATAAAGCATTGAATAGAATTCAAGGTATTAAAAATAAAATGTGGGTTCATTTGAGCACTTAAAGCTTGTTGTTGCAAAATAACATTGGATTCTTTTAAATGCTCAGATTGTTGCTCAATTTCATTCTTTTGTTTTTTTATTTTAACATTAGCCTTGCGTTTTATGATATAAGCATAGCTTACAACAACTACAACTATTATCAAAGCTATTAACCCTCCTAACAAAGCCCTTTTTACAGTGTTTTGCTGTTCAATTTCAGCTTCCTGTAATTCTATTTGCTGTTGCTTTTTCTCAGCTTCGAATCTTTGTTCTAAAAGGGTAACCTGCTTAAGATATTCCATATTAAATATACTATCTTCAAGGTCATCATAAATCTCAAGATATTTTAAACTTTCTTTGTAGTTTTCTCTGTTTTTATAAAATATTCTAAGGTTATTTACTAATCTTTTTTGTTTAGATAAGTCTTCAATTTCTACAGCTAGTTCATAACTTCTAAGTAAATACACCTCACCTTCTAAAAAATCTCCTTGTGCAATTAATACATTTCCTATTCCAAGATATGAGTGTATCAATTTATTTTTATTACCTATTGTTTTTGCAAGGTTAACCGCATCGTTATAATAACGAAATGCTAATTTATATTTTTCTAATTTCTCATATACTAATCCTAGATTATGAACTAAAAGGAGTTTATCATAAAAGTTATTTTCTTTTAAATGAATTAAAGCTTGCCCAAAGTAATCTAATGCTCTTTCATAATCTTTCATTTTAGTATAAACTAGACCTAAATTCATAAAGCAATTAAAAAAATCTCCCTCATTTCTCATCTTTTTAAGCAGCTCCAGATTTAAGTTATGAAACTTTACAGATTTATCATATTGGAAAATCTCAAAATATAATAGTCCAATATTATTATATAACGCGGAAAGCATTACCGTATCCTGAATTTTTCTGGAAACATCTAATGAAATAGTATAATTCTCAATGGCTTTATCATAATTTCCTTTTTCCCTGTATACTTCACCCAAAATATTTAGTGTCCTTGCTTTGTAGGCTTTATTATTAATTATATTGAAAATTTGATAAGCCGCTTTTAAATATTCTATTGATTTATTATAATTTTCTCCTGAATTTAAGTGATCCACGCCCAAGATTAATAAACTATAAGCTTCTCCATATTGATAAGCTAATTTTCTTGATAATTCCAAAGCTTCCAACCCTAAAATTATAGAAGTATCAACCCGATATTTAGAAAATCGCTTGGATAATTTTGCGAGTTCTATAACTTTTAAAGTATCATTGGGTAATTTCCTTACCTCAGTTTTTAAACTATCCAAATTAACGGGAACAGCAATAATAGGTTTAATAAACAAACCTAGAACTATAATTATACCAAGTAAAAATTTCACAATAATGTTATTTTGCCTTTAAAGATAAAGAAATAACCACTTATAAAATTTTTTAATGAAACAACTAATTTCTATTTACTCATCCAATCCAAAAAGTTCGGCAACTTTTGGTTTGAAACTTTTCCCAACAGGTAATTTCTCTCCTGCAATTTCAATCATATTGCCTTCCAAAGAGTCAATTTTCTTTACTGAAACGATATAAGATTTGTGAATTCTGATGAATTTTTTTTCTGGTAGTTTTTCTTCAAGTTCTTTTAATGAAGCTAAAGCAGTTACATTCTTTTTACCTTCCGAATGGAAAGTTACGTAAGCTTTTTGTCCCTCAACAAAGATCAAATCATCATAATTAATTTTGTAGTATTTTCTATCAGCACGAATAATTATGTAATCCTCATGAAAATCAGTTTGATTATAATTTGCAGTTGGCTCAGGTTTCTTTTCTTTGCTTAACATTTGATTGTTTACTTTATTTACCGCTTTTAAAAAACGCTCAAAAGAAAATGGTTTTAACAGGTAGTCCGAAATATCATGCTCATATCCTTCCAAAGCATATTCCTTATAAGCGGTTGTTAAAATAACATAAGGTTTACGGTTTAAACTTTTTAGAAAATCCAATCCGGTAATATCAGGCATTTGAATGTCCAGAAACATCAAATCAACCTTTCCAATTTCCAGTAAATTATATGCTTTTAAAGGGGAATTAAAGTCATCAATAAATTCCAAAAATGGAACCTTAGAAATGTAATCCTTTAAATATTTTCTGGCCAAAGCCTCATCATCTATTACTATACACCTGATTTTCATTTTAATTCAATTTTTAGATTTACCAAGAAACTCGTTTCATTATCCTCAATATTAAGTTGATATTTATTGGGGTATAGTAAGTCTAACCTTTGTCGTACATTATTAATTCCCATTCCATTACCTGAAAATGCTTTCCCCTGGTAAGGAATAGAGTTTTTAATTTCAAAATTTAATACATCAGATTCTGTTGATAATTTTATTTTCACATAAGCATCGATATATTCTTCTATTTTACTATACTTGAAAGCGTTTTCAATAAAAGGTATAAAAAGCATCGGGGCAATTTCAAGGTCTCCGTTTATTCCTTCATAATTAAATTGAATACCTTGCTCATGCTCTGATTTCATTTGTTGAAATGCAATGAAATTAGATATATAATCCAATTCTGCACTTAACATTACATGGTCACTGCTACAATCGTAAAAAACATAGCGTAGCATTCCTGACAACTTTAATACACTATCAGGTGCTGCCTCCGATTTAGTATATGTTAAAGAATAAATATTATTTAGGGCATTAAAAATAAAATGCGGGTTTATTTGTGCTTTTAAAAGTTTTAGCTCAGTTCCTAGTTTTTCTTCTTTAAGCAACTTCTCACTTTCTGCCCTGCGCCTTAATTCTATTGATAATAAAATAGTTATACTAATAAAATTACCTAAAGTAACCATTGCAAAGGAACGTAATACAGGAAATATAAAGGGAAGATCTACAAGTTCAATCTCTAACTTCTTTGGCACAAAATTTTTCTCAAAGAAAAAATGAAATATCGTTAACAATAAAACAATTGAAAAATTTATAATTATAAACCGTTTACGACTAAAGGTAAAATATTTGGGAAATAACCAATATTCATTTATCAAAAGTATAATCAACATTATTGCTGACGAGATCATACCACCAATTAAAGCATAACCAAAATCGGAAAAATAACTTGCGGTTGCAAAAAAGAGAATCGTAAATGATAACCATATAATAAATTTAAACCACCAAGTAATATAATTTCTAGCCATAATAATTATTTTTTGTTCAAATTTATCTTCACTGAACAATCACTTCAAGTTTTTTGAACAAACATTCCATATACATTAACGAAAGTACAATTTTATTGAATGATCGTCAAATAAAACCATTATTCCAATTGAAAATCAATTGGTTTAAAAACTACCGGGCTTGGTTCAATAAATTTTCAATAAGTTGAATCACACCCTAATATTGTCTCAAAATTGAAAATTATAATCATCAAAAATATTATTAATATGAAAACAAAAGTTTTTTACACAATCACTGCAGTTGTGATCGTATTTATTTCAATTATGATTACTGGCAGGTTAATCATGAGTAAACCTGTTCCACAAAAAAATGAACAGGCTAAGAACCTAATTAATGTAAAAGCTCAAATAGCAAAAAACCAAAACTACGACTCTGATATTAAATATAGAGGGCGTATATCTTCTTATGAGAACATTTCTCTTTCGGCTGAGGTTAGCGGAAAAATCATACAGGGCGATGTTCCCTTTAAAACAGGGCAAAAATTTAAAGAGAATGATTTACTAATTCATATTTATAACGATGATATGAAAGCATCATTGATGTCTGGTAAAAGTAGCTTCTTAAGAACACTATCAGGAATCTTACCTGATATAAACGTAGATTTTCCGGATGAGTATAATAAATGGAGAAAATTCTTCAACAGTGTGCAAGTTAATTCTGATTTACCGAACCTTCCTGAAATAAAAACAGAGAAAGAACAGATTTATTTGGCATCTAAAGGTGTTTTAACCGAATATTATTCATTACGACAACAAGAAATCAATTTAGAAAAATACACGATATATGCACCATTTGATGGAAGCTTTAAAACGGTTTACCGGGAAATTGGAGCTGTCGCAAGTATGGGTGTTGAACTAGCGAGTATTATAAGAACCGATAAGTTAGAAGTTATAGTCCCAGTTTTGCCAGAAGACGCTAAATGGATAAGGGTAAATAACCCCGTTGAATTAATTGGTTCAACACATATTGAATCAGGTAAGGTATCAAGAATTGCTGATTTTGTTGATCAATCAACTCAATCAATCAACGTTTATATTGACTATTACCCTAATGGAAATAATTCATTTTTAGAAGGAGAATTTGTTGACGTTGAATTTAGTATTTCAAAAAACGTTTCCGGAATAAAAATTCCTCGTGAAGCCGTAAACAGTGAAAATGAGGTTTTTGTAATACAAGATGAAAAATTGAAATCCAGTGCCATTATAATTGAAAGAGCATTGGATGATCATTTCATAATTTCTGGAATAAATGACGGCGAAATTCTGGTAACAGAATCCCTTGCTGAAATATCTGATGGAACAAAAGTGTTAGCGAGAATTTAAACTCTTTTTTCAAATCACAAAAAATAAAATCATGAAAAAGATATTATCAGCATTTGTAAAGTATCCGTTCTATGGAAAAGTAGTTATTGTAGTCTTGCTTTTAATTGGGTCAATATCCTTGATTTCCATGAAAAAAGCTACTTTCCCTCTGGTTGAATCCAAAGTAATTACCGTTACGGTTACTTATCACGGAGCAACCCCTCAAGAAATGGAAAATGGTGTTACAACTTTAGTTGAAGACGCAATAAGAGGAATTCCCGGGATCAAAGAATTTTCATCCATTTCAAGCGAGAATTTCTCACAAATCACAATTATTGGTTTAAGTAATTACGATATGGATGAATTGCTATCGGATACTAAAAATGCCGTAGACGGTGTTTCTAATTTTCCAGCCGATGCAGAAAAACCAATCGTTTCTAAAAACAGGACAAAAGATATGTCTATGTTTATTACTTTATCTTCGGATGATAATGATTTGTTAAAACTTAACAAAGCGGCCAATCGTGTTGAAGATGACCTGCTAGCCTCCGGAGTAATATCTCAAATCACCGTAATGGGTTTACCTAATAATCTTGAGCTAGTTGTTGAGATAGATGAAACTCAATTAAGAAGATTCAACCTTACTTTTAGTGACATTCAGTCAGCTATAGCATCAAATAATCTGGATATACATGGAGGTACTATTAAAAATCCACGCGAGGAAATCAAAGTTATCAGCCGTCAGCGTTCGGTTGAACCAGATGATATTAAAGAAATAGTTGTAAAAACTAACCAGAATGGTAGAACCGTAAAAGTTGGCGATGTTGCGGATGTTAAGTTACAATTTGAAGAAACTCCTAATGGAAGTTACGTTGAAGGAAAACCCAGTGTTACTTTTATGATTCAGAAATTAATGAATGAAGATTTAGATGAAATTTCAGAATATGTTACGGCTTATACCAAAGAATATAACAAAATACATGAGGGTACTGAGATTAAAATTCTTCACGATTTTCTGGACATAATCGACGGGCAACTTTCTATCCTTATTCAAAACGGGTTAATGGGAATCATACTAGTTATTATAATGCTTTCTTTACTTCTAAACTTCAGGTTATCTCTTTGGGTAGCATGGGGTATTCCGGCTTCATTTTTAGGAATGTTTATCGTTGCGGCTTTATACGGAATAACAATCAATATCATTTCTCTTTTTGGTATGATATTGATTATAGGCATTCTGGTTGATGACGGTGTTGTAATAGGTGAAAACATTTTCACTCATTTCGAGATGGGTAAATCTCCACGCCGGGCTGCAATTGACGGAACGTTAGAAGTCTTACCGGCAGTATTTACATCCATTACTACCACTATCATTGCATTTACGCCTCTTTTCTTTATTGAAGGAAACCTAGCAATGATGTATGAAATGGCATTTGTTGTAATAATATGTTTGTTGTTTTCTCTGGCTGAAGGAATATTTGTACTACCAGGCCATCTGGCTAACCCAAAAGTACTAAAGCCAACTAACGAAAAATCAATTTACGGAAAAACAAGAAATAAACTCGATAAATTCTTAATGTATTTAAGAGACAGGCTTTACCTTCCTTTAATTAGAAGAGTTTTAAAACATAAAGGTTTAAGCTTAGCGACTATAACCTCATTAGTAATTTTAACAGGAGGATTAGTCTTGGGAGGTAAGATTCCATTTACTTTCTTCCCTCCTCAACCTTCTGATATGTTTAGTATTGATTTGGCTTTAAAACCAGGAATCAATGAAGAAATTACAAAAGAAAAACTATTCTGGGTCGAAACACAAGTTTGGGAAGTGAATAAAGAGTTAATGGAAGAATATGGAGATACTATTTCTTATATATCTGCCACACAGGTTTCAACAGGAAGTGCTTTTGATGGAACAGAAACCGGAACAAATGCCGGATTGATAAATGTTTTTTTAAGCCCCTTGGAAGATACCGAAGTCAACGATCAAATTATAAAAACCGCAATATCAGAAAAAACAGGAAAGATTCCGGAAGCATATAAATATGCTGTTGGCGCTTCGAACCGTTTTGGAGCTCCGGTATCTATAAGTCTATTAGGTTACGATACGGATGAACTTAACCAAGCTAAAAAGAAGCTGGAAGAAGAATTGGAGAAAATGCCATCTTTATTTAATATCACGGATAATAGTCAGATAGGTAGCCAGGAAATTCAAATTACCTTGAAACCAGAAGCTTACGTGTTAGGGCTAACTCAAAACTCTTTAATGCAGCAGGTTAGAAGCGGTTATTTCGGGGCCCTGGCGCAGCGTATGCAAGAAGGTAAAGATGAAATTTGGGTTTATGTTCGTTATCCGCTAGATAATAGAGAAAGCACGGGGCAGTTAGAGAACATGATGATTACTACACCAAGTGGGCAATATCCTTTATCAAGGTTAGCTGAATTATCAACAGAACGAAGTTTAAGTAAAATCAATAGATATAATGGACGCACGGAAATACGCGTTAACGCGTATTTAAAAGACCAAAGTGAAGCTGTCCCACCTATCCTGGATTTTATTGAAACAGAGATTCTACCAGAAATAATGGAAGAACATCCTGATATAACTTACATGCACCAAGGCCAACAAAAAGATACTAATGAACAAATGGGAAGTATTGTTAAGTATTTTGGAATAGCTTTTCTAATCATAGTGATAATAATCATGATTTACTTCAAATCATTCATACAGGGATTTTTAATCTTAGTTATGATTCCACTTGGTTTTTTAGGTGCTATTTGGGGACATGGAATACATGGCGAACCAATTTCGATGATGAGTTTGTGGGGTTTCGTTGCTATGTCGGGTACGATTATAAATGATTCAATTGTATTTCTATCTAAATATAACCAGAATCTTGTTAAAGGAATGAAAGTTCTTGAAGCAGCTATTGATGCAGGAAAATCAAGGTTTAGAGCAATTTTATTAACTACTGTTACAACAACAGCAGGATTAATGCCATTAATTTTAGAAAACAGTCCGGATGCGCAATTCCTTGTTCCAATGGCAATAGCACTAGCATACGGTATATTATTCGGAACCATGTTTATATTATTAATTCAACCTTTGGCAATAGTAATGTCAAACAGTTTAAGAGTGAAAATTAAGAGTTTATTCTCAAAAGAAACTATTACTCCGGAATCTGTTGAAGTTGCAGTTATTAATCATCAAATTGATGTGAAGTTAGGCAAAGCAATGGAAAAAGAATTTTAATAACTGTCACCTTGAGCTTGTCGAAAAGCATGGTTATAAATCTGTTTCGGCAAGCCTGCCTGGAACTTGCCAGTTGGCTTAAAAAGATGCCAGGCTTAGTTTTGACAATAACACAGAAAAAAATGAAAACAAAAATTATAATGAGTATAGCACTTTTCATAGCAAGTTTTCCAGTATTTAGCCAGGATATAAACCGGTTAAGTATTGAGGATGCTGTACAAAAAGCATTGGAAAATAATTACGGGATTGTAACCGTACGGAAATCTCACGAAATAAATGAATTAAACAATTCCTGGGGGAATACCGGTGCTCTGCCAACTGTAAGTTTTACAGGAGCAGGAAGCGAATCATGGAATAACAATGATAATGATGATTATACAAATAGTACATTGAATGGTTCGGTAGACTTAAATTGGGTAATATTCCGCGGATTTGGAGCCAGAATTACTAAGCAAAGCCTGGAAGAGTTAGAAAAAATGTCTGAAGGGAATTTAGCAATAACTGTTGAAAATACCATTGTAGATGTAATTCTGGCTTATTACAATATTCTTTTAACCGAAAAGAATATGGGAATAGCTGAAAAATCAATGAATTTATCTGAAGATAGATATGAGCAGGAAAAACAAAGGAAACACTTGGGAACTTCTGTTACCTACGACTTATTGCAAGCTCAAAATTCATATTTAGAAGACAAATCAAATTATTTATCAGCTAAATCATCATACAATAATGCAAAAAGACAACTAAATAACTTGATGGCTGCAGATTTAAACAAGGAATACATCTACATATCATCTTTTGATATAGCTGCAAAGGATTTTGAATTAACCAATTTAGAATCAAAGATGCTTGAAAATAATAACACCCTAAAGAATCAGTATATAAATTTGGAGATGGCTAAATTAGAAGTTAAATCATCTAAAAGTGCCTATTATCCAACTATTGCAGTAGGAGCTTCGGGAAGCTATTCCGATTCTGAAACAGATTATAATACTAATCCTGATATATCATTAAGTGGCTATAATACCAGTTTAAATATGAGTGTATCCTATTCAATTTATGAAGGAGGTTCAAGAAGAAGAGCACTACAAGCTGCTAAAATTGAACAAGAGATTTCAGAAATTGAAACAACAGAGATTCAACAAGAACTAAAAAACCAGTTATTTCAAGAATTTGAATTATATGAAGTTAGGCAAGAACTTTTAACACTGGCAGAAGAAAATCTTAAGGCAGCCGAACTTAACCTTGAATTATCAAAACAGAAATATGAAAATGGTTCGATCAACTCTTTCAATTTCAGAGACATTCAGCAACTTTATTCAAACACAGCGCTGAACTATCAAAATGCAATGTATAACCTTATTCAAAGTTACCATACTTTACTAAGACTAACGGGTGGGGTAATTGACGATTATAATTCTAACTAAAACCAGTTATTATGAAAATTCTATTATTAAATATAATAATCTCCATGATTGCACCAACAGGCGAATTATCCGGAGTATGGAATACTAATAGAGATAATACCAAGATTGAGATCTATGAAAAGAATGGCGAATATTTTGGCGAAATAGTGAGTTCTGATAATGAAAAAGCCAAAGAAGGAACGCAAATATTAAAAAACTTTGTTTACCAAAATGGTAAGTGGAAAGGTAAATTATATTCAATAAAAATGGATAAACTTGTTGATGCTGAATTAACAGTTAATTATAAAACTTTAAGTATCACAGCACATATCGGGATTATGCGTAAAACATTTGAATGGGAGAAATTATAATATAAAGGTAACTACGAAGATTAAAACCCTGGCATAAAACCAGGGTTTGGACTTTTAAAAATAGTAAAAATATAACATCACTTTAACATTGTAATCGAAACTAGTAATGTTATTCTACGTAACAGAATTTAATAACAATTTAACTAACTATAAATGGATCTCTTAAAATGGAATGAAAGTCTCAGTGTTGAAAATATCGTAATTGATAATCAACATAAAGGACTATTCGATTTAACTAACAATTTAATTCTAGAATATAAAGATGATATAAATTCTCCATTAATTGGTGAAACGCTAAGTAGCTTATTAAGATATGCAAAAAAGCATTTTAAAGACGAAGAAAGACTTTTAAGAGAAGTCAAATACCCCAAACTAGAGGAGCATGAAAAAATGCACATTGATTTTATTTTTAAAATAGCAATGTTTTGTAAAGATGTTTTGAATGGAAAATCAAGTGTGGTAAACGAAATGATAGAATATCTTACCGACTGGCTTATAAACCACACAAGTAGTGCGGATTTGGATTTTAAAAACTATATTAATCAGGTAGCTTAAATCATAAGTTAAAAATATTAATATCAAAAAAAGCGCAGATAATCACAATCTGCGCTTTTTTCTTTCAATACCCCTAAAATTTAATCCACAAAAATCATTTTCTGAGTTTGTGTGCCTTCAACAGCTAACAATTCGTTCTCGAGGCTATTCATTTCGATTACATCCCCGGTTAATTCAAGCAACAATAATCCGCTTGTACTAGAAGCTTCATCTGTTACTTCATGTAAACCTAAGCGGGTTTTTATTGAACAACCATATTTTGTTAGAACGTTTTGAACTTTACCAGCTTCTTGCTGTCTATCAGTTATTAATACACCTAAAATTCTGGTTTCTTTACTCATAATCTAAAAAAGGGTTTAGCAAAACAAGTTACAAAAATTATTTATTTAAGTCAAAAGACATTTTCTGAATATTTATACCACCAATCTCATTCAACTCATTTTCAAGATTATCCCAATCAGATTTTTCTCCGGTTAATTCTAAAATGATAAATCCGTTTCTGCTACACACATCTTCACTTAATTCATGAAAACCTAAACGAGTTTTTATAGAAGTGGCGTATTTGCCCAATACTTTTTGGGTTCTCCCCGCTTCCTTTATACGATCGAGAACATTTATACCAATAATTCTTTTTTCAGACATATTTAATTTTTTAGTTTGATGATTAAAATACAACTTTTAAGAAATAATTAAAAATACATATCTCTTTCACCTTGTTTTATTTTTTCAATTCTTTTATTAAGCAATCCCACCACTTTTTCATCATCCAAGCCTTTAATTTCTTTATCAATAATTTTCCAAGCCTTATCTGCTACTTCTGGAGTTGCATAATCTTCGATATATTCTGCCAAAGTTAATATTGCATTTGGTGTACAGAACCTTTTAATAAAACCAGGTACTGAAAATTCCATAAAATGCTCTCCTGTTCTACCCAAACGATAACAGGCTGTACAGAAAGATGGTAAATATTCGTTTTCAATTAATTCGTCTATAATTTCCGCTAACGACCTATTATCGTTAATTGCGAATTGCTCACGGTTAAGGTTCTGCTCCTCATTCTGGCTTTGGTGATAAGACCCAAGTTCTAATTTGGTACCTCCATCAATCTGAGAAACCCCAAATGACATAACTTCACGGCGGACCTGCTCTGATTCTCTTGCAGTTAATATTAAGCCGGTATATGGAACTGCCAACCTTAAGATTGCTATTAACCTGGTAAATTCATCATCTGTAATCATATACTTAGGATCAACGTTTACTGCTGATGCATCTTGTATACGCGGAAATGAAATTGTGTGCGGACCAACATTATAGCAAGCCTCAAAATGATTCGTATGCCGAACCATAGCTAAAACTTCGTATCTCCAATCGTATAATCCAAATAAAGCTCCTATACCAACATCATCTAAGCCTGCTTCTTGAGCCCTATCGAGTGAAGTTAACCTATACTCAAAATCTCTCTTTTTACCCCCAAGATGATACTTTGCATAAGCTTCCGGATGATAAGTTTCCTGGAAAATCTGATACGTACCAATTCCTGCATCCTTAACTGTTCTAAATCCTTCAATATCAAGTGGTGCAGCATTTATATTTACGCGTCTTATTTCTCCGTTTCCCTTCTTTACACTATAAACCGTTTTAACATTTTTTGCTATAAACTCAGGAGAATAATGTTTATGTTCACCATAAACAAGAATTAGCCTCTTTTGCCCATTGTCTTCAAGTGCTTCAACTTCTTTTACTAACTCATGGTCGCTTAAGGTTTGACGAATTGCATCCTTATTACTAGCCTTAAATCCACAATATTCGCAATTATTAGTACATTTATTTCCTACATACAATGGGGCGAATAATACTATTCTATTTCCATAAACTTTTTCCTTCAAAGTTTTTGCTCCTTGCTTAATCTCTTCAATTAATTCCGGATCATTCGCATTTATTAAAACTGCTGTTTCTTCAAGGTTTAGTCTTTTTTTATTTAAGGCCTTCGCAATAACTTCTCGAACTCTTTCCTTATTTGATTCCGTGTTATTTATATAATCCCAAATTTCTTCAGGATCAATAAATGGTTTCATTCGTTGGTCCTTAATTTTGTATTTTTCTGGATAAAATTTCATATCATTTATTTTTAATTATTTCTTGTTACTAAGTAAACCATTTAATCTAAAAATGGGCATACAAATAAACCAATAAATAAAAAAGCTATTCATCTTTTTTATTCTTTAAGAGTACTGACTTAACTTGTATACCTTTAAGGCGTCCAAGCTGTCCGGTTAAAGAACCAATTTCATCGGTTGTACCTTCAAGAACAAGAGAAATAATATTTTGGCCATTGCTACGTGGCAAACCTTGACGACCAATAATAATGTTGGAATGATTAAATGCGATCTCGTTCATCTTCTGAACGATATCCGATTTTTCGATTAGTATAAGTGCAGTTCCAATTCTCTTTTCCATCAGATTTCCTCCGGATTAGATTTATTCTTTAACCTTGAAACAGAAATATATCCGTTTCTCAGAAAGAGCAAATAGGTTTTACTGTTATTTCCTTAACAAAGGTAAGAACATTTCTTTACAATGCCAATATGATAAATAACAGTTTTTAGTTTTAAATTGTACTCCTACTGAAAAGGACCATCAAATCTATTCTTTGGAAGGATCCTCTACCTTACCCATAAATAAAATTGAATTGGTATATTTCTCACGAATAACAAATAAAAACGGTTTATTCGCAATAAACTTATGATAGGTTGGGTCTGCACTGTTAGTATATATATCAACAGACGTCACTGCAGCCGCTTCAGTTCCTTTTTCATTTACTTCAACAAATGTTTTATGTTTCACTCTATTTATATATAATTCTAAAGCTTCACTTATATTTGAGAAATCGGCATTATTCGGATCGAATGCAACAGAAAGCCCCATTGATTTTAACAAATCATTGATCGTTTTTTCATATTTAAATTTGAATTTAGGAATACTAACTTCAACATTTCCTTCTTGAAGGTTTAATAACCACTCGTCATAATTTTCAAAATCCAGTTCTTCGATCATATCTTGAATGGATTTACCATCGACTGGTAGTAAAATCAACATTCTATAATTTCCTCTACCATATGGTAATTCAAGCATCTGGAAAACATCATGATACATTAAATTTGCAGTAACTTCCTGGTTCATAAACGGAACTTCAATCGTATTTCCATTACTCAAATAAAAATCACTATCAACGGTATTCTCCTCACTAAATTCAAACTTCCAGTTTCCCTTAAAGTATACCGCATTTATTAAAAACATAACCGTTAAAGGATCAATTGAATCAATTATATCATCGATTTTACCATTTGTTTTATCGTTAACCCATGAATTGATAAGATTTACAGTATTCTGATCAAATAGTTCTTCTCTAACTTCTGCATCATAATAATTTTGATTTACATTAATAAATTCAGGCTTCACAGATAAACCTTCTCTGCACCAAATGGAATTAGCAATGCTAATTGTTATACCGGGATCAACCTCTAATAATGCCTCAACCAAGTCTTTTTGAGCTTGATTAATTTCTTCTGTTGTTAAGCTATTTAGAAAAAGCGTTTCTTCAAAAGCACTTTTCGTATCTCCATCAGCTCCATTATAAGTCATTAATAATGCCTGAGACAAACTTAGTGGTGAGATCATTAAATTTATATCCGGTTCACTTGCAATAATTTCTTTGAAAAATTCAATTCCAAACTGGTTATCGCTATTTACCATATTTATAGATTCTGTAGATAAAATAATTTCCTTTTCCTCAGTTGGAAATTCTGGTCCACCTTCATCATTTTGGCATGATATAATAATTAGTGGAATTAATAATAAATGGTAGATTAATTTTTTCATGGTAGTTTTGTATTTAAATAATAGATGTAAAGTATAATTATTTAGTTGCTTTCGTTATAAAAATGAATTCGTGCACAATAATTAAAACATCATCTAAAGATTACAAAATTGCGTAATATTGATAAAAAATAGATTTATGAAAAAGATATATGTTGTATTTCTTCTACCGATTCTTTTATTAAGTTGTATGGAAAAAAGAGATTCCGAAAAAATTAAAATTGCTACCTTAAAAGGCCCTTCAGCAATTGGTATGATTAAAATGATCGATAGCTTAAATCAATCTGATAATCAAAACATTGAAATAAAAATATATAATGAGCCTATTCAGGTTAGGAAGCTAATGCTTGAAAATGAAGTTGATTTTGCAATCCTTCCCACTACCATGGGGGCTATTCTTTACAACAAAGGTTTGCCCTATAAGTTGGCAGCAATTCCGGTTTGGGGAACTTTATACTTATTCGGAAATGATTCTACCGTCAAAACGTGGAATGATTTAAAAGGAAAACGAATTAATTTAATGGCAAAGGGTATGACTCCTGATGTATTATTTAGGTATCTTTTAGTTCAAAATGGAATTGATCCTAATCAAGACATAATACTAGATTATTCTTTTCCTACTCATATCGAACTTGCAAATGCTGTTGCTGCAAATCAGGCTGATCTGGCAGTAATTTCCGAACCTATGGTTAGTCTTGTTATGCAAAAAAATAAACAAGTTTATCCTATCATGGATCTAAATGCCGAATGGAAAAAAGTAAATGAGATACCAATCGCCCAAACAGCTTTCTTGGTTCATCATGATTTCATTTTACAAAATAAAATTGAACTTGAAAGAATTCTTCAATCATATAAAAATTCAAGTAGTTGGGTAATTCAAAATCAAGAGAAAGCAGCTGAACTTATTGTAAAATACAATATTTTACCAAATACAGAAGTTGCAATATCTACCATCCCAAGATGTAACCTGGATTTTAGAAAAGCATCAGAAATGAAAAAAGAAATTACTCAATATCTTAAAAGCTTTTACGAATTGAATCCTGTAATTATAGGAAATAAAATTCCCGATGATAATTTCTTCTTGAATTAACTTAGATTAGAAAATATTTTTTTAAATTTATTTATTAATTTAACCTTTTGCTTGTAAGAGCGTATACCTATAAGATTTTAAACTGAAAAAAATGGATTCGTCAAACACCTACGATTGGAACAAAAAAAGTATATTAATTGCCGACGATGAATTACATAATTATATCATTCTCGAAAAAGCACTAAGAAAAACAAATATCAAGATTTACCATGCTGAAAATGGAGAGCAAGCCGTAAAAATCTTCAAAGAAAATCCTGACATTAACATTATTTTGATGGATATCCGCATGCCTGAAATGGGTGGTTTAGAGGCTACTAAATATATTCGTACAGTTAGTAGAAATATTCCAATCATCGCTTTTACCGCTTTTGCTTTATCTGATGATGAAGCAATTGCTCTCGAATTTGGTTGTGATGATTATATTTCCAAACCGGTTAGACCTGATTATTTGATCAAGAAAATTGCCGAGCATATTAATAAATAAATTGCTTTTATACCTCTCTGTAATTTAGTCCGATTTTATTTGTAATTTTCGATCAAATAAGTTGATCATGAAAGACAGTAATTCGATAAAAAGGGTTATTTCAATTATTTCCGTGTTAATATTACTGGGTATTTGGAAAGTTGCATCTATGTTATATAAATCAGATTTAATTTTACCATCACCAGAATCAACAATTATTGCAACATTAAACCTCTTTATAAGTGAAGATTTTTTAAAAATTATTGGAGCAACTATTTTTCGGGGAATTATTGGTTTTATAATTTCTTTTATTTTAGGCGTTTCATTAGGCATTTTTGCCGGCATCAACAAATATTTTGATCCTTTCCTTAAACCAATTTTGGTTACTATTAGGTCAACTCCGGTTATTTCTTTAATTCTTTTAGCACTTATCTGGTTTAAGGTTGATTATGTAGCCATTTTTATTGCTTTCTTAACGATGTTTCCTTTTATATGTGGTAATGTAATAGATGGAATTAAGAATATGGACCAGGATTTGATTGAAATGTCCAGAATATACGGGGTTGAACATTATAAAATTATTAAAGAAGTTTATTTACCAGCAATAATTCCATTTATATTTTCTGGCGCATCGAGCGCAATGGGCTTTGGTTGGAGAGCCATTATCATTGGAGAAGTTTTAAGCCAACCCCAATTCGGCATTGGTACCTTAATGCAAACAGCTCAAACATATCTAATTGTAAATGAAGTTATTGCCTGGACTATTATCGCTGTAATTATAAGTTACTTATTTGAATTAATTATCCGTAAAGTTGAACAGTCAATTGTGATTTGGAGATAATATGCCATTATTAATAAAAGGATTATATAAATCATTTGGTGAAATTACTCTTTTCGAGAATTTTAATATCGAAATTGAAGAAAATACAATTACCTGTATTTTAGGGCCTTCAGGCTGTGGCAAAACAACGCTACTTAACCTGATTAGTAATAATTCTAAAGCAGATAAAGGTCAATTTGAAGGATACAGTCAAAAAGAATTATCATACATATTTCAGGAACCAAGACTTCTTCCCTGGAAAACTGTAAAACAAAACATTGCATTTGTTTTAAATAAACATAAGTCCAAAAGTGAGAAGCTTGAAATAGCAGATAAATATATGAGGTTAGTTGAACTTGAGAAGTTTGCAGATTTTTACCCTTCGAAATTAAGTGGCGGAATGAAACAACGTGTTGCAATCGCTCGTGCATTCTCGTATGGTTCAGATATTATTTTAATGGATGAGCCCTTAAAAGCTCTTGATATAAAACTAAAACTAAATCTCATAAAAGCGTTCGGTCAATTGTGGTTAACGGATAAAAGAACTGTAATATTTGTAACTCACGATATTGATGAAGCATTACTCTTAGGAAACAATATTTATGTTTTTAGTGAAGCACCTGTGAAAATTAATAAAAAATTTACACTGGATATTCCATTTGCCGAAAGAGCATTGAATTCAGACAAAATGAATAAAATCAAAATTGATATTTTAAGGATTATGTAATCCTATGACTGTGTGGTGTTGATTAACAAATCGTATTTTTATAAATTTGTTTTGATTGCCTAACTGTCAAGTTTTGTTTTGTAACATTGAAATAAAATTCTATAACCATCAAATACCAGTTTTATGAAAAAGCATTGGTTGATTACTTTATTCCTAATGTTTTTTCTAATTTATTTCTGCAACTACATAATTGCAACCAATCAAACAGACACTCTTTCGATTGAGGACTATTATGCAATGTCACTTGAAGAGCTAATGGATATTGAAGTAATATCTGCATCTAAAATTATGCAAAAGCAATCTGATGCACCTAATATTATTACAGTTATTCCACAAAACAAGATTAATCATTTTGGTAGTTTAAGTATAAATGAAGTTTTATATTACCAGCCCGGATTTCATCCATCATATGATTATGAAAGACGAACCATTGGGTTTAGAGGGATGTTTGAAGGCTGGAACAACAATCATTATTTAATGCTCATTGATGGTATTCCGTATAATGATAATTTATATGGAACTGCATATACCTGGGAGATAACTCCGTTAATCTTTACAAAATCTTTAGAAATCATAAGAGGTGCAGGAGGTGCTTTATATGGAAGCAATGCTATAAATGGTGTAATAACTCTTAATACTAACAATGCTGACGATTTTGACGAATTTGGCATCGCTCGTTTTAGAAGAGAGTTTCAAAATAGCCAAATCTATGATTTTGCATTAGGGGATGAGAATAAAAAGTTTGGAATGGTTTTAAGCTTTAGTTATTATGAAACTGATGGAAATGAATACGAATCATACGATGATTCTAGTAGAATTGATGTTAATGGGGAATTAATTAAAACAAAGATATTTGACCAAAGAAGCAACTCATATTTATTTGCAAAAATATATGGTAAAGATAAACTTGAAGGTTTATCATTTCAATTTCATGAACAACACTGGAGTTTCAGAACAGGGCATGGCTGGCTTTTTAAAATTCCCGACCAACCAGAAAACATGAAAGAACACCGACGAATATTCGCATTCAAATATATTAATGACAATAATAAACTGTTCAATTGGGAAACAGCTATTAGATATCAAAAACACGGAATAGATTGGAATATGAGATATAATATTGATGGAGGCTCGGATAAATTGTTTTTTTACCCAAGAGGGCTAAGTGAGTATCTTAAGACTGATGCGCAAGATATATGGGCTAGGTTACAGTGTGACATAAACCTTAATAATCACAGAATAATTACTGGAATTGAAGGGGATATTTTTTTATACAATGGTGACCAAGAACATACTTCAAACCTTGAAATGAATAATTGGAATACAAGTCCCGATACTTTTTTTACAACTTATAATTTAGATCCCTGGTTCGAATATATTGATGGTAAACCAATAAAGAATGTTGCCATTTATATGCAATTTGTTTCTCCAAAATTCTTTAATAAATTTCAAGTTACTCTGAGTGGCCGTTATGACCATATGTTTTTTACATATGACAGCAATTTAAACAATGATACAACACAATTAAAAGATAAAAGTTACAGTATGTTTACTCCACGAGCTGCATTAGTTTTTAGTTTAAACCAAGATTTATCGTTAAAAGCAATTTTTGGTCAGGCATTCAGAACTCCTGAACCCACTGAAATGTTTGGCTCAAACACATACACCTTAGCTTCTAATATTGAAGAGGTAGAACCTGAAAAATCAACGAATTTTGATATAGAATTAAACTGGACTATAAATAACAACATCAATTTTAAGTTAAATGGATATTGGGTTAATTTTGAAAATATAATTGCATATAGTACTGCAAATGCTAATTTAAGCACAAATATTTTTTCTCAGGAAACAGCTGGGTTTGAAGCGGAAATCCAAATTGCGTATAACAATTTAACAGGTTTTTTAAATTATTCGTTTGCGAAGCGATTGAATGAAAATATTACTGACACAACTATTGCAGTTAGTAAAAATACGGTTACCTGGGCTCCCGCATCAACTTTTAATATGGGTTTATATTACAATTATCGAGATTTTTATACAACAATTCTTTTCCATTATCAAGGAAAGGTAGAAAGAAGAGAATCTGACTATTATATTGGCATGGAACAATATAGGCCCAGAACATTGGATGCCTGGATAAATATGGATGTAAAACTTGCATATAAAATTACGCCTAAAATTGAGTTTGGTCTGCAAGTAAAGAACCTTACGAATAAAGAAAGGTTTATTGTAAAAAACTATGCCTATCCTTTTGATTATAGATTGGAACCAAGATCTGTATTATTAGATTTATTGTTTAGGTTCTAGTATTAATAAATTAATTCTGCAATTACTTCCTTATCCTTTTCTAATTGATTTTTAAGACTTTGTACATTATTCAATTGAAGTTCATCACGTATTCTTTTATGAAAAGTAATTGTAGCTTCTTTATTTTTTAAATTAAAATTTGAATCGTAATCAAATAAATGAACCTGAATACTGGGGAGATTTAAATCCTTAAAAGTTTTAATATTTAACATACCACGATATCTAACACCCTCCAAAGTTAAGCTAACAGCATATACTCCTTCCGGTGGAACAAGCTTAACATCTTCTTCCACAATCATTTCAAGAGTTGGAAATCCAACTTCTAAACACTTTGGATGACCATCTTTTAACCTTCCGGTTACAATAAAAAAATGATCCAGATAAGCATTCGCTCTTTGAATTCTTCCTTCCAACAATGCCTTACGAATAATAGTTGAACTTACCGTTTCATTTTCCAAATCCTGTTCCGGGATCTCTTCAACAATAAAATCATGAGTTTTGGTTAATTCATATAAATAAGAATAATCACCTTCACGATTATGCCCAAAATGATGGTTAAAACCAACAATTATAATTTTTGCTTTTAGTTTGGCTAGTAAAATGCCTTCGACAAACTCATGCGAAGATGTCTCAGAGAATTCCTTTGTGAAGTTAATAATTACCAGATGATCCAGTCCAGTTTTATCAAGCAAATGTATCTTTTCATTTTGTGAATTAATAAGTTTTAGATTTTTACCAGCCGTTTCAGGATATAAGACTCTTCTGGGATGCGGATGAAATGTTATTAAAACTGATTCACCCCTAATGTTTTTGGCCAATTTATTTAAACGATCAATAATAACTTTATGGCCTAAATGAACACCATCAAAAGTTCCTGTTGTAACTACCGGATTCTTAATTTGATTTAAACTTTCAAAGCTTCTATGTACCTGCATCTTCAAAACAACATAATCATATTCTAGGCTACTATTCCTCAGTTTGTTTTACAAAATAAGCTACTTTCTCCAAAGACGTAATCATATCGTATTCCTCGAGGTACACATTTGGAGAAACATTCAAAGGTGTTGATGTATAATTCAGAATGCCTTTTATACCTGCCATAATCAAAGATTCCGAGACAGCTGCAGCATCTTCTGGAGGTACAGTTAATATACCTATCTTAATATCCTGCTCCTTTATAACATTATTTAATTCACCCATTGGGTAACACTTAACACCTGATATAACTCTATTTGTTTTCTCCGGATCAGTATCAAATGTAGCGGCAATTTTCAATTTTGTTCTTTTGCCTTTAAAGTAAGTTGT
This sequence comes from Bacteroidales bacterium, assembly GCA_028282585.1. GTDB lineage: Bacteria > Bacteroidota > Bacteroidia > Bacteroidales > UBA12077 > UBA12077. Next base: position 12,751 of record JANQHR010000108.1, on the reverse strand, counting down.
TATAGCTCGTCCTAAATTACCTATTCCAATAACTGCAGCATTCAACCCTTTTTCGGTATCAATAATATCACCGATAACATCAATTAATGCTTTAACATCATAACCTTTCTTTAAGGTGGTTGAATATCCAATTAGCATAATATCCCTTCGAACCTGAACGGCAGTAATATTGTGTAAATTTGCTAATTCATGTGAATAAATATGTGTTTTGCCATCGGCTAAACAATTCAATAAAGTTCTTCTGTATTCACTTAATCTTCCTATCGTTTTTTCTGGAAGTCTATTCATATCAATCAAATTATTTAACTGGTCAATTTACAAAAAAAAATTACACTGGCAATATTATACGGAAAGTAGAACCTTCACCAATCTTACTTTCCACACTAATTTCGCCCTTATATAAGTTAACTATACCTTTTACTATGGAAAGCCCTAATCCGCTTCCCGTAATATGTTTAGTTTGCTCACTTTTAACCCTGAAAAATTCATTAAACAGTTTTGTTGTTTCTTCATTCGTCATTCCTATACCTGTATCACTCACAATTATTATCAAATTGCCCTTATTACATTTAAGTTTTACATCAACGGAACCCCCGTTTTTGTTATATTTTACAGCATTAGATATCAAATTATTAAAAATGATCTCCATATCACTTGGGTCTGCATTCAATATACAATTACTTTCATCTATTAAATTAATTGTTACATCTTTTTGAATTGCATAAGGGTTGATAGCTTCAATTGCATTTTGTGCAATATCTTTAATTTTTACATTCTCTAACCGTTCTGTTTTCTTTTCTAATCTAATTTTGGTCAAGTCCAACAAATCCATAATAAGATTTCGCATGCCTTTTATTCTATTTAAAGATCTATCAATCATCTGTTGATAATCCTCAATATTATCACCCACTTCTTTATTTTGCATCATACGTAAATATCCGTCTATCGCGTTTAAGGGTGCTTTTAATTCATGCGACAATACTGATAAAAACTGATAACGGATTTCTTTTCCTTCTTTATTCATTTTCTTTGTCATCCCTCTAAGGAAAAGATGCTTGGATACATTTTCTAAAGACGATTTTAACTCCTGTGGTGTAAATGGTTTAGGAATAAAATCATGAGCTCCAATGTTAGTTGCTTTAATTGCCAACTCCAATGATGCATAAGAAGTTATCATCATTACCAGAATGTCCGGTTTATTTTTATTGATAAAATCAAGAACATCAGTTCCCTGTATACCAGGTAATTTATTATCTAAAAGAACAATCTCAATTTGTTCTGAATCAATAATATCAATTGCCTTCTCACCTGTTTCTGCCTCAAGTATATTAAATCCAATATCAGTATCCATAAAAGGATAGCTAACCGTAAAATTACTTAATATTCTACTCACCCCGGAACGAATCCCCGGCTCATCATCCACAACTAAAACATTTAATTTCTTCATCTAATATTAAATATATTTGATTATAGAATGACGATTAACGATTTAAGAATGATGAAGTAATTTCAAAAATTAAATATTTACTTCTAGAATCAATATTCGTTAATCGATATTCATTATTCTTTTAATTGACTTGTTATGTTATAACTTTAATAATTTATTAATTTCTCTGTGCAACTGATCTTTTCTGATTCCTTTTTCTAAGTACAAATCCGCTTTTATCCATTGCTGATCAGTTGGAGAGTTTACTCCGAATGAAATCCCTGTCTCAGAAGCTACGGCAGTTGCTAAAATAATTGGCACATCAGGATGTTTTCTTTTCATCTTATAGCAAAGCATAAAACCGCTATCATCCCTTTCCATCATTAAATCAAAAATAGCCAAATCCGGTTTTGTATTTTCGATTAATATTTCAGCTTCTTTCTGACTTTCAGCTTTTATTACATCAAAACCAAAACTTCTAATATAAGCCTCCATTTGGAATAGGTAATCCTCATCGTCATCGGCTATTAGTATTTGCTTTTTGTTCTCTGCCATAATCTTTAATTTTATTACTGAAACCTTGGAATTGATACCTTAAATTCTGTTCCTGTTGGTTCTTTTTCAGGATCATTATTTGAAAATACTGTAATTTTTCCTTTATGCATTTTAACAATACCATAAGTTGTTGCAAGTCCTAATCCTGTTCCCATTCCAATTCCTTTTGTTGTATAAAATGGTTCAAATATTTTATCTATTGCCTCTTTATCGATTCCAATTCCTGTATCCTTTACTATAAAAAACACTTCATCGTTATTATCTTCAAGCTTGATGTCAATTTTTCCACCATCGGGCATTGCGTCAATCGCATTCTTGATCAAATTAGTTAAAACCTGCATCATTTGCTCATGATCGATCATTGCATGAGGATCCTTAACATTCTCCTGATCAATTAACACTTCTATTTGCTTCGGAACCACCACAGCCTGAACACTTTCTTTTGCCAGTTTTATAATATCAATTTTTGATGAGTTAACCTGATTCTTTCTTGCAAAATTTAATAATCCACCCACAATTTTTTTGCATCTGTTTGTTTGGTCAACAATCAATTTAAGATCCTTATAAATAGCAGAATCCTTCTTGGCTTCATCTAACAATATATTCGCATACATGATTACTACTCCAAGTGGATTATTTAATTCATGTGCAATACCTGCTGATAACTGCCCCATACTTGCCATTTTCTCTGATTGCTTCAAGGCTTGCTGCATTGAAGTAAGCTTATCATTGGTTATTGCAAGTTCATTTACAGAATTGTGTAGCTTTTCTATAGTAAATGGCAAACACATTTCATTTTCAGCTAACCCCTGTACAATAGCTGTTGCATGATCTTCGCATGATTCGTAACCACAAGCACCACAATTTAAATGATCTTTTGGTGTAAGTTTTCCCATAGATTCCAATACTTTCTTAATCTCACTCCAATCTGGAAATTTCAATGATTTATGCTTAGGTTCAAATTCTGCTGATAAATCAATATCAATGTACTCATCAATTTGCTTTTGCCAATCGGCTTCATTTAAGCTATTAATCTTTTTTTGAACATAATTATTAACTAAAATTCTGCGAGCATAATGCTTTCCTTTACTCGACATTCCGGGTCCCATAATACAACCTTCACAACTTAATAACTCCAAATGATGAGAACGTAATAAACCATCCTCAAATTCTTTAATTGCTTCTTGAAAATTTGTTCTTCCTTCTGCAACAATAATATTCCCATCAAATACATCATCTGTTATTCCTGCGGTTTGTAACAATCCCCTGCTAACCGGAAAAATAGCACCTTTTCCTCCGAGCGGAGGATCAAATTCGGTTGGAACTACAGTTTTTTGTGTAATTCTTTTCTCTTCAAATACATTTCTTAATTCGGTGAAAGTAATCATTTCATCTACTTCATCTGACTCTGATTTTTTTGCAACACAAGGGCCTATAAAAATCAGATTAATGTCATCACCATATTTCTTTTTTACAACTCTTGACATAGCTACCATAGGAGAAGCAATGGGTACCAAATCTTTTACTAAAGCTGAATGATAATGCTCAATATATGAAACCACTGCCGGGCAGTCAGATGATATAAAGCATTTATCACTTCCTTTATCAATTAATTCCCGATATTTTTTTGCAACTAAATCAGCACCAAAAGCAACTTCAGAAACTACATCAAAACCGATTGCCCTAATCATTGAAACAAAAATTTTATGATTGGAGATTTCCTTAAACTCTGCAGGAAAACTTGGTGCAACAATAGCTACATTCTTTCTTCCATTTTTTAATAAGCTATGAAAACGATCTTCCGTATTTAAATATACTTTAGCCCCCTGACTGCAGACTTTAGTACAATTCCCACAAACAATACAACGTTCGTTTAATACTTCTGCCTGCCCGTTAATTATTTTAATAGCCTTGGCAGGACACTCTCTTACGCAGGTATAGCAGACCCTGCATCTATTCTTAAGCGTATATACTAAATCTCTGTCCTTATTTGCCATTTCACTAAGTTTTATAATAAAACATCACGTTTTTTATAGCTGGTATGCAATAATTTAACAGCCTTTTCTCCGAAAGGTTCTCCTAAAAACTCTTTGTATAAATTAATTAAATTAGGGTTTTTATGGGCTACTTTAATAGCTTCTTTTTCATCCAGGTCATATATAGCCTTTGATCTGTTCTTTAATGATTTCTCATCGGTATCATAGGGCTGTCCTCCTCCATTAATACATCCTCCCGGACAAGCCATAATTTCAATAAATTGAACCTTACTTTTACCTTCTCTAATATCTGATATCAAGTTACTAGCCGCTCCCAGTCCATTAATTACAGCAAAGCCGACATTATGCTTTCCTACCTTAATATCAGTCTTGCGAAACTCTTTTGTTCCTCTAAGTTTTGTAATTTTAAGATCTGGTAATTCTTTACCCGTTAAATGGTAACATAACGTTCTTGCCACACTCTCTGATAGTCCTCCTGAAACTGAAACTAATTTAGAAGCCGAGCTTCTTGTATTAAATGGATTATCTGATATTTCTTCATCAATAGAATGTACATCTATACCATAAAGTCTGATTAATTTCAATAGTTCACGAGTAGTTAATACTGCATCTATGTCGGAAATTCCACGCTGCGTCATTTCTTCACGTTGCGATTCGAATTTTTTTGCGGTACATGGCATAATTGATACTGAGAAAATCTTTTCAGGAGAAATATCCTCTTTATCAGCATAATAAGTCTTAATCAAAGCTCCTAAAACTTGTTGTGGTGATTTTGTTGTCGAAACATGATCCGTCATATCAGGGAATGATTGCTCCATATGCTTAATCCATGCCGGGCAGCAACTGCTTATCATTGGGATATTTTCTTCATTTTTAATCCTATCGGCTAATTCTGCAGCTTGCTCAAAAATTGCAATATCCGCAGCAAAAGAAGTATCAAAAATTTTACTGAAACCCATTCTCCTCAGAACTGCATTTAAAATTCCGTTTAAGTCTTTCCCGGGACGTAACCCCAACTCATCTGCAATAGAAATAGCAATACTTGGAGAATATTGAACAATTACTTCAATATCTCTATTGTTCAACATTTGTTGGACCACATCAATATTTGTTTTCTCATATAAAGAACCTGTTGGGCAAACTACTAAACATTGTCCGCAATGAACGCAATTCGAAAAGTTTAGGTCCTTATCCATACTGGTTGCAATACCAGTTTTATGACCCCGCTTTTTAAAATCAAAGGTAGAAACTCCAAGAACTTCTTCGCATACTCTAACACAACGGCCACATAAAATGCACTTAGCCGGATCCCTAACAATTCCCGGACTCGATTGGTCTATATTGGCTTTTGTTTTTTCTCCTGAGATTCTTCTCTCTCGAATATTAAGTTCAACTGCCATATCCTGAAGTTCACAATTACTATTACTTGAACAATATAAACAATCATCAGGATGATTTGAAAGAAGCAGTTCAACAAGCATTTTTCTTGCCTTAATTACCCGGGGGGTGTGCGTTCTTATCTTTAAGGATTTTTCGATTGGATAAGAACACGATGGAATTAAATCTGATTTGCCTTCAACCTCAACCACACACATTCTGCAAGCTCCTGTAGCTGAAAATCCCTCCATTCTGCATAGAGTCGGCACCTTTATGCCACCTCTGTTTAAAACTTCTAAAACTGTTTCACCTTTTTTAGCTTGTATTTTTTTATTATTTACCTCTATTTCGATTGGCATAACTCTTGACTATTTACTTATTACCGCAGAAAACTTACAAGTTTCGAAACAAATTCCGCATCCTATACATTTATCCTGAACAACGAAATGAGCATTTCTGGCTGTACCAAAAATAGCCCCGGTAGGACATTTTTTAGCACATAGAGTACATCCTGTACAAGCTTCCACATCTATTTCAAATGTTCTTAACTCCTGACATATTCCTGCTTCACATTTACGCTCAAAAATATGATCCTCATATTCTTCTCTGAACCATTTTAACGTGCTTAATACCGGATTAGATGCTTTACGGCCTAATCCACACATTGATGTATCTTTTAGAACTTCAGCCAGACTCTCCAGTTGCATTACTCCTTTAAAGCGCTGTAAAGTTGTATGTCCGTTTTCATCAACCGGACGTTTACTAATGTTCTCAAGTATTTCATGCATTCTTCTTGTTCCTTCTCTACAAGGTATACAAATTCCACAGCTTTCCTTTTTCATGAAATTCATGAAATATTTTACCATATCAATAACACAGTTATCTTCATCCAAAACAACTATTCCTGCTGATCCCAGAGAAACTCCTGTTAACATTACCGACTCATAATCAATAATTGTATCAAGATGATTTTCTGCTAAGCTACCTCCGGATGGTCCTCCAATATGGGCTGCTTTAAATCGTTTTCCATTTTTCATTCCCCCGGCAACCCTGAAAATTACATCTCTCAATTTGGTTCCCATTTCAACCTCTGCAAGACAATTCAGATCTACCTTCCCCGATACGGAAAATACTTTGGTTCCTTTGCTTTCTTTTGTCCCAACTGAACTAAACCATTCAGCACCTTTTTCTATGATAACTGGAATGTTTACAAGCGTCTCAACGTTGTTTACAACCGTTGGTTGGTTATATAATCCTTGAACTGCCGGATACGGCGGTTTAGAATGCGGTTTTCCACGTTTACCTTCCAAACTACTGATTAAAGCAGTTTCTTCTCCACAAACGTAAGCTCCTGCCCCTTTCTTTATTATAACTTCAAAATTATATCCACTTTCAAATATATCGTGACCTAGAATTCCATATTGCTTTGCCTGTATAATTGCATTTTTTATTCTTTCGATTGAAAGTTCATATTCTGATTCAATATATATATAAGCTTTTTGTGCTCCAATCGCATAAGCAGAAATGGCAATTCCTTCAATTAATTTGTGAGGGTCACTTTCCATAAGTAAACGTTCCATAAATGCCCCAGGATCACTTTCCCCTGCATTACAAATCAGATATTTCTGATCACTAGGTGTTTGATAAGCAATTTTCCATTTTTTTCCTGTAGAAAAACCTTCTCCTCCACGCCCACGAAGTCCGCTATTCTCAATTATATCACAAATCTCTTCCGGGGTATGAAAATTTATAGCGCTATAAAAAGATTTATATCCACCCTGTGCAATATATTCTTCAATAGATTCGGGATTAACAAATCCACAATTATTCAGTACTAATCTTTGTTGATTTTTAAAATAAGCAAGCTCATCCAAAAATGGTACATTTTCCCATGGATCTTGCAGTTCATTTCTTTGTTGTCCTAATACATTTTCTTCTTGAATAAAATTGTTAAATGTTCCATCAAGAATTGAAATAATATTTTCAGGTGATACCTGTTTATAGAAAAGCTGTGTTTTACCAGGTAACTGAACCGATAAAATAACTTCTAAGCTACATAAGCCAATGCTTCCAACCGGAATTAATTCTGCGTCTATATCTCTTTCAATAAGGTATTCCTCAATATTTTCTTTTAAATAATAAACGTCTGTTACTATTGAAGACGAACTTATACATATTGTAATAATTGGTTTTTCAATTCTTTTACGCTGTAAAAATTGTAGCGTGTTTAAAACATTTTTATCTTGAATTTCTTCCTTTGCCTTAAGTACATTAGATATCAAGAACTCTTTATATTTAATACTATCTTGAGACATAATTTATTCTTCCAAACCTTTATAATAATCAATTATTTCAACAAGCTTTTCGATATCTACATTTGTATAATATCTTTCATTAACAGAAACTACAGGTCCATTACCGCATGAAGCCATACATGTTGATTCTTCAATACTAAAATTACCATCCTTAGTTACTTCATCACTTTTTATCTCAAGTTTCTTTTCGAGCTCATTTAAGATTAAAGTATTTCCGTAAGCATGACAAGAAGTTCCATTACAAACTTTAATATGATATTTACCCTTCTTTACAAATCGAAAATGATTATAAAAACTTGCCAAACCGAATATTTTGGCTGTTGGTAGGTTTAAATATTTCCCCACTTTCACAATGGCCTCTTCAGTCAAGCATCCAAACTCATCCTGAATGTCTTGTAATATTGGAATAAGATTATCTCTTTGAACAAATGGATACTTTTCCAGTATTTCATCTAAACGTGACATAAACCATTTTTTATTTAAGAACTATTGATGCAAATATAATCATTTATTGTTAATTTTGGAACACTGTTATTTTATTAACAATACGATAGCAAAGCCAATAAAACAACAACTATCTAATAATAAACACATTATCATACAAATCGAATATATTAAATAAATCCACATATTTACATATTTTATAACATACTATCATATTTTACAGCAACAATCATAATTTTAGCTATCTTGCAAGAAAAATATTGTATCTGGAATTTTGATAAAACCTTTAAATGAAAAAAGAGATTATAATATGTTTGGGTAGTTCCTGCTTTTCAAGAGGAAATAAAAATACTGTAAAGATTATTAAAGATTATGTAAAGGAACATCAATTGGAAGATAAAGTTTTTTTCCATGGAAATCATTGCTATGGAAATTGTGCAAACGGTCCAATTTTAAAAGTTGATAATAAGGAATATCAGAATATTACACCTGAAAATGTGATCTTTTTATTAAATAACCTATTTGCCCAAGATTAATTTCTATTAATTGTATGAAACCATTAGTTGAGATATTAAAAGATAAATGTAACTTAAGTTATTCATGTGTAAGAGTTTGCCCTGTAAATGCAATAGAGGTAAAAGCTAACAGAGATTATGCGAGAATAATTCCGGATCGATGTATCGGATGTGGAAGTTGCACTTCTGTATGCCCTGAAAATGCTATAACATATCGCGATTCAAAATCAGCTACAAAGGAGATATTAAAATCGAAAAATAAAAAAGTTGCTATCGTAGCTCCAAGTATTTCAGGTGAATTCCATGATATAACCGATTACCGCAAATTTGTTCAAATGATTAAATCACTAGGTTTTGATTATGTCAACGAAGTTTCATTTGGAGCAGATATCGTAGCATTTAAATATGCCGAATTATTTAAAAACTTTAAAGGAAAATATTATATAACAACGGCTTGTCCGGTGGTTGTTTCTCATGTTCAAAAATTTCAACCGGAATTGGTTGAAAATCTGGCTCCATTAGTTTCACCTATGGTTGCAACATCTAAGATTGTAAGAGAACTTTATGGAAATGATATAAAGGTGATTTATATCGGCCCATGTATTGACAGTAAGGATGAAGCTAACTTATTTGATGGAGATGGAAAAATCGACTCAGTTTTAACTTTTCATGAACTACGCGAGTTATTTGATGAATTTAAGATTAAAGAAAGTAAAGTAGAATTTGCTGAATTTGACCCACCGATTGGTTATAAAGGTTCATTATTCCCAATAGCGAATGGCCTGTTGCAAGCAGCTAATATTAGCGAAAATTTACTGGAAGGTGAAGTCATAACTGCCGAGGGTAAGGCAAATATGCTAAATGCTACAAAGCAGTTTCATAAGGATATTGATACCATTAGGAAACATTTCAATCTTTATTACTGTGAAGGTTGTTTAATGGGGCCCGGAACCTCTAAAGCCGGGAAAAAATTTATTCGAAGAACCCGAGTAACTGATTATGCTAATAAAAGACTTAAAAACTTCAATAAAGAAAAGTGGCAAGAAGAAATTGATAAATTTTGGAATCTTGATTATTCAAGAAACTTTATAAATGATAATCAGAGAATCGAAATGCCTTCTGAAGATAGAATTAATGAAATATTAAAGGCTATTGGGAAAGAAGGTAAAAATCCTAACCTGGGATGTAATGCATGCGGATATAATACCTGTCGGGATTTTGCTGTTGCGGTAGCTAAAGGATTAGCGAAGGTAGATATGTGTTTAACATTCTCACTAAGAAACAGGCACGATTACATCAAGGCATTAAAATCTACAAACGAGAAATTAGCTCAAACCCAAAAGGCCTTACAAGAATCTGAAGAGGTTGCACAAAAAGAAAAAGAAGCAGCAAAAGAGGCCTCGGATACAATTGGCAGAATGCTTCAGAAACTACCGTCAGGAGTTGTAATATTAGATAAAAACTTAAAAATAATACATTCCAACAATAGTTTTATAGAACTCTTAGGTGAAGAAGCCAAATCAATAGATGAAGTTATTCCAGGTTTAATAGGAGCCGACCTTAAAACTCTGCTTCCGTTTAATATTTACAATATGTTTTCTCATGTTTTCTCATCAAATGAAAATATATTAAATAGAGATATTCATATTGAAGATAAACTATTAAATCTATCCATATTTACAATTAGAAAAGGAAAAATACTTGGAGCGGTTTTTAGAGATATGTATTCACCTGAAGTTAGAAAAGAAGAAGTTCTAAAAAGGGTTACTGATGTAATAGATAAAAATCTGGCAATGGTGCAAAAGATAGGGTTCTTATTAGGAGAAGGAGCATCGGAAACTGAGCAGATGCTAAATTCAATAATCGAATTATATAAAATGAGCAAGAAGGAATAATGATGGCTTAAATGTGTATTCGTAAATTGTCCAAATAGTAAATTAGTTATAAACGTGAAATACTATGCGGTAAGTAATTGCAAAAGATTGTCGATTTTTCACAGTTTAGGATTTGAAAATAAAAGATGGATAATAAGTTTTACATAGAAGTTGACTGCATTCAGAAAAATCACGAAGGTGAAAGGATCTGTGGTGATGTATTTCTTTCAGAAAGAATAAAAGCTGAAGAACGGACCATTGTAGTTCTATCGGATGGCATGGGGCACGGAGTTAAAGCTAATATGCTAGCTACACTTACCTCGACCATGGCATTAAATTTCACTAAGGAGCATAAAGATGTTAACCGTATTGCTGAAATTATTATGAATACCTTGCCCGTTTGCAGCAAGCGACACATTAGCTACTCAACGTTTACTATAATTGATATTGAAGAAGACGGTAAAACAAATATATTGGAATATGACAATCCCGAAACTATAATAATCAGAAAAGATCAGATATTTGATCCTAAGTGGCAAACTGTTGTTATGGAAGGAGAACAAAATGCTGGTAAAATATTAAAAAACTGTACTTTTCATGCACAAAAGGAAGATCGAATTATATTTTGCAGCGATGGAATTACACAATCAGGTATGGGAAGTGCAAAATATCCTTTTGGTTGGGGGCATGATAATCTGGAAGATTTTACAAAAAGATTAGTTGCCAACAACCCTGAAATATCTGCAAATAAATTGGCTGGAAAAATTGTTAATATGGCTTACCAAAATGATGGTTACCACGCAAAAGATGATACCAGTTGTGCAGCCATTTATTTTAGAGAACCTAGAAAATTACTGCTCTGTACAGGACCTCCTTACGAAGAAGAAAGAGATATAAAACTAGCTGAAGTTGTTAAGAATTTTGAAGGAAAAAAGATTCTAAGCGGGGCAACTACCGCTGACATTATTTCACGTGAATTAGAACTTGAAATTGAAGACAGCTTTGAGTTCCATGATCCCGACCTTCCTCCAGTAGCTTATATGACAGGAATAGACTTGGTTACCGAAGGTATTCTTACGCTTAGTAAAGTGTCCGAAATTCTTAAAGTTTATAATAATAATTATTTACTTGGCAAAGGACCAGCCGATCAAATAGTTAAACTTTTAAAGGAAAGCGATGAAATACATTTTGTAATAGGCACAAGGGTAAATATCGCCCACCAGGATCCAAACTTACCTGTCGAACTTGAAATAAGAAGAACGGTTGTTCGTCGTATTGCAGAAACTTTGGAAAACAAGTTTTTGAAAGAAGTAAGCATGAAATTTATTTAAACCTACTCATCCCAGAAGTACTGAAACTCAATATTTCGCCCCTCGGGATCTTTTGCATAGAAGTGATAAATCCTATATTTAGGATTATCTTTAGGTTCAGAAAGAGATATATTTTTTAATTGCTTATACATTAGGTTTACCTTTTCTTGCGAAGGATAATAAAAAGTAATCATTCCTTGGTCATCAACATTTTCACGTTGGCAAAATCCGAAAAGCATATTCTCAAATTGTAAAATTTTACATCCTCCCTGATCGAGCCATAATGAACAACCTACTTTTTCTAGATAAAAATTACTAACCTCCTCTATTTTTTTGGTTTGAAAGAAAATAATACCGCCAGTTTGCTGTTTATCAATTTTCATAATTTTAGTTATAGATTTCTTTTGCTATTCTATATGTATTACAGTGTGCATCTACAATTTCATCAATATTTGCAGCATAACCGCCCCCCATGGACGCTGTAAGCGGGATTTCATGCTTATGAGCGGTTTCTAATACTATTTTGTCTCGTTCCGCGCATCCTTCCTTTGTTACATTCAAATGCCCCAATTGGTCATTTGTAAGAATATCCACTCCACACTGATAAAATATAAAGTCCGGTTTTACAATATTAATTAACTTTATTAACTGTTCATTAAGCAGACTTAAATATTCACTATCATCTGTTAACGGAGCTAAAGGAATATCAAGGTCTGACTTTGCTTTTCTTAAAGGAAAACTGGTTTCACTATGCATACTAAAAGTAAAAACTCTGCTTTCGTTACTGAAAATGTTCGCTGTTCCATTACCTTGATGAACATCCAAGTCAACCACAAGAATCTGATTAACCTCTTTGTTATTTAATAAATATTTAGATGCAACTGCTATATCGTTGAACATACAATATCCTTCGCCAAAATCATAGTTTGCATGATGTG
>JANQHR010000101.1 GCA_028282585.1 Bacteroidales bacterium | reverse complement strand
GCGGAGAGGTAAATACGGAAACCTGTGCTCCCGGGGATTTTGTTGAACTTTATGAGTCGGATGCTACGGGGAAAAATGCTTTAGAATTCTTGGGTGTTGCTAATGTACAGGCTGATGGTACATGGCAGGTTAACGGCCTTACGTTATCTGCTGGCGCCAATACAAATTTCATTGCTACAGTTTCTGATTTTGATGATCCGGTTACCACAACAATAGAAAATACTTCTGAATTCAGCCAGGTAAAGAATGTTTGCGATGACTTTATACCCGTTGCACAGGCAACAAGCAATGTATTATATTATGCAGAGTGCCAATCAGGATATGGTAATGTCCCGGTTACTCTTAGTTTAACTGAGACCTACACAACTTATCAATGGTATCTTGACGCAAATGGCAATCAATTACCAGATGCAGGTGAGGAAATAGTAAGTGGAACTGAAAGTACGTTGGATATTTTTGATATTGGAACATACATTGTTCAGGTTACTGATGTTAATGGGTGTTCTGGAGCTACTAATATAACAATAACTGCTGCGACTGACCCTGCCAGTGTTGGCCAGTACTTCGTATGGAATAGTAATGATTCAGGAGAAGGTTCGTTACGGGCAGCAATTGAAGCATCAAATGAAAATACAGAAGATTTACCACATTCAATTATTTTCTGCGAATCAGGTAATCCATATAATATTACATTAAGTTCTGCATTACCTGAAATTAAAGTCTCAACAATTGTTTATGCCCGGAATCTTACTAATAAAGTAAATCTGGATGCAAATGGATTTGACGGGATAGTATTTACAACCGATGCTGACAATTCAAGTATTTCTAACTTTAATATTAGCAATGGTTTTTATGGGATCAGAGGTATAAACGCAGATAATCTGGTAATAACGGATAATGAATTTTATAATAATACTCAGGCAATATCTTTGACCGGGTCCGATTGTGTAATAAATAGAAATAAAATAATTGGAGAGGTTGATCCGGGGGTTACAAGCTCTTCTAAGATAGGAATATATATTGGTGGTACAAATCATCTAATTGGTTCAGATGATGGAACAGTTGGAAATATTATTAACAAAGTTGCATATGGAATTAGAATGCAATCAGGTCATTATATTGATATCTACAATAATTTGATTGGTATAGACGAAAATGAGCAGGTTAATGAACTGGCAAATAATCAGGCTATTAGATTGTTTTATTCAGATAATATTAAAATTGGTGGAGATAAGGATTTATTGGGTAATAAATTATATGCGAAAAAGGACGCTGTTTATACTTATTCATGTCATCACATTTACATTCAAGGTAATGAATTTGGAGTAGAACATGCTATAGGAGGCTTTATATTAAATACCTGGTATGATACACAGAATGTACTTGTAGGAGGAAGAGATGCTTCTCTAGGCAATACATATATAAATAGTTCGGGTATAGGGTTTTCAAATCCACCTTTCTTAACAGAAGAAACCAATAATAAATATGTTTCATCATTCAGGAATACATCTGATTATGGTAAAAATGTTAGAATATGGTGCTCTGCATTATGCCCGAATGATAACAAGCAACCACCAATTATTGAAACGGTAAATATTGCCTTAAAAACAGTTTCCGGAACAATTGATCCGGCTACAGGAAATGAAAGTGATATTGTTGAGGTGTATAGAACAGATGCTTCCGGAAACGCCGGTATGCATTATTTAGGTGAAGCAATAGTTTCAGGCGGAAAATGGACTCTCGAAAATGTAGAATTCGTGGAAGGCGAGGATAATTATTTAATTGCTTATATAACAGATGGTGAATTAATAAATGACCCTGATTTTGGAAATACATCGAATTCAAGTGAAGTATTTACGGTTACATATTGTTCAGAATATCAGATCAGTATTCCTGATGAAGTATGCGAAGGAGAAGAATTAAGTTTTAACTTTTTTAGAACCAATGGATTCGCAACGGCCAATTCAATACACTGGGATTTTGGTGACGGTATGGCAATAATTGAGGATAATCCTGTACATAGCTACCTATCATCAGGAACTTATACAGTTACATTAACCGCAGATATGCAAGATTGTCCGGCATTTGTAACGACTAAATCAATTATTGTAAATCCATTACCTGAAATAAACTTTACAGGTTTAGAAACACCTGTTTGTATTGAAGAACCAGGAATGAATTTATCCGGAAATCAAGCACAAGGTATATACAGCGGATCAGGTATAACTGACAATGGTGATGGTACAGCTACATTTCAGGCATCAACTGCTGGTTACGGTATACATAATGTTGCTTACAGTTATACAATCCCTGCTACTGGTTGTGCAAATCAAGATGTGCAACAAGTTACTGTGCAAGGTCCAATGGTATCTATTATTGGGCTTGAGGATTCGTATTGTAAAGATGTTCTTGAATTTGACCTAATTGGTAACCCCTTGGGAGGATCGTTTACGGTTAATGGAAATCCGGCAACTATATTTGACCCATCCTCATTGCCTACAGGAACATATACCATTGAGTATACTTATACAGATATAGATGGTTGTACAGGTATTGTATCGCAAGATGTTGATGTTCATGAGTTGCCAATAGTTGATATAGTTGTAAGCCAACCATTGCCAGTTTGTTCCGGTACAGCATTAACATTTACTGCAAATGTTACATATCCTTCAGGAGGAGAAGCAGGGCCTTATACATACGATTGGCAGCCGGTTTCGGGTATTGGGCAAAATATGTTTATTGCTCCAACCGAAAATCAAACCGTTTCGGTTACAGTAACAGATGCTAATGGTTGCTCAGGTACTCAAACATTCGATATTACAGTATGGCCATTACCTCAAATTAATGTAGCAGATATTGAACCTGTTTCTTGCAGAGGCGCAGAGGATGGTGCAGCTGAATTTAATATTACCAGTGGAACATCAAATTACTCGTACTGGATTACCCCATTCAACAGGGCAATAAGTCCTCGTTATGAAGCTACCGGAGTAGGAGAAGGTTCACCGCAACGATTTGAAAATCTGATGCAGGCGCAGCATACGCTCTCTGTTACAGATGCGAACGGTTGTAAAGCAAGGGAAGGATTAAACATTGGATTTGGTGGCCCCGTAATAAGTGTTTGTGCGAAAAGCGTTCCTTGTAATGTACAGAACGGTGAAACCACATCAACGCAATTTACCATTCTTGCAACAAGAAAGAGACCTCCGGCAACAGGTGTTCCTTATAGCTATAATATAACAGATGGAACAAATGTTGTTTATACAGGTATTGGTAATTACGAAGTTCAACAACTTACTCCGGATGTAAGCATTGAATTTGGGAAAAAATATTATTTAGAACTTCAAACAGATGGTAACAATAGTTGTGAAATAGAACCTGTTGCAATTAGCATTCAGAAGAATTATATTTCATTATCACTTGATGAAAGAGATGGTGTATATGATCAATGTGCAGTTTCGGATCCGGTTGATGTTGAGGTAACCAGCAGAATAGGAGTTAGTTCATGTACATTAATTGCAAACGGAGACTATCAGTTGCAATTAGTTAAGAAAATTGAGGGATCTGATCCTGTGCAATATGAAACGGTTGTTGACTGGACTACTCCTTCATCAGATACCCATGTATTTAGCGGATTGTTTGCGGGTGAGTATTTAATCAATACCGGAATGAATGGAGTAACAGGATGTGTATCTAAGAAGTTTACGGTTTCAGCAGCTACGGTTATGGAAGTTACTATTTTTTCGGAAGACGTATCTTGTATGGGAGGAAGTGATGGTTATGCAAGAGCTTCAGTTAAAAATAGTGTGGCTCCGTTAAGCTATGAGTGGTACACCATGGCAAGCGGTTCGAAAGAAGTTGTTTCAACAAGCAGTAATACAGGTGATATATTAGCCGCTGATGTTGAATATTTTTTAGTAGTTACTGATTCTCGTGGTTGCGGATACCAGGAATCTTCTCCGGTTTCATTTACATTATCTCAACCTGAAGAATTAACATTATCTCCGATCGACCTTACGGAACCATGTAATCCATCGGTGGAAGTATTAGGTGGAGGAACACCACCATATATGTTCCAGTGGATCAGGTTTGAACCTACGGTAGAGTGGGGAATGGGATTCTCTGGGTTATGGGAATATTTAACCGGAGAACCAAAAGAAAACATCATTTGGGAAGATTATGCTTCCACGAGTTCATCTCGATTCGAAGCAGAAGACCTTCGACCAAGTGATTATTTTGTTCGTGTGTATGATGCGAATGGTTGTATTGCCGAAACCGACCTGGTAACTATAGAAACTCCTGAACCAAGAGAATATCAGTTTGCATTCTATTGGGAAACAAAAGCTGTGGAAACTGAAGCAGGAGGTGGAAGAACACCGCCAACTCATAATCAAAGAGAGATCGAAAGTACAAATAGTGGGCAAGCTCTGGAAAATGCTATGGCAAAATGTATAGCAAATAATGTTGCGGTATTTGCTGAAGATATAATCGGTAATTGTTTTGAAGTTGATTCTATCGAAGATGAAATAACTATTGATTATCTGGCTAATTACTATCAATACACATTGTATTATTATGACAGGGCGGGTAATCTCATAAAGACGGTATCTCCGCAAGGTGTAAATCCTCTTGAAGGAAGTAGTGTTAACAGAAATACATCTCCTGGCCATACGTTAGAAACCAAATATGATTATAATAACCTGGGACAACTGGTTTATCAGGAAACACCTGATGGCGGAATTACCAAGTTTATTTACAATGATATTGGACAATTGAGATTTTCTCAAAATGCTATTCAGGAGCCATTGAACAGGTTCTCGTATACCAAGTATGACCAGCTAGGGCGTGTTGTTGAAATTGGAGAGGCTGAAATTAGTGATTATTCGTATACAACCCAAGGTGGTTCAAATACCGTTACATTATCACATTTTAATGATTTGGCAGGTTCCGGGCTAACGTCAACAGATAAGATTTCGTATGAACAACTATCTGTTGCTAAACGATTCCCTACAACATCACATGACTTAAGTGAGCAAGTGGTTACAACTTACAGCATTCCCGAGGTTGGAGTTGATTATTTTGGTAAACCGCAGCGTTACCTGAACAATCGTGTAAGTTACGTTCGTAGCAACGATAAGAATGGAAGTGTAAACTCAACGTATTATAGTTATGATCCGCATGGAAATGTTGAATGGATGATCCAGGAAATTGATGGTATTGAAAAACAACACATGGCTTATGAGTATGATCTGATCAGTGGAAATGTTCGCAAAGTTAAATTTAATGAAGAACGTGAAGATCGATTCTTCCATAGATATACGTACGATGAGGATAATCGTATAGTATCCGTAGAAACATCGCGCGATGGATTTATCTGGGATCAGGATGCAGAATATGATTATTACAAGCATGGTCCTCTTAAGAGCATAGCTCTGGGACAAGATAATATCCAGCACGTTGATTATACCTATACCTTACAAGGTTGGTTAAAGGCAATCAATACGCCTGATTTAACAGGATTGAATAATGAAGATGACGGATTTGCTCAAGATGCATTCGGAATGGTACTTGGTTACTACGAGGGAGACTTTACACGTACAGGAACTCCATTCGAATCTTCTGCTTCAAATCCATTCTACCTGGCTGCTAAACCCGGTAAGGACTTATATAATGGTAACATTTCTACCTGGACTACCAATACGGCTACTCCTGAAGGAGCAACAGGGTTGGAGTACTGCAATGTGTTAACCGGTTACCAATATACGTATGATAAACTGAATCGCATTAAATCAGGGCAGTTCAATGTCTATAACGCAGGATCATTCGGTACTACAGATGAATATGGTGTAGATTATACTTACGACTTTAATGGTAACTTATTATCATTGAATCGTGCAGGTAACAATACCAATGGCTTAGGCATGGATAACCTGACATATCATTACTATGCTAATAGCAATAAGCTGGAACGTGTTGATGATAATCCTGCAAATGCCGGTAATTATGATTCTGATATTGATGATCAGGATGTGAGTAACTATAAATATGATGATATAGGTAACCTGGTACGCGATGAACAGGAAAGAATGAGCATTGAATGGAACTTGCAGGGCAAGGTTGCGCAAGTTATTCCTGATGAGAATCCGGGCGATCAGAAGCCGCATATTAAGTATACATATGATGCTGCAGGCAACCGTGTAACTAAGTTTGTTAATACAGCCCCTGCATATAATACAGGTGTATTAACCGATGAAATTACCGATCCGACATCAGTTACAATTACATATTACGTTCGTGATGCACAAGGTAATATCATGGCTGTTTACGAACGCACTAACAGAACAGAGAGCGATCATTATATGGCCGAATTCAGGTTAAAAGAAATTCCATTGTATGGCAGCGATCGTTTAGGTGAGTATAAACACCAGGGCGAAGCATTGTTAACCGAAGCGTTTACAATTGATCAGTTTAACGATGTTAAGTTCGAGTTTGATGAAGCTGTTTTACAATCAGCAGCTTACCATAACTGGTTTGCAGTTTCGAAGGATGGAACAGATTCGTACATTAACCAGTATGTATACGATGAAGGTACCAATACTTATGTAAGTGGTACATTAAGTAATACCATTACTGATGGTATAGTGAAAAATAACATGGTAGTGGCAGAAGATATTGCAGGTAATTTACAGTTCTATGCATGCGCATTTACCGATGCCACGGAAACAACACATAACTTTAAAGTGTTTGATGCTGACGGAAACGAAATGGCTGGAAGTGCGGCAATAGATTGCAATGCTGCGAAGCAAAGTATCGTAATTAAGGTACCGGGTGAAACAAGTTTATATTATTTATTAACTGTGAATACACCGGGGGCTATATATTATCATACAATTGATATGACAGCAAATGGTGGAAAGGGTGAAGTTATCGAAGCTAATATGCCACTTGCTGTTAATAATTTCAATTACACCGGGCATTTTGCTGTGGTTGAAAATTATAATAACAACCAGTACCATATATTTGCGGCGTGGTTACAAAACAATATTTTCGAAGACGACTATATTGCAAGAATTAATAAATTTACTTTAGCCGGTAAGTTAACAGAACCAATTTTAGCAGAAAATATGTACACGGTTGATGCTGTTAATGTAATTGATTTAAAACTGGATGCCGAAGCACAAAATATGTTGCTATATTACATGACGGATGTTACTACTAAAGACCCTGAAACGGAAAGCATAGAGAGTAAGGTAGAGGTGTTTGGTTTAGATAACAAATATGCAATAAATACAGGTGCAACAAGTATTGAGTTTACGGCAGGCGAAACGTACAAAGAAGCAAGTGCCGAATTTAACCGGTATGCTACCGAAGTATATTACATGCTTAACAACGATACAGAACAGAAGTTGATGGCATACAACCTGCTAACCGGAGCGCAAACAGAGCTGCAAAGCAATGTTACAGGTGAATTAAGCCGGGGTACAAACGGATTGGTATACTTAGCCGAAGAAGGAAACAATACCATTCATATTGTTGACCCGGGAGCAATTGAAAGTGGTATAACATTACCACATGCCGGAGTAGCAACCTTGCCATTACAGGCTTATCGTACATGGAAAGCCGACCAAACCGGTGAACAATTAAGCGCACGCGTTGTTGGACAAAAACAGTACGAATTGAAAGACCATTTAGGTAATGTACGTGCTCTGGTAAGTGACCTGAAGAAACTGGAAACAAATGGAGATTTAAGTTTACGTTTATTAACCAGCAATAATTATTACCCATTTGGAATGTTACAACCAGGGCGCACTTACAATACCGATGGCTACCGTTATGGTTTTAATGGAAAGGAAATGGATAACGACTGGAAAGGAACAGGTAATGTATACGATTATGGCTTTAGAATTTACGACCCTCGTATTGCGAAATTCTTAAGTGTGGATCCTTTAACAAAAGAATATCCATGGTATACACCATATCAGTTTGCTGGAAATAATCCAATTAAATTTATAGATTTAGATGGAAAAGAACCTGTACCTGCACCATTACCAAATGGAGAGATGGTAACGGTAGTTGTTCATGAAGGTAAAAGTGTTGAAAATTTCATTAATGTTTCGCATGAAATGCTTATGTCTGTAGGGGTTAATGAGAGATATGGTAATTTAAGTTTTGATAACACGGATGGTATTATGGATTTTGTAGATCAAGCAAATGCTTTTGCTCAAAAATATTATGATGCTGTTACAATGAAAAAACAGAATGGAGTTAAAACACCTGTAGAAAGAAAAGAAGATCCTCCAATGAGTATTGGGGAAAAGATAATTAAAAATATAGCGACGGAAAGCGAATTAAAGCAGTATACTGCTGATGCGGTTGCATATAAATTTGATGCAATAACACCAGATGCAATTGGAATTTCAATAAATGGTAACCTTATTGTTGGAGGTGGTTTTGGAGGTGAACTTTCATTAGGGATGTTTAAAAATGGTGATATTGCAGCCTATGCAACTGGGAAAGGCGGAAGTGGATATGATATAAGTTTTGGAATTTCGTTATGGGCAGTTTATTCAAATAGGCCAGACTTTGGGCCAAGTTCTTTAAAAGGTCCTAGTATATATCAGGATGCAGGTGCAGCATTTGCAAATGCTGGAACTTTCCAAAGCGTTAGTAGGGAAGGTATAGGAAGAGATTATTCAGGAGGTTCTATTGGAATTACTATAGGCTCAAAATCAGTTGTTGGTGGTAGTGCGGGAGGAAGTTTAACAGGTGGTGGTAAAGTTGGAAACATGACTTATCCAAGTCAAAAAGAAATTGAAAATGCAACAAAAGAAGATTAAATTATTGATTTATTTTTCCCTATTTCTTATTTTAAATGGGTGTGGAAATACATGTGAGAAATGGTTGGAAAAATTTAAAAGTGAAGAAATAATAGGGAAGATTGAAAAGGTAGAACTCAATCACTGGGTACATGATTCCCATTATATTCATATAAAATATGAAGATGGTTCAGTTCAGATACGCAATTTTACTGGAACAAAGTTTGATTTTTTAGAATACGTAAAGAAAGGTGATCATATTTACAAAGAAGCTGGAAGTTTAAAAGTGAAAGTGGTTAGAACATATCCAAAAATGAAAACCAAATATTTTACGATTGATTGTTGGCAAGAAGGAGATCCAATACCCTTAAGATTTCAAATGAATTAGATAAAACACCCTGCTGGCGCTCGTTTGTAACGAGTGCCTTAGCTATTACAACACATGCAACCTCAGCACCAGCTAGCGCGCGTTTGAAACGCGTGCGGTAGTTTGTATACCATTAGGCCTGATATTATTAATCAGGCTTTATTATTTTGTTTATTTTCACGCGACACAGTCGCGCACCAGTAATTGTATTTGAGGTATTTTTTAGCTTAATAAAAAAAGGTATTTTTATATTATGTCAGATAAGTACAAAATATATGATAATGACAAAGCTTACTTTGTAACCTTAACTGCAGTTGGGTGGATCGATGTATTTACCAGAGTAAATCATAAACTAAAAATAGCAGAATCATTAAAATATTGTCAAAAACATAAAGGATTAACCATATTTGGTTGGTGTTTAATGTCGAACCACTTACACATGATTGCGAGAGCTGATGGAAAGTTTTCGTTATCGGAAATATTAAGAGACTTTAAGAAATTTACTGCAAAAGCCATTATTAAGCAGATTGAAGAAGAACCAGAAAGCAGGAGAGAATGGATATTAGAAATATTTAAGTCAAAAGGGAAGAATTTAAAAAGAATAAAGAATTATAAGTTTTGGCAAGACGGAAACCAGGCAAAAATCATAGTAAGTAATGATTTCTTTTTTGAAAAACTTGAATATATTCATAATAACCCGGTGAAAGAATTAATAGTTGAAAAGCCGGAAGATTATTGGTTTAGTTCGGCAAGAAATTATGCTGAATTGGATTCGTTATTAGAGATTGTGCAAGAATCTGGCAAATTAATAACCTATTAATACTATCGCGCCCCAGCTCAGCAGAAAATGAATAAAAATTAATATTAGTTAAGAGGCTTCCAAAAAGGCAGTCTCTTTATTATTCTGTTTATTGTCACGCGCCAGCAAAGGTTTTTTTCAAACGACATGTGTCTTTTTTTGAACAACGCACTACAATTTAAAAATCCTATGCTTATGTTTTTCCAAACCGATGCCTATCGGTTTCAAAACTTATGCTTATCGGTTTGCTATTCTATGCTTATAAGTTTACAGAGCGGTACTTTTCTGTTTGTTAGCATATTATAGATTTAAATTTTGATTAATTGTAAATAGCTAAACATTTATAATAGCACTGTCCATTTTGATCCTTCAAACCAGATTCTATGTTTAGGGAATATCCCGGGTTAAGAATATAATCCACAATTTGTTTTTCACCTGGCGATATATAAGTGGGTGTATTAAAAACTTTTTTTGATTCAGGATTTCTATAAGGACCGGCTAAAAAAACAGTTACTTCATCTATTAAAAGACGGTTGTCCTGAACAAGCTGATTGAAAATTTGCACACTAAGTTTAATGGCTGATTTTGATTTATTTGTATAAATTACATTTTCTTCTCCTTTAATTATACTGTAAGTAGTTGTGTCTGCTAAATTTTCCAATAATGTAAAACTTTTTGAAGCTATGAATTCTTTATGTTTTATGATTAATTTAGATTTTCCGGTTAAATTATCAGAGCAGCCTATAATTAATTTCGCACCTTCAGGAACATCAAATGTTAATGGGGTTATTTTGTCCTGATAATCTATAATGTGATCAAAATGAGCATCTTTATTTTCATCCAGAACCAGAATATTAATTCCACATTTTAGAGCCAATGGTAAAGTTTCTGCTAATTCAAGATTATTTTCAACAACAAGTGAGTATTTTATAGAACCTGCCCCTAAGTTTTGTTCAATTATTTTGTTTTCGCCTGGTTTAATACTCATAGTTTCTCTACAGAAAAAATTCCCAAAATATATATTAACAGAAGAAATGGATACCAATGATATTCCTATTGTAACTAGGAATAATTTTAGAATTGCCATAAAAGATATTTTCTTTTTCATCTATATAAAATTCGAACTCATTTGGAACAATGGCAGGTACATAGCAACCAAAATAAATGCTACAATAATACCCACAAAAATTATTAAGAAAGGCTCCAAAACGTTATTAATGGTGGATAATTGCTGGTCCTGTTCTTCGGTATATTTAGTATACAGTTTCTCGAAAACCGAAGGCAACTGGTTTACTTCCTCGGCTACTTTAATTAAGGTAATGGTTCTGAAATCGAATATCTTGTATTTACCAAGGCTTTCGTTTAAAGATTTACCAAACACCAGGTCCTTTTCAACCTGGGTAAATATCTTTTCGAAATAATAAAAGTTGATCATTTCTTTCATCAACTTAATGGCTTGCAACAATACCATTCCGGAACTTAGCAACAACGCTGTTGACCGAAAGAACCGAATTAAATACTGATGTCTTATCATTTTACCAAAACCTGGCATTTTAATTAGAAGTAAACACCGGTACAATTTATACCATTCAGCTTTTTTAAATACCTGGTGAAAAATAATGAATGCCAAAATGATGAAAAAAACGCTCCATAAATACTTTGAGAAATTCTCGGATAGTGAAATAATCATTTGTGTTATTTTAGGTAACTCCATGGTACTTCGCATGAAAATATCCACAAACATGGGGACAATCAGTTTCAGCATAAAAACAATGGTTAATACGGCCGTAGTAAGTACGATGATAGGATAGGATAATGCACTGCTTAATTGCCTGTTTTGTTTGTTTTTTCTCTCGTAGTAAGCACTTAGATCTTTCAGTATGTTATTTAACTGCCCGCTTTCCTCACCAATTTTAATGCTATAAAAATCATAGGCATCAAATTTATTAGAAAATTGCAAGGCTTCGGAAAGGCTTTTACCCAGAACTACATCTTCATAGATTTTTTCAAAATATTCCTGTTTGTTTTTTTTATTCTGAAGAAGTATCTCAAGTGCCGATTTTAAATCGATTCCTGATGATAATAGAATTGATAACTCGCTAAAGAATTTTTCTTTCTTTTTACCATTTAATTTTCCTGAACTAAACGAAATTTCGCGATTATTCAGAAAATCCAAAATGCTTTTTCCGGTGTTTTTATCACTTTTATTTTGTACAGTACTTTTATTTAATTCTTTTAAATTTACAGCCACCTTTATATGTTTGTATTTACTAATGTTTGCTTTGAATAATGTTTCAAAAAGTTCACTTCAAATACTTCGTTACCTTGTATCTGCAAAATAATTTCATTTACAAGTCGAGTTTCTTTTAAGCGAATATAATCTAAATTATATACCTGTATATTGAATTGTTTTACCTCTTCATTTACACTAACACGTTCAATAAAATCTTCTTCGAACCGATAAACCACGTTGCCATAATCAAAACTAATGATCAGCTCACCATATTTAACTTCGATTGCATTGCTTTTATGAATATCTTTCTTTAGTATCGAATAAAAATCGATGTATTGAATGGTAAAAGCATTTTGTTGTTTTATTTTCTCAAAATATAATTCGGTATTGATAAAAATGATATATGCCATCGAAATTACAATACTGCTGATCAGTAATGATACAATTACTTCTACGATTGTAAATGCCTTGAAGTGTTTTATATTATCTTTCAGCATCGATTATTTCTTTAATTTCAACTAACAGTACATTATTTTTATTAAAGGCAGATATTCTTAAGTTGTATATATTTTTATATTCCTTATAGTTAGTTACTTCTTTAACGAATTTGATGTCGTTTGTTACAAACTCATCATTATAATAAAGGTTGTTTTGTTTGGTTTCGTTTATGGTTTTTTCAATAACGAAATATGCATTGGATTTTTCTTTATTATGTTTGAGTTGCTTTCCCAATTTTTGAATAAAAAAGGTAAGAATTCCATACACAATTAAAATAATTAAAAGTGCCACAATTACCTCAATTAAGGTTGAACCTTTTATTTTTTGATTTAGTTTAACCATTTAATAATTTCTAGTTGTGCATTATTCTCGAATAGTGAAGAGTACATAAAATAATCAGAGAGATTATATAAATTAATCGACGCATGAATCAGGTGATTTGTGAATTGTTCCGATTTAATTTTATGTTTAAATTGATTAACATAAATCGATCCGTTAACCGATCCCAGAAGTTCAATATTTGAATTGGAATAAACCAGTCCGTTAACGATAGTGTTTTTTCCGATCTTTATACTTGATGTATTATCGGTTTTATTCTGTAATATAATTTCGCCCGTAAAATTACATTCACCTTCAAGTACTATATCAGTTGAAACCATTCCGGGATTAATAATTGCCAAACAAGACGGATATAAAAAATCGCAATCTTCTTGTACGATGATTTTTTCATCAGCAAAGCACTGAACAGAATTACTGCATCCGCTTAAAAACTCAATTTGAGGAGCGTATAATATAAGTTTACTTAACTTATTGGTAGGGTATACAATGATTTTTTCGGTTGAAACAATGATAACATTACCTGTTATTACTTTGTTAGATATGGAAATACTTTTTTCTGAATAAAAGGTAATGGTACTATCAGTAAACGATTGATTCAAAGTATCAGGCAATTGACTTTGAGTAATATTTCTACCTTTCAAATAGGATGTTTTTATATCAGATAAATTCCGGATCAAATTTGCACTTAATTCCGGTAAGTTTTCTTCACTTTTTCTTATTATGTTAGGTAGTGCAGTTATTCCCGGATTTTGATAACCTGGTATATATGTCTTTCTTATTATGGCATTGGGCACATAGCAAGGTCCTTTAAGGTTAGTATTGCCGGAGATCTCGAGCTCATTGGCATCTTGTTTTAAATATAATGCCGGATGATTATCCTGATTTTTGCCAATTAAAGCGATCTTTTTGTAAGTATCGTTATTTATATTTATAGTAGCTTCTATCAATTCATATATTCCCCAGAATTTTTTTTTAAGGTTTACCTGTTTATCATCTTCAAAAGGAGAGATTGAAATACTTTCTGACTTAAAATTTGCCGGATTGGTAAGATAGATATTAACAGCAGAGCTTAGAGTTTTTTCTGTTTGATTTCTAAGTATATAACTATCTATAATAATTGAGTTAAAATAAATGTATAATAAAACAGAGCCACTTATAATAGTAAGTAAAAAGGTAATGAATATAGCATATAAAAGTGCTCCGGCTTTTAGCATATGTAATAATTAAATTTTAATCTTCGTCGTCTATATCATCAAAATCTTCGGTTTCTTTTTCTTTTTTTATTGGTTCCGGTTTAAAAACAATATTTTCATTTTTTCGCTTTTTAAACCATATGAAGATCTTGTCTGTAAAACTCAATTTTAAATTACCGTTCTTATAAAAATGTATTTCTTGAATTTCTTGATCTGAATCGTAGATAATTGTTTTTCCATGTAAAATGCCATTCTTATAGCTCTCTTCCCTGGATAGTTGACCTTTTTGATTGTAATGTTTTGATGATCCGTTTAATATACCGCTGCTCCATTCGGAAGATGATAATAATTCTCCATGCTCATTCCACAGTTTCCAATTGCCATTTTTGTTGCCATTTAGAAATTCGCCTGATCTGTATAATTTTCCATCGGAATTATAAACATTGTAAACTCCATGAAGTAACTTTCCATCAAACCCACCCTTGTTTTTATATATTTTATTTGACTTATACCAGTAGTATAAAAGATTGTCTTTTATTTTTACTTGTTTTGATTTAGTTAATATTCCTACCTTAATTGTTGAGTCGGCCCCCGGAATAATTATATTCTGCACAATTTCCTGGTCAATACTTTTTTGAGCGAAAAGCAAGGTTGGGAATAGAATACATATAATAAGTTTTATTAATCTCATAACTTATTTATTTATTGATTTTAGATAGATTATTTTTTGTTGGTTTGAATACTCAACAATTGCGGAATCTTTATATATTTTTTTTAAAAGAACATTTTCTTTTTCCTCGTTTTCAAACATCATGTAATTCTTATTATTAATTTTTAAAATGCTAAGTTTTTTGGATGATGAATTATTTTGAACCCTACCTTTATAAGTTATATGAGGCCATATAATTTTGGGTTCCGTTTTCTTTGCTTGCTTATTATTTGTTTTTTTTGATGGATTTTTTTTTGCTACCTTTTTTTTAATGGTTTCTGTATCGAAGGGATCACGGTAGTTTGCTACAATTGTAAAAGTATCGGTTTGTGTTTTATTTTTAATATGGTAAGCTGATTTGACATTTACAATATCAACCGTATTATTACCTGTAACATATGATATTACGCGGTATATGATAAGTCCCCAAATAATAAAAACCAGAGGCAGTAATATTTTAACTAACTTTTTATTTTTCATTCAAAATTTAAATTATGTTAACCGTAAAGAATATTTAATTTATGATTCTCTGGTTCGAACATGTCATATTTGGATGTTAGAGTAGTATCTATAACAACAGTATTTGTATCTGATATAGTTTCGCTAATACTATTGGAGGCTTTTACTCTCCACTCATAACTACCATTATACAATAAAATACTAATTTGCTGATCATTTATAATAGTATCAACAACAAGCTCTTCCATTGAACTAAAGGAAGGACTTACAATTCGCAAATCATACTCAGTAGCACCTGTCACATTTTCCCAGCTAAAACTTTGGACCGTATCGGGAGATTGCAAGTTGTTAGTTGGAGACAGCAGATCAAAATTCACACCACTTATATCCGTACTTTCAATGATAAACGTATTCGTATCGGAATAGGTGTAGCTAATATTATTTAATGCTTTCACCCTCCATTGATAAGTTCCTTCGTTAAGTGTATAATCAAACTGATTTTCTGTAACAGTAGAGTCAAGAACCAATTTCTCGATGCTTTGGAATGACGGGCTTACAATTTGAAGTGCATAATGGGTTGCATCTTCAACTTCTTGCCACCAAAAAGTTTGGTTTACTTCGGTGGTTGTTATATTATCTGATGGAGCATATAGATTAAACTTTTTTTCACTAATATCTTCTTCGAATATATCATCGCATCCCAGATATATAAATATGCATAAGGTTATTAATAATAAATATTTTTTATTCATTGTTTAAGATATTAACATTTTGAAAATAAATGTCGGTTTCAAGAAATTTTTGCTTGGTTCTGATGTTTTTTTCTGTGTGAAAATTCACCGAAACTACCCTGGCAATTTTGTATTGATTTTCAAACATATAAATTAGCTTTAATACATCAATAAACTCTCCCTGGATAACAATTTTACTGGTTTCGATTTGGTAATTCTCATGCGAAAATGAATGAATTTCAGGAAAATCCTTAATTACCAGGTTGTTTTTATTACAATACTCACCACAGTGATTTAATATTTGTTCTTTAAGGACATAGTTATCATTTATATTTGCTCCTATTATACCATCAATACTAACTAGTTTCTGTTTTAAATTTTCAATCTGAACCGGAGCATTTGTTACCGTTGATAATTGATTAGCTAAATCCTTATATTCTGATCTTAAAATCATGGTCTTTTTAATTGCTAAACCATATATCATTAAAATCAACATTAAACTTCCAAAAACCAATAAAATCAGTTTTCGTTTATATGAGTTTATATTTTGATTCAGTATACTTGTCATACTTAATTCTTCTAGATAGTATTAAGAATTATTTCAATAGTAAATTCTCCTTTCGAGTTTATATTTTCCTGGGAATATCCTGTAATTTCTATTTTCTGTACCCAGCTTAATTTCTTTAGTTCCTTAATCCATTGGTTTAGAATTATACCATTCGGTGTAACACCTTCAACTAATATTTTATTAAAAAGAAACTCAGCTTCATGTTTATTTTTTAGCCTTTTATGCAGTGGAGTAATATTGAGCACGGTTAATGTTATCTTGCTCGGAACGGATAAGGCTATCTGGTCGGCATAATAAGATATTTTTGATGATGATTGTATTTTATTTTTCTCCAGGAATTCCGTTTTTCTTTGAAATTGTGTTCTATATTCGGTTAATTGAGAAATCAGGTTTTTATGTAATTGCATTTTATTGCTTAATTCATCTCTTTTTCCCTGATAATGAATATAAAATAGATAATTTATCAATAAGATCAAAAGAGCAGATAATAAAACCAACCAACCTCCATAAGTGAATGCTTGCTTGGCAAGATATTCTTCCTTAGATGATTGAATTAAATCGTTCAAATTAGATTCATCAGCGGAAGAATCAATAAAATAATTTATTGCACATGCATACGAAATCAGATAATCTGATTCAAGAAATTCATTTCCTACATTATAGTTATCGTTAGTATTTTTACGATCGTTACTTTCTATTTCCTGAATTTGGTTATTTTTTATTTTAACGGAAAATCCCGGAATATTTAATTCTTCCTGGTTAATAATAGGTAGAATGGTTTGAATAACAAATGGATTGATGCTAAGATTCGTTATAAAAATCTTGTATTTTTTAAACTCATTCAGGATATTATTTAGTAAGGATTTACGTATTATCGAGACATGATAGAAATTCTCTTTAATTAAATTCTTTTGAACATAAAAATCATTAAAAGAAATATTTGGAAAAAGGGTGTTAATTGTTTTTAGAATGTTTTCGTCTGGTAAAATTTGAACTGTTCTGGATAAAATGCCTTTACCAGTTATTGTAGTACTAACAGGAGCGTTTGATTTGTTTACTTCACTAACATCTTCAATTGAGTTTAAAACCAAATGCTTCGAAGTAATTTCAATTGATTCTTTTTTTCGAACCGTTTCAACTGCTGATAGGGTATAGTCATTTTCAGCATTGATTTTTAAATGAATGCCTAAAGACCTGTTACCCTTGATGTATTTAATATTTTGCAAATACTTTATCACTAGTATAAAATTGTTGGTTGAATAAATACATTAAGTTTCGATTCATCGTCTATATCATTAACAGAGCTGAAAAGCCACTTTAATATTGGAATTCTTGAAAGTAGGGGAAAGCCTTTTGTTGTCTGGCTCTTCTGATTTTTTTCCAAACCACCAAGCAAGACCATTTCTCCGTTTTTAACTCTAATAGAAGATTCGAAATTTCGCGTTACAGACCCGGGAGGCGAATTTTCAAATTCTCTTGGTGTGAACTCAGACTGTTGAACAGTTATATCTAACGTTATTTGATCGTTACCAGATACGAACGGTTTTATTTTAACTGTTAAATCTGCATTTACAGATTGCCAGGTAAACGAACTTGAAAGAGATGGATTTTGCGTACCAATGTAATTGTTTCTTTCTTCTTTGTAGTATTTTGTTTCACCACTGGTTAATATAGCTTCATGACCATTGATTGTTGAAAGTTTTGGTGTTGATCTGATGTCAATAAACCCATCTTCCTCAAGAGCCTTAATTTTCATATAAAAGTCGGATGAAACTTGTCCCAGATTAAACCAACCAAACCCATTAAAACTGTTTATTAAATTGTTTATGGTTTCGCTACTTAATTGTACATCAACCGATGGATAAATAGAACCGGTTGTTTTAGATACACTTTCACCAAGTCCCGCATCAATTCCAGTCGAAACGTCATGTGTTTTTGTAACATCTATAATTAATACCTCTATTAATATTACAGGTACAATTTTATCAATATCTTTTAGAAAATTTTCAATCGTTGCTATTTTAATCGAAGAACCAGTAACAATAACACTATTTAATTCAGGAAATTCTTTTAGTTCAAGACCTTCTGAAATACCAGCAGGTATATAATCAATAATTTTGTCAATTGTTCTATACTTTAATTGGATTACTTTCGACGTTGTTAGTTCTTTATTTGTGTTTAAACCGAATATATATATATGATCTTGTTTTATATACGTAAATTCTGTTCCATCAAACAAATAATTAAGAAGCTCATCAAAAGTTACTCCCATTACATTTATATCTTTTTCTCCGGCTATAGGATTGAGGTATACATAATTGATTCCTAGTTGAGATGTTATTTCACGAAGGATAAAGTCGATTGGTGCACTTTTATAAGTTAAAGAAATATAATCTTTGCTTCTAATATTAATTTTGCTTCTTATTTCATTTTTATGATCATCATCTAACTCAATAATATTATTTTCTTCATTGGAAGTTCCTTTTTTAAATCTGGATGATTCACTTTTTTTAGATTGATCAATTTTTTCTATAAGGTAAAAATTATCACTTGGCTTAGAAACATTAAGATTATTTCCAAATGCAAAAGTTTTCATTGCATCATCAAAAGACATATCCTTTATGTACGCGGAAACAAGCATATTGCCTAAACCTGGAGCAATGGCTAAGTTTTTTCCCGTTTTATCAGTAATTTCTCTTGCAATAAAAAGAAGAGTGTCCTCAGTCGCATCAATGCTTATAAGATTATTTTGATTATTGAATTTGATTTTATCTTTTTGTTGTTTTTTAACCTCTGGCTTAGAAATTATGCGTTCTTCATATTCGGAAACTGTTAAAATGCTCCCAATACTATTAATTGTTAAGTTGTACTCTTTGCATAAAAATATTAATACATCAATTACTTTAACTTTGTTAAAATTGCTGACAATAACAATGTTAATGTTTGGATCAACATTTATGTTGAGTCCAACATTTAGTGCTATAGCTCTTACAAAATCTTGAATTGACACGCCATCAAAAGATAAGTTTACCTCAGCATTTAACTCAGGTATATCTTTAGACATTTCAGTTAATTCTGTTTTTAAAGACTCAATTCTATCTTGGCCAAATAAATTATTAGTTATAATTACATTAACTACAATTAATAATATAAGCTTATTCAACCGGGTAAGGTTTAATAATTTGTTTCTCATAATCATTAGTCCTGATTCATTAATATAGGATAAATTTCTTCGATGGTAGTACTCCCATTTTTAAATAATTCAAATGCACTTTGCCAAATTCTTTTTATCCCTTTTTCAGATAATAAATTATTTATGTTGAATTCAGTATTTTTTATATGTTTTTCTATTTCTGTATCGATAGGAATTACCTCATATACAGCCTTTCTTCCTTTATAACCGGTATAAAAACAATTTATGCATCCCGTTGCCTTTTGGTGTGTGTTTAGTTCAGTAGGAGGATCAAAATGTTTTGGGTACAAATCTTTACTGAATTCTGTTTCTTGCTTACAATCTGGGCATAAAAGCCTTACAAGTCTTTGAGAGACAGTAAGATTTAATGTGCTGGCTAATAAAAAAGGAGGAACTCCCATATCGACTAAACGAGAAACCGTGCCCCAAGCCGTATTAGTATGAACTGTTGATAATACAAGATGACCAGTTAAAGCAGCTCGTATAGCCATATTTGCGGTTTCAGGATCTCGTATCTCACCTAACATTATTATATCAGGATCTTGCCTTAAAAAAGTTCGAAGAGCATGAGCAAAGGTTAAGCCAATTTTTTCTTTCAATTGCACTTGGTTTATTCCTTCTAAAGTGTATTCTATGGGATCTTCAATAGTCAGAATGTTTGTATTTTCTTTATTAAGAACCTTCAGTGTTGCGTATAAAGTTGTTGTTTTTCCGGAACCCGTTGGTCCGCTAATTAATATAATTCCATAAGATTTTTTTGCAGCTTCCAGATAATTTTTTAATTGTTGCTTACTAAATCCTAATTTCTCAATATTGATATCCGTAGCATCTTTACTTAATAAACGGAGAACGATCTTTTCTCCATGTAAAGTTGGAAGAACAGACACTCTGATATCGAAGGTACTATTTTTTAGTTCGAAAAATATTCTACCATCTTGTGGTAAACGTTTCTCTGCAATATCAAGGTTAGCTTTAATCTTAATTTTATTTACCAAAGCAGGATATTCACTTCTATCAACGGTGTACCTTTCAACTAACTTACCATCAATACGTAAACGAATACGACATCTTTTTTCGTAAGTTTCTATATGTATATCACTACAGTTAATAGAGTTTGCTTCGTTAATAATAAACTCCAGGAAATTATCTGATCGCGACCAATTAACTGAAATATTTTGTTTTTTTTGTTCAGAACGAATATAATACTTACCTAATGTTTTATTTATAATGTCAGTTTCTATAGGGTATAATAATATCTCCTTGGCAAGTATAATTTCCAATTCTTCTTTTATACTAGGGTTACATTTATTTTGATCAATATAAAACTCCAGTATTTTATTATTAGTATTATTCTTAGGAATAATAGCGTAATGCCAAGCTTGTTCCGTTGTAACAGTTTGTAATAGTTCTGTTTGTATTTTAATATAATCTTTTTTAGACATTTGCTGTTTGCATTAAATTAAGAATAAATGAGTCGTCATAACGATAACATCTATCTGTTATAGTTTCAAGAAGTACTAATAACAAAAGTGCAAATGCTAATCCTCCCGCAAGAGGTACATGTTTGTTTTGCACTTGATTAAAAGTTAGAAACAAACTGTAGATAACTAATATTGCTAGAAGTATTACAATTAAAAAAAATATGAAATTAGGCGGAGAAAAGGATAATGCTAAAATCACAAAAAATAAAATGTCGCCTATTCCTAAAGAAGTATTAACGATGTTAAATATTCTTTTGTTTTTTAGTGAATAATAAATCGTAATTAAAAATAATTGTAAAACAAGGAATCCAATATTAATTAAAAAAAAACCTGATAAAGGTTTTAAACCTATTTGAATAATTCCAGAGGTGAGGAATAAAAGAAATAACAAAGGAAAAGCTACCCAAACAATTTTTCTGTACAGAAAATCTTGAATGGCTACAAATAGCAAAAGTATAAGTATTACAATATTAAGTATGAACATCTGGGTTAATCCTTAACAACCTCTTTTAAATTTTTATCCTGATCAATTTCCCAAACATTATAGGTTCCATCGCCATCGAAATCTACAACCGCAGTAGCCTTGGCAATAAATCCTGTGGAAGATGACTCCACTATTTCTATAATATAATTGGCTTGGCCTCCTTCAAGGACTGTTTTTTGTTGTTCAAAACCAATTTCCTCAAGATCATCCGAATATTTCGAATGCATA
Source organism: Bacteroidales bacterium (assembly GCA_028282585.1). Taxonomy (GTDB): domain Bacteria; phylum Bacteroidota; class Bacteroidia; order Bacteroidales; family UBA12077; genus UBA12077. Next base: position 4,449 of record JANQHR010000101.1, on the reverse strand, counting down.
TAAAAGTAGGTTTTTTCTAAAGTATGTAAATGTCCAAGTTGTACCTGCGCTTCTGTACTTTTTGCTTTAGAGATAAGTGGCATTAAATTGGGTAAAGCTAAAAGAACTAAAATTCCAATAATTACTAAAACAACTAGTAATTCTGTTAAACTGAAAGCAGGTAATTTTCTCATTTTTCTTTCTCGTAATATCATAACAAAGGTTTAATTTGATACATTAAAAGAGAAGCAAAATTAGAAAAAAATCTATACTTGAAAAATTAATTTGCAGAATTATAACAGCTTAGTTATAAATAATTTTCAGTTTTTGACTAACATAGTAATAATTCAGGTTAATGATCGAAAATAGGTCAATTTTATTTAATCAAGTCAAAACTTAATTTAACTTTTGCTGGGAACGTAATATAACCGGGTTCAATTAAATAAAAGTCTACAATTTCATTGTTTATTAAGATAGAATCAACATACATAGGGTTAGTATACCAATTATACAGAGGAACTTGTATTTCTTCAATAAGATGTATGGCCCCTATTTTCTGCCCAATTTCGTTTGCCAGTATTTGCGCTTTGTCTTTAGCATTTCTAGTAGCTATAATTAAAGCCTGCTCTTTGTATTTAGCAGGATCATTAACTCTAAAATCAATTACTGAGATATTTTTAAAACCTGAATTTAAAACTTGTAAAATCACATTAGGGTATTCTTTAGGATCATTAATAGTAATGTAAAATTCTCTCTCAATATAAAGCTCTTCACCTATGTTTAAAAGTTTGTCGATACTAACTATTAGTTCATCCTCATCATCTAAAATAACTTTTATTTTTATTTCTACAGCCTCGAACTTATTGAACGTTGTTAAATTGCGTAAATCATTTAAATTTAGTTTTTTATTGGTATTTACTTTCATGATTATTTGCTCAGGTTTTGCTTTAATTACAGATTCTCCAGTAACCGTTAGAAGAGGAATGTTTTCAAGTTGAGCAAACCCTTTTGTTGTAGAAAATATTATTATAACCGCGATTAGTATTTTTTTATTCATGATGTAGATCAAATATATTTACAATAAAGATAGCTTAAGTTATATGACAAAACAATACCGAATTAAAAATAGGGTTATTTCCAACAATATAATATGAAGGAAATAAATACCATTATATAACTAGTTGTTTTTACTTATAGATCTGTTTTTTAAACCTACAATTTAGGGGTTAATACTTATAATAATTATTGTAATATAGTTTAGATTTGTATTCAATTGAGTAACTATTTGATCAAAGTTTGTTAAATTAAGATCAACTGCTTGTAATTATTGATGTAAATTGTAACAAATAAGAATATATAATGTAAAACTGTTTTAAGGTTTAGTATATTAATTACTTTAGTAGAAATATCGTATGTAGGTATTTTAATAGAAATTGGAAGAAATTTTAAGTTAGATATATGGCAAAAAAAATACTTTTTGCAATTTGGTTCGTAATAACTTGCTATGGATTAAATGCACAAACCACTTTTAATGGCGGAGGCGGAGATAATAACTGGGATACTCCTGCAAATTGGTCAGCCGGTATACCAACGGCAGTAGATGATGTTATAATAGCAGATGGAGTTACAGTAGATATTAATGTTGATGCACAATGTGCTTCGTTAACTTTTGCTGATAATACCACTACAACAACTGTAAACATTAATTCAGGAATAACATTAACTGTTTCAGGAGACATTAATTTTGGAAACCCAAGCGTTAATGGGGCCAATGAATACTTAAATGTGGATGATGGGAACTTAATAGCTGCGAATATTTATTTCCCTAACACGGGTAGTAACCAACAAGATGACCAGATTTGGTTAAGTGATGGTACAATTACAGTTTCAGGTGATATTTTAGCATCTGAAAATAATGGCAACCGTAATTATATAGATTGTAGCCCGGGTGGTGTTAATGGAACGGGAACTATAACGGTTGGCGGTGATTTTTATTCAACGGATAATGGTGATTTTTTTGATAGAGGTGCTTCCACTGTTATATATAATGGAGGAGGGAATCAAGTAATAGGTAATTTTTATTATTACAACTTAACGTTGGATGGAAATGGAACTAAATCAATACAAGGAAATACAACTATTTTAGGTGGAGGTACATTAACATTAACAGATGGTATACTTAATTTAAATGGTTATTACTTATATTTAGATAGAAGTTATTCGATTGCAGGTTCTTTCAGTTCTTCAAATATGATAGATTATCAAAATGGAGGTTATATTAGAATAAGGTCGAATAGTGCAGATGATTTGGAAGGTACTTTTCCTTTAGGATACGGAACAGATTATAATCCTTTAGTGATATCAAATGTTACTAATGATGTTGGAGGATATTTAAATATTTATCTAAGAAATAAGAAACACCCATTAACGGAAGGTAGTGACAATGCTTTAAATAAATATTTAACTTTAAATTCATCGGATTTGGTAGGTACTGAATATGATGCTACTTTTAATTATTCTGATGGTGATATCCCTTTGGCAGAAGCTAACTTAGATGAAGTTGGTTATTTAACAGGTTCTGGTTGGTTAACTACGGTTTCAAATCCCACAAATTTAAGTTACAATCATATAACAAATTCAATTTCTTTAAGTGATGTAATAGAATGGGGAGATTTAACGTTAGGAGAAAGCACAGGATGTTTTGATGGGGTTCTACCAGATAAGTATACAGTTGCACCAGGTAATTGGAATACAGGGTCTATTTGGAATGGAGGAACTGTGCCGGTTCCAAGTGATAATGTAGCTATACTGCATACAACTGTTGCATTAAATACCAGTCCAACAATAGGAAATCTTGTAATAACCGAGGATGGTGACCTGTATTTAAATAACCAGAATATCACAATACAAGGAACCACGGATATTTATGGACAGATGAGAGATACAAGGGGTGTTAACGACCTTACTAGAACTTTTCAAGGTAAAGTTACTGTTCATAGTGGAGGGTTGTATACATGTCCTGTTGATCGAAGAACTTACAATTTTGAAGGTGGAATTGAAAACAATGGTACATTTCAAATTACCAATGGAAATAGCATGGTAATCGATTTTACTACTGCAAACCAGGTAATATCAGGTACTGCTTCAACAATCCTGGATGGTACTATCACAATGGCAAGTGGCTTAACATTAACTAACCAATGTTCTGAGGCTACAAGCGGGTTAATAATTGAAGGAACCGTAAACGGGGCAGATGGAACAGCATCATTGGTTAACGAAACAATCTTAACGTTTCAGGGTAGTACAGCGTCTTTTGGAACTGCAGGTATTTTTGATGCAAATACAAATGCAGGAAATACGGTAATATATGATGGAACTGGCGATCAGCACATGGTTGCTACTACCTATGAAAATTTAATTGTTGAAGATGGCAATGACGATTATAGTAATAAGTATTTAAGTGGAAATACTATTGTTAATGGCGATTTTACGATAGAAGACTTTACTGATTTTTATCCTGTAAGCTTTGATATGGATGTTGCAGGCACAGCAACTATTAAAAGCCGGATTTATGATAACAATGTATCAGGAACCACTACTTTCAGTGGGAATGCAGTTATAGATGGCGCGTGGTTTGATGGTAGTGTAAACGGAGAAGTAATATTTGATGGAACATTAACAGCATTAACATCCGGGTTTACTATTGATTGGTGTAACTTAACGATCAATCCCGATTTAGTAATTTCATCAGGAGTAACGGTTTCAATTACAGATTGGAGAGGAACAAAAACCTTTAATAACTTAACGGTTGAAAATGGTGGAACATGGTCTAATACAGCAAACTCTGGAATAACAATATCAAGCGATTTAGCCGTAAATACAGGAGCTACTTTTACCCAAGGAACCGGCGCTTATACATTCAATGGTTCAAACAAGTTAATTGGAGGTACCATTGCCGATATCGATTTTCAAAGTATTATTATCGATGGAACGATAACCAATAACATACCGGATATTGATGTTATAACGGATATAACTATTAATTCAGGTAGTTTCACCAACAATGGAGATGTTAATTTAGGTGATGATATTGTAGTAAATTCGGGCAGTTATCTTAATAACAGCGTAACAACGGTAACGGATGATATATCGGGCGCAGGTTCAATAACACAGGGAACAAACAGCACATTGTATATAGGAGATGATGCCACCATAACCACTTTTAATGCCTCAGCAAGCCCCAATACGGTTAATTACAATGGCAATGGAGACCAAACGGTAAATTCAGGTACTTACCATCATTTAATTGTTCAAGATGGAGACTCCAATAATTCAAGCCATACATTAGGCGGGAATGTAAATGTCAATGGAGATTTCACGGTTGCTACGTCTACTTATTTTGACCCAATGGGATTTGATTTTACAGTAAGTGGCAATTCAACCATTGCCGGTGTTTTTGATGATGATGCT
>JANQHR010000088.1 GCA_028282585.1 Bacteroidales bacterium | reverse complement strand
TTTAAAAGCTCCTCCCTATTTGCATTCATATTCTAATATTTCTAAAAATGCAAATATGTATTTTATTTTATTCTCCACCTAATAATTCAAGTGATCCGGACTAATGATTCTTGGCGTCTTGATAATGTCTGTGGCTACTGCTGTAATTCGTATCGTTATGTATTTTACTGGAGCATCTGAAAATATTCCCATGCTCATTCCGGAACCAATTCTCTATTATGCATTAGCTTGTGCAGTTATCTGTTACTGTGTATCCTTTTTCTACTTTCAACAAAACCGTTCAATCGGCAATACGAGTATCCTCTTAAAGACTGAGCAAAAAGCAACTTTTGTTGATGGCACTCTTTCACTGGGAATCGGTTTAGGGATATTCTTTTTATCTCAGGGAGGAACTGCTGTTGGTGGTGGATTTATTCCCTATTTAGCAGATTCTTTCTTTGTTTTGATCCTGGCTACCATGCTCATCAAGGAACCTTTGACAATCATTAGAGAATCGGTAATTGAACTCGCAGGCGGAACTTTACAGAATCAGGCGAAACGAAAAGAATTTGAAACAGTAATAAATTCTAATATGTCTGAAAACTTAAAAATTGAGGGCATATTCATCAGCAAAAATGGTAGCCAGTATATTGTGATAATTTATATTTCAACTGATGAGGCTTTTTACTCAAGAAAAGATATCAGGGAGACGAAAGACAAGATTATTAGCATCCTTTCAAAGGAGCATCCGCATCTTTCATTGGATATGATTCCAGAAGGTAACCCGGTAAGGGATTCGATAATTGATAAAAAAGCACCGGAAAAAGCAATACAATAGGAGAATAGATAATGAAAACAATTGAAGAAAGCGTTTTAACCGCGATGGACTGTACCGACAGCGATATTTTGCCTTATTTACCCTATATACTTCAGGACTTTTGGGAAATTGGTTCAGACCCTGATGTGATGATAGACCTTATTAAGAAACATCTGACCGGCTTTAATAATACAAAAGTATTGGATTTAGGATGTGGAAAAGGCGCTGTTTCAATCAAAATAGCTAAGCAACTAAATTGTGAATGTTATGGAATTGACGCAATACCTGAATTTATTTCTTTTTCATCATCAAAAGCTGACGAATATGGTGTTGGAAATTTATGCAAATTTGAAGTTGGTGATATTCGAGAAAAGATAGGAACTCTTGCGAAATATGATGTAATAATATTGGGTGCTATTGGTCAAGTATTTGGTAATTATTTTGAAACTCTTACATTATTAAAAAATAACTTGAAAGACGGTGGCATTGTAATAATTGACGATGGATACGTTGAAGACGAGAATAGCTCTAAACATGAACAGGTTTTTAGTAAAAGTGAACTAAAAATCCAGATTTCGGATGCTGGTATGCAATTAATAGATGAAGTCGATGTAAGTGGAGATAAAGACTTTACAGCGAATTACGATACAGAATACAATAATCTAAAAAAACGATGCCAGGAATTGATTGTCAAATACCCGGGTAAATCTAAAATATTTCTAAATTATTGTGATCAACAGAAAAAAGAATATGAGAATATGAAAAATGAAATCAAATGCTCAACAATGGTCATAAAAAGGATAGAATAAAATGCACGAACGCACAACACGCGTTGCTCACATTCCATGCGGGTAATTTTGCGGTTTGACAAGTATTTGCTACTTTTAATTTTCGGTGTTGGTTGACACCGAAACAAGGTGAATCTCCCGCACAGCTTAGTAACGCGGTTAGCAAATATTTATACCAGAATTCTATTAAGTTAATCTCTTTTCGTTATTGAAATAATTGAATATAAGAAGATCTGATAGGTTTTACTCTTATTGATAAAAACAAATTTGTTTGTCCACTCGCTTTCTCCCTATCGGTCGATTTAGGAAAATCAATCGCACATTTAAGCACTTTTGCTTCGCAAAAAAGCTTAAATTTTGCAAGGTCTTCATTCTTATGTTATATTCTACAAAAAAAATATTAATATAGTTTTAATCTATTTGTAAAAAGTAGAAATTAATTTTTTGTTAGACAATTTTATTAATATTTAGTCTAAATTTGTCATCCAAATAAAAATTATCAGTAATAAATACTAAAAGTAAAATTTAATATGAGTAGCAAAATCATAAAAAATTCAAGAAATACGAAAAATGCACCAGTAAGTACTGTATCTACACAGAGTGTAGCTTTTTCTCATTACAACAATATTTCAGCTCAGTTGCCTGTAGATGCTGTAACAGGTAAAATTGTAGCTGGTGGTATTAAAGAGCAGGCCAAGCAGTGTTTGGAAAACATTAAAGTCATTGTAGAAAGCATCGATCATACGATGACTGATGTTGTTCGTATTAATGTGTACCTTAAGAACATCATGGATATTAAGCTTGTAAACGAAGTGTATGCTTCATTCTTCCAAAGCTATCTTCCAACACGTACGGCGCTTGCTGTTGCTGCTTTACCTTTGGATGGTGCTTTGGTACAAATGGATGCCGTTATTTCAAACGGTGAAGGTACAAATCCACAAGCCCCTTGCGATTTGGTAAAACTTGTAAGAGACACTGAAAATGCTCCAAAATCTTCTGTGTCTTCACAAACTGTAGCTTTTTCTCATTACAATCACATTTCAGCTCAATTACCTGTCGATCCTAAAACTGGCAATATTGTAGTTGGTGGTGTAAAAGAGCAGACTGCTCAGTGCCTTACGAATATCAAATCCATTTTGGAAAGTATTGACGTACCATTTGACGATATTGTTAAAATAAATATCCACGTTCAAAACATATCGGATATTGAAGCTGTAAACGAAGTTTATACAAGATTCTTTCCAGACACATCTATCGCCAGAACTGTAGGATATATTCCTGCACGCTCGGTAGTTGTAGCTGAAGCTTTGCCTATGCATGCTTTGGTACAAATTGATGCAACCGTGTCACATGGAGATGGTACACCTCCACAAGCTGTTGAAGACAGACATGGAATTGTTATCAGGCCAAACAATACAGAAAATGCTCCAGTAAGTGCTTTTTCTACACAAACTGTAGCTTTTTCTCATTACAACAATATTTCGGCTCAATTACCTGTAGACGTTAAAACGGGTAAACTTGTAGCTGGTGGTGCAAAAGAACAGGCTGAACAGTGCCTAAAAAACATCAAGGCAATTGTGGAAAGCATAAACCACGATATGGACGATGCAGTCAAAATCAATATCCAAGTTAGAAATATCGCAGATATTGATGCTGTAAACGAAGTTTACACAAACTTCTTCAAAGGCGATCTTCCTGCAAGAACAGTAATTGGTGTTTCAGCTATTCCTTTGGATGCTTTAGTACAAATTGATGCTATTATTTCTAATGCTGAAGGTACACTACCTGCGTAAGAAGGAGATTTCAAAAACCTTAACAAACACTTTGGTAAGCCTGCTTTGGCAAACCCACAGCCAAGGGCTTACCAAAAAGTTTGTAATCCCGCCCAATTTTGCTGTTACCAGCAATAAATAATCCCAACCTTAATATTATTTTTTTTGTTTTTCATGGCTTGTGCTTACCAACTTGACAAGTATGGTGGCACAGTACCCAACCTATAACAGCAAGTCATACTACATGCGGGGTTTTGGCGGTTTGATGACAAAAGTGTATATTCGTGTTGGTTCTTGCAACGGGCGATAGTGAATCACGGGAAACTCCCGCACGTCCAGTAAATGCGTACCGTTAGCAATAATTAGTATAAAGTTTTTATTAGCAATATAAAATTAAAATTAATGATTATGAGAAAGTTACTAAAAGATATCATTGTATTATCTTCAATAATTATTACTTGTATTTTTTGTTTTTCTTGTGAAAAAGAAGATTCTGTTAATAAAGACCCAATTGCACCAACGCTATTAGAACCGAGTAATAACTCAGTAATTAATGAGAAAACGATAAAGTTTACATGGCGCTCTGAAGAATCATCTTTTACACACATGATTAGCAAAGATTCTATCAATTGGCATGAGCTGGAAGTAGCTTACGATCAGTATGGATTAAACCCCAATTGTGAGTTATCACAAGAGATTCCGATTACAAGTGATAATTATTATGTTTTTGATGACGCAGCAAAATATTTTTGGAAAGTTAGGGCAGAGAAATATGAATATGATGATGGAGATATAATAGAAGTTGGGGCATCATACAGTGAGACATTTAGTTTTTTTACTGGGCCTGCAAATGTTAATAATCTACAAGTAATTTCAGGGCACGAAAATGTCAAACTATTATGGGAAGACTCCGAAAATATGGATTATGTTGAAATTACCTTTAATCCAGTTGTTAGTGGAATTAATCAACCAATAAAAGTTGAAAAAGAAATTAATGAACTTCAAATAAATGAATTAGAGAATGGAGAAATATATAGTTTTTATTTAAAAACATATAATAAACTAAATCATGCTTCCACTCATGATACAATAAGAGCAATGCCACTAGATCCAACACAAGTTCATGATGCTGACTTTAATATTTACAATTTGACTCAAATTGGAGATCAAGTATGGCTTCGAGAAAATCTAAAAACAACTAAATGGCAAGATGGAACAACTATATCTAGTGAATATTATCAATTGACAGAAAATAGTGACATTTATGGATACTATTATCGAGGACCAGAGATTATGGGAACCGAAGGGAAAAATCCGTGTCCATGCGGTTTTCATGTTCCTTCAGATGATGAATGGAAACAGTTGGAAAGTTATTTAGGTATGCCAGAAGCAGAGTTAAACGAGTTTGCTACACTTGAAAAACCTTATAGAGGCGTTGAGCAAAATATTGGAAATATTTTAAAATCAAAAGAAGGTTGGCAAGATTATGAAGGGAATAATGGTAATGGAACGGACTTTTACTTACTTAATATTGTACCGGTAGGGTTCTATAATGCTCAAGATTATGCGGCAGAAGGTATGGTAGCTATGGTGCACACTTCAACTATTGAAGATAACAGCTGTATAACAAGAATCTTTAGAAATGGATCAACTGGTATTGCTAGAGATCATACTTTTTATTACTATGATGCTTCTATACGTTGTATAAAAAATAAATAAGCAAAACTTTATACTAATTATTGCTAACATGGCGTGCTATGTGTCACGTGCTAAAATAGGTTGACACTTTTTTAAATGCCGGAGTCCACAAGAAAAGTGCTTAGTGTATTAGAAGAACTAATTATAAATGGATATAAATGAATACAAAAAAACTAAAAATTATAGGTATTATTCTTTTGTTTTCACAAATTGTTAATGCAAATGGAAAAAATGAAGTCCTCACCGCAATAAAGAATAACAATCTGGCGAAAGTACAAACCATCATTAAAAATAAAAACCAGGCAAACTGGGAAATACGTAAATTGTCTGTTTTGCATTATGCGGCTTATTACGGACATGATAGTATTGCTGATTACCTTGTAAAAAAAGGTGCCAATATTTTATGGGATAATGGTTCGGATAATTCGGTATTACATGCGGCATGTTATGGTTGCATAGACTGGTTAGTTCAGGCAATACTTGCGGAAAGTACCGAGCAGGTTAATATGCCGTTAAACATGAGTTTTCCAACTCCCATTGAAATAGCTTCTTCCGTAGGTTGTAAAGTATCTGTCATGCGTTTATTACAAACCGGTATAATAGCAAAAAAAACCGAAGCTCTTAAAAGTGCATTAAGAAACAAAAATTACAGTGAGGCCCAAATTATAATTGATTCTATTGATTTGGACACATTAAAAATCGATGGACAAAACCCATTATATTTCGCATATAAGCGCGCAACACCGGCAGCAGTCGAATTACTGATTAAAAACGGGTTGGATATAAATACCGCATTAGATCCGGATGGAGAAACGCTGCTTTACAAATGCCTTAAAAAACGAAAATCCGATTTCGTGAAAGTTTGCTTGCAAAATGGAGCATCTTTTGATCAAAAGGTCAAATTCAAGAATTACCGTGAACCTGTTCAGGAACTACCTGTTTTAGATTTACTTTTTAAAGGCAACTACCTGGGAGACTACAAATCTGAAAAATGGACAGATGTTGCTAATCTGATTATTAATAAAGCTGCCGCCAAAAACAGTTTGTCTTCGGTAACATCCGACTATAAAACCCTCCTTGATTTGTCTGTTAGCAGAGCATACACATCTATTCTATTAAACCTTGTTTATCAGGGAAACAAATACGGAATTAAAATTATTCAGAATGATGGCACCGAAATTGGCCCGGGAAAATACATAGCATCATCATCAATGAATAAAGTAATGCCGGATTCACTTCAGGTCGAAACTGAAGGACAGGAAATATTTGATGCTATTGATATTAACAACGAAAAAAAACTCCGGCAGCTGATAAATGAAGATGAATATTATTCATTCAACCAATATAAACGTACAATTATAAACGGAGATAAAAAGCAACAGGTATATATGTTTGAATATGCTGTTAATTCGGGACATATTAACATTGTTAAATATTTACTTTCGGATAAATTCTCTAATTCGGTCAGCAAACAGGGTTATTATATAGCTGCCAATAACAACGACACAGAAATGTTCAAATTTCTGATTAAGGCTGATGAAAATTTTGAAAGGGAAGGAAAGTGGGTTTTATACCATATTAATGATCCGGTTTTTGTCGAAATTCTGCTTAAAAATAAAGTAAATGCCGATGAATATATTTTTAATGGACAATCGTTTCTGTTTTATGAATTCCGTAAGGGAAATATTGAAACAATTAACCTCTTTTTAAAATATTCAAAAGTGTTAAGCGACGATTATAAAAAAATGTTCTTTGCAATTGAGCAGAATGACATTAAGTCTGTTAGAAATATTATTAATAAGGGGGTTGACATTAATCAACCTACCTCCGGTGGGTTAACCCCTTTGTGCTGGGCCGCTTATCTGGGTCGGTATGATGTGGCAAAACTATTAATTGAAAACAATGCAGAAGTAAGTATTTCCTGGAATAAAAAAGATGGATACAAACCATATCCCATTTATGGAAGTGCTCCTTTGCGTTGGGCCATAGAAAATGAGCATGCTGATATTGTAAAAATGCTTATTGAACATAATGCATCACCTATAATTTATTTATTTCTAGGGGAAGGCTTAAATGCATTTCACCTGGCCGCAATTAAAGGGAATGCAGAAATCATGAAAATACTCATGGAAGCTTATGGCAATGGAAACATTGGTTACGAGGAAAAGCCCGGCACATTGAGCGGTATATATAATGTTTATTACGATCTAAACGATGTCAGCACCTTTAATAACAGGATTGCTACTCCTTTTGATATAGCCGCATATTATGGGCATATGGATTTGTGCCAATTGTTTTTAGATCGTGGGCTTAGTGTTGACAATCCGGATAAACAGCAGCGAAATTATTATACACCCCTGTTTTTTGCTGTAGCCGGAAAACAATTAGAAACTGCCAGGTTTTTACTTGAAAAAGGAGCTAACGTAAATTTAGATACGAATAATACAATTGTTAAGGAATGCACCAGAAACGGAACAGCAGAGCTATTAAAATTACTCATTGATAACGGAGCTTATATTGATAACAAGATATTGTTTGATGTTACAAGATATCTCGACCTCGAAGCCGTAAAAACTGCTGTTAATGCCGGTAGTGACAAGTTAGATTTTAAAGAGAGCAGCTTCAGCTTATTGTACAACGTAATAAAAAATGAACATATAACCGATAAAGCCGGCTTAATAAATTACTTGATTGATAAAGGCGTAAATATTAATGAGCAAGATGAAAATGGAACTACAGTGCTCCATTTAGCTGTTGAAATAAATGATGAACAGTTGGTTAACTTCCTGGTGAATAAAGGCGCTGAGATTAATCTGGTTACTAATTGGAAGACAGGATATTCGAAAAGAACTTATAAAAGCGCACTGGATTTGGTAAATTATTACCCGATCTATCAAAAACTGAAAGAAAATGGAGCTAAATCTGCCTGCGAAATATTATAATTTGTTATGCGATTAAATTAAGCCAGCTATAATAAACATAGTAAAAAGGCTATGTTTGGGGGTGTCCAAAAAGTACAATAGTTAAATTTTGTTCGTATTTTTCACTTTGAGTAACTTTGTGTTTTCTTTGTGGTTCTCTGTGTAACAGCCTTTTATAATTATACCACAAAGTTTCACAAAGCAAGCACAAAGAACACTAAGACTTTTTGGACATCCCCATTCTAATAGCTAAAATTTCATTTTACTTTACTAATGACGGGTCTTTTTTCAGATATAGTGAACTTCATATCTGCTTAAATCCCAGCTAAGTCGGATTTGTAATCCGGCTTTTTTACACCTGTATTTTTCAGGGTTAGTATGGCAGGTATGACAATAATTTGGTTTAGCTTTTCTCAACGAGCTTTTTTGCTTCGCACAAATTAGATTTTCGATTAAGCATATTTAGCTACTTCGCCACCAAAAAGTTTAAAAATATTTTAAAATAAAACCTATGAAATTATTTTTAGATATAACTATTTACTTTTTCTCTATTCTAGGCGGTTTAATATCAATTTGGACAATTTATAAATGGTTAGTTAAAGATTACCTGGGAAAAAGTGCAAAAGGGAGTACTTTACTTAAAAGATAAACTTATTCAGGATAATTATTATCCAACTTTAATTGTTGGTATCGGTCGCGGTGGTTCAATAGTTGGAGCACTAATTTCCGGAACATTAGGTAATGTTCCTATTTTAGTAATCGATAGAGTTTACGAATGGACTGCCCATCAAAGAAAGGAAGGTTTGTTTGAGGAAATAAAAATTCCAAAGAATGTAAAAGAAAAATACTCAAATATTCCTTGGGATGAAATGTATAGAATGAGAAATAAGGCTATTCATGAATATTTCGGTGTTGACCTGTTGTTTTGAATGGTTAGCTCCTTTGCACTTAAAATTTATCATAAGTGAGAAACACAAAACAGAGTCATCGGTTAAAATAAATTAACCGATGGTTTCCAAGTAAGTTTTAAGCCTCTCTTTTATAAAATAGTTCCACCCTCCTACACAACTCTCTCTTGTAAATTCGGGAATATCATCGGGAAAACTTTCCAATCCTTCATTGGTAAGCTTTAAAACCGTTTGATCATCTTTTTCCGCTAACTCAAAAGTTACCTTGCCTATCCCCGGGTACTCCTGGTATCTCCAGTCATAGACTATCTTTTTACCTGGATCAACTTTAATTATTTCCCATAAATGAAAAAAATTTCTTTCCGCAGATTGCACATTAAACTGCGTTTTAAATCCTACCTCGGGCTTAAAATCGGGAATGTTCTCAAAAAACCATTTTGTCATTTGATCCAATTCTGTAATGGCTTTCCATACAACGTTAATATCTTTTTTAAAATATTGCTCTACAATAATAGGTTCTTTTTGATCCATAAATTCAAATTAATTAATTGCTATTTCTAAAATCTTATTTACTGTTTTCCAATTCCGAGTAGTTGTTTTTTGATTTAATATTTTCTCAAAAAAGCTATTCGATAGTTTGGTTTTAGCATATCCATTTGGACAATATATATAAATTTCCTTCTTACCGAAAAGATATTCATCCGGGGTAAAATCCTTTTTTCCAACCATATTCATATAAGCCTTTTCAAGTTCCTTTTCAAGGAATACAACATGTAATTTATCAACTTCAATTTCAGGTTGTTTACTAAAAGGGTTGTTATTAACCGCTTCTATCCATTCCTCTGCCGTTCTAATAATTACAGGGACATCAAATCCAAAATTTGCTTTGATACATTTTACTACGCCTGCTTCCACCTTTTTTGCATTTACCTCAACTGAACCAAAGATAACATTTCCGGTTTGTATATATGTTTTAATATTAGAGAAACCCATTTTTTCAAGATGCAATTTTAAATCTTGCATTTTAATTAACTTTTGCCCGCTTACATTTATTCCCCGTAATATAGCAATATAGGTCTTCACTTATATTTTCTTTTTGGCGGTCATTTGGTCTATCTCTAACTTTAAGATAGTAGTAATATCAAGCATCTCATCTTCATATTCAAAGTTATCCCTGTCCGAATATTGCTTCATAATGCAGTTTAATCCCTCTATTTTTTCTTCTTTATCCTCAACAATAAAAATCTTGCCTGTGCCAACAATGCTTTTAAAATTCATACCAAATCCACAAGCTTTTTTTGCCTCAACCAATTCATGATCTACATCCATTTGAAAACAAGTGGAATTATTCTTTTTAATAATGTCGATCTTCCGTCCTTCGTTAGCACAATGAAAATACAAATTAGCAGGATCACCAGGTTTATAGCCAAAATTTAAGGTAACCAGGTAAGGTTGTTGATCATCGACAAGTGCGATTCTGCACACATCGGCCTTACTTATAATAGATTGAATTTCAGCAGGGTCAGTTACTGCTCTGTCTTTACGTCTCATTGATTTTAGATTTATTCTTAGAAACTACTAAGATATAAATCATTCCTCCAATAAGCACAATAGAAGTTAAAATACTTGCTTCAGGCCCAAAATCTCCCCCTGTAATTATTGATGGACCTTCTGTTCTGAACTTAAAAACAGATACTATTCCTTCCGTACCACTTACTTTTAAGCCGAAAACGTTTTCCATTGTCCAGTTCCAGGCCGTATGCCATCCGCATGCAGCCCAAATACTCTTATCATGCAAAATCATGAAGATCAATAAGAAAGCAAATAAAGCTAAGTTTATTAATGCTAAAAGATTGATTCCCGCATTAAGACCATGTAATAATGCAAAAATAACTGATGAAATAACCGCTCCCAACCAAGGTTTGTATCTTGCCCCAATTACTTGAAATTGCCATCCCCGTGCTATAATTTCTTCTGAAGCTCCTTGAACTATATATCCCAACAATAACAATAATACAATTCCAAGTCCATTTATTCCAAAAGGTTCAGGATTATCCAGAATCCTAACCGTACCTATCACGCTCATTAATCCAATTACAATAACCAGCATTAGTATACCAACAAAAAATCCCTTTAAATACTTTTTTAGGGCACCTTTTAGATTAAATCCAAGGGTAATAAAAGACCTCTCCTCAAAAAAGCGGACCCATATCCAAAGGAATACTATCACAAAACCGAAAGAGACAAATAGATTATAAAATGAGAACCAGGCTTCATTAACCTCAAAGAACCTATCTATAATAGGGTAAAATATTAAACCGCTAACAACAAAACCTGCAAAAAAAAGAACCAGTAGCATTGGAATTGCTAAAGCGATATGGGTTATTCTTTTTCCCTTTTTTGCCAACTGAAAGAATTCATTTTGCTGGCTAAATAATTCTTTCAATGCTATATAAAGTTTCTTCATCATTTTAGATTTTAGGTCAACCATTATATAAAATTAACCATACTGAATTAGAATTCAAAGAGATAAAAGCTATTGCCCTAAATTTTGAAGTATTTTTAAAGCTTCATCTACATGTTTGGTAGCCTGAATCTGAGAATTAAACATAAAAATTACCTTACCTGTTTTATCCACTATATAAGTCACTCTTCCCGGTAATAATCCAAAAAAATTAGCAGGAACACCAAATAGTTTTCTAATTTTATTTCCCATATCACTTAATAAAGTATACGTTAGCCTATATTTCTCAGCAAACTGTTTATGACTTTTAACTGATTGGCTGCTAATTCCAATCACTTCTGCATCAGCTTCTTTAAACACTTCAAATTGATCCTGAAAATAGCAGGCTTCAGCTGTGCATCCCGGACTATCATCTTTCGGATAAAAATAGATTACAAGGTTCTTCTTTCCTAAAACACTATTGATATCAAATTCTTCGCCGTGCTGATCTAGCAATTTAAAAGAAGGTATGTTGCTTCCAACTTGTATTTTATTCATAATATTTATTTTGATAAAACCAGGTATAAAACAAAAAGGACCAGGTAGATAAATAAATAAAACCGGTAGAAATTCCTGAATTTAATATAGGCTGTATTCTCCGGATAAACTGTACCTGTTAATGCTTTAATCTCTTTCCAAAAAACAGGTTTTATATTTATGATCCAGCGATCAGTTTGGTATACAATTTTCCTGAATTTACTTCTGTAAAAGGTTAAAGGAAGTCCCCATATAATAAATAGTATCAACCAAATATGTTCTTTCAAATATTGCATCAGTACTATTTTTTTGGAAACCAGGGTAAAAAGGCACTTGTTTTTTCCATATAGTCTCTGTATGCAGGTTTTTTATCCTTTAAGGTTCGCTCTAACAATCTTACACCTGAAACCCTTATCAAAAGAAATGTCATAAGAATAGAGCTTAAAAAAGTAAGGTAGCTTCCTGAAGCTATCCCAAATAAACCAAAAGCCCACCATATTGCCGCATCACCAAAGTAATTAGGATGCCTTGTATATTTCCAAAACCCTTTATTTAAAACCTTTCCTTTATTTTCAGGCTTGGTCTTAAATCGTGCCATTTGCCAATCTCCGCCTGCTTCAAACATAAAACCTATGATCCATATAAAAATTGCGATTAAATCTAAAATCTTTAAATTTTCTGATCCCGTATAATAAATAGCTGCTAATAAAGGAGATGAAATTAACCACGCCAATATACCCTGCAAAAGAAAAACCTGGAAAAAACTTACCCACCAATAGCGTTTTTCACCATAATCCTTTCTGAATTGTTGATACCTGAAATCTTCTCCCTTTCCAGCATTTCGCCATCCAAGGAAAATAGATAATCTTATTCCCCACAAGATTACGAGAGTAAGTACAATTATTTTTCTGGGTTCAGAACCTCCGATTTGTAAGTAATACCAAATTGTAGCTAAAACATACGTAAACCCCCAAAAAGGATCTACAATACTTGCATTTGTTTTAATGACACTTATAATCCATAGTAATGTCATTAAAATCATAATAACCACTAGTCCCTGTATGTACATATCAAAAAAACTCAAAACTCCAGTATTTATTCGTACATAAAAGCTACAGAAGCAGCACCAATTCCTGCATTTGCACCAATCACGGGCGAGATATTAACAATAGAAACAGGTTCCTTCTCTGTAATTTGTTTCATTTCTTTTGCATACCATTCCGCAGCGCCTTCATTATTTGCATGTAATACAATATAATTCCAAACCTTTTTTTCAGATGTTATTTCCTGTATATGGTTCATAACTTTTTCCATGTTTGACTTTTGACTATACGTTTTACCAAACACTAAAGACTTTCCATCCTTATCCATCGAAACAATCGGATTAACATTAAGAATTTTAGCGATTAAACCTTTCCATGGCGAAACCCGACCTCCACGCACCATATATTTTAGTGTTTTAACACTTACATAAATTCGGCTATCTTTAACCCATTTGTCTGCTTTATGCACAATATTTTCAAAAGATTCACCTTTTTCAATCTCCCGGGCAATTCTAAGTATTGTTAAACCTAAAGCTCCTGAGAGGTTTTTTGAATCAATAACCGCAATAGGTTTTTTAAATTCCTTACTTATTTTTTCACCTGCTTTTTGGCTATTAAAAAAAGTACCACTAAACTTACCGGTAAGGTGTACAGCTATTATGGCATCGTAATACGAAGCCAAATGCGAATATAAATTTTTAAATGATACCTCGTTTATTTGAGCAGTTTTTGGAAAAACCTTTTCTGATTTTAATCTTTTATAAAATTGTTCAGGCTGAATAGTTGTTTTATCTAAATAATGGTTATCACCAAAAAAAATATTTAAAGGAAGCATATGAATTTGATACTTATCAATCAAATCTTGTGGTAAATCGCAAGCTGAATCAGTAACTAAAGCAATGTTCCATTTTCTGCTATAAACCGCTTCGCTTTGCCTTAACATGTCATCAGCTTTTTGAAAAGTTATAGTTCCATATTCCTGAAGTTCATCAAATAATTTTGCAGGATGATCAGTATGAACATGTATTCGCCTTGTCTTTTCAGCGCCTGCAACTACAACCGAGTCTCCATGTTTTTGTAATAATCCGGATAAAGATTTTTGACCTATCTGAACATCTTTTATCATAGCTTCCGTACAATACCTTAATCCTACTTCTTCAGGAAT
Source organism: Bacteroidales bacterium (assembly GCA_028282585.1). Classification (GTDB taxonomy): domain Bacteria; phylum Bacteroidota; class Bacteroidia; order Bacteroidales; family UBA12077; genus UBA12077. The sequence goes on along the minus strand of JANQHR010000088.1, from coordinate 48,436 downwards.
GTGTTCTTCAATTTCAGGAAATATTTCTGTTTTGGCCCTGGCTTGTATTAGCTTTCTAATATTTTTTGATCGAATAAATTCAATAATACCTTCAATAAAATACACAAATGCATTAGCTCCGGCATCTACTACATTTGCTTTAGCAAGAACATCAAGTTTTGATTTGGTTTCTTTCAATGCTTTTTCTAATATTTCCATGGAGTTAACAAACAGCTGATTAAAATCAGAAAATTTGCTTCGGTTTGAATCCATAAATTCAGCCCACGTTTTTATTATTGTAAGCATAGTACCTTCTACAGGTTCTGCAACCGCTTCATAAACATACCGCACCGAATTCTTTACAGACTCAATAAAATGATCGATTGAAACCTTACTGAGGTTATCTGTTTCGTTACTTACTCCATAAAGAAACTGGGCAAAAATAATTCCTGAGTTCCCTCGCGCATTTAGCAATGTAGATTCAGCTATCCTATCCGCGGTTATTTTATATGATTTATCCGGCTTGGTTGATTCTATTACCGCTCGTATAGTAGATACCATATTGGTGCCTGTATCACCATCTCTTACAGGAAAAACATTGATTTTATTCAATTTTACCTGATTTTCGATAATTTTGTTTGCACCAGCTATAAAGGTGTAATATAACCTCTTACCATCTATTTCAGCGATTCTCATTCGTATTACTAAATTTATGTAAGTTAATCATTTTATAAATTAAATACACTTTATTGACAAAAGCCAGCTGCTTTTGTTCAATAAAAAGCCAACAATATAAAACAAAAGTCATTTTATCCTTAGTTTAACCAATCTCTATTAAATCCAATAATGAACTAATGACCAAGGCATAACCATTTATTTTCTCTTTGCTAATTTGCTGATGACCATTTGTAACAAGAAAGCATTTTGCATTTATTTCTTTTGCTACCTCCAGATCATGCATTGTATCGCCAATTAATACTATTTGATCATAAAAATCTGTGGAATTCTCTATAAAATCCTTAGCATTATTTATTTTGCCTTTTGCATGTATATTATCTAAACCTATAAGAGAATCAAAATAATCAAGAATGTTTCTCTGTTTAACCTGGTTTTCTAAAGCAACTTGTTCAGATGCCGATAAAATAACTTGTTTATTGTTTTTTGATTTAAAATATTCAAGCAATTCAACAACTCCAGGTTGTAAAGGAGAGTTTTTTGAATTCTTTTTATAAAGCCCAATATATTCTATTGAAAGTTTTTCGAAAGATTCTTTTTCAAAATCAAAACCCAGCTCTTTATAATATTTTTTTACCGGAAAAGTAAATATGCTTTTATAATAATCAGTTGTAATCTTATTAATAGCACGTTTTTCGAGCATAATATTCATGCTTTCTACACATGCATCAACATCATTTAGCAGAGTGCCATTCCAATCCCAAATAATTAATTTATTCATTCGAAAAACGTTTATCAGATAATTTAGAACTTATTTTGTCAGATTTTCCTTTCAGCCAACCTAACTTATATTCGTCGGGAGAATCGACTGAAGGAATGAAAGGTTTTATGTCTAATAATGGGGTTCCATCAAGAATATCTATATTCTCAATAAAGACAAGGTTATTATCAATCTTATTAAGCTTTACAACCGATATCCCAATCGAATTAGGCCGTTTTGGTGCTCTCGTTGAAAAAACACCTCTTAATTGATCATCCATAAAGGGTTTAACTTTTAAATTATATCCCTCTGATTCATGAAATCGATAAATTAGTATGATATGCGAAAAACCTTCCAGATCGCACAAACCCTCTATAAATCCTGAAAATACTTCAATACAACCTTTAACTCCCGTTCCTCCTGTTGGCTGAATTGGCATTCCTTCTTTTTGTTTGAAGGGTGTATTTATTATTCCAATTGGTTCTATTTTCATTATACTTTTTTTATTGGAGTAAAAATAATAAAAAAGGCATAATCCCTAAAGATTATGCCCTGAACCCTAAAATTTAAAATCTATTTCTCCACTAATTCATACCACACTTCACCCTTTTCATCAATAATTGCTTTATAATAGTTTCCTTCAAGTTCGTAATATATTTCATCGTTTATTCTAACTTTTTTATAGCCATCAGGCAATGCATCAATTTTAGCGCCAATTGGCGGGCTAACTGAAACATACTCTTTACTATTATTTGATTTTTTGTAGTATGTGCCATAGTAGTAATAATATGTTTGGCCTCTGAGTAGAAACCTTATATGGTTTGCAGGAATTGTTTTTACCCTAATTCCTAATGGTGGCCGCACAACCACATATTTAGAACCATATGGTTTAAAATATATTCCTTTATGATAATGGTAACGTGTACCTTTATGTGGATAAATAAAAGCTCCTTTTGGAACAGCCCTGTAACCATGTCCCCAATGATAATGTTTCACGTACCTATGGTGGGGGCGATAATGCTTACCTTTATAGTGCTTTCTGTGTTGAGCCTCGAGTGAGTTAAAAGAAATGATGAATAGCCCGACAAGTATGATCTTAATAGTAACTTTTGCTTTCATCTTTATTGTTTTAATAGTTAACCAATTTGGTTAAAATTAAGACAATATTTATGCCAAAAAACTACTGAAATTGTGAAAGATTGTTAAAATATATCCTCTTGAAATTCTGAAAGTAATTCAGACAAATCTTCTATATAATTTGATATCTCTTCCGGTGGGTTATCATATTCAAACTTAATTTTGTGAGTAACATCCTCGGTTTCTATTTCTATCCACTCCGCACCACCATCAGCACAATCAGGACAACCAATTACCTCTTCTATATTTCTAAATATTAAAAAATCAATTTTCTCTTCAATAGATTTCCAATCCTCCTCTGAAAACTCTGTAGAAAAAGCAATTAACGGATAATTATCGTTCTCGGACCAGCTTTGTGCCTGATATCTTATTGAATCATTTTCGATCGTTATACTTTGCTTACAATACCCATTACATTGTCCAAAGTATGTTCCATATGATATGGATAAAATCTCAGTATCTATATTAAGCTCTGTGCTTTCAACATTTTCACATGCATTAGCTAAGAGCGTTAATACAAATAATAATATTAGTTTACTTTTCATTATAATAAAATCGTGCATAGTTCCAGATCATAGATGTGCATTGCTAACAAGTGGTTGCGTTAATTTTTAATAATTTTTAGAAATATCTTTCGGTTTTCAACATAATTTAACTATGTTTAAAGTATCAAAACTGAAAACCGGATCAAATAATATACTCAATTTAAATTAATGATTAAAAGAAGCTTACAAAATTCTTTTGTAATTACTTTCTTCTTTTTTGTAATTGCATTATTCCCACTTAATGTTTTTTCAGGGGAACCAGTAATAAGTTCAAATTTTATTCAATTAATTAATTCATTTAAAACTGAAAAGGCAATCTATTCTTCTCCTATTGCTACGTTTAATAATAATGTTGTAGTAGGATCGCATGATAAGTATATCTATTTTTTTAACAGTAAAGGAAGGCTAATTAAAAAACATAAAACGGATGGGTGGGTACATGCTTCGCCTAGTATTTTATCAGATAGTTCTATAGCAATCGGATCATACGATGGGTATATATACTTCTTTGATCAGACGGGAGATTTAAAGAAGAAAATTAAACCAAATTGTGGTTCAATGTATACCTCAATAATTGAATTATCGAATCGTTTATTGGTTTTCGGTACTAATAGAAAAGGTGTAATATTTTTTGATAGAGAAGATAGTACTAAGCATATCCATCCAATTAAAAAATGGGTACATGGTACTCCAAGTATAATTGATAATGACAAATTAGTAATAGGTTCCAATGACAAGCATTTATACATTTTTGATCATCATGCAAAGTTGCTTTCTAAAATAAAAACAAAAGGGTGGATAATGCATTCAGCACCTGTTTCGATAGGAACAAACAAATTTGCAGTAGGCTCTTATGATAAAAATTTATATATATGTGATACTGATGGTAGTAAGGTATCATCATTTAAAACTAAAGGAAGAATTCATGGAACTCCTTTAAAACTAAGCAACTCAAAAATTGTATTTGGTTCTTTTGATAGATTTATTTATTTTATAAAACCTGACGGTACCTTATTTAAAAAACATAAAACTCAGAAAAAGGTTGTTTCTTCACCTGTAAGTTTACCTAACGGAATTGTTGTTGTTGGTTCATATGATAAGCATCTATACTTTTTTTCGCCAGAAGGGAATCTTCTCGGAAAATATAGAACCAAAGGCAAAATATTTGCAACGCCAATTGTACTATTTGATAATACGATTGTAGTATGTACAACAAATGGTTATGTTGAATTTCTTAAAGTAAATTCAACGATGGCACTCAGCGACTAAATCTTATACCGCTTCAAGTATTCTTTCTTTTACTTTTTCAGTAAGAGAATCAAACGTATATTCTTGTGGGTGAATTGGATCTAAGTACTTGACTTTTATCTTAGTAAAAGGCTTTGGTATTTTTCTGCCAGTTGGTAGCGCTTTATGCGCGCCACTTATTGCAACGGGAATTACTGGCACATTAAGCTCTTTGCTTAAGATCGCAAATGTCTTTTTAAACTCTCCTAACTCACCAGTTTTAGATCTTGTACCTTCAGGGAAGATCATTACTTTTTTACCTAACTTTAATACGGCAGCTAATTTCTGAATAGACTCCTTTAAATCATTATTTAAGTCCATTATAATAACATTATTCTTTCCAGCTAAAAACCTTATTAATCTGGAATTAACATGTTTTCTTTTGGCATAGAAGAAGGTTTCTTTTATTGTTTTTCTTTTTAAATGCGCCGTTACAAATAATGCGTCAAAAAAACTTTGATGATTAGGTGTAATAATTGCAGGTCCTTCAGGTAGTTGATGATGCCCTTTACTTCTAAACTTAAAATATACTTTTAAGAAGCTCTTGGAGGATTTAATGAAAAACGGTAATGTTGGCCAGGATTTGGGGAGTTTAATGTGAATTTTTTCTTTTAAAATCTCTGACCAATTCGGCATTTCCAGGTTATGGAACATTTTATGCTCTCTAATATGATCAACCATTTTTTTAATAGAAGGAAATTTCAGAAGTTTATCCTCTTCAATTTTTACTCCAAATGTACGCTCAATAAAATCTATTAATGTAATCTTTCCTAAAGAGTCTAAAGCAATATCAAATTCTAAATGATCCTCCGGTGAAATTGTCATATCAACTTGACTTTCAATAAAAGTCTTTATAGCAACGTATTCTTCTGATTCAGGTTGATTATTAATAACTTTATCTCTCTGCGTTTTATCTACTAATTCGGCCAGTTTATATCGTTGTATCTTTCCAAGTCTTGTTCTTGGCAAATCTTCTTTAATTAGATTGTATTTTAATATTCTCTTATAAGAAGTAAGTTGTTTATTAAAGTTTGGAATTACTTCTTTCTTAAAAAATTCATCAGGATCGTTTACTTCAGCATTCGCCAATGAACTATAATCCGGTAAAATTATTGCATGTAATTTTTCATCGTTAAAAAACACTCCTACTTCTTTAATGAATTCTATTTTTTCTAACTTTTCTTCTAATTCAACAGGATTAATATTTTTACCATTTGGCAATACGATAATTTCCTTTTTTCGACCTGTAATAAATAAGTATCCATTCTTATCTAACTCACCTAAATCACCTGTATATAGCCAACCTTCCTTTAAAACCTCTGTTGTTTCCTGAGGACGATTGTAATATCCTTTCATTATATTATCGCCTTTTGCAACTATCTCCCCATCTCTTATTTCTATCTTTAAACCTGGTAATGGTTGACCTACAGAACCAATTTTTACTTTTTCAGGTCTGGGAAAAGTAATCATTGGAGCTGCCTCGGTCATTCCATATCCCTCTAAAACATCAAAACCCAGGTTTTTAAAGAAATACGCTACTTCTTTGTTAAGTGGAGCACCACCCGAAACTAAATATTCTACATGACCACCAAAACCAATGTGTACTTTTTTAAATATTTTTTTTGCAAACTTTTTACTACGAATTCCTTTTACAGCCGAATAGAATATTCTCCCTACAGCCTTAGCAAATATTTTTGCTTTTAGGCCTTTATAAAGCAAATCATAAAACCTAGGAACTCCAATAATCATATTTACTTTATTATTTTTAAGAGTTTCAAGAATATCCGAAGATTGCATTGAAGGTGTCATTACAATAGTACCTCCAACGTTTAAAGGTCCCATCAAGCATCCGGCTAAAGGAAAAATATGATGTAGAGGAAGTAGCATAAGCACCTGCTTTTCATGAGTATAAATCTCTACATCTTTGGAAACAGCATGGATATTTGCCAGTAGGTTTTTATAAGATAACATCACTCCTTTAGGGCTTCCAGTGGTTCCCGAAGTATAAATAATAACTGCAACATCTTCCTCATCCGAAGGAACGTTCCATTCAAGTATATTAGCTTCCTCTTCTAATCTAATTTCATCAAAAATCTCAATGTTTGGATTGTAATTTAATCCTTTTTTTATTTTTTCAATTTTCTTGCCTGTTTCTGTACTAAAAAATACTAAATCAGGATTACAATCATTTAATATATAGGATATATCCTCTGTTGAGGATAGAAAATCGATTGGGACAACAATACACTTATTATACCATGCAGCAAAAAAAGCGAATATCCATTCTGCTCTGTTTTCTGAATGAATAGCAACTTTCTTATATTTTTTATCTTTAAATAACTGAGAATACTGATTTATTTTAGAAAATAATTCATGATACGTATAACTTTTCTCTTTTGTAATAAGAGCATATTTATCCTGGTAATTCTTATTTATCATTTCAACCTTCTTTTAATCTAACACCTAAATAACAATTATAAGCAGCTTTTGCTTAATGTCTAGTTAATATTTTTCATTCTGGTAATGAGCTGCAAATTTAAATCATTTTCTAATGGGGAATGTTAATTTTAACAAATTGTTAAGAATAAAAAAAGACCTTCAGTTTCCCGAAGGTCCTTCTATTTAGTGGGTAGTAATTATTTAATAATTATTTTATTAGTAATATCTTGTCCATCAACATTTAACTTAAGGATATAAATTCCTTTTGTAATGTTACTTAAGTCAATTTCCATTGAAGTCTCATTTATCAATTGTTTATTATATATCTGCTTACCTGATAAATCAATGATTGAAACGGTAATATTATTGCCTTGTCCTATTTCCAAATTAAATCTTCCATTAGAAGGATTAGGATAAATCTTAATTTCATATTTTTCTAATAATTCAATACTTGTTGAAAAATATTCAATGGTCCATTGTGTAGCTGCTGTATTTTCATGTCCTACCATATCTTTTGCAACTCCTGCCGGAACATCAACAGTTATAACTCCAGAAGCAGAAGGAGAAATTTCAACAGCATATTCGGATGAATTCAAATTTTGAAATGATGAAACCGTACCATTATTAACAATAACTTCAGATTGCGCAAAATCAGTAACAGCCTCGTTGAATGTTATTGTTACTGGAAACGGATCTGTAGATGTTGTTCCACTTTCACTTGAGCTTATTTCTACCGTTGGAGCCTCGTTGTCAAGAATAATATTTAATGAATTGCTTAAGCTGCTTTCATTTACCGGATTAGAAGATTTAATTTTTATTTTATAATCAGTACCAGTTGGGGTTGCTGCTGGAATAACCCCATTAATAGTTCCGGAAACATCCGATTCCAATTCCCCAATAGATATTTCATTTGTAAAATCACCAGATTCGTCAGATAAATAAGCTGTAAAAGTATTTGAACTAAATGAATCATAAACATTAAAAGATACTTCCAAAATCGCAGAACTATCATCCGAAACATAAACCGGACTCTGAATAGAGTGGAGATAAATATTTTCAATTTCAAAAGAAGCTAAATCAGATTTCCACAGTCCTCTTCCATAAGTGCTTGCATAAAGCACACTTTTTGAGGGCGTTGATTCATCATAATGAATTTCTAATTCGGTAACAATAACCGATGGCAGATTATTACTAAACAAGGTCCACTCTGCATCTCCTTCTTTAATAAAAACTCCTATATCTGTTCCCGCATATAATTGTTTTGTTGATGCAAATTTGTTTTCTATAATTGTGTTGGCAGGCACACTTGGTAATCCACCGGAAATATTTGTCCAGTTAACTCCTCCATCAGTCGATTCAAATGCTTTAACATTATTATATCCACCGTATGTGATCCAAAGATGTTTTGAATCAAACGCATTAACAGAAATACATGTAATAGCATTCGATGTAAAGGGTAAGTTTGATGTTAAATCAGTCCAGGAATTACCTCCGTCCGTTGTTTTATAAAAGTTATCATAATCGGTAATGTAAAGCGTATTCTTATCGGAAGGCGCAATTGCCATTGATCTAATTTTATTTGTTAATCCCAGATTGGATATCTTTTCCCAAGAATCTCCCCTATTTGTAGTTTTCCATACATCCTCATAACCTAAATATAATGTTTTATTATCAAAAGGGTCAATTAAATATGGTGTAACCCAAGCTCCATTAGGACCGCCTTCAAGCCGTGAAGTATCTGTAATATCGACTACGGTCCACCATTGTGCCCAACGATCCATAGTTCGGTCAATTTGACCATATACGTAAGTTGCGTATTGAATATTTACGTCTTCATAATCAATAATACACTCCATTCCATCACCACCTTTAACGTCTTTCCACATTCCGGAAAGTGTTAACTTACTACCATTATCCTGCAATCCTGTTATTACCTCGTCTTTATTAGTCTGAGAAACTCCAAGCTTATACATTTGACTTATAATTAAACCATCTGTCAAATCAATCCATGTTTGCCCTCCATCAGTTGTTTTATAAATACCTCCATCATTTGCTTCAAAAAAGATTGATGGATTTTGATACTCCATATAATGTTTATCTGCATGTACTTCTGTAGCACCGAATCCACCGTACCAATGACTATTTAATTTCCAGGTTTCACCACCATCTTCGGATTCCCAAGTATTTATTCCACCTAAAAATAAATGACTTTTGTTGGTTGGAGAAACCGACAATGTTAAATCATAAAACCCTTGCCCCCCTATATCTGTATCTCCTTCGCTTTGGTGCCAATTTAACAGATTATTACCTGAAACTGTTCCATCATATACTTTAGAAAAATTGTTGCCGCTATCACTGGATCTGTAAACTCCTTCTAATCCTCCCTCTTGGGTGCAAACCAAAGCATAAACATATTCAGGATCGGATTGGGCTGGGTCTAACTCAACTCTTAGTGCGGAAGAAGGAAAAGTATGCACTACATTCCAACTACTACCAGCATCCATAGTTTTATATATTTCCGGCGTACCTGAATATTCATAAGTGGCAGCATATAAAATATCATCCTCTGAACCATACTTAAATTCCAAATCGAAGAATACACCGCTTTGTATATTTGTCCAGTTATTGCCACTGTTTGTTGTCTTAAAAATACCTCCATTGGTAGCAACATACATAATATTTTGTTCTGTTGGATGGATAAGCATTCTGGTAATCCTATATCTACTGGAAACATTAAAGCTTAAACCAGTCTCTACCCAGGTTTTACCATCATCAGTTGTCTTTAATACTCCAATTGAATAGTTATCTCCTCCATCTCTGTCTCCTGTTGCTATATAAATTGTTTTACTTGTTTCATAATCATTTGGGATAATTATTTCACTAACACCAATTACAGGAAGCGTGTCTGTTAATACTTCCCAATTGCTGCCTCCGTCCGTTGTCTTCCATAATCCCCCGGAAGGTGCTCCAACCCAAAATGTATTATTATCCGATGGATGAAATGCAATACAATTTATTCTCCCTATACCTGCGTATCCACCAAGAGAACTATTAGGTCCCATATTTTGCCAATTAGATTGATCAGTTTTAGTTTTTAATTTAGACTTAAATTCTTTATTTACTTTAAAAGTATTCACTTGAGGAAAGTCTCCCGTTTTCCGATCAATTCTTGTTTCCCAATACCATTCCCAACGTTTAAATTGTTTCCAACCTGCCGCTTTGTACTTTTTACCTTCTTTATAATAATAACCTTTATCAAGATTAAAATTATCCCAATAGCTATTGAACTCTTTTTGAATTTCAAAGAAATTATTTTTATTTTTTCCCTCTTCTGGAATATAAAGATTCTTATTGCCAGGTTGCGAAAAAACAAAACCTGATACAAATGTTAATAAAATTAGAACTGTTATTTTTTTCATATTACCCCTTATTAAATTTGAAACTCTTTATATATAACACTATTTTTTGTTCCTTCATTTTTTTGAATAATTCTTATTCGATATCTTCCTGGTTCGACCTTTTTCGTTAATGTTTCTCTAATTCCCTTTTCGTTTCTATTGCCACACCAACTTTCATTTTTATTCCAACTCAATAAATATTTTTCCATAACGGGAATTTCAATTTGTTCTTCCAATCTCGCACAAGGAGCATCGCAAGGACATGGAAGTATTCTTAACTTAATCCAGTTTCCTTTAGTAAATTTTTCAATATATAATTTTTCTGCCATTTGTATTTTTATCGGCTTTGAAGAATTGTTAATTAAGCGAAAATTTACATATTCATCAATATCTATATCGATTTCTAACAAATCTTTACCAAATGTTATTTCGTGTTGTTCAGATATTTCTTTTGAAGATTTACAAGCAGAAAATTGAATTAAAAAAAATGCTAATAATAGGTATGGAGTGATCTTCATATGAATAAATTTAGACTATAAACATATTACTTTTATTAATCAGAATCAACAGGTAAACAAAGTTAACTTACAAAAAGTTAGAAATCTAAATTTTAATATGATACTTTAATAAATGTTTTATGTGATGTGCTTAAATGTAACTTACTTAAATATTAAACGTCAGATAAAAACAGATGATATTTAATCCTGTGATTTTTTATTTTATTCCTAATTAATTCTAAAGCTTAATTAAGTTTTTACTGTCCTGGTTTGAAATATAAAAGTCATTTTTCTATTAGTCTATTCATATAATCCGGGACAGTATTTTTTAAAAAAACCGAAGATTTTAATCTTCGGTTTTTGTTTTTACAATGGTTTCACAGGAATACAAATATCTAATTCAAATTTATTTTCCGGATGATGTTCGGGGTCTTTATAATACAATTCATAGGGGTTTTTATCATCCGGTTGATATCCGCTTTTCGAAACCCATATACACATAGCATTCCAAGCTTCACTAAATTCTGTTACATCAATTTCAAAACGACCAACTGCACATTTACCTGCAGGTACTTGCAACTTACCAAACTCTCCATCTGGTTTAACCTCCTTTTCAACAGTAATACATGCACTTTGGCGAAGGTTTTCTATATCTGTAACCTTAGGATCATCATGATATACAGTTGCTGTTTTAGTTTCAGGAAAGTTTAACAATCCTCTTGGTCCTGCCCATTTAAATAATTTTTCATATGCTTTACCAATTTGATCATACTGTCCTACGTGTCTGCAGTAAATTAAATCCAAAGCAGGCATTTCTTTAATTTCAATGTTTGTTTTCATAAGATTCTTCCATTTTTCTGTTAATTCTACAATACGAATGTAGTCATTGGAAGATCCATTCATTTTATCAATCTTGCTATCGGATTGACCGATCTTGCTAAGTTCTTTTAGCATTTTTTCCCTGTATTCACTTGCACTAACCTTAAATCGATTCTTAAACACTCTACTAAAAACTGAATTACTGTTATATCCACAATAATATGCTATTTCGCTTATCGGGGTTTCCGGATCACTTATTAACAGGCTTGCTGCTTTCTCTGTTCGTACTCTGCTAATAAAATTATTTAAGGTTTCACCTGTAAATGCACTAAAAATTCGATGAAAATGATATGGAGAGAAATTAGCAATTTCAGCTAATGCATTTAAATTTAACGATTTATCAAGATTTATCTCAATATAATCAATTACTTTATTTATGCGATAAATGTATTCTTTCTGGTAACGGTTTTTCGGAATCATCTCTTTATGTTTACTTCGTCTAAAATAAGATATTTAAAGAAAAAAATTTAAGACTTTTCTTAAAAATTCTTCCTAATAATTCAACATCAATAAGATAATTTTCCCAGAATATTTTAAGCTTTTACTAAAACGCTCTACTAATTAAGGCAGTAATAAAACTTATTAATGCAATAAAAACTATAATAAGTACCATTTTAAAATAATTTTGGTTAATCATTTAGAATGTTAACAAATATATTATATTCATTTGATAAAATCATTATTCATATCTTAATGTTTGTGAAGGGTTTAACATTGCAGTTCTATATGCCCTTATGGTAATAATTATCATTGCAATTATTAAAGTTAAAATACTTGATAAAAAGTAAACCCCCCAGTTGGTTGAGATATGCCTGGAATAGCTCTCAAGCCAATTTGTTGTTACAAAATAAGTAATTGGCCATGAAATAGCATTTGCAACAAGCAATAACCACAAAAACTCTTTTGCCATTAATCCTATAATTGATTTTGTAGAAGAACCTAAAGCTCTGCGTATGCCTATTTCTTTAGTACGTTGTTCTGCTAAAAATGAAGTTAAGCCAATTAATCCCATACTTGCTATCATTATGGCTAAAATTGTTAGTATTACTGAAAATCTTCCAAATCTTAACTCATCCTTATATAAATTGTCTAATTGTTGATCAAAAAATTGGTACTCAAAAGGACGCGTTGGAACAAAATCGTACCAGGTTTTCTCAATATGCTCAATTACTTCTTGATAGTTATTGGAACTAAATCGAATTGAAATAACTCTGGCAAACATATCCGGTCTCCGGAACATATCCAAAATAAATTTATTTACAGGACGATGTAAAGACATAGCATTAAAATCCTTATATACACCAATAACCCTTTCATCACCATCACGGGATACGATTCTCTTTCCTATTGCTTCCTCATTGGTCCAGCCCATGTCCTTTACCATAGTTTCATTAATCATTACTGCATTTATTGTGTCACTTGGAAAATCCCTCGAAAAAGCTCTACCCTCAACCACCTCAATATCAAAAGTTTCAATAAAATCCCAATCTACCAAAAATGTGGGAATATAAAAACGCTGTCCTGGAGTTAGTCCCTCTACCTCATAATCACGAGTATTATGATTTATACCTAAATAATCTTCAGCACCAGTAACAAATTCAATATCTTTATGAGAAAGTAATTGTTGACGAAATGCCTCATAATTATTAAATAAATCTCCAACTCTTACGATATTTATTATATGATCTTTTTTAAAGCCTAGCTCTGCATTTCTCAAAAACTTTAATTGAGAAAAAACAATTAAACTTCCTATAATTAAACTAATGGAAATTGAAAACTGTACAACAACGAGTACTTTTCTAGCTTTAACTGATTTTGCTCCACTTTTTAAAACTCCTTTTAAAACCCTCAATGGTTTAAATGCCGATAAAATAAATGCAGGATATATCCCAGATAATAAACCCACAACGAAAGACACTGCAACAATAAAACCTAATAATTTCATCTCAACTAAAAAAGAAGGAGTAATGTTTTTACCTGTAAAACTATTGTAACCCGGGAGTAAAAGTTCTACAATAATGATAGCAATTAACATTGCAAAAAAGCTCTGCACAACTGCTTCACCGAGAAATTGAAATACCAAATTTCTTCTTTTACTTCCAAACACTTTCTTTATTCCAATCTCCTTTGCTCTTCCGGTCGAACTTGCGGTGGTTAAATTCATAAAATTGATACATGCCAAAATCAATATAATTGCGGCAACGATAGATAGTATATAAACATAAACAATATTGCTATTCGGCCTCATTTCATATACATGATGAGATTTTAAATGAATATCGGTAAGAGCTTGTAAATAAAGTGTCACATCTGCATCTTTAAAATCATCATAATGGTTTTCATAGAATTCGGGAAATCTTTCATTTAATTGATTAGGATCGGTGTCTTCATGCAGCAACACGTAAGTCCAGCATGGATTCCAAATCCAGGTTTGCGGAAATTGCCCATTACCAAATTGGCGAAATGTATTTAATGACCCAAGAATATCAATTTTTATATGTGATTGGGAAGGTAAATCTTCAATTACTCCCGTTACCTCAAAATCTAATCCTTCTTCTACTCTCAGCACTTTTCCAATTGCCGGTTCGTCTCCAAAATATCTTTTTGCGGTAGATCTCGTAACAACAATAGTTCCAGGATTATCTAATGCAGTTTCGGGATCACCTTTAATAAAAGGAAGGGTGAAAATATCAAATACAGTTGAATCCGCCAATAGAAAGTATGGTTCATTAAAACGAATTATTTCCCCATCTTCTCTTTCGTAATCAAAAAACCATTGATTCTGTAGGTTATTAAAAAACCTTACTTGTGTTTTTACAATATTTGGATAGTCTAACACCAGTGTTGGGCCACAAGGAAAAGATACGGTAGCTGCATCTTCATTTACATCATTACTATTGTACAAACGATTAACCCTATATATATTATCAGCATTTTCATGAAACTTATCATATTTCAATTCATCATCAATATATAGAACAATAAAAATAAAGCTGGCTAATCCAATTGCTAATCCACCAATATTTATGATAGAATAATTCCAGTACTTAAAGACATTCCTTAAAGCAATTTTAAGGTTATGCTTGAACATTTTGTAGTTGTTTTAAAGTTTTTAGAATTTTAACAAATCATATTCCAAATTCCATAAAGAATTAATATAAAAACAGTTATTGTTATTTCTTATATAACTCTACCGTTCGATTATGAACAATTTTGTTCAGTTTTGCACAAATAATAAATATCATTCCACTCTTAGTGATTCTGAAGGGTTTGTATTTGCAGCTTTCCAGGCCTGGAAACTAATTGTAATAAATGTAATTCCTATGGAAATAATACCTGCTAAAACAAAGACATATAAACCAAGATTGGTACGATAAACAAATTGTTGTAACCAATCACGCATAAAATAAAACGATAATGGAAATGCAATGATAATGGAAATGGTAATTAAAACTAAAAACTCCTTAGAGATTAGTTTTACCACTGTTCCTTCACTTGCACCGACAACTTTGCGAATTCCAATTTCTTTTGTTCTTTGCTCAACAGTATACGAAGCTAAACCAAAAAGTCCCAAACAAGCAATTAATATAGCTAATACTGTAAATAAAGTAAAAATAAAACCACGTTTTTCATCAGCGCCAAATTGTTCATTAAATCGATCTGATAAGAACGTATAGGTAAATGGTTCATTGGGAAAGATCTCATTCCATCGACCTTCAATATATCGAATCGTTCCTTGAATATCTTTATCATCCAATTTTGCATAAACGATTCTGTTTTCAGTGCTATATAATAACATTAAAGTTTCAATATCATTATACATGCCAGTTTGATGATAATCTTTCATCAATCCTATAACAGTAGCCCTAAGATATTCTACACCCTCGTATTCAAGTTCAACTTTTTTACCCAATGGTTTATCCCAATTAAATCTTTTTGCCATTGTCTCATTAACAATAACTCCTAATAAGGTATCAGAAGGCATATCTTCCTGAAAATCCCTACCTTCCAACATTGTAATTCCTAAAGTTTCTATAAAGTCATGATCAACAACAGCCATATTAATTCCTCTTTGTTGCATACCATCAGTTGTTTCAACATTAAATAATGATTTTGATGACCCCTGACCAAGCCTGGTATTTGTTGAACTAACATTTTTTATATTAGGATTTTCAAGTAATGCTTGCTTTAGTACAGAATATTTCTGAATCATTTCCTGGGTTGTAAATTGCATGCTAATAACATTATTCATATCGTACCCTAAATCTTTAGTTTTAAGATAATTTAATTGTTTGTAAACAACTAAAGTTGAAATAATCATGGCCACGGAGATAGTAAATTGAATTACAACTAAAACCTTTCGAAAAGCACTACCTGACGAGCCTTTGGTAATTTCTCCCTTTAATACGATAACCGGGCTAAACCTAGATAAATAAAATGCAGGATAACTTCCTCCAAAGATACCTACAACAACAATAATAACGATCATTGTTAAAATAGTAACCGGACTGTATAAAACAAAGACTTCATAGGATTTACCCGCCAGGTTATTAAATTGTGGCAATAATAATACAACTAAAACAATACTTAATAGTAAAGAAATAAATGTAAGAACCGTTGATTCTGTTAAAAATTGAAAAATTAAACTACCGCGATGAGAGCCAACAACTTTCCTAAGTCCAACCTCTCGAGCTCGTTTTGCTGACCTTGCTGTTGCTAAATTCATATAATTCATTGCAGCAATTAACACCAAAAATAAAGCTACAACCGCAAATATGATGACATACGCATAACTTCCTGTTGGTTCAGGTTCTCCTTCAAAGGTTGACTTTAGATGAATATCTGTAATCGGTTGCAGAATATATTCAATTGTAATGCCTAAACTTTGAAAAATCTCTGCCATGTATTTATCATACATTTCAGTTATTTTATTTTCAAACTCCTTATAATCTAAACCTTCTGGTAATAATATATAAGTAAACACCCCAAAACTTCCCCAATTTCCCATTTCAGCAGGTAAGCTTCTTCTTGACATTAATGCATCGAATCTGAAATGAGAGTTAAAAGGTACCTCTTTAATTACTCCTGTTACCCTATATGCATCTTCACCATTTAAAAGCGTTTTTCCAATTGGTTCTTCGTTACCAAAATACTTTGCGGAGATTTTTTCAGAAATAACAATTGTATTTGGTTCAATTAAAGCTCCTTCAGGAGAACCTTTAATAAATTCATATGTAAATACATCAAAAACATTGGAATCTGCAAAAAAGAATTCCTCCTCGTAGAACTCCTTATCTTCATATTTAAACAACTCTCGCCCACCTCCTATAAACCTTACCGAATGCTCTACTTCAGGGTAATCTTGAACTATTTGAGGACCGAAAGGAATCTGCGCTACAATCCAGGTAAATTCATCATCAGTTTCTGAAATATGGGATACTACACGATAAATTCGATCTGCCTTTTCGTGATATCTATCGTAGCTAACTTCATCAGCAATATAAATAATTAGAAATAATGCGCTCGCAATACCCAAGGTTAAACCAAGGATATTTAAACTACTATAGCCAAGATCCTTAAATATATTTCGAATGGCGATTTTAAATAGGTTTTTAAACATAATATGATATTTTAATTTAGATTACGAAATGATTCGTACAAATCTATCTTTTATTGTTTTAAAAGTCAATGCACAAATAGTTAAAGTTATGTTAAAATGATTTTTCATTTTTCCCAATAGCAATTCCTTCATTATCAGATATCGTGCCGAACAGCTTAAAAAACTAGCTAAATGACACTTATAAATGATACCCTGAAATACAAATCGTCCGAAAATGCACAATTTTGTACTTTTTCGGACGATTTAGAAAAAATGTAAATATATTATCTATTCGTATCTTAATGAATCAACCGGGTTTCTGCTTGCAGCTGTTACGGCTTGAAATACAACAGTAAAAATAGCTATAAATAATGCTAAAGCTGCTGAGGCTGGAAATATCCATAATTTAATGTTTGTATGATAGGCAAAATTCCGCAACCACATATTCATTAAATAATAAGCTAATGGCCAAGCAATAATATTTGCTATTAAAACCCATATTGAGAATTGTTTTAATAATAATCGTATTATATTAAGAATTGAGGCTCCCATGGTTTTTCGAATACCAATCTCTTTTGTTTTTTGCTCTACCATGAATGATGCCAATCCTAGCAAACCTAAACACGCAATAAAAATTGCCAATATCGAAAATAATGCAAAAATCTCACCTGTTTTGAATTCTTGATTGTGCATTTGAATAAAGTCATCTTCCATTATTGTGTAATCAAACGGTGAATCTAATACGAATTTTTCCCACGTTTCTCTTAATAATTTTATAGCTTCGTTATCTATACCTGTATTAAGTTTAATTGAAATTAGTTCAAGTTGTTGTTTGTTTGGAAGAATAATCAACGATCCAACATTTTGATGCAGCGATCTAAAGTTAAAATTCTCCACCACTCCAACTATTTCCCAAAAAATTTCTCTTTTACCAAATGTGGTTAGTAATTTTTGCCCTGCGACAGGCTCAACAAGTCCGAATTCTTTAACAGCGGATTCGTTCAATACCACTGAAAATGAGTCTGCCGAAAATTCTTCAGAAAAGAACCTACCCTCCTTCACCTTGAGTTCATACGTTTTTGCAAAATCATAATCGACACTAATCATTCTTGGTACATAAGAATCGTGCGATTCTCCCCTTAACACAACCACAGGAAACCCTCCAAACAGTTTTCCGGGAAGTGTATTGGAATATGTAACACTGCTGATCATTGAATTACTTTCCAATTCTTGTTTAAAAGCTTGATATGAATCCCTTAAGTAACTGGCTTTATTAACTACCAAGATGTTCTCCTTCTTAAATCCGATATCTTTATTTTTTATATAGACCAGTTGACTATAAATTATAAATGTGCTAATAAACAACACTATCGAAACCGTAAACTGAAAAACAACTAATATGTTTCTAAACCAAGAGTGGCTCTTTCCAGTAAAAAAGGAACCTTTTAATACACTTAAAACTTCAATAGAAGATAAGTATCCTGCAGAATAAACTCCTGAAAACAGACCCACAATAATAGCGAGTAGAACTAACAAAGGTATTGCGAGGATATTTTCCGAATAACCTACATTTAAATCTTTGGAAATAAAATTATTGAAAAGAGGCAAGATTGATTCTATGACAATCATTGCAATTATCAGCGAAATAAGGCTCAACACTATAGACTCAAATAAAAACTGTCTGAATAACGCAGTTCTACTGCCTCCAACAACTTTTCTTACACCAACTTCTTTAGCTCTTTTAGCCGATCTTGCAGTTGATAAGTTCATAAAATTTATACAGGCTACGATAAGAATAAATAAAGCAATAACAGAAAAAATATAAACATATTTAATATCTGAATTAGCTTCAATCTCGAAATCAGTGTGCGAATGCAAATGAATTTCTGTAATAGGTTGTAATAAATATTTAAAATAATTACCTGAATTATAGAATGTCTCTAAGTCAGTTCCAAAAAAATCAATCAAATCTTTTTCTACATTTTTAAGAGATAATTCCTGTATTTTCTCAGACACTTTAGATAAGTTTGCCCCTTCCTTTAATAAGATATAGGTATAACACATATCATAACCTAACCATGTTTTATAATCACCATACTCAGTGCTAACCATAGAAATTAATATAGAATAATGAAAATGTGAATTCGCAGGAACATCTTCAACAACACCTGCTATTATATATTCTTCACCCGATATTTCCAATGATTTTCCAATAGCTTCCAAATTCCCAAAGTATTTGTTTGAAATTGATTCAGTTATTACTATCTGATTTGGTAGAATCAAACATTCATCAGGATTTCCTCTAATAAAATTAGCATCGAAGATTTCAAAAAACGTACTGTCTGCGTAAAACATGTTTTCTTCAATAAATTTTCTATCTCCAAATTTCACTAACATCTCACTTGAAGTAAATGTAGTTTTAATAACTCTAACGCTTGAAATTACTTCGGGGATTCCGTCAACATAAGCTGGACCTACAGGTGAACCAGTAACATAAGCTTTTATTTCATTACCACCAAAGTTTCCTTCAATACCAACTCTAAATATATTATCTGCATTTTTATGATAGCGATCATAACTTAGTTCATCCAAAATAAAAAGGGTAATTAAAATACTACATGCCATTCCAATTGATAATCCTAAAATATTTATAATTGAATATGTCCTATTTCTTATTATATTTCGGATAGATACTTTTAAAAAATTTCTAAACATAATTTTGTTATTTAAGTTATTTCCTTCTTATTTTATTACCAATACGATACCATAAATTTTAAAAAATTAATAGTCAAAACATTAATCCTTTTGAGCAAACACAAAATTGTATATTTATGTAAAAATTTTTTACATTTAGGTAATATTTTTTACGAAATTGTATAACTTAACTAAAAGTATGTATAAAGAAGGAAAGATTTTAATTGTTGATGATGATAAAAGTATACTTCGTTCTTTAAATATCTTATTGGAGAATGAATTTGATACCATATTTACTATCTCTAATCCTAATTTATTAATTAAAGAATATCAAAATAAAGAAATAGATATTGTATTGCTTGATATGAATTTCTCTGCTGGAATTAATACTGGAAATGAAGGTTTATTCTGGCTTAATGAATTGTTAAAAATAGATAAAAATGCAACGGTAGTAATGCTAACTGCTTATGGAGATGTAGATATTGCGGTTAAAGCAATTAAAAAAGGGGCAACAGATTTCATTTCAAAACCTTGGAATAATGATCGGCTAATTACGACTCTTAAATCTGCTTTAAAAATAAGATCTTCTCAAACACAAATAAAAAAGTTACGGGATGAACGCAAAATTCTGAACGAAGATTTATCCAGATCAGAAGAAGTTGTAGGTACTTCGCCTGCCATGAATAAAGTATATTCTGTTATTGAAAAAGTTGCCTCTACAGACGCAAATGTTTTGATCTTAGGAGAAAATGGGACGGGTAAAGAGTTAATTGCGAAAGAAATTCACAGAAAATCAAAACGTAAAAATAATCCAATAGTTAACGTCGATTTGGGAACTATAACAGAAACACTTTTTGAAGGTGAACTATTCGGGCATAAAAAAGGAGCTTTTACAGATGCTAAAGAAGACAGGATTGGAAGATTTCAAATAGCAGATAAAAGCACTTTATTTTTAGATGAGATTGGAAACATTCCTCCATCTTTACAGTCTAAAATGCTTTCGGTACTTCAAAAAAGAGAAATCATTCCAATTGGAAGTAATCTACCTATCTCTATCGATATCCGTTTAATCACAGCAACAAATAAAAATATAGAATCACTAATTAGCAAGGGATTATTTCGCGAAGATTTATTTTACAGAATAAATACTATTCAGATTGAGTTACCTCCCTTAAGAAAAAGAGGTGAAGATATCTTATTACTTGCCGAGTATTACCTTAAAATATTTAGCGCAAAATATGAAAAACCAAATTTAAAGCTTAGTAAGAAATCCGCTGATACACTTTTAAACTATAAATGGCCCGGTAACATCAGAGAATTAAAACATACTATGGAAAAATCGGTAATTTTAAGTTCTGGCAACTTGCTTAAACCAGAAGATTTTATGATAAAGCAAGAGTCAATCTCTAAAGACAATTGGCCTTTAAAATTCGAAGAAATTGAAAGAAAAGCTATTGAGAGAGCTCTCAAAAATAATTCGGGAAAAATAATTGATGCAGCTAAAGAACTTGGTTTAACCAGGCAAACATTACATAACAAGATAAAGAAATATAAACTTTAACAACTAGAAATAATGTTTAGTAAAAGGTTTTATTTTAATATAGTTATCAGGATTATTTTAATACTAATTACCTTTATTTTGGTTATACCTTTATCAAATATTGAAGAAAGATCATTCTCTATTTTAGGATTATCTTTTTTAATCTTTATTCAGGTTTCATTTCTTCTTAGATATATTAACCGATTTAATAATGAAATTGCAGGTTTTTTCTCTGCATTAAAGTTAAACGATACCTCATTTACATTTCACAACAAGATTTTTCAGCATATTTCAATAAAGGTTGAAGAAGATATTAACCATATCAGAAACCAATTATTTAAAGTAAACGAATCAAAAGAAATTCAACAATCCTATTTTAAAAGTGTAATTGAAAATGCACAAACAGGTATTTTAGTTTTTAATAAAGACGGAAAAGTAGATGTTATCAACAAAAGTGCTTTAGATTTAATTGGCCTTAGTTTTCTTAATAATATCAGCGAATTAAGACCAAAATACAAAGAATTACACGCTAATATTTTACAAATTTTACCAGGCGAAGAAATACTAATTCAGGTTAAAAATAAAGACAAAGCAACTCCACTAGCGTTAAGAGCCTCTGAATTCATACAAAAATTTGATAAATACAAATTGATATCTTTTCAAAATATCCAATCAGAACTAGATCAAAAAGAAATTGAGTCATGGCATAAATTAATTCGGATTCTAACTCACGAAATTAATAATACCGTATCGCCAATAACTTCTTTAGCTAGTTCATTACAAAATTTATATAAACGCCAAAATAAAAAAGTAACAAAGGAAACTATAAATGATCAAATAATTCAAAAAACCTCAGAAGGTCTAGGTTTAATAGCAAATCGCGGAGAAGGTTTAATAGAATTTGTCAGGAATTACAAGGAAATAGCTTCATTAAAACAATTAAACTTTGAGAGGATTAAGATTGCAGAATTATTTTACAATCTTGAAGCATTAATGAAAAACAAACTTGAAGAAAATAAAATCAACCTTCATATTAATATAAAACCCTTTGATTTAGAACTAAATGCTGACAAAAAATATCTTGAACAAATAATTATAAATCTTATAAAAAACTCTATTGAGGCAATTGAAGGAATAAATGGCATTATAACCTTAACAGCCTTTCAGGAAAAAAATAAAAATGTGATACTTGAAATATCTGATAATGGAAAAGGAATTCCAAGCGATATATTAGATCAAATTTTCGTGCCCTTTTTTACGACTAAAAAGCAAGGCTCAGGAATTGGTCTTAGCCTTGCTCGTCAGATTATGCAGTTACACGGAGGTAGTATCTCGGTTCAGTCCGAATCTAATATTCAAACAATATTTACTCTAACTTTTTAAACTATTCGTACTTTAAGCTATCAACCGGGTTTCTAATTGAAGCTACAAGAGCCTGGTAAATAACCGTTAATAATGCCAGTCCAATAGCTAACCCGCCAGCTAATAAAAACACCCAAATAGTCAATTCATAATGGTACGGGTAATTTTTCAAAAACTTATTCATAAGATAATAGGCTACTGGCCATGCAATTACATTGGATAAGAGGACCCATTTGGTCATATCTTTTGAAAGCATAAATATGATATTTTTTACAGGCGCCCCAAGCGCTTTTCTAATTCCAATTTCCTTTGTCCTTTTTTGTGCGGAGAAAGCAGAGAGCCCAAACAACCCTAAGCAAGATATTAAGATTGCAAATATGGTAAATGAACGCATAATTTTACCAACTCGTTGCTCATCTTTATATAAGGTTTCATAACCTTCATCTAAAAATCCATAATCGAAAACAAAACCCGGGTTAAATTCTGCAAAAACAGACTCAATATACCTTACAGTATTTTGAATTTCTACGCCAGAAATTCTTACAAAAACATACCTGTAACGTCCTTCAAGAAAGTAAATTACCAATGGCATATTTTCTCTATCTGCAGGTAAATGAGCAAAATCGTCAATTACTCCAATTACAGGAAACTGTGTATCTCCTCCCCGTTTAATTATTTTTTCTGTAATTCCTTCGCTACCAATAATGTCAGCAAATGTTTGATTTATAATTATATTATAAATATTTGTTTGTTCACTACTCGTATCAGACGCAAATTCAGGAGAAAAAAATCTTCCATCAAAAAGGTTTATTTTAAAGGTTTTAATAAAATCCTCATCAGCCACCATTTGAGAAACCAATGGGTTTACATTAGGATCCTTATCTTCCCATGTCCAGCCACCTCCATTACTTCCAATCATATATGGATTAGAATGCGAGGTACGAGTCATATTTACAATATTCGTGTTCTCCAAAAGCTTCTCCTTTATTAAGCTATACCTATCCATCATTTTACCCTGTATGGGAATATAAATCATATTATTCTTATCGAATTTTAAATCTTTCTTTCTAAGAAACTCGAGTTGATTACTAACAACCAACGAACAAATAATTAACCCAATAGATAATGAAAACTGAATAACAACCAATACTTTTCTAAAACCACCTCCTTTTGGACTGTTACCTCTGGAACCTTTTAAGGTAGTCACCACCTTGAACGAAGAAAGTACAAATGCCGGGTATAAACCCGCAAAAAAACTCGTAAAAACCCAAAATGAAAGTAAGCTTGAAAGAATTGTAAGATTTGTGTAATCCATCTCCAGTTCTTTGCCAGCCATTCCATTAAATGCTGGCAATAACAACCTTACAAGTATTAACGAAAAGTTTAAAGCAATGAACGTAAATATAAACGACTCGCCAAGGAATTGTTTTACCAACCTCTGCTTAGAAGCGCTCAATACTTTACGAACAGCAATTTCCTTAGCCCGATTTTCTGCCCTTGCAGTGGCCAGGTTCATATAATTAAAGCAAGCAATTAATAAAATGAAAATTGCAATAATGCCAAATATTCTTACTAATTCTATACGCCCACCTCCTTTTATATCATAAAGGTGAATTCTGCTTAATGGATTTAGAAACACTTCATTTTTATCATCTTCCGGATTTTCCTTCATCTCATCGAGAAAAGTTACCGCTTTTGTTTCAAATTTTTTGTAATCAACACCCGGGTTTAAAAGAGCAAAGGTTGTACAAAAGTTAGTTCCCCAACTTTCCAGATCCTGTCCAAAATCTTTTAGGTTCTCAAACGGAATCAAGATTTCAAACCTATATGACATATTTTTTGGGAAATTCTCAAATACGCCTTTTATTTCGAACGCATATTGATCGTCTAAAAGTAATGTTTTTCCAACAGGATTTTCGTCACCAAAATACTGCTCAGAAACTTTTCTGGATATTATAATATTTTTTAATCCACTGGCAAAATCTTCTTTACTGCCATATACAAATGGGATTGTAAAAATATCTAATAACTCAGGGTCTCCTGTACGTACATCCTGAATAAGCTTTTTATCCTGGTAACTAACTAAACCATTATATCCATATGTAAACCTTGCAGTTAATTCAACTTCCGGGTATTTTTCTTTAAATGCTTTAGCCATAGGAGCCGGAGAAACCGTACACTGAAAATCCTCATCACCGTAATGTTGCCAATGTTGAACGACAAAAATCCTGTCTAATTTTTCGTGGTGAGAATTATAATTTAATTCATCAGTAATCCACAAGTAAAGTAGTATTGTACATGCTAACCCAAATGCAAGCCCAACAATGTTAAGAAAAGAAAACAATTTACTTCTTAACATGATACGTATTGATAAAATAATATTTTTAATAAACATTCTTCTATAGTTTTTATGCCTGTTTGCTACAAGCAAGTTTTAGATGCAATTTCCAAGCTTATGCCAAAACATACTAAATATTGACTTACAATTATTTAAACACTCTTAAATAATAATTTTAGATTGAAACTGCCTCAAAATCATCCACACACTGTTCCAAAATCATACATACATTTTGGATTCGATTAAAAATAACAATAAATTTGATTTTATAATTTAACTAAAATGAATATAAAGGATGCAACAATTCTTATTGTAGATGACAGCCAAAGTATTTTAAGGTCATTAAAACTTTTTCTAAAATATAAATTACGGGAAGTTTTAACTTTAAATAATCCAAATCAACTAAACAAAACATTAAAATCTAATAATATTGATATTGTTTTACTAGACATGAATTTTTCAGCAGGAATTAATTCTGGTAACGAAGGGTTATTTTGGTTAAAGGAAATTTCGAAGATATCTCAGGATACCATTGTAATTCTTATAACTGCTTATGGAGATTCGGAACTTGCCGTAAAAGCTATAAAAGCAGGAGGCTTTGATTTTATTGAAAAACCATGGAACAATCAAAAATTGCTAGCTACGCTTCAAGCAGCATATGAAATGCGAAAAACGAAGTTAAAACTTAAAAATTTAGAACAAAATCAACATGCATTAAAGCAAAACCTAAATAAAGATTTTGAGTTAATAACAGGTAATTCTCCTTCAATGAAGAAAGTTTTAGAGACCATTGAAAAGGTTGCTAAAACTGATGCAAATGTTCTTATCTTAGGAGAAAATGGAACAGGCAAAGAGCTTATTGCAAGAAAGATTCATCAATTATCGCCTCGAAATCAGGAAATTTTTATGGGTGTTGATATGGCTGCCTTAACTGAAACTCTTTTTGAAAGTGAACTATTTGGGCATGTGAAAGGAGCATTTACAGATGCCATCGAAGACAGAACTGGTAAATTTGAAACAGCGGCTGGCGGAACTTTATTTTTAGATGAAATTGGAAATCTTTCATTTATGATGCAAGCCAAACTTCTCACCGCGTTACAAAACAGACAGATATCAAAAGTAGGATCAAATGATTTAATTCCATTGAACATCAGGCTTGTTACTGCAACAAATAAAGATATAAATCAGCTAATAAAGGATAATTTATTCAGAGAAGATCTGCTTTATAGAATCAATACGGTTCAGATTATATTACCTCCACTCAGAGAAAGAAAAGAAGACATTTTAGTGCTAGCTGATTATTACCTGGATCAATATTCAAAGCATTATAATAAAGCCGGCATTAAAATAAATAATAAGGCCCTGGAAAAATTCCAGGAATATTCATGGCCGGGAAATGTGAGGGAATTAAAACACACTATAGAAAAAGGAGTAATTCTATGCAACGACCATACATTAAAAACAGAAGATTTCTTTTTTGAAAAACCAGTATCCCCCAGCGAAGAATTAAATAAAATAATTTCACTGGAAGAAGGTGAAAAAATCATTATAAAAAAAGCGCTTGAAAGAAATAACTGGAACATCAGTGAAACTGCTAAAGAGTTAAAAGTAGGACGTCAAACATTATATAGAAAAATTAAAAAGTATGATATTTAAAAACCTCTATATAAACATTATTTTAAGAGTTGTTTTAATAGCAGCAACCTCCTTTTTATTCTTTTTTGCTAATCATAAATATCATGACATTGTAATTAACCTGAACATAGGTTTATTACTTATTGCTCAGGTAATACTATTAATAAGAAGATTAAATTATGTTAATCGTGATTTGATCGCTTTTTTTGATTCGATTAAATATGACGATTCCTCAATTTTACTCACAAATGAATTTCAAGATATTAATTACTTAAGGTTAAGCCGAAGGTTACAAACCGTAAATAAACAAATTTTAAAACTTAAGGAACAAAATACGAAACAGGATCAATATTTTAAAACACTTACTGATATCGCAAATGTTGGGCTAATTAGTTTCAATGAAAATGGCACGATAAAGCTTGCAAATAAAGCAATTAAGAATTTGTTGAATATTGATAATATATCAAAGATTAGTGATTTAGATATTCTTCATGCTGGATTCTCAAATACTCTAAATCAGTTAAAACCTTCAGAACATAAACTAATTAAATTATCAAATAAGAAAAATAATAAGGAAATTTTACAATTATCAATACGATTAGCTGATTTTAAAACAAATAATGAAAAACTTAAAATTGTTTCAATACAAGACATCAAAAACGAACTGGATGAAAAGGAATTAGAATCTTGGCAAAAGCTAGTTCGTACACTTCGACACGAAATTATGAACTCTATTGGACCAATTTCATCGACAATTGATACACTCAATGAACTTATTATTGATCCTGAAACAAATAAACCGTTTCGGATTGATGAAATTAATCCTGGATTTATTACTGATATTTCAGAAGGTTTAATGATTATAAAAGATCGGAATATTGGACTCCAGAAATTTGTTGATAATTTTAGGACCATTTCAAAACTACCTAATCCGGTTTTTGAACAAATAAATATAGAATCTTTATTTTCTGATATTGAGACTTTCTGGAAAAAAGAGTTTAAAAATCAAAATATTTTTTTTAGCTACTACATAGAAAATGATGAACTTGAGCTAATGGCTGACAAATCGCAGATAGAACAAATCATTATAAACTTGATTAAGAATTCCATTGAAGCAAAATGCAAACAAATTACCCTTACTGCTTCTAATTCAAATAGCAATAATGTCCAAATCAAAATTATTGATAATGGAAAAGGAATTCAACATGAAATCATCGACGAAATTTTTCTTCCATTTTATACAACCAAAGAACAAGGCTCTGGTATTGGCTTAAGCCTTGCCAGGCAAATAATGCAATTGCACAGAGGAAGCATTTTCGTTGAATCAATAACCGGCTTAAAAACTACTTTTACTCTGAAGTTTTAACAAACACTCAACTTTATACTAATCAACATATTAAAAATTCAAACTACGATTTTCAACAAAAATTGTAAGAAATTCCTGTAACTGATTACTAACATAGTCGTCTAACTTCAAAATATGTTTAGCTATTAGTAGTTTAATAATAAGATTGAACAAATAACTATCCGAATTTACAGGAAAGAATGAAAATACAAATTGAAAGCCTTAGTAAGGTTTACAAAAATGGGAAACAAGCACTTTCAAATATAAACCTTGAAATAGAGAATGGGATGTTTGGGTTGTTGGGGCCGAATGGTGCAGGCAAATCAAGCCTTATGAGAATATTAGTTACCTTAATGAAGCCTTCAGATGGAAAGGTTAGCATTAATGGGTACGATTTACAAAAAAACAGGGGCGATATTCGTAAAATGCTAGGTTACCTACCACAAGATTTTCGATTTTTCACTAAGCTAAAAACGTGGGAATTTTTAAGTTATGCTGCAGGGTTATCAGGAATTAGCAGCAAAAAAGAACGGTCAGAAAAAGTGGATGAATGGCTTGATAAAGTTGGCTTATTTGATGTACGCGACAGAAGTGCCAATAAACTTTCTGGAGGTATGAAACGCCGCCTGGGAATTGCACAAGCCCTTATTGGCAACCCTCAAATAATAGTTGTTGATGAGCCTACAACAGGATTGGACCCGGAAGAGCGTATTCGTTTCAGGAATATTTTATCTGAACTAAGCCAGAAAGATGTAATTATCATTCTTTCAACACATATCGTTGGAGATATCTCGAGTGTGTGCAAAGACTTAGCACTTTTAAATAAAGGTAAAGTAGGATTCAAAGGTTCACCTGAAGAATTGATAAACAAAACAAAAGGCCATGTTTGGCAGGTAACAACTTCTGGTTTCGAATACGAAATGCTAAAAGAGAAATATGCAATAATTTCTACTATACCTGCAGAAAATGGTTGGGAAGTCCAGTTGGTTGGCGATGAGCTGGATGTTAAAAATAAAGTTGAGGTCGAACCTAACCTGGAACATGCCTATGTTTACTTTATGGAATACTTAACCAATAAAAACAGCTTTTAATTATGAGTTCTATTCAAACCATAAGAATTGTTTCTAAATTCGAAATGAAAACCTTGCTTCGAAGTTGGTTCTTTAGAATTTTTGCAGGGCTTTATATTGTTGGTTTAGGTATTTTTAATGTTGCAGTATTTGTTGAATCAAGCGGTGCACCATGGTTATACAGGGCATTGCCCGCAGCAATTCCATATGCAAACCTCATTATCCTAAATTTAGGGCAAGCTATTGTTGCCGTTTTTCTTGCTTCAGAGTTTTTAAAACAAGACCGGAAAAATGATACGGTTGAGGTAATTTATGCCCGCTCAATGACCAACGGGCAATACATTTTAGGAAAAACCTTAGGCATATTATCAGTATTTATAATTTTAAACCTGATCCTGTTAATCATGGGTATCGGGTTTTCATTCCTTAGCGCCGATTCTTCCAAAGGAATTGGGGAATTTTTCCTCTACCCTCTTTTAATAAGTATTCCGACCCTTGTATTTATTCTAGGATTATCATTTTTCTTAATGACTGTTCTTAAAAACCAGGCAATTACATTTATAATATTGTTAGGGTATATTGCTGTTACCATATTTTATTTAAATGATAAACTTTATCACCTTTTTGATTACATAGCCTATAAAGTACCTATGATGAACTCAATGATTGGAGGTTTTGGAAACCTTACAGAAGTTGTGGTTCACAGGGCAATTTATTTCTCTTTTGGTATCGGGTTAATATTCATTACGGTATTTAAATTAAACCGGCTTCCTCAAACCAAAACCAAAGGCGCCCTCCCCCTATTAATGTCTGTAATATTCATTTTACTGGGAGTTTATTTGGGATTTGAATATGTTAACTTAAAAAAAGGCGTACTAAAGCAAAAGGAAGAGTTTATTGCTATTAACAATCAATACTCTGGCGAACCAACAGTTTATGTAGAAACTTGTCAAATTAAACTGGAGCACCTGGAATCAGAAATAAAAGTAAATTGTTTGTTAAATGTTACCAATGATAACAATCGAACTCTAAGCACAATATTATTTAGCTTAAACCCTGGTTTAAAAATCTCCGAAGTAACTATTGATTCAAAACCATTTCAATTTGAAAGAGAAAAGCATTTAATCAAGATAAACTACAAGCAAGGGCTAAGGCCTAACCAAAAACTAAAAATCAAAATAAATTACAAAGGGCAGGTAAACGAAAACATATGCTTCTTAGATCAAAAACCAGAGCAATACGAAGACAATTTTGCATTGGATATATTTAAAGTGAGAAAGCGCTTTGCTTACCTTCAGAGTGATTTTGTATGTTTAACCAGCGAATCCTTATGGTACCCTAAAGCCGGAGTAACATATGCCCCAAATAAGCCGGCGTATTATAAAGAAGATTTCACCCGGTTTGAACTAACCGTTCAAACCAGCCCTGAATTAGTTGCTGTTTCTCAAGGAAATGTAACCAATCAGGAAGATGGATTATATACGTTTATTAATGACTACCCATTGCCTAAAATAAGCCTGGCAATTGCAGAGTATGACAATTATTCAATTACTGTTGATTCTGTTGAATACAGCATATATTCAAAAAAGGGCAATGATTTCTATATGAAACATTTCACCGAATTTAAGGATACCATGCCGGCAATCATTCGTGAGCTTCGAGATGAATATGAAACTTTATTAAATCTAAAATACGGATTTAACCGTTTTTCATTTGTCGAAATTCCAATCCATTTTGCCCTGGATAAGCATATCTGGTCTGTTACAAGTGACGTTGTTCAGCCTGAAATGATTTTATACCCTGAAAAAGGTGTAATTATGGAGGAAACAGACTTTGTAAAACGTAAGAACCGTTTCGAAGAACGTATGAAAGAAAACAACGAAGAAGTTTCTCCCGAAGAATTGCAATGCCGTATTTTCAAACGGTTTATAAGAGGCAATTTAATGGCACCTCCAACAGAATGGTACCAATTCGAAAATGTAGTTGACAAATATACCTATAGTTTAATACCACATTATTTTAGCCATATTACACAAATAGAATCCGAAAATTATCCAATTCTAAATTTAGCTTTAGAAGTATATTTAAGAGAAAGAAACGTAAATAATGTTTCATCATCCCGGTGGTTTTGGAGAGGCATTAGTGATGGTGAAAAAATAAACCTGGAACTAATGAAATCCAGCTTGGAAGAACTTATTAAGACTGGTATTGAGAAAGATGAAAGCCTGGATGATGACGATGAGCAATTAACGCTAAACGACCTTATACTGGCGAAAGGAGATTATCTATTTTCATTGTTTAGGGCAAGGTACGGAGACGAGAATTTTAATGAAATCATTAATCAATTAATTGCTTCAAATTATCACCAATCATTTTCCTTTAATGAATTAGAAAATAAGTTATCCCAAACTTTCAATGACCCGATTGGGGGTGAAATAGAAGATTGGTACGCTACAACGGATATGCCTGGTTTTTTAATAAAAGATTTGGAAACTTATAAAGTGTTGGATGGAGAATATACCAAATACCAGGTAAGGTATAAAATAGCCAACCCGGAAGAAATTGATGGTATTATAACTATGACCATCGATTTGGATGATAAAAGCAATACCCGAAGCTTTTCGGATGATAGCCCGGAACAACCTGATTATTCGAGAAAAATATTTGTACCTGCCAAATCGGCTTTAGAGATAGGAGTATTGTTTCCAACAGAGCCTACACGCATGAATATTTTTACTAATATATCAGAAAACCTTCCGAATAACCTGATTTATGAGTTTTCCGGCTTTGATGATCTTAAAAAAGTTCCTGTTTTTGATGGTTTTAAAAGCTATCCTCTATTTACAGATTTAGCCAACCATAATGAGTTTATTGTCGATAACGAAGACCCAAATTTTAAAGTTACCCAGGAATCAAATGAAAGCTATTTAAAAGTATTAATCAATAAAAACAAAAAAGACAGGTACAAATATTCGGGGCTTCATTTTTGGAATCCGCCACCTGTTTGGAAACCTGTCTTAAGAAGTGGGTTTTATGGTAAATACATCCGGTCCGCGATGTATACCAGGTCAGGAGAAAATGAAAGGTTCACAGAGTGGGTGCCAGAATTGGATGAAGCAGGGTATTACGACCTGTATTGCCATATTGCGAAAATAAATATTGAATGGAACCGCGATAAAAGGAAACCTAGCTATAATTTCAGAATCCATAACGACGATGGCATAGAGGAAATAACGATGACAGATGAAGAGCTGGATGCTGGTTGGAATTATATGGGGACCTTTTACATCTCTCCCGAAAACGCAAAGGTTGAGCAAACAAATAAATCAGTCAGTAAAATGATTTTTTCTGATGCAATAAAATGGGTTAAAAATGATTAAATGCAAAACCTGACAGAGCCTGTGAGTTGGATTCTGGGTTAGAAAGGCCTGTCAGTGTTTAAAACAAATAATAAAATATAAAATAAGTAAACACACAAATATGTTAAGAATAAAAATATTTATAACAAGCGCGCTAATAATAAGTAATTTGATGATCAAAGGGCAAATGGTATTAACATTAAAAGATGCCATGAACATTGCACTTGAAAATAGCCCGGATATTAAGCAATCCAGGTTAACCATGGAGCAAAACAGAGAATATTTAAATGCTCAGCTGGCTATGTTAAAATCTCATTTTTCGTTGAACGTTACCCCAATACAATATTCAAATAGTGAAACCTACGATGAATATTATTCGCAATGGTATACCTCAGAAAGTACCATGTCTGATGTTGGTTTGGTTATTTCGCAACCTATAAGATGGACAGATGGAACACTTTCACTGAGAAATGATTTTGAGTACAAATCAACTTCAACAGAAACATTTGATAACTTCTCTGACCCCGGCAACACAATAAAAAGTACAAATACATATGAAGGGTTTAACAATAACTTATACTTAAGTTATAACCAACCCCTTTTCACATATAACAGAACCAAATTAAACCTTGACAGGCAAAGGTTAGCACTTGAAAATTCAACCCTCTCTTATTCGATCCAAATGTTGAATATTGAACGCCAGGTTACTCAAGCTTTTTATACCATTTACCAAAAACAAATGGCAGTTGAAATTGCACAAGAAGAATATGATAACCAAAAAGTAAGCTTTGAAATAATAAAAAGTAAAGTAGAAGCAGGGTTATCTGCACAAGAAGAATTATTGCAAGGTGAGCTGAATTTTGCAACAAGCCAAGCCAACCTGGAAAATGCTAAAGTTGATTTGGAAAATTCTAAAGACGAATTTAAACGTTTAATTGGAGTTTCGTTGTATGAAGAAGTAGAAATTGAAACCGACATTCAATATACGCCGGTAGTTGTAGATTTGGAAAAGGCAATTGAAAATGGATTGTCTCAGCGTTTAGAAATTTCTCAGAGAAAAATCGACCTCAACAATGCGCAATTTGATTTAATCGAAACCTCTGCTACAAACGAATTTAGGGGCGATATTGATCTTTCGGTCGGTATAATGGGAAATAATGAAGAGTTTGCTAATGTATATGAAAAACCTACACGAAGCCCTCAAGTTGGAGTTACTTTTTCTATCCCGGTTTTTGATTGGGGCGAAAGAAAAGCCAGGATCCGCGCTGCAGAACTTGCAGTTGAATCGCGCGAATTAGACCTAAAAACACTGGAAGATGACATTGTAATAAATATCAGGCAGATATTTAGAAACCTTCGAAATTTGAGCTCACAGATAAAAATTGCTGAACAAAACGAAAAAAATGCACAGTTAACGTATGATATTAACCTGGAAAGGTATAAAAATGGAGATTTAACAAGTATCGACCTGGAAAGGTACCAAAACCAATTATCAGAAAAGAAAATGAACCTGGCTAATGCATTAATAAATTATAGGTTAGAACTTTTAAATATGAAAATACAATCACTATGGGACTTTGAAAATGGCAGGTCGTTTGTCCCTCAGGAATTACAGAACAATATTAGGCCATCCGGTACGAATTAATGGAACGCCGATAAGACGGATTTTCAAACGCTGATAAAACGGATAAAATGGAATTACTGCATAAAGAACTAACAGATAAAATCCTTAAAACATTTTACAATGTTTACAATGAATTAGGATATGGGTTTCTTGAAAAAGTATATCAAAATTCACTGTATTTAGAACTCAAAAATCAAGGCTTCGATGTGGAAGCTCAAAAACAAATAAAAGTACACTACAAGGGAATCGAAGTAGGCGAATATTATGCAGATTTGGTTGTAAATGATTTGATAATTCTTGAACTAAAAGCTACAGAATATATTGTTGAAGAGTTTGAATGGCAATTATTAAACTACTTACGAGCAACTAACAAAGAAGTTGGTTTACTTCTAAATTTTGGCAAAAAGCCTGAATTTGTAAGAAAAGTATTTGAAAATAAAAGAAAAAATATAAAAGCGATAAATAATTAAAATCAGCGGTTATCCGCGCTCAATATATTGATCCGTAGCATCGGCGTTCAAAAAAAGAAAACAATAAAAACTAAATACACAATGAGAAAAATAGTTACAATCTTAGTTGCAATCATCGTGTTTGCATCGTGTAATAACGAAGAAAAGGGCTTAAATAAAGATATATCTGTCCCTGTTTCAGTTCAAGACTTGAAACTTCAATCAATTAAGAAATTTATTGAAACAACAGGTACTGTTAATCCTATTAAAGAAATTAGCCAAAAATCTGAAATAGCAGGTGAATACAACCTCATAACAAATCCTGCTACCGGCAAAAAATACAAATTAGGTGATAAAGTAAACGAAGGCGATGAGATTATTAAGTTGGAAGATAAAGAATATGAAAACAACATCAAGATTAGTTCATTGAAATTGAACCTTGAAATTACCAAACAGACTTTTGAAAAACAACAATCATTATATGAAAAAGGCGGTGTTACACTCAGCGAATTAAAAAATGCTGAGGTTAATTATATAAATGCTGATTATAGCTACAAAGACGCTTTAATAAAGCTCGATAAAATGCATATTAAAGCTCCTTTTTCTGGTGTCATTGTAGATTTACCTTATTATACTCCGGGAACAAGAATTACTGCTAATTCATTAATGTTCAAGCTTATGGATTACAGTAAACTTTACATAGAAATTAGCCTTGCAGAAAAAGACTTAAGTTTTGTAAAGGTTGGCCAAAAAGTAAATATTACCAATTACACTATTCCTGAAGACACTTTGGTTGGTAAAGTAGCACAGATATCTCCTGCAATTGATGCAGATACCAGGTCATTTAAAACAGTTATAGATGTTTCTAATTCTGGTTTACTATTACGCCCTGGAATGTTTGCAAAAGGAGAAATAATAGTTGCATCAGTCGACAGTACAA
This sequence comes from Bacteroidales bacterium, assembly GCA_028282585.1. Classification (GTDB taxonomy): domain Bacteria; phylum Bacteroidota; class Bacteroidia; order Bacteroidales; family UBA12077; genus UBA12077. The sequence continues at coordinate 12,885 of JANQHR010000088.1, read as the reverse complement.
TTGTAATTCCTAAAGATGTAATTCTTTCAAAGCAAAGAGGAAATACTGTTTTTGTTGTTGACAAAGGGCTTGCACAAGAACGTATTGTTACATTTGGATTAGAAAATCCGGATGAAGTGCAAATAATTTCAGGTTTAGAAAAGAACGACCGCCTAGTTATAAAAGGGTTTGAAACACTTCGTAACCGCTCTAAAGTTAAAGTTATTAAATAGTTTTTTAGTTATGAGTTTAAAGTTCAAAGTTTTATAAATATGAAAGCCGGAAGAATGCAAATATTTAACTCATATATTATTTTAAATAAGAGCTTTTGCGGCTATGCGGCTTTGCGAGAAAAATTGAACATATGAAAAAAATTACACAATTTTCGGTTAATAACCCTGTAACGGTTTCGATGATTGTTATTGCAATTATTCTTTTGGGATACATTTCATTCGGAAGGTTAAGCGTTGACTTATTCCCTGATATGAACGCCCCACGAATATTTGTCGAAATTAAAGCAGGGGAACGCCCACCGGAAGAATTAGAAAAACAGTTTATTGAAGACATAGAAGCACAATCCATTCGCCAAAAAGGCGTATCACAGGTCTCTTCAGTATGTATGGTTGGTTCTGCCAGGGTAACAGTAGAATATAGCTGGGGAACTGATATGGATGAAGCCTTTTTAGACCTTCAAAAAGCATTGACAGCATATAGCCAAAACTCAGATATTGAAGAATTCACCATAACACAACATGACCCTAATGCTACACCGGTTATGATCATTGGGATGAAACACCCAGAGATTACCGATATGGACGAGTTAAGGAAAGTTGGTGAAAATTATATTCGAAATGAACTGATTAGGTTAGAGGGCATTGCAGATGTATCACTTACCGGTACTGAAGAAAAAGAAGTGTTGATTGAAACCGAGCAATACAAATTAGATGCTTATGGCTTAACAACTGGGCAAATTGTACAGGAAATCCAAAATATGAATAGAAATGTTTCCGGAGGTACAATTGTTGAAATGGGGAAAAAATATATCATCAAAGGTTCCAGCCTTGTGGGCAGAGTTGAAGATATAGAGAATATAGTTTTAAGCTATAAGCTGGTAAATGGGACCCAAAACCAGGATGCAGTTTTAAAAACCCCTATTTTCTTAAAAGATGTTGCTAAGGTTAGTTTTACCAATAAGGACCCTCAGAATGTTGTAAGAATAAATGGCGAACGCTGTGTTGGGCTTTCTATCTATAAAGAAACTGGTTATAATACAGTTAAAGCGGTTGATGATTTGATAGAATCATTTGAATCTATCAAAAAGGCATTGCCTGGCTATGAATTTATAATTGTACAAAACCAGGGAGAATTTATACAAACTGCTATTGATGAGGTGCAAGAAACTGCATTAATAGGAATTTTAATAGCTGTATTTGTACTTTTCATTTTCTTAAGAAGGTTAAAGGTAACTGCGATTATCAGTTTTGCAATACCTATTTCAGTAATTGCCACATTCAACTTAATGTATTTTAATGGGCTCACATTAAATATCATGACTCTTGGTGGGCTTGCGCTGGGGGCAGGTATGCTGGTTGACAATGCAATTGTGGTAATGGAAAATATTTTCCGGAATATGGAACAGGGAATGTCTGTTCGCGAAGCTGCAATACATGGAACAGCGGAAGTTGGCGGTGCTATTGTCGCTTCAACTTTAACCACAATTGTTGTGTTCTTGCCAATAGTTTATTTGCACGGAGCTTCCGGAGCACTATTCAAAGACCAGGCCTGGACTGTTGCATTTTCATTGTTAGCGTCCCTATTTGTTGCTATTCTGGTTATTCCAATGCTGTTCAATTTCGCATACAGAAAATACAAAAAAGAAGATAAAATCAAGTCAGTCCGAATAGGGTGGTATGGTAATTTTTTATCTAAAATCCTTGATAAAAAAGGGCTTGTAATTGTTTTTGCTACTTTATTGTTGGCATTAACAGTTTATATATTTCCTTATGTAGGTTCAGAATACCTTCCGAAAAGTGGAGCTGGTGAATTTAGTATCGAAATAAAACTAAAAGAAGGTACTGAACTTGAAAGAACATCCGGGGCAGTTGCTAATATTGAAGCGATGTTAAATGATATGCTAGGTGACAAACTAAATATAGTTTATAGCCAGATTGGCCCTTCAAGTACTTCAACCAATGAAAAATCGGTTTTCCAAAATGAAAATACAGCTACCATAAAAATCCATTTAAAGGATGATTATTTAGGGCAATCACAATATATCATATCTTCAGTTGAAGAATTAATGGGCACAATACCTGATGCAGAAGTCTCAATCATAAGAGATGAAACAGCATTGCAATCAACAATGGGTACTGATGATGCTCCTCTTGTGGTGGAAGTAAAAGGAAAAGACCTGGAAATTTTAGAGCAGGTATCATCAGAAATAAAAGCTAAACTTCAGGAAATTCCTGCACTTCTTAATATTAAAACAAACATTGAAGAAGGTGCGCCGGAAATTGATGTTGTAATAGACCGCTATAAGGCAGGCATTTACAATATGAGTGTTGAAGATATCATAAACCAGCTCAAAGACTTATTAATGGGTAAAGATGCCGGTAAGTACGAGAAAGATGGCGAGATGAATGATATTACAGTTAAATTGCCTGAGCTGAGCTTGTCAGAATTCAATTCGATTACCCTTAAAAATGGAAATAACAATGTTCCATTATATGAGTTGGCAACTATAGAGAAATCTACCTCGCCAAAGCAGCTATTCCGTAGAAACCAGAACAGGATTGGAAAAGTAATGGCAGATATAGACCGTTCTGTGCCTTTTGGCCAGGCCGTGGAGAGTGTGAGAGAACAGATTGCCAGCATTGATATTCCTCAAGAATACCAAATAAGTATAGTGGGCGAAGAGCAAAAACGCCAGGAAGCTATGTCAAGTTTAAGCTTTGCTCTAATTCTATCAATTATATTAGTTTATATGGTAATGGCATCGCAATTTGAGTCGATGATACATCCATTTACCATTTTATTAACCATTCCATTGGCAGGAGTTGGTGCAATTTGGGCATTCCTAATTCTTGGAAAGTCATTAAGCATTATGGCATATATCGGAATTATCATGCTTGCCGGTATTGCGGTTAATGATTCTATTATTCTGGTCGATGCAATAAACCAATTTAAAGCACAAGGTTTGTCTTTAAAAGAATCAATAATAAATGCAGGTGAAAACAGAATTCGCCCTATCATGATGACGAGTTTAACAACAATCTTAGCCTTATTGCCATTAACATTTGGAATCGGTGAAAGTGCCGCTTTACGCTCGCCAATGGCTATTGCTGTAATAGCAGGGTTGGTAACTTCTACCCTTCTAACATTGGTTGTTATTCCTTGTGTTTATTATGTATTTGATGGGTTAAGAATTAAAATATTTAATAAAAATTAATATTCTTGGCGTCTTTGCGAGATATATTTTCACGCAAAGGTGCTAAGTCGCAAAGAAAAACCAGAACAATGACAGAAAACGAACTCTCAAAAATAATTATCAATACATGCTACAATATTCATGTACAACTTGGGCCAGGTTTATTAGAATCTGTTTATGAAGAAATATTGTATCACGAATTATTAGAACAGGGCCTAAAAGTTGAGAGGCAAAAAGCAATTCCTGTTATATGGAAGGATAGAAAAATGGAAATAGGTTTTAGAGCTGATTTAGTTGTAGAAAACAAAGTAATAATAGAGTTAAAATCAGTTGAAATAATTGCACCTGTTCACCCCAAACAATTATTAACCTATTTAAGAATCACAGGGCTAAAATTGGGTTTATTAGTCAACTTTAATGAAAAACTCATTAAAGATGGAATTAAAAGAATCGTGAATAATTTATAATGAGAGCTTTGCGTCATTGCGGCTCTGCGAGAAAATTAAAAAATGAATTTCATTATAAAAAGAAAAGTACTCATCGCCATGTTGTTTACAGGATTAACCATGCTTGGTTATATATCCTACAAACAACTGGCAGTTGAACTTTATCCTAATGCAACTTTCCCCATGTTATTTGTACAGGTTGCCTCTCCGTTAGAGGTTGACCCTAAATACATGGAAAACCAGGCTATTATACCTTTAGAAGGTGCAATTGGAACACTAAAAGGGATTGAAAAAATTGAATCCACTGCCGGGCAACAGTCTGGTTCTATTCAAATTTCATATGAAAAAAACACCGACTTAAAGTTTGCGTACCTCAAACTGGTTGAGAAGATAGATGAAGTAAAAACTACATTGCCTGAAGAATTCCAGGTACAAACTTTCAAATTCGACCTCGAGCAATTAAACAATATGTTTATGACATTGCAGGTGCGTGGCGGTGGTGGTGTTGACCGGGTAAGGCAAGTTACCGATAAAGAAATAATAAATAAAATCAAGAATATTGATGGTATCGCCAATGCAGAAGTATTTGGAGGTAGAGAAAAGTCTATTGAGGTTCTTTTACACCAGGATATTTGCGATAGTTATGGTATTTCTCCAGCCGATGTACGGACTGCTTTAAATAATAATAGTAAATCAAGGACTTTTGCCGGCAAAGTTACCAGCAATAACCAATTACACTTTGTGAATGTAATATCAGAATTTGATGATATTCAGGATATTCATAATGTTGTGGTTAAAGAACAAGGTAAAATTAAATTAAAAGATATAGCTGATATTCATTACGGTGTAAAAGAACAGGACTCTTACAGCCGGGTTAATGGAAAAGAAGCTGTAACTATTGCAATTACCAAAGATTCTCAAGCCAATATTATCGCATTATCTAATGCAGTTAAGGATCAAATAAAAGAATTAAATAAAGAATTTGAATCAAAAGATATTGAATTGGTTATTCAGCGAAATGATGCTGATACCATGGAAAAGAACATCGATTCCATAATTCAATTAGCACTTTTAGGTGGATTGCTTGCCATATTCATCTTATGGATATTTTTAAAGAATTTCAGGCTGGTTGTTGCTATTGCCCTGGCAATTCCTATATCAGTTTACACAGCATTTAACTTCTTTTATGCTGCAGGTATAACCATAAATAGCTTAACACTTCTGGGAATGGCACTCGCCATCGGGATGCTGCTTGATAATAGTGTTGTTGTTTTGGAAAACATTTATCGCCTTGCTGCTAAGAAAGTTCACCCGGACCAGGCTGTAATACAAGGAACCAAAGAAGTATGGCGTTCTATATTTGCAGCAACTTTAACAACGGTTACCGTTTTTCTTCCTTTTGTATTTTCAACCGATTTCTTTATCGGGTTAATAGGAAAGCACATCGGAGTTTCTATCATTTCTACCTTGCTAGTTTCTTTGGTAGTTGCCCTACTGTTAATTCCTATGATCACACATGCATTCCTGAAATTCAGAAAGCAAGATAAACCAATCCAGTTTGAAAAAATATCACTTCACAACAGGCTAATCCAGATTTACCTGGTACTCCTTAAAACCTGCATGCGTAAACCTGGAAGGACAATTCTGGGAGCATTAATCATATTTTTTGCAGCGCTTTTAATAAGTTTAGGTGTAAGTTTCATTTCCACACAAGAAGCAGAAATAAAAGATGTTACGCTTTATGTTACCATGCCTAGTGGTACAACCTTGGAGAATACAGATATTCTTGTTGCGGAAGCAGAAAAGAAACTCGAAGATTTAGAAGAAAAGAAAGATGTCCTTAGCCAGATTTACGAAGAAGAAGCTACGCTAACCATATTTTTGGTTGATGATTACAAAAAAATCAGAAATTTTTCGATTCCTAAAATTAAAAACGAAATCATTGAAAGGCTTGAAGAACTGAGCCCGGCGGAATTTAGCTGGGACCCGCCGGCGAGTGGGCGTTTTGGCGGAGATAGCTACGATGATGATGAATTTGGAAGGATGCTGGGAATTGGCGCTCAAAGAGAAAAAGTTGTAATCAAAGGGCAAGATTTTGATAAAATGTTAAACCAGGCTAATGATGTTAAGTATTACCTGGGGCAACTTACTTCTGTTGAAAATATTGATATTCGCGTTCCGGATAAGCGCCCGGAACTTATGCTTAATTTCGACAAACAATTAATGGCATTATATGATATCCCAGTAGCTTCTGTGCTTTCTGAATTAAACTCATTCCAGCACGAGTTTTCAAGTGGAGTAATGTTTAAACAAGGAACAGAAGAGTATGATATCCTTATTAAAACAATAGGCTATAAAACCCAAAAAGAACGAAATGTAAAGGAATTAAAAACTTTAAATGTCAGGGGCAACCAGGGTTCTCAATTCGAAATGCAGGAAATAAGCAGTTTTAATTTTACCGAAGGCTTATCTGTAATAAGAAGGACAAACCAGGAGAAACAACTTGAAGTTGTTTACCAGTTTATTAGTGAGGTTCAGGATGAAAAGGATTTACTGGAAGCTGCGCGGATCGAAATTGATGAATTAGTCGAAGGCATGACACTTTCATCCGGAATTGCATTGGAAGTTATTCATGATGAAAATGAATTGGGAGAATTTGCTTTCTTGTTATTAATGGCATTTATCCTTATTTACATGATTCTGTCATCTGTATTTGAGTCATTCTCCACTCCTATTGTAATGATGTTCTCAATACCTATGGCGGCAATTGGTTCGTTAGTTTTATTAATTCTTACCGGGACATCCTTGCTAAACACCAACGTACTAACCGGATTATTGATATTGCTTGGGATTGTAGTCAATAATGGAATAATCCTTATCGATTATTCCAGGGTACTGCGCCGAAGAGGTTATTCAGAATCCCGCGCTTTAATGATGGCAGGCTTAGCACGTGTACGCCCTATTCTTATTACAGCAATTACAACAATTATCGCACTGATTCCATTAGCCTTAGGTAAAGCTGAATATGTAACTCTAATTGGAGTTCCGTTCGCAATTACGATAATTGGAGGATTAACGGTAAGTACGTTGCTTACTTTGGTTTTTATTCCGACCTTGAATTCCGGGTTGCAATCATCTTTACAATGGATTCAAAGCCAAAAGCCTTATATTAAGCTAATACAAATAGCAATATGGGTAATAGGCAGCTACTTTATATTTACTGAAGTTGACCGAAGGGTATGGCAAATAATTGACTTTATTGGGCTAATGATCATTGTTCCTGCTACCATTTACTTTATTCAAAACAGCTTAAGAAAAGCATCTGAAAAACTTATTGGAGAAGATGAATCGTTACACATTAAGGTTAGAAACCTTGTGAAAATCTATGATTGGGATAGCCGTTTTGTGCGCGAATGGAAATCAGGAATAAACATACGTAAAAGATTGGGAATCGAGCATGAATTTACCACAATTAAAGACTTTGGCCAACTCATTTGGCAAGTACCATTGGTTGGGTTTATCGTGTATTTTATCTATTTCCACCTTGAAAATGGGTTATGGTATTTTATTCTTCCAATTTTCCTTTACATATTAACTTCCTATTTTTTAGTGCCGGTCGAAAAATATGCTCGAAACTTAAAGGCAAAAAAGAAACTTAAGCTTTTAAGCAGGTTGATTCTATTAGTATCAAAGTTATTCTTCTGGGCTTTCCCTGCTCTTGCTCTTTACCTATTCTTTAAAAAGTATGAACTATTGGGCTTAGTTATCCCGATGGGAGCATTATGGTATTTCTTGGTACTTATAAAAGTTACATCCGATAACCTGTATAGGAAAAAGGTAGATGTAAACCGTTTAAAAGGTAAATTCAAAGGGATTAGAAAAGGATTTTACAAATTCGTATTGGTAATTCCTGTAATCGGTAAAAAGAAAGTTCCTTTTAAAGCCCTTAAAGGAGTTTCAGTTGATATTAAAAATGGGATGTTTGGCTTGCTTGGACCTAATGGTGCAGGAAAATCAACATTAATGAGAATTATATGTGGAATCCTTGAGCAAAGTTATGGGCAAATTACCATTAATGGTATTGACGTACGAGAGAAGCGAGAAGAACTGCAAGGTTTAATCGGATACCTTCCGCAGGAATTTGGAATGTACGAAAATATGACTGCCTGGGACTTCTTACACTATATGGGAATCTTAAAGAAACTATACAACCAGGAAGAAAGGGCAAAACGTGTTGAGTACGTTTTAAATGCAGTTCATATGTTCGAAAATAAAGATGAAAAAATTGGCTCCTTCTCCGGTGGAATGAAACAAAGAATTGGAATTGCTCAAATTCTGCTTCATTTGCCTAAAATCCTTGTTGTGGATGAACCAACCGCAGGCCTCGACCCTCGTGAGCGTATACGTTTCAGGAACTTATTAGTAGAACTTAGCCGAGAACGTATTGTAATTTTCTCAACTCACATTATCGAAGATGTTGCAAGTTCATGTAATATGGTTGCAGTAATGAAAAAAGGTGAAGTAAAATACCTGGGAGCGCCAATAAAAATGGCTAAGTTAGCAGAAGAAAAAGTATGGATGATGAACATTCATGAAGATGAGTTTGAAAAGTTAAAGGATGAATATGCAATTATACATCATATGAAAGACGGAGAAATGATCCGGTGCCGTTGCCTTTCTGATGTGGCTCCTACTTCGGAAGCTAAACCGGTAAAAGCTAACCTCGAAGATGCCTACTTGTATTTGTTAACAAAAGAAAAAATGGTAAAGCAATGAAATCGAACAGAATAAAGCTCGCATTCGATATATTGGTGTATAATTTAAGGATTGTATTTGCTAATAAATTCATTTACTTCTTAATAGCAGCAGTTGCATTCTTTCTAATAATTATGGGAATTATGCTATTTCAGAATGCATCTATTGCAGAACGCGATATTTATGGCGTAATTCTATTCCCGGGTTTACTGGTAATATTTTACCCTGTTATTTTTAATGTTCAGAACGACAAGGATGCCCGAATGCTCGAAATTATATTTGGAGTTCCTAATTACCGTTACAAGGTTTATCTTATCAGGTTTGTTATTAGTATGGTATTAGCTACTATAATTTTGCTTGCCATGTCATGGTTTACAGTATTTGCTGTACTCCGTATACCGGTTTTAAAAATGGTTTATGAGGTGATGTACCCTTTGTTCTTCCTATCCTGTTTATCTTTTTTATTTGCTACCCTGGTTAAAAATGCCAGCGGAGCAGCTGTTATTATGATTATTATCGGGCTGGTTTTTTGGATTATGCATGAACCTTTAAGAAGCAGTAAATGGAATATATTTTTGAACCCTTTTGACGTACCAAGTGATATTAGCCTCACTGTTTGGAAAAATGTATTAAGCCAGAACCGCTTAATGTTAATAATTGGGTCGGTGGTTTCTTTATTATGGGCTTTAATTAACTTACAAAAACGTGAAAAGTTTGTATAGTTCCTTACATTATTTTTGTTATTTTCGGTGAAAAATACATCGTAATGAAGAAGCTTTCAATACTATTGCTTATTCTTGGCTTAATTTTCTCCCAGGTTTTAACCTTAGGGTATAACCTTAACAATGGATTCGAATTTCAAGGAATTTCAGTCAAAATAATTCCCTTAGCTGCTTACGCCGGAAAATTTTCTGAAATTACTCAATTAACATCAACAATTTTTGGTTATATATTTTTTATATTATTTGGTGTCCTGCATACCAATAAAGTAAAGTTTCCGGAAATTTTCAAACCAGCCCTAATGTTTTCAGGTATTGCCATAATAGTAACATTTTTTGAGTTTACGAGCCTATTTGAAGATATGCAAGGAAATTATACCGGAAAGCATTTTTGGATAGGTTGGCCACTTTTCATTTTAGGATTATTTATATTTATTAAAAAGTACTTAGCAAAAAAATAATAACATGACTAACCCAATAAATACAGGCCTGGAAATAGCTGAAAATTCATTGAACTTAATTGATAAGTTAATTGATAAAATTGACAAGTATAAGCAAATTAAAAAGGATACAACAACTTTTCTAAGGTTGCTTTACCTTGAGGTTCTGGGCAACCTCGAGATTTTAAACGTTATTAATTTTAAAGCTTATAAATCATTAAAACCGAACGGCCCAAATGTTAAATCACTTATAACGCTTTTAAAAACAGATGTTTCAGAAGCAATCTTTTATAAAGAAGATGACACTAAAAAATCAAACCTTTACGAAAAGCTTCAAAAACAAGGCCAGGTAAAGAACCGTGAAAGAAAACTTTTAAAACTAGAAGATGGCCAGGAGAAGTTGGTTAAAGGCAAATTTATTTATGAAAATATCCTTCAGGCAATATCATTTGTTGTTACAAAAATTCAGGTACTAAGAGAACTTTCTGGTTTAAAAGATGAAGAACTGGAAATTCTTAAACCAATTAAAATCGACATACGCCTAATTAATATAAACCAAAGGCTTTTAATGATAAAATCTTCACTGGATAAAATGCAAGAAGTAAAGGAAATGGCCAGGTAGCTCCGGGTTATAGATAAGTCGCAAAATTGTAATTTTAGCACCTATTCATTCGATTGTACAAGCGGCTGAAACCCTCCATAAACCATTCTACTGCCATCAAATATTAACTTATTTGGGTCAGTTAAAGGTGCAGTTAATTTTGTCATTCTTGGGTCTGAAGGAACTTTTTTGTTGGCTAAGTCACGTATCTCTTTTGAGGGAAAAACAACCCAACCAAATACAATTTCCTCGTCTGCTTTTGCATCTAAGGTCTCTATAAAAGATTTCGTGCCTTCTAAAGTCAAATCATCACCAACGAATTCGAAGTAAGCAATTGCACCATACTCTTTCCAAATTTGGGCTACTTTTTCAACCACTTTTTTGTATTCTTCCAAATAAATTCGCGGAATTGGAAGAACGAAGCCATCTATGTAGTTCGTCATATTTTTATCTTTTGCGTTCTAGTACTCATTTATCGGTTTACCTAATGTGCTACAATGGTGAGTATATGGCAAGTAAGGCATTTCGGAGAACAAACCTATCAAGTTTGCACTGAGCTAAAGCTTTTGTTTTGGCACCACTGAAGTATTTTTTTGTAGCCGAAGCAAAAGTTTCGGCGGTGTTCCATCGAAGAACTGCCGTTCAATAATCCACTATCCGCCTTATTTGCTATATGAAGTGTTGGCATGCGTTATTTATAAATTCATAAACCAATCTGATTTTATATTAACTTGTTCTACCATTTCGATGGAAACACCAAGGTTTAATTCTTTTAATCGTTCAGCAAATTCATTGCCGTCCATTAAGTCAATTGGTGTAGCTCCATCTCTTATTGCTTCTTTCTTCGCTTCTCGCGTAAAACTTCCGGTTGTCAATATTAATCCTTTATCTGCTCTTCCGACCATTGCACCTCTAAAGTCTCTAATCACAGATGCCGAAACCGAATCTTGATATCTTTTTGCTTGAAAAACTACATGATACGAAAGAACACCACCTAACTTTATTATTCCTTTTCCATCGATTCCGCCATCGTTTGTTTTTCCTGTAACTTCAACATTTACAAACCCTAATTCTCTAAGAAGCCTTTGACATAAACGTTCAAATTGGTCTGGTTTAATTCCTTTCATCGTTTCAATCAACTTGTTTTGCCAATTAAACTCTTCTGTCTCTCTAGTAGTTTCTTCTATATTGGAAGATGCGATATCTTTTTGTTTTTTAATTATACGCTTTGCCTTATCCTGCATGGCTACAAGTCTTTTTACTTTTTCCTTATCTACAGATTCTGTTTTTTGACCTTTTTTGGTCAAAGCCCAAATTCCTCTTGAAGAATTTTCTAATAAATCATACCTTTTCAAGTAGTTTCTAGCCCAAGCTAATCTATAGGTTAACTTAGTTGTACTTTCACGATGAATTTCATTCACTGCCTCTTCTGATAACTGGAGAATCTCTATTACCTGTTCCTCTATCTCTGAAACTGCTCCAGAGCCTCCAAGGTTTTTAATCGCCTTCAAAGTTGGGTTAAACAAATCGTCATATTTATAATTAAAATGTATGTCCATTTCCTTCTATTTTAATGCATGGTAACTGTAGTATAAATTCATTGTTGTTATACCTACAATAACTACATATAACAACAATTGATGATACATTTCCTTTAACACATTTTGTTTATGTGAATTTACAATTTTTATAAATAATCATAAAATAAATTGGAAGGTATTGGTCTTGGGTATAATTATTTTTTATCATATATTTTTTCAGTGCCGTCCTTTTATTACAAAAAAAACCTGCTTTAAGCAGGTTTCAGGGGACAATGAAATTATTCCAGTGCCGCACATGGTAAGGATCGTACTATTTGCTCAAAATTAGATAGTTGCTTGCACCTCACTAATATGTTTTTGTTTTAATAAAAGCATGGCTAACCTGGATTGTCCAATTCCTCCCCCAATTGTTAATGGTAGTTCACCTTTCAGTAATTTATCATGGAAAGATAAGCCTGCCCTAAATTCTGTTTTGGTTATCTTTAGTTGCTTTAATAATGATTCTTTATCTACTCTAATGCCCATAGAAGAAATTTCAAAAGCAGTTTCTAAAATCGGGTTCCATAAAATAATATCGCCATTTAACCCTTTATAATTAGCTCCTGTTTGAGTCGACCAATCGTCATAATCAGGTGCTCTTAAATCGTGAGGAATATCATCTGCAAGTTCATGGCCTATACCAATTATAAAAACCGCTCCATGGTCTTTGGCTACAATGTATTCTCTTTCTTTGGTTGTTAATTTGGGGTACCTGTATTGAAGCTCTTCAGAATGAATAAAAGTGATTTCATCAGGCAGGTATTGACTAAAAAAGGGAATAAATTCCGTTAAATACCCTTCTGTAGATTTAATAGATTTATAAATTAACTTAACCGTTTTTTTTAAATAAACAAGGTTTCTATCCCTTAGGGAAATTCTCTTTTCCCAATCCCATTGGTCAACGAATATGGAGTGAATCGGGCTTATCACTTCATCAG
>JANQHR010000067.1 GCA_028282585.1 Bacteroidales bacterium | reverse complement strand
GAAAATACACAAAAGTCTATTAATCAATATATTATAATTTTGTGAGATTTTGTGTTTTTGTGTCTTTGTGGCGAAAATCAATCTTTTTAGACACCCTCTTCCATTATAATTTCATGTATTTTACTATTTAAAACTTCGGATAAATTTCTCCTTTTGAAGCTTTTAGTGTATTTTGAAGTAATGAAACAATCGTCATTGGGCCAACACCACCCGGAACAGGTGTTATGTATTCTGTTTTTTCGGCTACTTCGTCGTATTTAACATCGCCCAATAATTTCCAGCCTGATTTGGTTTGATCTGATTTTACTCTGGTAATTCCCACGTCAATAACCGTTGCTCCTTCTTTTACCATATCGGCTGTTAAAAATTCAGCCTGGCCCAATGCAGCAATAACCATATCGGCTTTTGAAACTAACTCTTTTAAATTCTTGGTTCTGCTATGTGCCATTGTAACGGTAGCATTTCCCGGATCAGCTTTTTGTCCTAATAAAATACTCATTGGCTTACCAACAATATTACTTCGCCCGATAACTACCACATCTTTACCTGAAGTTTCAATTTTATAACGTTTAATAAGTTCCATAATTCCAGCCGGTGTAGCTGAAATATAAGCCGGCAAACCTATAACCATTCTACCCAGGTTGATCGGGTGAAATCCGTCCACATCTTTTTTAGGATCGATGGCTTCAATAATTTTTTGTTCCGATATATGGTCCGGTAATGGCAACTGAACAATAAATCCGTCAATCTCAGGATTTTTATTCAATTCATCTACTTTTCTAAGTAAGGTATCTTCTTCAATATCATCTTCGAAACGTAAAACGGTAGAATCAAATCCAACTTGTATACAAGCTTTTTCTTTATGTCCGACATAAGTTTCGCTCGCACCATCGTGCCCAACAATAATTGCTGCTAAATGAGGTATTTTACCACCATCTAATTTGACTCTTTCAACTTCAAGTGTTATTTCTTCTTTAATTTGGTTTGCTACTTTTTTACCGTCTATTAGTTTCATATTCTGATATTTTTGATTGTAACCATTAGTCTCAATATATATTTAACTTCGATGAAAACACTTGGTTTATTTATAATTAACGCGCTCCCTGCATTCTATTCATTAAACCTGCCATACCCTTTCCGTCTTTCATCATTTTCATCATTTTTTTGGTTTCGTCGAATTGTTTAACAAGTCGGTTCACTTCCTGGATATCATTTCCACTACCACGTGCAATTCGTTTTCTTCTGCTTCCATTCAATATTTTTGGATTTTGTCGTTCTTCAGGAGTCATTGATTTTATGATTGCTTCAATACCTTTAAATGCGTCATCATCAATGTCGATTTTTCTCATTAATTTGCCCATTCCGGGGATCATTCCTGCTAAATCTTTAAGGTTACCCATCTTCTTGATCTGGGCAATCTGAGTTAAAAAATCGTCGAAATCGAATTGATTCTTAGCAATTTTCTTGCTTAATTTTCTTGCCTCTTCCTGATCGTATTGTTCTTGTGCTTTTTCAACCAAAGAAACCACATCACCCATTCCTAGAATACGGTCGGCCATACGATCCGGGTGGAAAACATCAATTGCTTCCATTTTTTCGCCGGAACCAATAAACTTGATTGGTTTGTTTACAACAGAGCGGATCGATAGTGCAGCACCACCGCGGGTATCACCATCCAGCTTCGTGAGAACAACACCATCAAAATCCAAACGATCATTGAATTCCTTTGCAGTATTCACTGCATCCTGACCGGTCATAGAATCCACAACAAATAACGTTTCGTGTGGTTCAATAGCTTTATGAACAGCAGCAATCTCGTTCATCATTTCTTCGTCAACCGCCAAACGACCGGCAGTATCGACAATTACCAGATTTTGCCCATCTCGTTTTGCCTGTTTAATTGCATTTTTAGCAATTTTAACCGGATCTTTGCTTCCTTCTTCGGTATAAACCGGAACATTGATTTGCTCACCTAAGATCTTAAGCTGATCAATCGCGGCAGGACGATAAACATCACCAGCAACCAGTAATGGAAGTTTTTGTTTCTTCGATTTCAGGTAATTTGCCAATTTACCCGAGAAAGTTGTTTTACCGGAACCTTGTAAACCTGCAATTAAAATAACGGTTGGATTACCTTTTGTGTTAATCTCGGTAGTTTGTCCACCCATTAGCTGAGCTAACTCATCATGAACAATTTTTATCATCATTTGACCCGGCTTAACAGCATTTAATACATCCTGGCCAAGTGCTTTTTTCTTAACTATATCTGTAAATGTTTTGGCAATCTTGTAGTTAACATCGGCATCCAACAATGCACGACGAACGTCTTTAAGTGTTTCAGCAACATTTATTTCTGTTATTCTACCCTGTCCTTTTAGTAACTTAAAGGATTTTTCCAAACGATCTGATAAATTCTCGAACATATTATTAATTATCTTTTAAAATCACACAAAGTTAACTTAAGCACCTTAATTATCAAAATACTCTTTAGTTCTTAGTTCTTAGTTTTGAGTTCTTAGTTCAAAATGAAGTTTTCTTTTTTTGACTAATTCAACTCCAAACTTTAAACTTTAAATTTTAAATTTTAAACTTTTAACTGATTTACATTCTTTCCGGAACATCAATTCCTAACAATTTCATTCCCGATTTAATTATATTTCCTACTTGTTTTGATAAAAACAATCTAAATGCGGAAATGGACTTATCTTCTTCGCTTAAAATCGGATGATCATGATAGAATTGATTAAATTCTTTTGCCAGATCATACACATAGTTAGCAACCTGAGCAGGACTAAAAGCTTTTGCAGCTTCTTTTAATACTTCAGGGTAATTATGAATTTGCTTAATCAACTGTAATTCCTTAGTTGTAATATTGATTTTTGGATTTATTTCATCTTTAAGCTGAATACCATGGTCTTTTGCTTTTCTCTGCAATGACTGAATTCTGGCAAAAGTATACTGGATAAATGGCCCTGTATTTCCATTAAAATCAATTGATTCCTTTGGATCAAAAGTCATTGTTCTTTTCGGATCAACTTTTAAGATAAAGTATTTTAAAGCACCCAACCCTATAGTTTTTATGATCTCATTTCTTTCTTCATCGGAATAATTATCCAGTTTTCCTAACTCACGAGACATTTCATCAGCTGTTGTCGTCATTTCGTTTAGTAAATCATCAGCATCAACCACAGTACCTTCACGCGATTTCATTTTACCTTCGGGTAATTCAACCATTCCATATGATAAATGATGTAAACTTTCCGACCAGTCATATCCAAGTTTTCCCAAAATTAGTTTTAATACCTGAAAATGATAATTTTGTTCATTTCCAACAACATAAATACCCTGATCAGCATTATAATCTTCCATTCTTTGCTGTGCCGTACCCAAATCCTGTGTCATATAAACCGAAGTTCCATCGGAACGTAACAGGATCTTTTGATCTAGTCCTTCCTCACTTAGATCTGCCCAAACCGAGCCATCTTCTTCCTTAAAGAAAATTTCTTTATTTAAACCTTCAAGTACAAGTTCTTTTCCCAGCTTATATGTATCGGATTCGAAATATATTTTATCAAAATCAACACCCAGATTTTTATACGTTACATCAAATCCTTCTAAAACCCATTTATTCATATCTTTCCACAGGGATATTACTTCCGGGTCTTTAGCCTCCCATTTACGCAACATTTCCTGAGCCTCAAGAATCAATGGTGCTTTTTGTTTTGCCTCTTCTCCAGCCATTCCCTTTTCAACCAGATCTTTAATTTCTTTTTTATATTCCTGGTCGAACCGAACATAAAAATCTCCAACTAAATGATCACCCTTCTTTCCTGCTTTTTCAGGAGTAATTTCATCACCCCATTTTTGCCAGGCTAACATGGATTTACAAATATGTATTCCTCTATCATTAACAAGGTTTACTTTATAAACTTTATCGCCTTGCGATTGAAGTAAATTTGCAACTGAATAACCAAGTAAGTTATTACGAATGTGCCCCAAATGTAAAGGCTTATTTGTATTTGGTGACGAATACTCAATTAAAATTACTTTTGGATCTTCTTTTTTAGTTATAAAACCATATTGTTCATCTTTACTAATATCGTTTAAATAACTAATCCAAAAACTTTTATTAACAGAAAGGTTTAAAAATCCCTTGATTACATTAAAATCAGATATTTGCTGAATGTTTTCCTTTAAATAAGTACCAATTTCATCTGCAGTTTGCTCAGGTGGTTTCTTTGAAACTCTTAATAATGGGAATACTACCAAGGTAAAATCGCCCTCAAAATCTTTCCTCGTTTTTTGGAATTGAATACTGTTTTTAACCGGTTCCTCACCATATAATTCCTCTACTGCTTTAGCAACTGCGTCGTTCAATATTATCTCAATATCCATAATCAATTTTATACTTATAATATCTGATTTAGCTAAAAAATTAGCGCACAAATATAAATGCAAATTACACATTAAGCAAATTTATGTAATACTTAACAAACAAGAAATTAATCACTAAAATGAAACAAGTAAAAGCCCGGTTCCGAGATATTCAGAACCGGGCCAAACTACCCTTCATTATTGGGAAAATATGAAAATGAAGGACAGGAAAGTACTTTAATTAACCTAAACCTAAAATTTAACCTCTTCCTCTCAATCTACATTTGAATAACTCTTTTACGTAATTCTAAAAGTTTAACATCTATATTGTTTTTCATTTCCAGCTTTCATTTAATTAGCTAATTATCTGGTAATATGACGAATAAAATAAAGAATCGTTACAAGTAATTATCATTTAAAAGACGCGTATTTTCTAAAATAGATGCATACTTTCAAATAAAATTTTTACTTTCATGATCTAAATAGAAATGAAAAATAACACAGAAATTCATATTGTTTCTTTTGCCATACCTTACCCTGCTGATTATGGAGGCGTTATAGACGTGTTTTACAAAATAAAGGCGCTTTATGAGTTAGGAGCAAAAATTAACTTACACTGTTTTCAATACGATAGAGTTGAATCAGAAGAGTTAAAGAAATATTGCAAATCCGTTCAATATTATGCAAGACCAAAAAAGTTTAAATACTTTTTTTCTATCGTTCCGTTCATTGTTTTAACCCGTTCAAATAAAGATTTATTGGACAAACTAAAGCAGGATGATCACCCGATCCTTTTTGAGGGATTGCATACAACATTCCATTTAAAGAAATTAAACTTAAGAAATAGAAGCATCGCAATCAGAATGCATAACATCGAGCATGATTATTATTCCAATCTGGCTAAAAAAGAAAAGAGTTTTTTTCAAAAGATATTTTTTAAATCCGAGGCATTGAAACTTAAGAAATACGAAAGAGTTTTAAGATCAGATATTAAGATTGCCGGAATCACAAAAAAGGATTGTGCTCATTTTAAAAATTACAACGAAAACGTATTTTTGATTGAGGCTTTCCATTCGAATAATCAGGTTGAAATATTAAGAGGGAAAGGCGAGTATATTTTATTTCACGGAAATCTTTCAGTTCATGAAAACATTGAAGCTGCAAAGTTTATTATACAAAGAGTTTGCCCTTATGTTAAATTCAGGTTCATAATAGCCGGTAAAAATCCCGATCCTAAATTATTTGAACTTTCAAAAATCCACTCTAATGTTGAAATAATTTCTAACCCGACAGATTTTAAAATGAAAGAATTAATTCAAAAGGCTCAGATTAATCTTTTAATTACCTTTCAGGAAACAGGCATTAAACTTAAGTTGATCAATGCTTTATATGCAGGAAGGCATTGCATTGCAAATTCGATGATGGTTAGCGGAAGCGGCTTGGAATCGTTATGTCATTTGGTTGATTCTAAAGAGAAGATCATTTCTAAAATAAACGAGCTTATAAGTAAAGATTTTAAACTCGAAGAGATAAACAAAAGGGAAGAAAGCTTGTTAAAAAATGTTAATAACAAGCATAGTGCTCAAAAATTGATAAATTTGCTTGTTAAAAATAACACAATATGAAAAATTTATATACCATTTTAACCGGACTATTATTAGTGTTTGCATGGAATGCATTGTTTTCACAATCATACAAAATTGATGTTAAGATTTCCGATTTAAAAGAAAAAGAAATTTACCTGGGCTATTATTTCGGTGATAAAACTTATGTGAAAGATACAATACAATTAGATGAAAATGGTAAAGGTACTTTTCAGGGTGATAGTTTATTGGATCAAGGAGTATATATAGTCGTTTTACCATCAAAAAATTATTTCGATATACTTATAGGCGAAGATCAGCAGTTCTATGTGGAAACCAACAGTGATGATCTAATCAATAATTTGAAAATAAAGGGATCGGAAGAAAATAGTTCTTTTAAGGATTTTCAAAAGTTTATGATGGAAAAGCAAAAAGAATCAACAAACCTTCAAGAAGAAATTAAAAAATATAATGAAGATTCTGATTCAATTGAAATGCTTGAAAATAGGCTAAAAGTATTATCTGAAGAGGTCAAAACCAATTGGGATAGAATCATCGCGGAAAATGAAGGTAAACTTTTAGGAGTTATTATTAATGCTATGAAGAATCCTGAAGTTCCTGAAATTGAAGTTCCTGAAAATATTGAAAATAAAGATTCTGTTCGATGGTTTCACTCTTATAATTATAACCGCCAGCATTATTGGGATAATATTAACTTTTCCGATGAAAGATTCCTCCGAACTCCTATATTTCATAATAAGCTGGAGGCTTTTTTCACCAGAATATTAATTCAAAATCCGGATACCTTAACTCACTATATTGATAAGGTTGTTTCAAAAAGCGAGAATAACAGGGAAATGTATCAGTATGTTCTCAGGTACCTGTTCAACACCTACAGTCAAAGTAATATAATGGGAATGGATAAAGTTCTTGTACATTTAGCTGACAATTATTATTTAACCGATAAGGTAGATTGGTATGATGAGGAAACCAGTGAAAAGTTAAAAGAACATATTGCTAAACTTAGATTTAACCTGGTTGGAAATTATGCCCAGGATTTAAAAATGGAAACCTTTAATGAGGAATATGCAAGACTTTATGATATAAAAGCCAAGTATACGGTGGTATATTTCTTTGAACCCGATTGCGGCCATTGTAAAAAAGTTACTCCTAAAGTTTACGAACTGCATCAGGAATATGACAGAAGTGAATTCGAAGTACTTGCTGTTTATACACAAACAGATAAAGAAGAATGGACCGATTATATTGCAAATAATGAATATGAAGACTGGATTAACGTATGGGATCCTTATAACTTAACTAATTTCCGATTCTTTTATAATGTATATAGTACGCCAACCATTTATTTACTGGATGAAGATAAAAAAATCATTGCCAAAAGAATTGGGCATGAGACCTTAAAAAATATTCTTGACATTGAATTTGGAAGAAAGAAAATACATGAAAACAATTAAAATAGAGCGCTAAACGCGCTCTTTTCTTTTACTCTTTATGATGATCCGTATCTCTTATAAGTACCGAAAATATAAATAACACGATTACCGATGCCACAAAAATAATGAACAGGGATACAAATATCTTTCGAATCACTTCTTCAAGAGAAATAACTTCCCATACACCAAGTAATGAAATAATAGTAATTAATAACACAAATGTTATTAAAATGTACGAGGTAACTTTCTTTAATCCTTTCATAACATTAGTTTTTTTGCCTACCCCTCGGAAGGCCGGTTTGTATTTTTAGATATATTGACAAATCATAAATTGAATTGAACTCATGCTTATTTTCATCATCTAACAATGTCCATTTACCAAAGTTATTTTCCTTATCAATTTTTATATATTGTATCGAATCATTGCCTTTCTCAACTTTAAAATTTAATCGTTCCAACGCTTTTTTTGTCCATGTATAATGAGGTCCTTCTCCTATTAATCCGATTTTACATTGATGCATTTTTTGCATCTTAAAATCACCTTTTATTTTATCAAATCTTAAATTTGATTTTTCAAAGATCTTATTGAATGTTTCATCTAAGATTAAATCTTCCGGTGCTCCTTCTTCTACTTTATCATCTAACATCAACCATATTTTATCTGCCTCCTGAATAGCGATATTAAGATCATGTGTTGAAAAGATGATAGTCTTATCTTCTTCTTTGGATAGTTTATTCAGAAGGTGAATAATCTCATATTTGTTAGGTAAATCAAGAAAGGCGGTTGGCTCATCCAATATAATCAATTTTGTATCCTGCGCTAAGGTTCTGGCTATCATAACCCTTTGTCTTTCTCCATCGCTTATTTCATTCAAGTTTTTTCTTGCAAAGGAACTCATCCCAACCATTTCGAGCGCCTGAGCTGATTTATTGATATCTTCAATTGTTAGTTTACCTAACCAATTTGTATGTGGAAACCTTCCTAACGAAACCAGATCAAAAACATTTAAATTGGTTACGTTCACAATTTCTGTTGAGACAAAACTGATCATTCTGGCAAAATCAGCTCTTGTGTAATCTTGTTTCTGCTTATCAAAATAATTAATCGTACCGTTTAATGAACTTTGTAAACCTGATATATTTCTTAAAAGTGTACTTTTTCCTATTCCGTTTTTCCCAACCAATGCAATTAATTCTCCTGATTTACCGCATAAGTTAATATCCCGGTATAAAATATAATTGGAATTACCTTTTACCGGATAGCCAATTTCAAGATGATTAATGCTTAATATGTCTCCTTCTTCTTTCATTACTCATCAAACGGATGTAATTTTTTTGTTTTTTATTATAATCCAGATAACAACCGGTATACCAATTAAGGCTGTAATCGAATTTATTGGTAATGTTCTTTCGTGTCCGGGTAATTGTGAAATAATATCACTTAACAATAAAACAATACCTCCTAAAAGCATAGTACCGGGGAGCAGTATTTTATGATTAGCCGTTTTAAATACAATTCTTGCTATATGAGGAACTGCAATACCTATAAACCCTATAGGACCGCAAAAGGCGGTAATGCTTCCTGCAAGCAAGCTTGTACTAAAAAAAATTAAAAACCTTGATAACCTTACATTCAATCCCATACTTTTTGCATAATTCTCTCCCACTAACATTGCATTCAAGGCTTTGATTAATAAAAAAGTCATAATTAAACCAATAACAACGCTTGGAATTAATACCTTAAGCTGATTTAGTGATACTCCCCCCAAGCTTCCCATGGTCCATACAATAAAAGCCTTTAGCATTGATTCATTGCTAAAATATTGCAAAATGTTGACAATGGCTGCAGTTGCACTTCCAAACATAATACCAAGAATAAGGATGGTCATAATATCCTTCACTCTTATGGAAACTATCAATATTAAAAACAAGATTAATCCGGAACCTAACCATGCAGCTAGCACAATTGTCCAATTTCCTAAAACACCAATTTGACTAACAACCGTAAATGTTGATAATCCCATTACCAGCAAAGCAACGCCTAAACTTGCTCCTGCACTAATACCAAGTACATAAGGTCCTGCCAAAGGATTTCGAAATACGGTTTGCATTTGCAAACCGCTAACAGATAAAGCAAATCCGGCAAATAACGCTGTTAGTGCTTTCGGTATTCTAAAGCGATATATTATTGTCGTATATTCCGGACGTTCGGTATTACCTGTAAATAATAATTTAACCACATCAGTAAAAGGTAAACGAACTGAGCCTAATATAATATCAAAAAGAAAAAGTATTATTAATATCAGTACTAAAGTGCTCCAAATTATAAAATTCTGCTTCTTCGAAAACAATTTTTGAGGTTTTACAATGATTGAAAAATGCTAATTTAATAAAATCCGTATTGATCTATTCAATTAATTTGTAATAAACCAACTCATGTTCCGGCAATAAATCAGGGTGAAAAACTTTAATCATATCTTTTAAAACAATATGAGGCTCAACCAAACCCCTCTCCCAGTAATTATTTCCTCCGGATTCATTTAACTGTAAATTATTATTGTAGATTTTTTTATTACGAGGCGGAAAATCCTTGAATCTTTCATCTAGTTTTATAATATCTTCTTTTTTATTAATTGTACCTGCATTTATCCAAATATCCGCATCAGAAGCTTTCACAAAAATGGTTTCGATATCAAATGGTAAGCTTTCTCTTGATTCATTTTCTTTCCAGATATAATCTCCTCCGGCATCATGAATCATTTTTGCTAAAAACGAATTTCCGCCTGGAACATGCCATGTACCTTTCCATGGTAAACCCAAAAGTACGCGAGGTTTTTCATTCATATTTCGGGTCACTTCCGCTAACTCATTATATTTATTTACTACGTTTTCAAAATAATCGTGAGCAGTATTATCTTTTTCGTACAAAGCCGATATCAATTTTATCCATTCAAGTTTTCCTAAAGGATGCGTTTCCAGATATTCAGCTATAATCATGGTTTGTATACCCAAGTCGTTCAGCTTTTGAGCGTATCCCGCAACTTGCCCGCTAACTCCAAAGGTTAGAACCAAATCAGGATTCAAACTTGCAATTAGTTCATAATTTAAACTATTGTCGTAACCAACATCTTGAATCTCATTATTATTAATTCTTTGTCTTATTTTAGGATTATTTATATAATCAGTTCCTGATACAGAGACAATACTTTGTGTTTCATTCAATACATCTATAAAGGCAATATGTGTTGTTGATAAGCATATTACTCTTTTTATTGGCGTTCTTATAACATTAAATCTTTTTAGATCTTCATTTAATTCTTGATCTTTATTTATAAGTATATATTCGTAATCAACATTTTCCGCTCCCTGCCAGGGATTATGTATTGTTAATTTCTTATAATTAGTTTCGTTTTTTAATTCAAATCCTTTAGCATATTCTAAATTTGAACTTTGTAATTTTATATTTGAGCTTTTTTGCTTGTTTTTAGAATGATCTAAATTACATGAAACCAGCAAAATACTTATTATAATGAATAATACTTGCTTTTTTTGCATATTTTAATTTTTTGTTAAATTCCTAACCTAGTTAATTTCAGCATCGCCTATATTTAATAATACCTCGATTATATAAGACTTAAAGCTTACTTAACATAAACTTTATTACTCTCGTAACATATGATAATGTGAATAGTTTTTTTATCTTTAAGCACTTAGCCTTACTCTACATTAATGTACTATGATAAACAGACTAACAAAATTACTTATTTTAATTTTAATTTTTATCCCTCTCTTCACTTTCCCAATTTATTCAAAGAATTTTGATAAAGACACTATTTTTTTCAAGGCGAATTATGATTACCCTCCTTATCATTATTTAGATAAAAATTCCGAGCCTACCGGATTTAGCATAGATATATTGAATGCCATTGCAAAAACCATGGGATTGGAAGTTAATTTGGAACTAGATACCTGGGGTCAGGTAAGAATAGATCTTGTTAACGAAAAAATAGACGGAGTTGTCGGTATGTCCTATTCTCCTCAAAGAAGCGAAAACGCTAATTTTTCTACTCCCTACATTTATATTACACATTCACTATTTGCAAGAAAACAGAGTAATATAAAATCTATTGAAGATATTAAAGGTAAACAAACCTTAGTTGTTAAGGGTGATATAATGCATGATTATTTGATAACAAACAACTTAACGGATTATATTATCCCTGTAAAGAATTATACAACTGCTTTAAGATTACTCTCATCAGGAGAATACGATTGTGCTTTGATCAATAAACTTCATGGTCAATATGCTATAAAAGAATATAATTTAACCAATTTGGAACCAATTGGAAACACCTTACAACCAAAAGAAATTTGTTTTGCTATAAACAAACAAAGAGGCGACATTTTAGCACAAATTAATGATGGTTTGCAAATCATTAAATCAACGGGCGAATATGACCAAATATATGATAAATGGTTTGGGATCTATGAAAAAAGGGATATTAAAACACAGGTTTACAGATTAATTACTCTAATATTATTGCCCTTTTTAGTTATACTGATTATTGTATTATTCTGGTCGTGGACACTTCGTAAACAAGTTTCTGTTAAAACTGCTGAATTACAAAAAGAATTAAACGAGCGAAAAAAGACGGAGAAACAACTCATTCACGAAAAATCATTATTAAACTCAATGATTAATACTATTCCTGATTTAATCTTTTTTAAAAACAGAGACAATGTTTATATAGGTTGTAATCAGGCATTTTGTGAGTTTAATGGTATTACAGAAGAAGAATTAATCGGAAGAGATGACTTTAGTATTTTTAAAAATGAAGAAGCAATGTATTACTATGAAACTGATAAAAAGATTATGGAAACAAATCAGCTTTATAGAATGGAATCTTGGGAGATTAATAACAAAGGTGAACGTGTACTATTAGATACGTTAAAAGTACCCTATACAGACGAAAATGGTAATCCCTTGGGAATTGTTGGAATTTGTTATAATATAACCGATAGGTATAAAACTGAAATTGACCTCAAGAATGCTAAAGATAAAGCAGAAGAATCTGATCGGTTAAAATCTTCGTTCCTAGCCAATATGTCTCACGAGATTAGAACACCAATGAATGCCATTATTGGATTCTCAGATTTATTAGTTGATTCTGATACTGAAGATGATGAACGAGAAGAACTTGTAACACACATCAATAATAATTGTAATACCCTGCTTCATTTAATTGATGATATTATTGACCTGGCAAAGATTGAAGCAAATGAATTAACTGTTTTCATAAAAGATACAGATATCAACCGTACCGTTAAGGATTTATATGAAACATTTAACGAAACCAAGAAAAAAATTGGCAAACAGAATATTGATATTATTCTTGATGAAGGTTCTTTACAGGATGAGTTTTATTTAAAAACAGACCCTTACAGGTTAAAGCAAATTATAACAAACCTTACTGATAATGCTTTAAAATATACCGAAACAGGGTCAGTAAGTATAGGTTACAAAATATTTAAAGATTTAGATTTTGTTGAGTTTTATGTTAAGGATACAGGTATTGGAATTCCAAAAGATAAACAATCAGAGATTTTTCAAAGATTCAATAAAATTGAAACTGATACATCTAAACTGTATAGAGGCACCGGGTTAGGACTTACCATAACTCAAAATTTGATTGAAAGGCTCGGTGGTACAATTCGAGTTGAATCGGAACCTGGAACCGGATCAACTTTCTTTTTTACGCTACCATTGGAAATGGCAGAAGTTCAAGAAAATGAAACTATTACCAAATTTGTAATTGCTAACCATAAAAACTGGAAAGATAAAACCATTTTAATTGCTGAAGACGAAGAAAGTAATTATAAGTTTTTAGAGATGTTTTTATCCAATAAAGGAATAAATTTATTACATGCTGAAAACGGATATGAAGCAGTAGAAATATGTCGCAGCAATAAACATATCGACCTAATTCTTATGGATATAAAAATGCCGGGAATGAATGGTTTAGAGGCAACATCTAAAATAAAAAAACTAAAGCCTGAAATTCCAATTATAATTCAAACAGCTTATGCCATGCAAAATGATGAAAAAGAAAGTCTTGAAGCCGGATGTGACGACTATATAGCAAAACCTATTAAAAAGGAAAGATTAATTTCTTTACTTGAGAAATGGATAGATCAAAGAGCTTAATAATGGATTCTACCCTTTAAATTATCTAAACAAAAATATAGTGGTGTGCCAGCATCTGACGAAGATAAATCAAACTCTAATCTTTTAACCAAACCCAAGCTTGTTAAATCAATATACCGCCAAGTACCCAGAATATAATCGTTTACATCATCTTCATAACGAAAATCTGCCAAAAAAATATCAATTGATCCGGTTATTCCATTTGCATGGTCAAATCCAGTTATAGTAAGCTTAAACCAATCAGGATCACTCCCATCTCTTCCACCAAATTTCTTAGCAAACCCATATCCGTATTTAATTGCAAGTGCAGAATAGGTACAGTTAGCTATCTGAACAAGCCTTTGCTCTTCAACCTCTTCAAACTCAATTAAAATTTTTTCAAACTGACGTCCAACCACATAATTATTTGATTCATTAGCACCACCACTTGGATAAGCTGCATATTTAGCCGATTCGTTATAATACAAAGAATTGATGATATTTGAATAAGCAAATCCACTCCAGGTATTCCAGTCTGAATAAAAGTTATTGCTAAATATTTTGTTTCCAATTGCAAAATCTCCCGAACCAT
The DNA here is from genome assembly GCA_028282585.1 of Bacteroidales bacterium. Taxonomy (GTDB): domain Bacteria; phylum Bacteroidota; class Bacteroidia; order Bacteroidales; family UBA12077; genus UBA12077. Next base: position 31,807 of record JANQHR010000067.1, on the reverse strand, counting down.
CTGAACCATACCAATATGATTGATCTTCCAATTCTAAGTCTTCAAAACCGACAAAATCAGTTTTAAAGGTATCTTCATCTTTACATGCTGCGGAAAAAGCAATAGTAAGTATTAATATAATTCTTATTTGGTTCATAATCTTAAAATGATCATCCGAAAATAAGTAATTGTTGCTTTACTTGCAAATAACAGATCAGTGACACTCAATAATATTCTTTTTGGTTTGTTAGTTTCTTTAAAGTTTGTGTTAATAAGATTAATTTGAAGTTAACGAAAGCATTTGTATTTTTGTTTCTCATAATATTCGAAAACATGAGTAAAGATAAGGATAAGAGCAGGCTTGAACAATTAAGAAACTTACTTCATCATTATAATTACCAATATTATGTTTTAGCACAATCCGAAATTAGCGATTTTGAATACGACCAATTGTTAAGAGAACTTATTGATTTAGAAACTAAGAATCCCGATTTATTTGATCCAAATTCTCCATCGCAACGTGTTGGAAGTGACCTTAATCAAGAGTTTGAACAAGAAGTTCATTCATACCCGATGCTATCGCTTGACAATACTTATTCCAAAGAAGAACTAGCCGATTTTGAAACCCGAAATAAAAAAATATTACCTGAAGAATACGAATTTATATGCGAACTCAAATACGATGGTGCCTCAATTAGCCTTAAATATGAAAATGGGCAGTTAGTAAGAGCATTAACCCGTGGAGATGGTGAAAAAGGGGATAATGTTACCGCTAATGTTAAAACAATCAAAAGTATTCCGCTAAAACTCACAGGATCAGGATTTCCTCCGGATTTCGAAATACGTGGAGAGATTTTTATACCACACGATGGTTTTGAAAAAATGAATGAAGAAAAGAGAGCTGCCGGAGAGCCGGAATATGCAAATCCTAGAAATACTGCTGCTGGCAGTCTTAAAATACAAAATTCGTCAATTGTTGCTTCCAGACCGCTAGATTGTTTCTTATATTATATTATGGGCAAAGAGCTCCCTGCAAACAGCCATTACGAAAATATGAAACTGGCTAAGACCTGGGGATTTAAAGTTCCAAATAATATAAAGAAATGTAGTAACCTTGATGAAGTAATAGAATTCATAGATTACTGGGAAAATGAACGCCATAACCTTCCTTATGATATTGATGGTATTGTAATTAAAATCAATAACCTAAAGCAACAACAACAGTTAGGAATGACTACAAAATCGCCACGTTGGGCAACAGCATTCAAATTTAAAGCTGAACAGGCAAAAACAAAGCTTTTAAGTATTGATTACCAGGTTGGCAGAACCGGTGCCATTACTCCCGTTGCAAATCTCGAACCGGTTTTATTAGCAGGTACCACTGTAAAACGGGCATCATTGCACAACTATGATCAGATAAACCTTTTAGATGTTCGTGTTAATGATTTTGTTTACGTCGAAAAAGGTGGTGAAATCATCCCAAAAATTGTTGGCGTTGATAAAGATCTGAGACCTTCTGACAGCAAAGCTGTTGAATACATTAAAGATTGTCCTGAATGTAACACAGAACTTATAAAAATAGAAGGAGAAGCCAAACATTATTGTCCCAATGAAACCGGTTGTCCACCGCAAATAAAAGGAAGAATTGAACATTTTATTAGCCGGAAGGCAATGAATATTGGTGCTGCCGAGGCAACGGTAGAACTATTGGTTGATAAAGGTCTAATTAATGACTTTGGTGATCTTTATTTTTTAACGAAAGAAGATATTTTATCCCTGGAGCGTTTTGCGGAAAAATCTGCTACAAACTTAATCGGAAGTATTGAAAAATCTAAAGAAGTGCCATTTTCCCGTGTTTTGTATGCAATGGGTATACGTTATGTTGGAGAAACAGTAGCAAAAACTGTCACATCTGAACTTAAGTCAATTGAGAATATTAAGGGCACATCAATTGAAGAGTTAACTGAAATACATGAAATTGGAGAACGCATTGCATCTAGTATTGTAGAATATTTTAAAAGTGATATAAACATTAAAATCATAAACAAATTAAAAATTTCAGGAGTTCAATTAGAGATTGATGAAGAAGAAGGAAACATAGAAAATAAACTTAACGGACAAACGTTTGTAATCTCTGGTACATTTGAGAAACACTCCCGTGATGAATTAAAAGAATTAATTAGTAAATTCGGAGGTAAAAATACAGGATCTATATCTGCGAAAACAAATTATTTATTAGCTGGAGAAAATATTGGTCCATCTAAATTAGAAAAAGTGAAAAAACTGAATATTCCGATTATATCAGAAGACGATTTTTTAAGAATGATCAAATAAGCGGAATAAAAATAGTATAATTGCATCGTGAGTACATTTAATAACATTAAAAATAAACTTGGAGAATTCAATCTGAAAAAACGATTGAAAAACCAAAAAAGAAAAGTTAAAACCCATAATTTTAAAACAGCCCAATCTGCAGGTATTTTATTTAGTTCACCTGATGAACAATCATTCAGCGCGGTAAAGGATTTTTTGTCTTTTCTATCGAATAACGGTATGAAAGTTTATGCATTAGGATATGTCCCGGTAAAAAAAATTCCACAACAATTTTTAATGCGAAAAGGAATAAATTTTTATTGTGATACGGATTTAAACTGGTACCATAAACCTAAAAACGAATTGATTGAACAATTTATAAATCAAGATTTTGATATTCTATTTGATCTTAGTATTAGTGAATATTTTACCGTAAACTATGTAGGTTCACTTTCAAGAGCTGAATTTAAAATCGGAAAACAAAATAGTAATTCATACCAGGATTTGGTTATTGATATTCAGAAGAACGAATCAGTTGATTATCTTATTGAACAAATAAAGCATTACCTAAACATATTAAACAATTAAGTATGAGCACACAACATAAATTTGCAGGAACCGGTGTAGCCATTATTACACCATTTAAAAAAGATTTAAGCATTGATTTTGAAGGCCTTGAAAAACAAATTGAGCATTTAATTGCCAATGGAATTAATTATCTTATTGTACTTGGAACTACAGGTGAATCTGTTACCCAAACTGAATCTGAAAAGGAAGAATTAGTAAAATTTATTGTTGAAAAAGTAAATAAAAGGATCCCTATTGTTTTAGGAGTTGGAGGTAATAATACCCAAGCTATAGTAGATAAAATAAAAAAAACAGATTTTAATCAAATCGATGCTATACTTTCGGTTGCTCCTTATTATAACAAACCCACACAGGAAGGATTATACCAACATTTCAAAGCAATTGCCGAAGCTTGTCCGGTTGATATAATATTATACAATGTCCCGGGAAGAACTTGTTCGAATATAAAAGCAGAAACTACCATTCGTTTAGCTCGTGATTTTAATAATATTGTTGCGATTAAAGAAGCATCGGGAGATTTTTCTCAAGTTATGAACATAGTAAATGATAAACCTAAAGATTTTATAGTTGTTTCAGGAGACGATGCAATTACACTTCCATTAATGTCAATTGGTGTATCTGGTGTTATATCTGTGGTTGCCAATGCTTTACCAAAAGAATTTTCGGATATGGTTCAGTTAGCTTTAAATAACAAATTTAATGAGGCTGAAGAAATACATTACAGATTACTGGAGTTTATCAATTATTTATTTGTTGAAGGAAACCCGGGCGGAATTAAGGCTGCTTTAGAAATTTTAGGGATTATTGAAAATAATCTTCGCTTACCATTGATTCCGGTAAGTAAGCAGACTTACGAAAAACTAGATGAATTAATTCAAAAAATATAGTTCTATCATTTGAACGCTGATAACACAGATGCAAGCCGCTGATTATCAAGGATTAAATCCGAAATATATTTGTGTAATAATTTGTTTTACCAGTGTTCCATTTTCTTTTTAGTTTTACAATATTCTGGTCTAATTTTTGCTAACTTTTTCACGATTAAAATAAAATTGATATGGAAAAACTATACAAACTTATAAGCTTAGTAATAATTGTATTTATAACTTTTAGTTGTGCTCCCAAAAGACAAGTACAAAGAGTTGAAACCGATCAAACAATTGATTTAAGTGGTAGATGGAATGATTCGGATTCCAGGGCAGTTTCTGAAGAGATGATTAAACAGTTACTTTATGATAACTGGATTATAGAATATAAATCAGGAAACTCTAATAAACGACCTGTACTTATTGTTGGCTTGGTTAAGAATAAGAGTCATGAGCATATAGATGCTAATACTTTTATTAAAGATATTGAAAAAGCAATTATTCAAGATGGATCAGCAAGATTAGTTCAGGCTGCTGATAAAAGAGAAGCGCTTCGTGCAGAAAGAGTTGATCAACAAGATTTTGCGTCAGGTGAAACAGCAAAGAACTGGGGTTTGGAACTTGGAGCAGATTATATGTTACAAGGCACTATTAAATCTGTAGTTGACACATATAAAAAGGAAAAAGTCATCTACTATCAGGTAAACCTTGAACTTTCTCATCTTGAAACTAACGAAATAGTTTGGATAGGTGATAAAAAGATCAAAAAATATATCCGAAATTAACATAGAATGAAATCTTTTAAGAAATATAGCTGGATTTTCTTCATTCTTTTCATCGTTTTGTTGATTGCCGGATGTGCTACCTATTACCAAAGAAATATTGAATTTCAGAATCATATTACTCAAGGTAACTTTGAAAGTGCTAATAATTGGTTAGATAAAAACGATAAGGATGCCGATGGTAAAAATATGTTGTTGTACTATTTAAACCGAGGTTACGTTTCGTGGATACTTCAAAATTACAATGAAAGCAATCATTATTTTTCCATTGCGGAAAAGGTTATTGAGGATTATGTAAGAAATTACTACCTGGAAGCACTTACATATGTCTCAAATCCTACAATAAAGCCATATAAACCAGAAGACTTTGAAATAGTAATGGTTAATTACTTTATGGCACTAAATTATATACAGTTAGGAAAATTTGAGAGTGCAATAGTTGAGTGTAGACGTATTAACATAAAGCTTAATCAGTTAAACGACAAACACAAGGACCATAAAAACCGTTATCAACGCGATGCATTTGCTCATCATTTAATGGGAATAATTTATGAAGCTGATACGGATTATAATAATGCGTTTATAGCTTACAGAAACGCTCTTGAAGTTTATGAAACAGACTACAAAGAGTTTTTTGATATATCGGTTCCCGAGCAACTAAAGGACGATATTTTAAGAACTGCTTATTTAACAGGTTTCAATGATGAAGTAAGCTACTATGAAGAAAAGTTCGATAAGAAATTTGAATTCCGGCCTAATGAAAATGGAGAATTAATCTTTTTCTGGTTAAATGGATTTGGTCCATATAAAGCCGAAACCTCTATTAATTTTGTAAAAGTTCCTAATAGTAGAAGTGGGTACGTTACTATGGTAAATGACGAATATGACCTATCTTTTCCAATTTATATAGGAGATAAAACTAAAAGAGAGAAAGATGCATTTCATGATTTACGTTTTTTTAGAGTGGCTTTCCCAAAATATGTAGAAAGGTTGCCTTATTACACAAATGCACTTTTAACTTCAAACTCAAAGGCATATAAACTAGAATTAATGCAAGATATTAATGATATTGCATTTAAAACGTTAAAAGACAGAATGCTTCGGGAAATGGCATCTGCCATTGGACGCTTAGCTACAAAAAAGGCTCTGGAAGCCTTAGCTGATGAAGAAGATGAAGCATTGGGCACTTTAGTAAATATTATAAATACAGTAACAGAAAAAGCAGATACCAGAAATTGGCAAACTCTTCCCTACTCAATTTCATACGCTCGCATTCCTTTAAATAAGGGATTGAACAACATTACATTACTTACGAATTCGCCCACCGGAGGTAAATCGCAAGAATTTAAATTTACCGGAGAAAAAGGAAAAACAATATTTCATGCTTATCATACCATAGCAACAAAAAATTAAAGGCTGCTCCCGATAATTATCGGGATTTGCAACCTTTAATTTTTCATATCATTTATCTTAAGCTTCTGCTTGAACTCTTCCGTGACAGTTTTTATACTTTTTACCGCTACCACAAGGACAAGGTTCATTTCTTCCAACTTTTTTCTCAACACGAACAGGTTGCGCTTTTTGTCTCTTTTCACCTTGCTCACTTCCTCCCTGGTCAGGGCGACTGGTTTGCATCCTACTATAATCCGTTCTTCTGCGTTGTTCTGCCTCGCGAACTTTATCCGGGTCCTGAATTGGAATATGCCCTTTAACAAGAGTTGCAACAACATCGCGATTTACTTTATCAATCATTGCTTTAAATAACTCGAATGATTCAAACTTATAAATCAATAATGGATCTTTTTGTTCATAAGTTGCTGCCTGAACAGATTGCTTTAAGTCGTCGAGCTCGCGTAAATGCTCTTTCCACGACTCATCGATGTGCGCTAGTATAGCTGATTTTTGATAGGATTTTACCAGATCTTTACCTTCCGTTTTATATGACTTTTCAAGGTTAGTTATTACTTGTAATGTCTTAGTACCATCTGTTACCGGTACTACAATATTTTCATATGTATGGCCACTTTTTTCATACACATCTTTAATAACAGGATAGGCTTGTTTTGCTATTGCTTCTTCTTTTCGCTTATATGTTTCTAATACAAGCTTATATATTTCATCAGTTAGTGAACTTGCATCATCTTTTAAAAACCTCTGTTCATCGAATGGTGATTCTACTGAAAAAGTACGTAATAACTCAAATTTGAATCCTTCGAAATCTGCATTATTCTGATACTCATCAACTATGCTTTCACAAACATCCGACATCATATTAGCTATATCAACACTTAAACGTTCACCGAATAGTGCATTTCTACGTTTTTTATAGATTACTTCGCGTTGAGAGTTCATTACATCGTCATACTCAAGTAACCTTTTACGTACCCCGAAGTTATTTTCTTCAACTTTCTTTTGTGCTCTCTCAATGGATTTGGAAATCATTGAATGTTGAATTACCTCTCCTTCCTTTAATCCCAAACGATCCATAATCCCAGCAATCCTATCGGATCCAAATAAACGCATTAAATCATCTTCCAGCGAAACAAAAAATTGAGATGATCCCGGGTCGCCCTGACGACCGGCACGCCCCCTTAGCTGGCGGTCAACACGACGCGATTCATGACGTTCGGTACCTAGAATCGCTAAACCACCGGCGTCTTTTACCTCTTTTGATAACTTAATATCAGTACCACGACCAGCCATATTAGTTGCAATGGTAACTGTTTTAGACTTACCTGCTTCTGCTACAATATCAGCTTCACGTTGGTGTAATTTAGCATTCAAAACATTATGTTTAATGCCTTTAATCTTAAGCATCCGGCTCAGTAACTCAGAAATCTCAACAGAAGTTGTACCAACAAGTACAGGTCGCCCATTATTTACTAGATCGGAGATCTCGTTTGCAACTGCATTATATTTTTCACGTTTGGTTTTATATACAAAATCTTCATCATCGTTTCTTGAAATTGGTCTATTTGTTGGAATTACAACAACATCCAATTCATAAATATCCCAGAATTCTCCTGCCTCTGTTTCTGCAGTTCCTGTCATACCAGATAATTTATGGTACATTCTGAAATAATTCTGTAAAGTAATAGTAGCAAAAGTTTGAGTTGCCGCTTCTACTTTTACCCGTTCCTTTGCTTCAATTGCCTGATGTAAGCCGTCTGAGTAGCGTCTTCCTTCCATAATACGGCCAGTTTGTTCATCAACAATCTTAACTTTATTATCAATTACAACATATTCAACATCTTTTTCAAATAATGCATATGCTTTTAATAATTGATTGATAGTATGAACACGTTCGGATTTTATCGCATAATCCTGCAACAACTGATCTTTCTTGGCTAATTTTTCATTCTCTTTTAAGCCTGATTTCTCAAGTTCAGCTACTTCGGAACCAATATCGGGTAAAATAAAGAAATTTGCATCATCCGATTTTGAAGTAATAAGGTCTATTCCTTTATCCGTCATTTCAATTGAATTATTTTTTTCATCAATTGTGAAGAACAATTCATCGGTAACCTTATGCATATTTTTGTTGTTATCTTGCATATAGAAGTTTTCGGTCTTTAACATCAGTGACTTATTTCCTTCTTCTGATAATAACTTAATTAATGCTTTGCTTTTTGGTAATCCTTTATAAGCTTGTAATAATAAAAATCCTGACTTTTCTGTATTATTGTCGTTCAGTTCTTTTCTTGCTTCTGCCAGAACCTGATTCATTAATTTTCGTTGTGCTTCAACCAATATCTCTACTTTTGGTTTTAACTCTTCGAAAAGTTGCATATCTCCTTTAGGAATTGGTCCTGAAATAATTAAAGGTGTTCTTGCATCATCAATTAACACGGAGTCAACTTCATCTACAATTGCATAATTATGTTTTCTTTGAACCAAATCATCCGGATTGATTGCCATATTATCACGCAGATAATCAAAACCAAACTCATTGTTAGTACCATACGTAATATCGGAATTATAAGCTTTTCGTCTTGACTCTGAATTTGGTTCATGCTTATCAATACAATCAACTGATAATCCATGGAATTGGAAAATTGGTCCCATCCATTCCGAGTCACGTTTTGCCAGATAATCGTTTACGGTAACAACATGAACCCCTCTTCCTGTCAAGGCGTTTAGGAACACGGGTAAAGTAGCTACTAACGTTTTACCTTCACCTGTTGCCATCTCAGCAATTCGACCCTGGTGCAATACAACGCCACCAATTAATTGTACGTCGTAATGAACCATTTCCCATTTAGTTTCATTTCCGCCTGCCAACCAGGAATTATAGTACTTTGCTTTTGATCCCTTAATTTCCACATTTTCATATACAGCAGCCAGATCTTTATCAAAATCATTAGTGGCTACTTCGATGAAATCATTTTCTTTAAAACGACGCGCTGTATCTTTTACAATTGCAAAAACGATTGGAAGCACTTCATTTAACTTATCTTCCAGCTTTGTATCTATACTTTCTTCAATTTTATCAATTTCGTCGTAAATCGTTTCTTTTTCAAAAATATCAACCTCATCGCTTTCAGCTTTTTCTTTTAGGCTTTTTATTCTTTCGGATTCTTCTTTTATATGATCTCTTATTTCGAATTTTATTTCTTGCGTTTTAGCGCGTAAATCGTCATTTGATAAATTTACTATTCGTTTGTATTCTTCTTTTATTTTCTCAACAACTGGAGCAACCTCTCTAATATCCCTTTCAGATTTATTGCCGAAAAATTTAGTTAATACATTGGTAATTAAGCTCATTATTATTGTTTTAAAATTTAAATCGAATTAATCTACAAATGTAACATTTTACAAGTAATTCGTGGAATGATTTATTATTTTTTGATACTTTGGGTTATTACAAAAATCATTCAAGAAAACTGTTCTGTCATTCATATAATCAAGAAAATATAAACGAAAAAACCGCTGCAACAGAATTTGCAACGGTTATGTATATTTCAAAAAGCAAATTAGCTTTTATTCTCCTGTTCCTCTTAATGACATAATGTCACGATCGAACAAATACATATTCTTTTCACCCAACAAATTTAACTTATCAATAATAAGCTGAACTGATGACTCTTCCTCTATTTGTTCAGTTACAAACCATTGAATCCAATTTTGAGTTGCAAAATCTTTTTCTTCATGAGCCAGAGCAACGATCTCATTAATTGATCCTGTGATAAATCTCTCATGTTCTAAAACTTGATCAAATAATTTTTTGATACCATCAAATTTTGCAGGTGGTTGATCAAATGACGGAATAATTGCATGTCCTCCACGTTCGTTAATGAAATGAACAATTTTCATCATATGCATTAATTCTTCTTCTGCTTGAGCAAAAAACCACTTAGCTATTCCTGCATAACCTTCTGAATCAGTCCAAGAAGCCATTGCTAAATATAAATTTGAAGAGTATCCTTCTTTTTGAATTTGTTCGTTTAAAATCTTTTCAACTTTTTTTGGTAACATAATTTTTGTTTTTAAAATTTTCGAATTCGATTTATTCTTAGTACAATTCAATTGTAAAATTGTTTAATTATTCCAAATCTAAATTAAACTCTTGTTTTAGTTTATTTAAATCTTGGTTTTTAGAAAGCATATGTTTGAACTTATCTTCAGCCGTGTATAGTTTATTATTTTCCTCTTCAACCTCACTAATTATAAGCTTTAATTCAATATTCGAGTTTTTTAGTTGCCGTTTTAAATAATCTATTAACTCATTTTTAATTTCATTAATCTTTTGTTTCTGTAGGTTATTGTCAATCTGAAATGTAACTATATTGTTATCTTCCAACTTTGGGTCTTTAGAAGTTAAAGTATTAAAAATTCTTGGTCTGGCACCCATTTTATTTGAAAACTCATGCCATTTTTCAGTTAAATCTTTTTCATTAAAGCTATTATCAAGATTTTCAGGGTTTTCAACTAAATGAATTTCTTCTCTGGGTTCTTCTACAACATCGGTTTTTGCAGTTTGATTAAGATTTTCCTTAATAGAAAAGGTTGAAAATGATTTTGGTCTGTTTTGAAATAGAGGCTTTTCCTTAAGCTCTTTACTTTCCTCTTTTATTTCGTGTTTTTCTGTTTTTTTAATCTTCTGCTCTACAACGTCCTCTTTATCTTTATTTATAGTATCTTCTTTTTTTTCTAACAGACTAGAGTTTTTTTTTTCTAATGAAATATTACATAATTCAATCAATCCTAATTCAACGTGTAAGCGTTTATTTTTGCTTAATCGATATCCTACATCACATTTATTTGAAATCTCAAGAGCAGAAAATAAAAACTCTGCATTACATGATCTTGTTTGTTCTTTATATCGATCTCGAATATTGGCTCCAACCTCTAGAAGTTGTAATGTAGCTTCATCCTTACATACCAATAAATTTCTGAAATGTCCACTTAATCCGTTTATAAAGTGATGGGCATCAAATCCTTTATCGACAATTTCATTAAATATTAAAAGTGAATCTGAAATGTTATTTTGATTAAATGCATCGGTTAGCTTAAAATAATAATCATAATCCAATACATTCAGATTATCAATTACACCTTGATACGTAATGTTACTGCCTGAAAAACTAACTACTTGATCGAAAATAGATAACGCATCTCTCATAGCACCATCTGCTTTTTGTGCTATGATATTTAAACCATCTATCTCATAATCGATGGCCTCTTCCTTTGCTATATATTCAAGATAATCGACTGTGTCATCAACTCTAATTCTATTAAAATCAAATATTTGGCAACGAGATAAAATAGTCGGTATTATTTTATGCTTTTCGGTAGTTGCTAAAATAAATATTGCATGCACAGGTGGTTCTTCTAATGTTTTTAAAAATGCATTAAATGCCTGAGATGATAGCATATGAACCTCATCGATAATGTAAATACTATATTTTCCAACTTGAGGAGGTATCCTTACCTGCTCGATAAGATTCCTGATATCCTCTACAGAATTGTTCGATGCAGCATCTAACTCATGAATATTATATGATCTGTTATTATTAAAAGATTCACATGATTCACATATATTACAAGGTTCTACATTTTCATCTAAATTCTTACAATTTATTGTTTTTGCAAAAATCCTTGCACAAGTTGTTTTTCCAACTCCACGAGGTCCGCAAAATAAATAAGCTTGTGCTAAATGATTATTTTTAATTGCATTCTTTAATGTCGTTGTAATTGATGCCTGTCCAACTACCGACTTAAAAGTAGAGGGTCTGTATTTTCGTGCAGAAACAATAAAATTATCCATTTTTCTCCTTTTTCAACTTCGTTTTACAAAGGTAAAATTTTTGATCAATTTTGATTATAATCTTTAAAAAGCCTTCATAAATTTTATTTATAATTCGACTAATCCAATTAATTACTTCTAATTGACTTAATTACTTCGTATTTCTTTTGTATTAAATAAAAAATATTCTAATTTTGCGGCTCGATAATTAATAATTAAATTTTTAAAATCATGATGAATCATTACGAAACCGTTTTCATTACAACTCCCGTTTTGTCTGAAACTCAGATGAAGGAAGCGGTTGAAAAATTCTTAGGAATTTTAAAAGATGAAGGTGCTGAAATAGTGCATGAAGAAAATTGGGGATTAAAAAAGCTAGCTTATCCAATCCAAAAAAAATCGACTGGATTTTATTATTTGGTTGAATTCAAAGCTGATGGCAATGTTATCCAAAAACTTGAAACTGAATACAGACGTGATGAAAGAATCATCCGTTTCTTGACTTTCAAAATGGATAAATATGCTGTTGAGTATAGCATCAAGAAAAAAAGTAAAAAAGAAACTAAAGCGGAGGAATAAGCCATGGCACAAAATCAATCGGAAATTAGATATCTTACACCCCCAACTGTAGAGATTAAAAAGAAAAAATATTGTCGATTCAAAAAGAATAAGATTAAGTATATCGACTATAAAGATCCTGAGTTCTTAAAAAAATTCGTAAACGAACAAGGTAAAATTTTACCAAGAAGAATTACTGGAACATCTTTAAAATATCAAAGAAAAGTTGCTAAAGCAATTAAAAGAGCTCGTCATTTAGCCTTATTGCCATATGTAACTGATATGTTGAAATAAGAAACGGAGGATACAAAAATGGAAGTAATTTTAAAAGAAGATATACAAAACTTAGGTCATAAGAACGACATTGTAACCGTTAAAAACGGTTATGGAAGAAACTATTTAATACCTAAAGGTTTAGCAGTAGCAGCAACTCCTTCGGCTAAGAAAATGCATGAAGAAAATATTAGGCAGAGAGCTCATAAAGAAGAAAAAATTAAAAATGAAGCTCAAGAAACTGCTAACAAACTTGAAAAAGTATCATTATCTATTGGAGCTAAAACAAGTTCTACCGGTAAGATCTTTGGTTCTGTTAATACAATTCAAATTGCAGAAGCATTGAAAGGAAAAGGATACGAAATTGAAAGAAAAAATATTTCAATTCCGGAAGATCAAATTAAAGAAGTTGGTAAATATACTGCAACTGTTAAATTACACAAAGAAGTTAGCGTTGATATCGAATTCGAAATTGTAGCTGAGTAATTACAATTCTATGATACATTGAAAAAGCTTCCTGATTTGGGAAGCTTTTTTTATACATCATATTTATGATCTATTTTACAGCAATTGTTTCAATTTCAATTAAAGCATCTAAAGGTAATTTTACAACTCCGTATGCAGCTCTTGCCGGTGGATTTTCCTTGTAATAACTTCCATAAACTTCGTTCATTGCCTGAAAGTCATCCATATCCTTTAATAAACAAGTAGATTTTACAACATTATTAAAAGTATACCCAGCTGCTTCTAAAATAGCACCAATATTTTTCATAACCTGTTCGGTTTGGTTTTTAATTCCATCTGGCATTTGACCTGTTTCCGGATTGATCGGAACCTGACCTGAAATATAAAGTGTTCCATTTATCTCAACAGCTTGACTATATGGGCCAATTGCTTTTGGTGCTTTTTCAGTAAAGATTATTTTTTTCATAATTACTTATTATTTTAGTTTTGGTTAACAAAATTAATTTAATTTGCTTGCTATAAAAACATATTCGAAGTGAAAATATTTATTTTAGATAACTATGATTCTTTTACGTATAATCTCGTTCATATCATTGAGCAATTTGCAGATCAAGTAATTGTTAAAAGAAATGATCAAATAGAATTGTCTGAAATTGATAACTTTGATAAAATTGTATTCTCTCCGGGACCTGGATTACCTTCTGATGTAAAAAAAATGAACGAGATTATTGATGATTATAAGGATTCAAAGCCTATTTTAGGCGTGTGTTTAGGCCATCAGGCTATAGCAGAGTACTATGGTGCAACATTATTAAATATGCCCGAAGTAAATCATGGCAGAGAATTTGAAACGCTGATAACTAATAAAGATTATATTTATGATAATATACCAAATATCTTTTCTACAGGAAGATATCATTCTTGGGTTGTTAGTAAAGAAAACTTTCCTACCGAATTAGAAATTACCTCTATCGACAAACAAACAGGAAATATAATGTCATTACAACATAAGATATTTGATATTCGGGGAGTTCAATATCATCCGGAATCAATAATGACCAAATATGGTTATCAGATACTTAAGAATTGGGTTAAAAGTTAATTATAAATTATCTTGCCAAGATTTACGTTTATTGTATTTTAAGAAATCACGCAATGTAGATCCTTTAACATTAATCTGGAAATTATAACTTTGCATGGTACCAACGGGTATCCAACGAAATGAAGCTTCCCAACAATGTAAGTCCCTATGAATATTTATAGAACCATTTGATAAATCATTTTCTACTAAATCATAATTGGCGGTAAAGCTAATCTTCCATTTCTCGGTTAAACTAATATCTCCGCTTAATCTAGCCGTCTGCGTGATACTCTTTGTTGATTCCAATCCGCTTTTACTATAAATGTATTGATAAGTTATACCTAAACTCCAGGGAATATCAAAATCAACATAGTTTGTAAGGTTCTGTTGCATTTGAGTATATCCATCTTCGTACTTTGAAAAACGATCACCTCTCTGATGATTATGCTGATCAATCGGGTCATCTTTCTCATTCTCTTTTTCCTTACCAGGACTTAATCGAAGGTCAACCGATAAATTAAATCTTGTTAATCTACCGATGCCGCCTTGTTTTTCCCATTGAAATTCATCAATAATTCTCCCTGTTTCCTGATTCAATGCATAAGGATCTATATTAGCACCAGCCTGAAAGCTCAATTTGTTTTCGAACATGGAAGTCCTTGCGGAAATAGAAATATCACTCCAATTTAATGAATCTGCAAACATATTATAACTCGTAGATAATTTTAAGCTTTCTAAAAGCTTAATTTTCTTTGTGCCTGTACCTGTAGTGTCCTCATAATCTCTAACTTTCATTTCCAGATTATTACTTAATCCAAAACTAATAGATCCACTTTCGCCAGGAGCCGCAGGAAGTCTATAAACACCATCTTTAAATATTGAATATTCCCGTGGGTTCTCAAATAATGTGTCAGTTTCACTATAATATACTTTATAATAACCATCAACCATTGATCCCAAATCCGGCCTATAAGATGCCCCAACGGAAGGTGTAATCACATGCCTTACAGCAACTAATTTAGAATCAGGATTTTTCATTTGGTACATTCCATAAATGTTAGGACCAACACTTAAGGAAATTGAAGGATTTACAAGTTGTGCATATTTAAGTTCTTCATGCATTATTGTATCCCTATCAACATATGATTGATTGGTTTCTTCATCTTTTACCACTGTAGAAATATATTCCACATGGTTTGGATATAAAATACCGGTATATTCTATCTTTGGAGTTAAATTAAAATATTGTAAAATTTTAATGTTGGTACTTATAGGTATAGAATGTTTAAAACCATTCTCATAATCGGACCATTTTGTTCCTGTTATAAATTCATCACTATACTCAGAATTAAATAATAAAGTATCTTTTGTATTAAGCCTATTTTCAAGGTTAGATGTATATTGTACTACAATATCTTCAAACCACTTAGTTTCTCCGGTTGAATTCTTCTTTCTAAATGGATATTGCCTATCCATACTAAAAGTCATTACAGGTAAGGTCAATGAAATATTTTCCGTATTACTATTTTGACTATGATTTAGTTTTGCTGTCATTCTAAACGGACTTCCCGGCCAGCTCTTGCTATAAGAAATACTTGAACTTTTGGTATTCGTATTTCTTTGGGCTAAAGAAGTACTATTAAATTGATCGTAAGATGAAGTACTATAGTTAACACTCGCTGTAAAAGTTGAATTCGGATTAGCCTTTGGATCCTGAGCGTGAACCCATCTTATTGCCATATCCTTTGATTTTTCATAATCAGGTAAACCCTCTTCACTTTTTATAAACTCGGAATAACTAAATTTAAAATCACTATTAAATTTATAGCGTTTTTTATATCTGTAATTTACATCAGAAGCCCAAGATCCTTTTGAATAAATACTACCAGTTACAGATAAATCCATCTTATCACTTATTCCAAAATAATAGCCTCCATCTCGTAAGAAAAAACCCCTTATCCTTTCCTCTCCATAAGTGGGTATAATTACTCCAGATGAATATTCACTTTGGCTAGGGAAAAAACCAAAAGGTATACCCAAAAACTTTATAGGAATATCCTCCATAACAAGATAAGCAGGTCCGGAAATAATTTTATCGTTAGGTATTACTTTAGCTTTAGACATGGATAAATAAAAATGTGGGTGATCTTCATTTTCACAGGTTGTATACTTTCCGCTCCTCAAAAGAAAACTGTTATCTTCTAATTTTTTAGTTTCTGAACTATGCAAGAACCCTTGCTCCTCTTCCGTAAAAACATCTTCTATATAACCTTTCTTTGTTTTAAAATTATACTTAATGGTTCTAGCTATAAACTCATCATTTTTATCTTTAAATTTAGGTTTTCCTTGCAAAACACCAAGCGTATCTTCAACACCTTCTGCATATACAAAATTATTTTCCTGATCATATTCTATATAATCTGCTTCTAAAACAATATCACCATATTCAACTTTTGCTTCTTTGAATAAGTAAACTTTTTTATTATCGCTTGATAATATGATCGAATCTAAGGCATTGTATTTAACCTGAGTATCAATAAAATTATCATTCTTTTTAGGTACTGATACAGAGTCTAGTGTTGCCGTAGTATCTGTAAATGCATTTTGGTTTTCAATATTTGAATCAACTCTTTCTCCCTGACTTCTATTTTGGGCAATATTTTTGTTTGGTATACAAATAATAAAAACACTTAAAAAAACGAAATATCTGAATTTTAAATACAATTTAATTATACTATTTTTGTGCAATTACAGTTATTTTTTAGAGCTCCAAAACTAATTAAAATATTGTATACATTAGTAAAGAACATGCATTTTATAACGATTTTTTTTAAACAAATTAGATGCCAGGTATCCATATTAATGTTAATTTTTCTTAATTTATCTTTAACTCATTTAAGTTATGGACAAGTTGAAGAGAAATATTCATTAAAAACTGTAGTAATTGATGCTGGCCACGGAGGCAGAGATCCTGGAACATCTGGCAAAAAAGCAAAAGAAAAAGATATAGCACTTGCAATTGCATTAAAACTAGGCACCTATATCGAAGAAAATATTCCTGATGTAAAAGTTATTTATACCAGAACAACTGATGTTTTTGTACCCTTGAACGAAAGAGCAAATATTGCTAATAAAAATAAAGCTGACTTATTTATATCAATACATTTAAATGGCAACCCCAATTCAAGGGCTTATGGAACTGAAACTTACGCAATGGGATTACATAAAACCGAAGGGAATTTAGAGGTTGCCAAAGTTGAAAATTCTGCTATTTTATTTGAGGAAGATTATACGACAAAATATGAAGGTTTTGACCCTACTTCAGCTGAATCTTATATCATATTTACTTTTTTGCAAAATAAACACCTGGAACAAAGTTTAAATTATGCATCTTTTGTTGAGGATGAATTTAAAACTAGAGCTTTACGTAAAAGTCGAGGCGTTAAACAAGCAGGCTTTTTAGTGTTATGGAAAACAACTATGCCAAGTGTTCTGATAGAGGCAGGATTTCTTACGAATCCTCAAGAAGAAAGGTTTTTAATGAGTAAATCAGGACAAGAATACATAGCTTCGGCTATTTATAGGGCATTTAAAAGTTATAAATCTACCATTGAAGCAAACAGTCAATTTGTAGCAAAAATAGATTCAACCAAAATAAAAGCTACGGAACCAGAACCAATAAATTCTAATTATGCGCAAATTTCTGCTACTCTGGATAGTAATGCTAATAAAGGACCTGTTCAGTTTAAGGTACAAATTGCATCATCAACAAACTCAATTCCGATTAATTCGGATTTCTTCAAAGGGTTTGAAAATGTTGAAGAATATAAATTTGAGAATTATTATAAATACACAGTAGGATCAACATCTAATTTTGAGAAAATTGTAGAATATAAAAAGATAGTAGAAGAGAAGTTTCCAGGAGCATTTATAATAGCTATCGATGAAAATAAAAATATAATACCATTGAGTAAAGCGCTTAATAGAATTAAAAAGTAAAACAACTTAGATACTCTAACATGAATATATATAAGGAAACCAAAATTGGAATTATTGCAATTATAATAATAGCTTTTTTTATTTGGGGATACAGTTTTTTAAAAGGAAAAAATTTATTGTCAACGGCTGACACTTATTATGCAGTTTACGAAAATATTGATGGCTTGGAAGAAGCTAGCCCTGTGTATATAAGCGGTTTTAAAATTGGTATAGTAGAATCAATTAAACTTCATCCAAAGAAGAAGGACCTTATAATTGTAAAATTCTCAATTGAAGAAAAAATAAACATACCGGTCAATTCAAAGGCAATCATTTACCCAGCAAGTTTGATTGCCGGAAAAGCTATTAAACTTGATTTTTCAAATAACAAACAATTACATGCTAACAATGATACCTTAATCGGAATATTAGAAAAAGATCTTGTTAGTAGTTTATCTGATGAATTAATTCCAGTAAAGAATAAAATTGAAGATCTTGTTGAATCTATTGATGCCATTTTAATTGTATTTGATGAAAAAAGAAAAGAGAATATCCAAAACTCTCTCCAAAATATAGATAATATAACTTCAGAATTAAATTATATGCTTGATTCTGATAAATCTAAGCTTAATAAAATTTTAAGTAATGTAGAATCAATTACAAATAATTTAAACAACAATAACGAGCAAATCTCAAATATCCTTGCGAACTTTTCAAGAATTAGTGATTCCTTGAATCAAGCTAACATTAAATTGACAATACTAAATGCAAATAAAACTTTAGCTGAATTTAGTGAGATATCGCAAAGAATTAATCGAGGCGAAGGAACATTAGGTATGCTTATCAATAACGACTCTTTATATAATAATTTAAATAATTTGGCTGCAGATTTAGATAGCCTTGTAATTGATTTTAATGAAAATCCGAAAAGATATGTTCATTTTTCATTGTTTGGGAAAAAAGATGAATAAAAAAAGGTACAAATATCTACAATTGGATTAGTCTAAATTAAAATACAAAATAATTGAGAAAATCTTCACAAAATTCTTTGATTATAAAAATGAGATTAAATCATTTTATAGTTAAATTTAATTAAACAATTAATTAACAAATGATTAATATTAAATAATAATATTATGCTGATTTACTGACACTTACATAAACATTAAAAGATTTCAAATTTTAAATGACTGAATTAAAATGCCATAGATTTTTTTCTAAAAAAACAACCCAAATTAAATTTTTTTTTACTTTTTTTTTTCACAAATTTGTTAAAGCAATTAAGAACGTAGTGGAAAATTTTAAAAGTTTGTGAGTTAAATGGATAATAATAACTATCGAGAAATTTGGAACAATTGCTTAAAAATTATCAAAGACAATGTACCTTCAATAAGCTTTAGAACGTGGTTTGAACCAATTGTTCCTCTCAAATTAGAAAAAAACGTATTAACAATTCAAGTTCCAAGTCCATTTTTCTACGAGTATCTGGAAGAACAATACATAGATATTCTTAGAAAAACCTTGCGTAAAGAATTGGGAGAAAATGCAAAATTAGAGTATAGTGTGGTAATGGAAAACAGCATATATTCTAACAATAAACCTTACACCGTTAAATTTCCAACGAATTATAAAACTGAATTGAAAAACAAACCTGTTACTGTTCCAATTAACTCGGAAGAAAAATCAATAAAAAATCCATTTATTATTCCAGGTATTAAGAAGTTACATGTTGATCCAAGATTAAATCCGGACAACAGTTTTGCAAATTTTGTTGAAGGAGAATGCAATCGATTAGCTAGATCTGCTGGTGATGCTGTTGGAGATAATCCTGGTGGAACAGCCTTTAATCCTCTATTTTTATATGGTGAATCAGGATTAGGGAAAACTCACCTTTCACAGGCTATCGGTATTAAGGTTAAAGAGAAGTTTCCTGAAAAGACAGTTCTTTACGTTAATGCCAACAAGTTCCAGACCCAATTTGTAGAATCCGTTAGAAATAATAACAAAAATGATTTCCTGCATTTCTATCAAATGATTGATGTATTGATTATTGATGATGTTCATGAATTCGCTGGCAAAGAAAAAACTCAGGATATTTTCTTCCATATATTCAACCACTTACATCAGTCTGGAAAACAATTGATATTAACATCAGATAAAGCTCCTGTTGAAATGCAAGGAATGGAACAACGTTTACTATCCAGGTTTAAATGGGGTTTATCTGCCGACTTGCAAACTCCTGATTATGAGACCAGAATGGCAATACTGAGCCAAAAAATTTATCATGATGGTATAAATATTTCCGATGAAGTAATTGACTATATTGCATCTCATATTACATCAAATATACGAGAATTGGAAGGTGCGCTTATTTCTTTATTGGCACAGTCAACTTTAAACAAAAAAGAGATTACCTTAGAGCTTGCAAAGCAAATGATTGACAGGCTTGTTAAAAACTCTAAAAAGGAAATATCAGTTGACTATATTCAAAAAGTAGTTTGTGACTATTTCAGCTTATCACCGGATTTATTGCAATCCAAAACAAGAAAAAGAGAAATTGTACAAGCAAGACAAATTGCTATGTATTTCTCTAAAACAATGACCAAATCATCATTAGCTTCGATTGGAGCAATGATTGGAGGAAAAGATCATGCTACTGTTTTGCATGCTTGTAAAACTGTTAACAACTTAATGGACACTGACAAACGTTTTAAAAGCCAAATAGAATCTATCGAGAAAAAACTAAAAGTTTAAGCCCGCCTAACACCTGTCGGTCGGAGGACAGGGCAAACACTTTAAATGAGCTCCATTAGGAGCTTTTTTAGTATTTAATCTTCATCTCCTTTAAGGAGATTCTATTCTAAATTATTATTAATCAATACACAAAATATATTTTAAGTATCCTGTCACTCTTTGAAAAATTCTTCCCATTTATTATTAACAGGCAATAACTTTAACTATTTTTTATATTTTTATACAAAACATAAATCTCATATTATAGTTGATGTATAAGCATTATGATAAATTAATATTTTATTTTTCCTTGCTTGCTTTTATTGGATTTTTTACTTCTTGTAAAAAAAATAAAACTGCAGAAATACAAATATTTGCTGCAACAGGCACATTGTTACCAACTACGGAAATTTCCAACTCCTTTGAGTCAAAGTATAATACCTTGATTAACAACAACTATTCGGCCTCAGGGATATTGGCCAGACAGATAAAAAATGGAGCAGAAGCAGATATTTTTATATCCGCTAACAAGGAATGGATAGATTATTTAATTGTTAATAAATTGTTAAATGAAAAAGCTATAATGACCATTGGAATTAATAAACTTGTATTAATCTGTTATAAAAATAACAATATAAATATTACCTTTTCCAAAGAATTTGACATTAAGTCAAATGTAAAAAATAAAATTGCTTTTGGAGATTCGAATTATGTACCAGCTGGAAAGTATGCAAAACAAGTTTTTGATACATTAAACTGGTACACAGAACTCAAAAATGAAATAATACTTACAAAAGACGTAACTTCAACATTACACCTTATTGAACAAAAAGAATGTGACCTGGGAATTGTTTATCTATCAGAAGCACTAAAGTCGGATAAAGTTAAAATTCATAAAATTCCTGAAGATTTATATGAACCAATAACTTTCTACATTGGTAAATTAAATAACAAAGAAAGTACTCAGAGGTTATATGAATATTTTAAAAGCGAAACAGCGAACAACATATTTAAAAAATTTGGTTTTAATTAGTTTAAAATGCTTAGTTCGGAAGAAATATCAGTTATATTACTAACTATAAAAGCTGCTCTTATTAGCACCTTTATAACGGTTCCAATTGCTATATGGTTAGGTTGGTTGCTAGCCAAAAAGAATTTTTTTGGGAAACTAATTATTGAAGGATTAATAAATATTCCTTTGGTTGCCCCTCCAATAGTCACTGGTTATTTACTTTTGATCATTTTAGGCAAAAATGGTATTATTGGTGGATTTATACATGATTTATTTGGAATTAATCTTGCATTTAATTTTACTGCCGTTGTTATTGCCTCAATTATTGTTTCTTTGCCACTGGCAGTTAGGAATATAAAATCCTCATTTGAATTAATAGATCCCAACTATGAAAAGGCTTCCAGTTCTTTAGGAGCATCAAGATTAGGTACTTTTTTTAGAATCTATGTACCTATGGCTCTACCAGGAATAATTAGTGGTACCGTTTTAGCATTTGCCAGAAGCTTAGGTGAATTTGGAGCAACTATATCGTTCGCCGGTAACATTGCCGGAAAAACTCAGACCATTGCATTGAGTGTTTACTCAAATATGCAGATTCCTGGAAAAGAATCGGTTGTAACAAGACTAGTAATTATCTCTATTTTAATCTCTCTTATAGCGATTATTTTTTCTGAGTATTTTAATAAAAAGAAAAACTACTTGCTTCGATGATATTACAATTTGAAAAAGTAAAACATCAACTTGGTGATAATCATTTTTACTATGATTTTCAAACTGATAGTTCTATAACCGGAATATTTGGCCCTTCTGGTGCAGGAAAAACTACTTTATTCAACTTATTATCAGGACTCGACACACCTCAAAAAGGTAAAATAAAACTAAATTTTGAACCGTTAGTTGATATTGAACAAAACCTGATAAAACAAGCAAAAAAAAGAAGTGTAGGTTATGTTTTCCAGGAAAACTACTTATTCCCACACTTATCGGTAAAGAAAAACTTACTATTCAGTAAACCTTATATTAAACATAAAAATAAATATATACCCTTTGACGAAATAGTAAATTTATTGGAGATCGAATCTATTTTAAATAAAAAACCAAGGCTATTATCTGGCGGTGAACGCCAGCGGGTAGCAATTGGCAGAGCTCTTCTTTCCCAACCACGTTTATTACTTCTGGATGAACCATTCTCAAATGTTGACTGTTCTAAAAGAAGGCAAATCATTTCTTATTTGCTTAGAATCAATAATTACTTTAAAATTCCAATGATTATTATTAGTCATCATTTGGAAGATATATTAAAACTAACTCATAAAATAGTAGTTATTGAAAACGGATGTTCTGTGGCTTCAGGAAATATTTTGAACATTATAAAGAATAATGAAAAGCCTGAGTTAATTAAATCAAAAAAGTTTCAGAACACATTTAACGTTAACTTTGATTCATATAACGAGCTTAAAAATTCTTACACAGTAAACTTTAATCAAGATACTGTTCTTAATATTACGAATCATTCAAAACTATTAAATGAATTTATAATTAAAGGGTCTAAAATTCAGTTAAGCCTAAGGCCGATAGATATTGCTCTTAGCTTAGAAAAAAATGAAGCTATCAGCATACAAAACCAATTGAAAGGGACCGTAAAACAAATTATTAAAAATAAAGAAGGTGCTTTTTGTATAATAGATTGTGGTTTTGACCTTTTTGTTGAAATTTCGCAGGAAATTATAACCAATCTTTACCTTCACGAAAAACAAGAAGTATATTGCCTTATTAAAGCACATGATTTTGATGTAGTTCATGTTTTTGAATATTCAGAAACCCTGAAAAATGAGATTGGGCAAAACGAAGTTTTAGAACCAATAAAAAGTTAGGGTGCCTAAATGTATTAACTTACTTAATTATGATATCATTCATATTAAATAATCAAACAATAAATACGGAAAGCCATCCGGGAACTACTTTATTGGATTTTATCCGGTATGGGCAAAACTTACCCGGGACAAAAATTGGGTGCCGCGAAGGTGATTGTGGAGCCTGTACGGTTTTGGAGGGTACTTTAGATGGCAATACGATAAAATACAAGAGCATCGTTTCATGCCTTACACCGCTTGGGAATGCTCATGGAAAGCATATTGTCACCATCGAAGGAATAAATATGAAGGGTTTATCTCCAGTTCAAAAAGCAATGGTTGAAAACTCTGCAACTCAATGCGGTTTTTGTACGCCGGGTTTTGTGGCCTCATTAACCGGGCATGCAATGGCAGGCGAAAATACAAGTTATGATAAAGCAATTGCATCGGTTAGCGGAAATATTTGCCGTTGTACAGGATACAAATCGATTGAAAAAGCTGCTAAAAGCATCTCCGTATTATTAGAAAAAAAGGACGTAGAAAATCCAATTAACTGGTTAATTGAAAATGATTTTTTGCCTGCCTATTTCCTTGGTATACCAGGCCGGTTAAATCAAATTGAACCTACCATTATTGTTGCTACAAAACAGATAATTGCCGGAGGAACGGACCTTATGGTGCAGCGCCCGGAAGAAATTGCGGAAACAAATATTAACCTATTTTACAACCGCCAGGATTTAAAAGAAATAAAGGAAGAAAAGGATAGAATTCGTATTGGCTCAGCCTGCAATGCTACGGATATAATGAGTTCCGAAATATTGCAAAAATATATTCCTGGCACCGGGGCTTACTTTAAATTGGTTTCATCCGAACCAATCAGGAATATGGGAACGGTAGCAGGCAATTTTGTAAATGCTTCACCAATAGGAGATTTAAGTATCTTCTTTTTGGCGTTAAACGCTAATGTCCTATTAAAAGAATCAAACCATACCCGTGAAATTCCGTTGAAAAATTTCTTCTTGGGTTATAAAAAACTCAATTTAAAGGAAAAAGAATATATCGATTCTATTGTTGTTCCAATTCCTAAACCTTACTCCATGTTTAATTTTGAAAAGGTAAGCAAAAGAACCTACTTAGATATTGCTAGTGTTAATTCAGCTATATACCTTGAATTAAAAGGTGGCATAATTGAAAGCTGTTCGATTTCTGCAGGCGGTACCAGCCCAATTCCAAAATATTTAGGCGAGGCATCACGCTATTTAATTGGAAAAAAAGTTACAAATGGCACAATTATAAAAGCCAACGAAATATTGCAAGAAGAAATCTCTCCAATTAGTGATATTAGAGGAAGTAAGGATTATAAGAGGCTACTATTAAGGCAGCTTCTTTTTGCCCATTTCATTAAGTTATTTCCCGAAAATATATCTATAAATGAGCTATTAAGCTAAACAGGTAAGTACTATGAAAAATATTGACTCAAAGAACCACGTTACCGGAAAATCTGTTTATGTTGATGATATTCCAATTCAGGCAGGAACACTTTTCGGAGCTGTCTTTGGTTCGCCAAAAGCTCATGGTAGAATTTTAAGCCTAGGCACAACCGAAGCCGAATTACTGGAAGGAGTAGTAAAAATATTCACTTACAAAGATATTCCAGGTAGAAATCAAATTGGTGGAATTATTGAAGACGAACCCCTCTTTGCAGAAAATGAAGTTCATTTCATTGGGCAACCAATTGCTTTAGTAGTTGCAAAGTCTGAAATAATAGCAAGAAAAGCGGTAAAACTCATAAATGCTGAAATTGAGGAACTGGAAGTTATTACGGATGCCAGAGAGGCAAAAGAAAAAGGGAATTTATTAATCCCCTCCAGAACTTTTAAATTAGGAGACGTAGAAAACGCCTGGCCTAAATGCGATTACATTTTTGAAGGAAAAGTAGAAAGTGGCGGGCAGGAACACCTTTACATCGAAACGCAAGGTTCATATGCTTACCTTACTGATAACAATAGTATTAAAATACATTCATCTACTCAAGGCGCTACCTTGGTACAAAAGATCGCAGCCAGGGTACTGGGTTTGCCTATGCATAGAATTGAAGTTGATGTTGCCCGTTTAGGTGGTGGGTTTGGTGGAAAAGAAGACCAGGCTACACCTTATGCATGCATGGCTGCGCTAGCTTCATTTCTGATTCAAAAGCCAGTTAAAGTTATTCTCCATAGGTTAGATGATATCTTAATGACCGGTAAACGCCATCCGTATAGTACAGATTTTAAAATAGGATTATCTGAAAATTATAGAATTTTAGCGTATCAAACTACCATGTTCCAGAATGGTGGTGCAGCTAGTGATTTATCTCCGGCCATTATGGAACGTACTTTGTTTCATTCAACAGGTGCATATTTCATCCCAAACACGGAAGTAACGGTACATAGTTGCAAAACCAATTTACCTCCGAACACTGCTTTTAGAGGATTTGGCGCCCCCCAGGGTATGTTTGTAATTGAATCGGCCATTGCTAAAGCTGCTTGTGAGCTAAATATATCCAAAAGGCTGATTCAAGAAACAAACTTCTTAAAAGAAGGTAATCAATTTCAGTATGGGCAGCTAGCCGAGAATGCCAATATTGAAAAATGTTATTACAGTGCTATTAAAACATACCAGGTTAATGAAATTGAAAAGGAGGTTGAAGGTTTCAATTCTAAAAATACCAATTACAAAAAAGGTATGGCTATTATGCCCGTATGTTTTGGAATTTCATTTACTAAAACACCCATGAACCAGGCACGTGCATTAGTTCACATATACCAGGACGGAAGCGTTGGGATAAGCACTGGAGCTGTAGAAATGGGCCAGGGAGTAAATACCAAACTAATTCAGGTCGCATCCCAAGTATTTTCGATAAACCCGGGCCGGATTAAAATTGAAACAACCAATACAACCCGGGTAGCCAATACCTCTCCTACAGCAGCAAGCTCGGGGGCAGACCTTAATGGAAATGCCTTAAAAATTGCTTGTACTACATTATTGAAAAGATTAAAAAGTACATCTTCTAAAATGCTATCCTGCGATGCTTCTGAATTATCAATAGAAGGTGAAAAGGTTTTAAAAAATGGAAAAGAAACAGGTATAGGGTGGAATAAGTTAGTTGAAACAGCATTCCTGGGCCGGGTATGTTTAACTGAAAATGGGCATTATGCTACTCCTGTAATTCATTTTGACAAAACCAAAGAAAAAGGCTACCCGTTTGCATACCACGTTTATGGGGTAGCTATCGTTACGGTAACATTGGATTGTATTCGAGGAATTTATGAGTTTGACGATGTTAAAATTATCCATGATTTTGGAAATAGTATGAATACAGCTATTGATAATGGGCAGGTTGAAGGGGCCCTTGTTCAAGGAATTGGATGGGTAACTATGGAAGAAGTTGCTTTTTCTAAAGACGGAAAATTACTTTCCAATAGCTTATCTACCTACAAAGTGCCAGATATCTATTCTGTTCCTAAAAACATTGAAATTATTCCATTAATAGTTGATGGCCCGGAATTAGCATTGCTAAGGTCAAAGGCAGTTGGAGAACCACCATTTATGTATGGCATTGGGGCATATTTTGCATTAACAAAAGCAATCCGGGCATTTAACCCTAATTATAAACTCGATTTTGATGCTCCGCTAACACCGGAGAAAGTATTATTAAGGTTGTATCAAAAATAAGTAATAGTTATTTTTGGAAATATTTGTTATAGTCTTCGATGGTATTAATATTTACTAATACTTTTTCATCATCAACCGAAACTTTTTGTTTTGAATATTGATTTAGAAATTCTTTTAAATGTAACTTATTCTCTTTTGTTGATGCAATATCCTTAACAATATTCGCGGACAATAAAACCGGGTGCCCACTTCTCCCTTCATGCTCCGGAATGATATATTGTGCTTTATCCAAACAACTCATTAATTTATTTAAAACCTCTTTATTTACAAAAGGGTTATCAACATTATGAAAAACTACCGGTATTTTTTCTGACAGCTTTTGAACTCCTAACTTCAAAGAATAGAACCTGTGCCATTCAGGATATTCATTAATTACAATTTTAACTTCATCGGGCAAGATAACCTTATTGCCTTTTAAATAACCATAACTGCTTTCATTTACAACAACTATAATCTCTTTACAACATTGTAAGTACTCATGTATTATGTATTCTATAAAAGTATTGCATTCATCAAACTTTAAAGATAATTTTGGAAACCCCAACCTTTCCGATTTTCCGGCTGCTAAAATAATAACAGAAAAATCTTTTTTAAATTTAATAGTTGGCTTCATGTTTTTCCTGAAATAAACTATAAATATAGAAGTAATTTAATAATACCGGCTGGTTTACGTAAATTTGTTTTGTTACAAACTTAAATAATACAACCATGCCAGATATGTTCCATCCTATATCATTAAAACATTTATTACAGCTTATTTTAAATGAATATCAAAACGATAAAAGCGTTTTTGGTATTCCGGAAGAATTATTTTTTAATCCATTAAAGAATCCTGAATTTAAGGTTGAGCAATTTAATCAGTTCATTGATTCGCCTTTAGGTGTTGCTGCCGGGCCCCACTCCCAAATGGCACAAAATATAATTGCTTCATGGTTGGTGGGTGCTAGGTATATTGAACTAAAAACAATACAAACATTAGATGAACTTGAAATACCCAAACCTTGCATAGACATGCAAGATGAAGGTTACAATTGTGAATGGTCGCAAGAATTAAAAATTAAGGAGAGCTATAATGAGTATTTAAATGCATGGGTAATTATTCATATTCTTAACCATAAATTTAGGTGGGGTAAAAATACCGGAACCATTTTTAACATGAGTGTTGGATATAACCTTGAAGGCATCTTAAAAGAGAATGTTCAGTGGTTTTTTGATAAAATGGAGGACTGTTCCAACGAATTATCTGAAAAGCTAAAAAGCATCCAAAAATTATATCCTGATATTAAAGAAATTGAAGTACCATCGAAAATTTCCGATAACATAACCTTATCTACCATGCATGGTTGCCCTGCTAATGAGATTGAGGATATTGCCAGGTATTTACTCGAAGAAAAAAATCTGCATACGTATGTTAAGTTAAACCCAACTTTATTAGGGCCCAAATATTTAAGGGAAATCTTAAATGATCAATTAAATTATAAAACGGAAGTTCCGGATATTGCATTTGAGCATGACCTAAAATACCCAGATGCAATTAAGATAATTCAATCATTGCAGAAAATTGCAAACCAAAAAAAGCTACATTTTGGGTTAAAATTAACAAACACTTTAGAGTCTGTTAATAACAAACAAGTGTTTGGAGGCGATGTGGATATGATGTATATGAGTGGGCGAGCTTTACACCCAATTTCAATTCAAGTTGCTAAAAAACTTCAAACCAAGTTTAATGGAGCGTTAGAACTCTCATTTTCCGCTGGTGCAGATGCTTTCAATATCTCCGATATTTTATCATGTGGTTTTAAGACGGTTACAGTATGTTCAGATATCCTGAAACCAGGAGGTTATATGAAGTTAAACCAGTATTTTGAAGAGCTCAAACAAAATAAAACAGTCTTAAATACATCAAAGGAAAACGCTTCCAACTTTCTCAATAAATATACTAGCCAAGTAATCTATTCTGATTATTTTAAAAGAAATAATATTAAAGCCCCAACTATAAAAACCGAACGAAAATTAAGTTATTTTGATTGTGTTTCTGCACCTTGTAAAGATACCTGTGCCACTAACCAGGACATTCCGGATTATCTTTATTATTCATCTAAAAATCAATTTAATAAAGCATACAAAGCGATTTTGAAAACAAACCCGTTTCCAGCCATTACAGGGGTAGTATGCGACCATTTATGCCAAAATAAGTGCACACGGGTTCATTACGATAATTCTCTCTTGATTCGTGAAGTAAAGCGCTTTATTTCCGAACAACAGGAAATAAAACTAACTCCAGGTAAACCGAATCACCTAAAAGTTGCAATAATTGGCGCAGGCCCTTCAGGAATGTCAGCTGCTTATTACTTAGCTTTAGCAGGTTTTTCAGTTGAAGTTTTTGAAGCTAAACCGAAAGCTGGGGGAATGGTAGCATATGCTATACCAGGTTTTAGGCTAACTGACAGTGCAATTGAAAAAGATTTAAAACGCATTACCGAGTTAGGAGTTAAAATTCACTTTAATACTAAAGTTGATTCTGAAAAATTTCAGAACTTAAGAGGTACATTTAATTACGTTTTTATTGGTGTTGGTGCTCAGTTATCAGCCCCTTTTCATTTGTTAGGAATTAATTCAAAAGGTGTTTTAGATTCACTGGAATTTTTATTCAGAGCTAAAGAAGGAAAAGAAACAGGAATAGGAGAACATGTTGTAATTATTGGTGGAGGCAATACGGCTATGGATGCTGCCCGTACAGCTTACAGGCTGGTTGGTGAAAAAGGGAAAGTTACGATAGTATACCGCCGCACGGTTAATGAAATGCCTGCTGACCAGGGAGAAATAAAAGCTGTAATCGAAGAAGGAATGGAAATAATCGAACTCGTAAGCCCCGAGGAAATTACGCACAAAAATGGAAAAGTTAAAAGTATCATTGTAAGTAAAATGGAGTTAAAAGAAGCTGATTCTTCCGGTAGGCCGAAACCTGTAAAAATAGTTGGTTCTGAATATGAAATCGAATGTGATACGGTCATTCCTGCCATTGGGCAAAGCCTCGATATTGATTTTACAAATGAAGAGCTATTAAAAGCAAAAATTGGAGGTTACGAAACCCAACTAGAAAATGTTTTTATCGGTGGTGATGCATTGCGCGGTGCTGCAACAGCGATTAAAGCAATTGGCGATGGTAGAAAAGCTGCTGAAAAGATTACTAAAAAAGCCCAAATAGATTTTAAAATTACGTTTTCAACGAACAGAAAAGAGTTTTCTAGAAAAGAACTAATACTTAAACGGGCAAAAAGAAAATTCGCTCCAAAAATTAATGAACTAAGTGTAAATAACCGTAAGAATTTCAAATTAGTTAGCGAAACATTGCCGCAAAAAGCAATTGTTGAAGAAGCTGAAAGGTGCTTGCAATGCGATGAGATTTGTAACATTTGCACTACTGTTTGCCCAAATTTTGCAAATTATTCTTATGAGGTTGAACCTATATCATATTATTTACAAAATGCTGTTCGACTTAAAACTGGAGAAATAGAAATCCAGAATGAAGGGCTATTTGAAGTTAACCAAAAATACCAGGTCCTAAATATAGATAACTTTTGCAATGAATGTGGAAACTGCAATACGTTCTGCCCTACTAATTCTGCTCCATATAAAGAAAAACCTAAGTTTTACCTAACCAAACAGGGTTTTGATTTATCGGACGAAGGTTTTTACTTTAAAAATGGTGTTTTAATACAAAAAAAATTAGATGAAATTCAAACATTATCAGATCAAGGAAGCTTTTATACATATGAAAATAATGTGGCATATACAAAATTGAATAAGCAAGATTTTTCAATCCTTGAATTGAAATTTAAAACTGATAATACTGCAAAAGCAAATTTCTATGAAGCTGCAGAAATGTCAATTCTGCTTAAAGCTGCCAAGAACCTGGTATTTAATTAAAGAGAACCTAAAGCATAAAGTTTCTCGCCACTTTATTTTCTGACATTACAAACGAGCTATAGAACTGAGTTATATTGCCTATTACAGAAAATTTGTTGGTTATAAAATGATGAAAGCCGTCCATATCATTGCAATATACTTTTAGAAGAAAATCTGAACTGCCTGAAATATAATATGACTCCATAACTTCATCTAATTCAACCATTTTAGCTTCGAATTCATCAATTGCCTCTTTCGTATGGTTATTTAAGGAAACAGAAATATATACAATCAGTGATTTCCCAATCTTTTTTGGGTCGACTAATGTAATGTATTGTTTTATGTAGCCATTCTTTTCCAACTTTTTAATTCTTTCATGAATTGGAGTTGTGGATAAATGAAGTCTTTCAGAAAGTTCGCGGATCGTAATTCTGCTATTCAATTGCAAAATATTTAA
>JANQHR010000052.1 GCA_028282585.1 Bacteroidales bacterium | reverse complement strand
AAAGTATAAATCCAAAAGATTTTTATAAAAAAGTAGCTGTAAAACTTAATCTACAGCTTCTCAATTTTTATAGTTTACTTACTTCTGAAATTGCCTAATAACTTTTAAAATATAATTATACCCATCATTATTGATGGGTATTTTATTTAATTTTTGAATTTTCGCGCTTCGATATAATCTAGTAATCTTCTAAGTAATCTGTATCGCAGGATAAAGTATAACATAATTGTCATTACCCATATAACTATTATGTTTACCCAGAAAGTGTCGTAGTAATTTCCAAACACCTGCTTTCTTGGAGCGTAGAAATGTGCTTTAATAAATTTACTCTGAGGATCCAGAAATACGGGATCGATTTTTTGAAATAATTCTCCCTTATATTCAATAATTCTGTTCATTTCGTTTGAATTTCGTACCAGATCGGTAAGATTTTCATTATAATGTTTTTGTTTCAAACTCATGAATTCTTCTCGATCCTCTGGTGTTTTCTGAAGTGAGGAGATTGTTTTGTCTTTTAAACCGTTTGCTTTATTATATAGTTTGATATAATACCTGTTTAAGATATCTAAATAACTCTTTAGAGCTCTTACCGTTTCTGGATTTATTTTATCGAAATATAACTGGTTCAAGTAATCAAACTTAACAATACGACCAGATTCAGAATTTAATTCTTTTTCAATTTCATTACGTAAAACCTCTAAATTTTGCTTAAGTTCATCAAGCCGCTCGGCGTTATCAAAATTTCGCTCAATAAAGGCAACTTTATTATTTAAAGTCCTGATCCAATAGTTTTTCTTAAAATCGGAAATACTCATTGCCTTATTGTAATTATAAAACTGCTTTTCGTATTTATTTTCTTTAAACTGATAAACTGCTAAAGCCTCATAAGCCCAACGGGCTGTAATAATTTCACCATAAAAAGGAATATCTCTTGGGCTGGATATATTGGGATTCAATTTTTCGAATTTCACAATAATCCCACTCAAAATCAGTTGAGGAATTATAAGAAATGGTATTAATATATAAATTGTAATTACAGTTTTAAAACTATCGGATATAACTAACCCCATAATATTGGCAGCACACCAGGCACTAAAAAGAACTAACCAATATTCTAGATACATTCCCCGGATTTCCATAATTGAATTACCAATAATGACAAAAAGGAATGCTTGAATGGCCGATAATGAGAATTGCACTGCAATTTTCGAAAATAAATAACTGGTCCAACTTAAATTTAAGAACTTCTCGCGTTTAAGAATTTTCCGGTCTTTAATAATTTCTTCCGCGCTAACTGTCAAACCAATGAATAGTGCAACTATAACCGACATGAATATAAAAACCGGTAAATTACTATTCTCACTTAACGTATATCCTAGTTCGTTACTAACATTAACATTATAGTATTTAATAATATAAGCCAATAAGAATGCTAACAGTGGTGCCTCTAAAAAGTTTATAACAAGATATTGCGTATTAGCTAGCTTCGATAAAACATCACGTTTTACAAATACCAAAAATTGCCTAAATCCATTGGGTGTTTTGAATGAAATTTCAGGTACTGTTTTATCTGAAGATGGTAGTTTCTTATTTGCCTTTTCTTCAGCTTCGTCTTTTTGGTTTTCAAAATTTTCACGCCATTCCGTTGGTATTATTTTTCTATCATTGGTAAAATTACCGTATTCATCCAATACCTTGGTTTCTATTATATTGAATATTTGTTCCGGATTAACATTACCACAACAGTGACATTCGCTTTCACTCCAGTTAGCATGCTGTATACTTGATTTAAAGTATATTATTGAATCAATTGGATCACCATTATAAATTAAAAATCCTCCGGTATCAAGGATAAGTAATTTATCGAACATTTTGAAAATATCTGAAGACGGTTGATGAATAACTACAAATACAAGCTTTCCTTTTAATGTTAACTCTTTTAATAAGTCAAGTATATTTTCAGAATCCCTTGAAGATAATCCGGAAGTAGGTTCATCTAAGAAAAGTACAGCAGGTTCTCTTATTAGTTCGAGTGCAATATTTAATCTTTTTCTTTGTCCACCGCTAATCTTTTTATTCAATGGGCTTCCAACCTCAATGTCTCTAATTTCATAAAGGCCAAGGTTTTCCAGTACTTCTAAAACAGTATCCTGCAGTTCTTGTTCAGTGTAATTATCAAAACAAAGTTTCGCATTATAATATAAATTTTGGTAAACAGTAAGTTCTTCAATTAATAAATCATCTTGTGATACATGACCTATAAGACCTTCAATTTGATCTTTTTCGGAATGAATATTAATACCATTAACCAGAACTTCACCCGCAGTAGGTGCAGAACTTCCATTTAATACATTTAGTAAAGTTGATTTCCCAGCTCCGCTAGCTCCCATTATGCCAATCAATTTTCCGGATTCTTCTGAAAAACTCATTGTATGCAATCCTATTGCACCAGTTTTAAATTTATAGCCAATTTCTCTAGCTTCAAAAACTATTCGCGATTTAATTCTATCAACATTGAACTGGCTTATGATATCACCGTAATAAATTGGTTTTATTTTTGGGTTTCTAATGGAAGCACCATTATTTAATACATAAACCTTTTCTTGTTCGAGTAACTGTCCGTTAAGATAAAGCTCACTTTTTCCCATGTATTTTATGTAATACATGTTTGCAGAAGTAACCTCCAATACTCTTAATTGTCCTGATAAAGAAGGATTAGAGAGATGATAAATATTTTCATTTTCAACATCTTCATTACTATCAATTATTAAAAGCTTTTTAGTATCAGGTAATTTGTCTTCACCAAAAAACACAAAGTCTTCAATTTCTTTGTATTCTTCGTTTTCAATATAAAAACTTTCTGCTACAGTCGTAACAAATGCCATTTCTTGTTCAGTAATTTCTCCACCGGATTTTACGAATTCTAATAACTGAACGAGTACAACATTTTTCTGCCGTTGAGTAAGTTCTTCGTTTATTTGAGTGCAGATTTTAAGGACACGAACAGAACTGGATGAGAACCTCTTTTTACGTTTGCTTTTTTCACTTAGTTTTTCCTGATGAACAGAATAATAATCATTAAATACTTTTAAATAAGTTTTAACAGTCTCTTGATTTAACTGTCTTTTTAAGAAAGACTCAACAATAGCTCTGCGATCTTTAGCATCGCTCGTAGGGTGTGCGATAATTGCAAATAATTGCATTAAAGCTTTTAAAATCTGTTCACTCATAGGATTCTATTTGTAACGAACGGACAACTTGATTCAAACGAAAATACGATTATTTTTCTTTAAAACCAATTAACAGCATTACTTCATCTTTAATGTGATCTTCAACATCAAATTCAATTTCAATAATGCAATCAACTGTCGATGTAAATGTAAAATTCCAATAATTTATAAAGTTGTGATCCTTATTGCAAAATAGTAAATTTTTTTCTGTATCGTAAACTGTTAATATTAAAGGAATGTTATTTATATCGGTGCAAGCAATAATTCGGTATTTACTTCCACCGTAGAAAGTTGTATAGAACTTAGCAATATTGTTTTCATCAAGGTTCGCAAGATATTCCTGACCATCCGATACAAATCCAGAGGTAAGAAAACTTGCACAATTTACTAATGAATTATTTTGTGCTGCAACATTTTTATTTAAAGAAACTATTAAAATAAAAAAGAATATAAACTTGAGGGATATTAATTTCATAGATTGATTTTAATAAATTATCTTATTTCTGATTGATGAAATTTTATTTGCTATTGTTTCTAAATGATATTCTGATATAATTACGTTTGATTGACTATTAACCAAAGTGTGTTGTTTATCTTCCTGAACTTCTAAACCAGAATAAGAATAGCTAAAAATAATACCATCAAATTCATAAGCTAAATCAACTAAATTATCAATCAAAACAGAAAATTCTTTTGATTTATAATAAAATGGAGATAAGATTTCAATCAAATTATCTAACGGATGCTTTTGTTCTCCAAGCCTATTAATTAATTGACGATTTTTACTGTTAACGGCATTATTAGAAAGAATATAAATACTTTCTATCCAGCCTCCAGTAATAATTAAAACGCCAATATCCTTCCTGTTATTCGATTTAAGATAAGAATCAAATTGTCTGTAAGTGCCAGTTAGATAGTATAAAAGGGAATCTTGATTGTCAATGTTATTTTCGATTTTATCAATAAGGTCTACTTGCAAAGCATTATGTATCCCCAATTCTTGACTTAACTTTTTAATAACGGTAAAATAAGAAATTACATCAGGAATTTGATCATAAACATTTAAATATCCAAGATCCGTTCCATATATTCCCAAATTAATTGCTTGTTGAAAATTGGTTGTATAGTTTGATACGTTATCAGGCGGATTTAATAAAGACTTATCAAATTCAATCTCACTGTTCTTAATTGAATAAGTAGCTTGATAGGGTGAAGGTAAAGTAAATAAAGTATTATTTATTTTAAGAAGTACCGCTGTTGTATCAATTTCTTTAATAGGTATTCTTTCTTCTTCTGCCTGTTTTTCTTTATTTGAAGAACAAGATAAAACAATACTACTTGCAAATAAAATAACGAATAACTTTTGAGTGATTAGTAATCTATTCAACATAAGTTGATTAAGGGTTTGCCAGTTTAGTAAATTAACGTAAAATTTAACAAAATATCAAATATACGAAGATTAATACAAGCTTTTATCTATTCTGTCTACATTTTGTTAAATTTTCCCATTTAGTTGATAAAAGAATCAATTAGGATGATTATTCATACGTATTTCATAATGAATTTAACTTATGTCAAGTATTTATCATTGAAATTACATTACTTTTGTGCGTTTAGTAAAATGCTATGGTTAAAACTTCGGTTACATATAAAGAAATATGGAGGATTGCATACCCAATTATACTTGGTAGTATAGTTCAAAATATAATTAGTGTAACAGATACTGCATTTCTAGGACGTGTTGGTGAAATTGAGTTAGGAGCAGCAGCTATTGGTGGTGTATTTTATATTACATTAATTATGTTAGGGTTTGGATTCTCAATAGGTACGCAGATTATCGTAGCACGTCGTCATGGAGAAAATAAACAAAATGAAATTGGAAAAACAATTGAGCATTCTCATTATTTTTTAATTGTTCTCTCAATAGTACTTATATTCTTAATGAGAGGTCTTATGCCATTCATTTTTGATAATGTATTAGATTCGGAACAAGTAAAAAACGCGACAAATGAATATCTTACTTATAGAATCTGGGGGTTGTTTTTTGCATGCATAAATTTTGGTTTTAGAGCTTTTTATATAGGAATAGCGCGAACCAAAGTTATTACCTGGACTACAGTTTTTATGGCTATAACCAATATATTTTTGGATTACGCTTTGATATTTGGAAATCTTGGATTTCCTGAATATGGAATAGCAGGAGCGGCTATAGCTTCAGTATTAGCTGAAGTTGCCGCTTGTATATTCTTTATTATTTATACTTTAAAATTCATCGATCTTAGATATTTTGGATTATTTGAATTCAGAAGTTTCAGTTTTAGATTATTTAGGAGGATAATAAAAATATCATTCCCAATGATGATGCAAAATTTTATATCATTAGCGGGTTGGTTTTTCTTTTTTTTATTTGTTGAGAAAATGGGAGAAAGACCTTTAGCTATATCAAATATTATTCGAAGTATTTTTGTGGTTATGCTTATACCTATTTGGGGATTTAATTCTGCAACCAATACTTTGGTAAGCTACGCAATTGGAAGGGAAAGAACAAATGAGGTAATCTCTATTGTTTTTAAAGTGTTGAAATTAGGTATTACTTGCGTTGTTTGTTTGGTTCTGGTAAATTTAATAATACCGGAGAAAGTTTTATCAATTTATACCAACAATAAAGATTTGATTCAAGATTCACTTCCGTCACTAAGAGTGGTTACAGTAGCAGCAATATTCTTAACGTCAGGATTTATTTTATTTAGTGGTGTTTCAGGAACTGGAATGACAAAGGTTTCTTTTATAATTGAGACTTCGGTGATAGTTTTTTATGTAGCTTTGGCTTATGTTTTAGCAAATATTGATAATGCCAAAATTGTATATGTTTGGACCATAGAAATATATTATGGTATCCTTATAGGTGTTTTATCTTATTTTTATTTGCGTTATGGAAATTGGAAAAATAAAAGAGTATAAAAGCCTTGGTAAAATATCAAGGCTTTTTAATTGATTTATTTTTTTAGTTGGGCCTTGCCAGATGAGGTTTTTATAATAATTACCGGGTTATCGCTTTTTGCTGTGAATGATTTAACATCATAATCTTTCCCATTTTTTTCTACAACTTCTTCTTTATCAAATTTGATTGGAGAAATAATGGTGCCATCGTCTTTTCTGGCTGAAAATTCGAAAAAACCTTTGAT
Source organism: Bacteroidales bacterium (assembly GCA_028282585.1). GTDB lineage: Bacteria > Bacteroidota > Bacteroidia > Bacteroidales > UBA12077 > UBA12077. The sequence continues at coordinate 126,155 of JANQHR010000052.1, read as the reverse complement.
ATCATTTCCATTATAATCAAGAATTGAATTTCCCGAAGCCGATGAAATTGTTAAGTCATATGCCGCAGATTTTGAAAGAGATGTCAAAACATCCCCGGATGCTGCGCCCAAGTAACTTTTATCATTTAACTCTATGTTTCTGGCATCAATATTTCCGCTTGCCGTTTTTACTTTAAATTCTCCAGATGCGTTTATGATTGTAATATTACCTGAAGCTGCTGATAAATTAATTTTTCCATTAATATCCTCCAAATTAATATTTCCGCTTGCCGTTGATAATTTAATACCATTCTTACAGTTTTTAGCAGTAATATTTCCTGAAGCAGTACTAATAGTTAAGTTACCATTTATATTGTCTAGCTTAATATCTCCGCTTGCCGTTGATACATCAACTTCTTTTCCAACATTTTTAAATTCCATATCTCCTGAAGCAGTGCTTGCAGAAACATCGTTATCAATACTATTTAACTCCAAATCACCGGAAGCTGTATTAAATTTAATCTCTACATTACTTGGAGTTGTAATTATCCATTCCGATTCTCCTTTACAATTTTTACCTCTAAAATCTTCTCTAATAATCAACGAATTAACACTTTCCGTAAAATCATATTCAAAACAATCGTCCGAATAAGTATAAATTAAGTTAACTTTTATTTGATCGTTATCTCCTTTTTTGATAATACAATCTCCACTAACGGTAGAAATTGATATTTTTTCTTTTGGAGAAAAAGTTTTATTTACTTCCTTTTGCGCGAAACTTGTCAGACCTAGGGTTAAAAGGAAAATAGCGAATAATAACGTGCTAAATTTTTTCATAATAATATGTTTTTATATGTAATTGTTTGAATGACGGTAAAAGATTGAAATTGCTGCATATTTGTAAGTTACTAATTAAACTTTTGGAATTATATCATGTCTTAAGAGCATAAAAGCTTATTTTTAATTAACTTTTTACCTAACTAAAATACTTCAAGATGAAAAAACTAACCCTAATTCTTCTTGCATTTCTTTGCTTTATTGTAACAAATGCTCAAGAAAAAAAAGACAAAGATGTATTTTCTGAATCAAACTTTGCCGGATTAAAATTTAGAAACATCGGACCTGCATTTATGTCAGGTAGAATTGCTGACATTGCTATTCACCCAGAGAATAATAATATTTGGTATGTGGCTGTTGGTTCTGGTGGAGTGTGGAAAACAGTGAATTCAGGTACTACATGGAAACCAATTTTCGATGGACAAAAATCATACTCTATTGGTTGTGTGACCATTGATGAGAATAATCCCAATGTTGTTTGGGTTGGAACAGGCGAAAACATTGGAGGACGACATGTTGGTTATGGGGATGGAATTTATTTGAGTAAAGATGCTGGTGCAAGTTGGAAAAATATGGGATTAAAAGAATCTCATCATATTTCAAAAATAATTATTCATCCTGAAAATTCTAATATTATTTGGGTGGCAGCTCAAGGTCCTTTATGGTCAAAGGGGGGAGAACGAGGTTTTTATAAATCCGTTGATGGAGGAAAAACTTGGAAAAGAACTTTAGGAGATTCGGAATGGGTAGGAGTAACAGATATTGTTATTGATCCTAGAAATGCAAACAGATTGTATGCAGCAACCTGGCAACGACATAGAAATGTAGCTGCATATATGGGAGGAGGTCCGGGTACGGCAATTTATAAGTCAGAAGATGGAGGTGAAACCTGGCAAAAACTGACTAAAGGATTACCAACCTCGAATATGGGTAAAATTGGTTTGGCAATTTCTCCCCAAAAACCGAATGTTATTTATGCGGCAATAGAACTTGATAGAAGAACAGGAGGAGTTTATAAATCTACAGATCGTGGAGCTTCATGGGCAAAGCAATCTGATGCTGTTTCTGGAGCTACAGGACCTCATTATTATCAGGAACTTTATGCATGTCCGCATCAATTTGATCGTATTTATTTAGCTGATGTACGAATGCAAGTTTCGGAAGATGGAGGTAAAACTTTCAAAAGAATGAAAGAACAGTTTAAACATTCTGATAATCACTCTTTGACTTTTAGAAAAGATGATCCTAATTATTTATTGGTTGGAACGGATGGTGGCATTTACGAAACTTTTGATTTTACGGAAAACTGGAAATATATTCCTAACCTACCTTTAACTCAATTTTATAAAGTAGCTGTTGATGATGCCGAACCATTTTATAATATCTATGGAGGAACGCAAGATAATAATACCCAAGGAGGTCCATCGCGTACTGATAACTTAAGTGGCATAAGAAACTCTGACTGGGATGTTGTATTATTCGCAGATGGACATCAACCAGCTACAGAACCTGGAAATCCTGATATTGTTTATGCTGAATGGCAGCAAGGAAATTTAGTTCGTGCGGACAGAACAACAGGTGAAATAGTATATATTCAACCTCAACCGGAAGAAGGTGAAGTGTACGAACGTTTCAATTGGGATGCACCAATACTTGTAAGCCCGCATAAACCGACCAGAATATATTTTGCTTCACAAAGGGTTTGGAGATCTGAAGATCGCGGTGATTCCTGGACAGCTATTTCCGGCGATTTAACCCGAAATCAAAATAGGATAGAGCTTCCTATAATGGAAAAAACCTGGAGCTACGATTCTCCTTGGGATATAGATGCAATGTCAGTTTATAATACGATTACATCTATAGCAGAGTCACCAGTACAAGAAGGGTTAATTTATGCAGGAACGGATGATGGGATCATTCAAGTAACCGAAGATGGTGGAGCTAACTGGAGAAAGATAGAAGTTGGCAGTTTACCGGGAGTTCCTTCTACAGCATTTGTTAATGATATTAAAGCAGATATGTTTGATGTTAACACCGTTTACGTTGTGTTGGATAATCACAAATTTGGAGATTTAAATCCTTACTTATATAAAAGCACGGATAAAGGAAAATCATGGAGATCAATCAAAGGTAATATGCCGGATAAAACGCTTTTATGGAGGATTGTTCAGGATCACGTAAAACCTGATTTAATGTTTCTTGCTACTGAATTTGGAATCTATTTTACAATAAATGGCGGATCAAAATGGATTAAATTTAAAGGAGGAATTCCAACAATTTCATTTAGAGATCTGGCTATCCAGAAACGTGAAAATGACTTAGTTGGTGCTTCATTTGGAAGGAGTTTTTATGTGTTTGATGATTATTCGGTGCTTCGCGAAGTTTCTGAAACACAATTAAAGCAGGAAGCAACATTATTTCCTACGCGTAAGGCATGGTGGTACATGCAACGATCTCCTTTAGGTCGTGGCGAAAAAGGTTCTATGGGAGCGCAACTGTATACGGCACCTAATCCTCCATTTGGAGCGGTATTTACTTATTATATTGGTAAAGAATATAAAACAATAGCGGAAATAAGAAAGGAAAAAGAAAAGGCACTTTCCAAGGAGAATAAAAATATACCATTTCCTGGGTGGGAAAAGTTAGATGAAGAGAAAATGCAGGAAAAACCTAAAATTATCTTAACTGTAAAGGATATGGATGGGAATGTTGTTAGAAAAGTGAAAGGGCCGGCAAAGAAAGGTTTTCATCGTGTAAGTTGGGATTTAAGAACAGCATCAAAAAGAGCAATTCGTGAAAATGGAGGGAATCCCGGTTGGTTTCCACAAGGTTATATGGTTGAACCTGGTATATATACTGTTACATTATCAAAACAAATTGATGGAGTTGTGACTAACCTATCTGAACCAATGGAGTTCGAGGTGGCTGAAATGAGAAAAGGAGCGTTAGAAGGAGCAAGCGTAAGTGAAGTAGTTGCTTTCTGGAAAGAAATTGAAGAACTGCAAAGAAAATTAAGTGCTGTTTCTATGGCTCTCGATGAAACAAAAGATAAAATTAAGTTAATGGAAAAAGCACTTTCAAGAACAGAAGTAGATCCAACAGTTCTTAATACAAAAATTCATAATGTAAAGATGGAATTAGCAAGAATGGAAATTAAATTTTTTGGAAGTAAAGCAAAGAATGAGGTTGGAGAAAGAGATGACCCTACTATTTATAGACGTATTAGCGTGGCACAAATGGGAACTATGAATTCAACCTACGGGCCTACTCCAACGCACAAACGAAGTCTTGAAATTGCACAAAAAGAATTCATTGAATTAAGAGCACATTTAATTGAAATCATGGAAGATAAAATACCGGCAATTGAAAAAGAATTAATGGAATTCGGTGCTCCATGGATAATGGGGCAACCCTTACCATAGTTAATTTCTTAACAAAGAAATCCCTGTTAAGTAAAATTGGCAGGGATTTTTTGTTTTATTCATTTTATTGACCGTCAGTATGGCATGAAAAAGAATTATTTCACTTTGGCAGCAATTTTGTAAAATAAAGAATCTAAATATGTATATACGTTAAATTTTTTAAAAGAATATTATTATGGAAATGGAAATTTATTTTGATGGAAATAAGAAAGTAAATGCTAATTGGAATGGCAATATTATTAAAACTGACCAACCAACTCAAGGAGGTGGAGAAGGAACTGCCCCAACACCATTTGACTTATTTTTGGCTTCCTTGGGAACTTGCGCAGGGATCTATGTAAAAGGTTTTTGTGATCAAAGAGGTTTATCTTCGGATAATATAAAAATAATACAAAAAATGAGTGCCGATCCTGCAACGAGGTTAATTAATAAGATTGATTTGGAAATCCAATTACCAGAAAGTTTTCCTGATAAATACAAAGATGCAGTGATTAACTCAGCAAACCTTTGTGCTGTAAAACGTCATTTGCAGCAACCTCCGCAATTTGAAGTATACGCAACAACAGTTTAAAAATAGGGCCTGATTTATAAATCAGGCTTTTTATTTAGTTATTTCTATGATTGAAAATGGAGCAGCAGTTTGAATGATCTTATTTATTCTCAAGTTAGCCTTTGAAATAAGTTCTTTAAAATCTTCTTTTGTTCTTTCTTTTCCGCCTTGTCGGCTAACCAACATTTGAATATCATAAAGCTTGGCAAAGGAGTAACGATTATTATTTTCAATAATAGGTTCAATAATTAAAATTTTTCCATTTTGCAGCAGAACATCTTTTAACTTCTTGAGAAGCTCTAAGCATTGATTATCCGAAAGATTGTGTATGATACTTTTTAATAAATAAATATCACCACCTTGCGGGATATTTTCAAAAAAATTGCCTGAAATCAGTTCTATTCTATCGGAAACTTTATATTCTTCTGCAATCTTTTTTGCACCTTTAACTACATGGAGTAAATCAAAAACTTTTCCTTGAATATGATTATACTTTGATAAGATCATCGATAGTAAAATCCCTTGTCCACCGCCTATATCTATTATGGTTTTAGCCTTACTAAAATCATATTCAGATAGAATCGCATAACTTAGCATCAAAGAGTTATTGGTCATTGCTTGATTATAAATCTCATTTTTATCCGGATTTTTTTCCAAATACTCGAAAACATCCATACCTAAAATTTCATGTGCAGCATTATTTCCTGTTTTTACAACATGATCCAACTTTTCGAACATTTTCCAATTAATTCCGTTCACTTGATGAATTACCATGTGCCTCACAGAATCTCGCTTATCAAGCAAAGATTCTGACAACCTATTATTTGCAAATAAACTATTTCTTTTTTCTACAAACACACCTTGACTTGCAAGCATTCGCATTATTCGATATAGAGATTCCTCATGAGAATCAGTTAATTTTGCTATCTCAGATATTGATTTTGTTCCTTCACTTAAAAAATCAGCGACATTAAGATCGGCAATTACACCAATAGCTTTTGTTACATAAAACCCTTGTACCATTTCTATTATAGCGACATTAGCAGGGGTAAGCTTACGAGATAATCGAACCAAAAAGTATCTAAAACGTTCAAATAACTTCAGGATTTTTGCAGGTGGATATTTTGGGATTCTATTTTTTTGCATCAGAATTATGTTTAGTTGGATAAAAATAGAAAACTTTTTTCGATAAAATCGGCCGTAGATTTGATTAAAATTAGAAAAAACTCCAATTTTCTAATTAATTTTACCTGTCATTTTAAATACGGATATGAAATATACCTTCGAAACAGAAGTACGGGGCTACGAACTGGATTCTTACGGTCACCTAAATAATGCTATCTATATAAATTATACAGAGCAGGCAAGGTGGGAAATTCTTAAAAATGCAGGTTTGTTAGAATCTTTTTTATCGAACAATTTGTTATTAGTTGTTATAGAAACGAATATCCGTTATATACGCGAACTCAAACTATTTGATAATGTTAAAGTTGAAACTCAAATAAGTTTTGATGCCCCTTACCTTATTTTTCAACATAACATTCTGAACTCAACGGCTAATGTAAAAGCGGCTAAAGCCGAAGTAAAAACTTTGTTAATTGACCGGGAACGTGTTCCGCAAGACATTCCGGAAAAGTTATTAGCAATAATTTAATTAGAATTAAATGGAGAAATCAAATATTGTAAACTGGAAGCGCAAGGGCGAAATTGGAGTTTTATCCATATCCAATGGAAAGGAAAATTATTTGAATACTCCTGACTTCCTAAATCTGGATGATCTGAAAAAATGGACCTCAGAAAATAAGCTTAAAGGAATTATCATTACAGGAGTAGGACGAAACTTCTCAGCGGGAGCAGATATGGAAATACTTAGTCAACTGGCTAAGGATAAACATAACCTGAATAAAAGGATGAGTGAAGGAATAGCAATTCTTGATTTTATGGAAGATTTAGATATTCCTGTTATTGCAGCTATAAATGGTATTTGTTTTGGAGGAGGACTGGAAATTGCATTGGCTGCTCATATGCGATTATGTTCTTCAAAAGCTTTATTTGCTTTTCCTGAAATAAATCATCAAATAATTCCAGGATTAGGGGGAATTTATCGATTAACTCAACTGGTTAAGAAAGGAACTTATGAAATATTGCTAAATGGAGATATGATAAATGCAGAGAAGGCAAAGGAGATCGGTTTGATCGATTATATTTCTAACGAGAAAGATGCACTACATCTAGCAATTGAAAAACTCGAAAATATGATAAAAGATCGTTCCACTGAAGTTATTCATTCGGTGATGAAGGCAGTTAGAAACTCAAAAAAACTGAATAAGAACGAAGCGCTAAAATCAGAAACAGAATTGTTTTGCAAATTAGCTGTAAATGTAAAACCTCTTCAATAATTATAAGATGTATAAGGAAATTGAGCAGGTAAGATCATTTGAAGAAATAGAGGAAGTATTGTTTAAACATTCTGATGATTATCACGTTATTGATCAAGGTTTAAAATCACTTGAACACAAGAATACGGTTAAAAGACTGGGGGCGAGGTATTTGATTAAGAAATCGATATTAGATTACTTGGATCTGAGAGATGAATTCAATGATATTGAAATTGATAATGAAGAAAGCGGCAAACCTGTAATTTCATTTCAAGGTATTGTTGAAGAAAAAATAAAGCAAAAGAACATTAAGAATGTTCAGGTTTCCATTTCACACTCAAGAAACTATGTTGCTACATTAGTAATTATTGAATAATGTTTAAAGTTCTTCATTGGTATATAAAAGATCGAATTGGCTTTTTGGAATTAAACAACCCTCCTTCAAACCCAATGGATCCTGTTTTTTTTGAGGAATTTTATTGGTGGAGGACTGAGATTGTTGAAGAAAAAGATATCGAAGCATTAATTATACATGGTAAAGGAAGACACTTTTCTTCCGGGGCAGTATTAAACGATCTGCTTGGAATAATTAGTCGTAGTCATACTCAGGAAGGCGATATCGATAAAATTAGCAAATTCTTAAATAAAAACAGCCAGATTTTTTACTCTTTAAAAGAATTAAAAATCCCTGTTATAGCTGCCGTTAGGGGTGTATGTTTGGGTTCTGCGTTCGAGTTAGCATTATGTTGCGATTATATTATTTGTGGTGAAAAAGCAGTTCTTGGTTTACCGGAAACTACTTTTGGTTTAATTCCGGGTTGTACTGGAACATATATTCTCCCAAAATTAGTGGGTAAATCTTTAGCTATTGAGCTCATTTTAACTGGAGATACTTTTTCTCCTTTTCAAGCAAAAGAATGGGGAATAATTCACGAGATTGTTTCAACAAAAGAAGTTTTAGTAGAAGCGAAATTAGTCGCTAAAAAGTTAGTTAAAAACTTTAATCAAATATTTAAATCTATTTAGTTTGATGAAGAAAGTAAATTCAGATATCTATGTAAAGCTTATTGGATCGGGGTCCTATTTACCAGGGAAGCCAATACCAATTGATAGGGTTGATATGTATTTGGGTGAGCTTACAAATATTCCAAAAAAATTACAGAAGTGGTTGATACGAATGAGGGATTTGATGAAAGAAATGTTGGAGGTTGAATATTATCATTTTGCTATAGATCCGGAAACAAGAGAATTTACAGATGATAATATTACCATGTCTGTTAAAGCAGCTCAAAAAGCATTAAAGAATGCAGAACTCAATCCTATTGACATTGATTTAATTGTTTATGGAAGTGCTCATCAGGATCAAATGCCTACAGCATCGGTTCGAATACAAGAGGCACTCGGAATTGAGCAATGTGGTGAAATATCTATACACGCAAATTGTACTTCTGCCTATAAAGCACTTTTAATAGCAAGTGATTTTATAAGATCTGGACGTTACAAGAACGCATTGGTTATATCATCAAGTATGTCTTCATCAGAACTAAGGTCTGAATACTATAATCAGGAATTGGTAAAAAAAGAAGAGTTATTTCTTCGCTACTTTTTGAGCGACGGAGCAGGAGCTTTAGTTTTACAAGCTGAAGATGAAAAGAATAACGGACTTTTTGTTGAACATACATATATGGAATCTGTTGGAGGGAAAAAGCCTTCAGCAATGAAAAATCAACGACCAGCATATTGGATGAATCCAAAGGAAGAATATGAGTTAGGATATCACCACCTGGCACAAATGTTCAACGAACAATTAAGAACACATTTTCATGATGAGGACGGAAGTGTTTTCCTGAAGGGTTTGAAAAGAATGCTAGAGAAATACCCGATTAATATAAATGATTTAACATTCTTTCAGGTAAATTTCCCTTCAAAACACATTTCTGAGTTGGTTATGGATGAATGTGAACAACTTGGAATTGATCGTAATACACTTTATTCAAAAATGGCCTCAATGGGATATGCAGGTCCACCAATGGCATTTATATCCATAGATAGAATTATTTCCGAAGAAAAACTTAAACCTAATGATTTGATATTGAGTTTTGTTACAGAGGTTAGTAAATTTATGCAGGCAGGATATGTCTTAAAGTATTTTTAGTTTGGCATGGTTTATGTAATTTGAACCATATTTAATTAAAAATGTATATTAAAGTATGAACAAACAATTACTAATTATTTAATAGATAGGGTTATGAAAAAAATTATTACATTATTATTACTGGCATTAGTAGTACAAGTATCATTTGCACAGGAAGAGGAAGAAGAAAAGAAAAAAAGAAGAGAAAGTGATATAAATACTATTTTCAACGAAGATAATCTAAAGTTTACCGGAGGTTTCATAGGACCTGAATTAAAAGTAAGCAACATTTATGATGATGAAGGTTTATTGATCGGCGGTAGAATGGGAGCAACTTTTAACGATAAATTTACAATAGGGTTGGGAGGTTATGGACTAGTAACTAAAAGTAGTTTTGATTATATTCCAACATCCGGACCAGTTCAACCTATTAGAATAGGAATGGGTTACGGTGGTTTAGCATTGGAGTATACAATTTTTGGTGAAAAGAAAGTTCATTTTTCAGTTCCTGTTTTGATTGGAGTAGGTGGATTTACTTTCTACGAAGATGATGGAGATTTATTGGGTGATAATTTTTATGATATTGAAACGTCTGCAGCATTTATTGCAGAACCTGGAGTTAATCTAGAGTTAAATTTATTCAAATATTTTAGATTTAGTGCCGGAGTATCATATCGATATGTGTCAGGAACCAGTTTCGATGATCCGATGTTAGAAGGAATTGACGACGGGGACCTTTCAGATTTATCATACAACGCTTCTTTAAAATTTGGATTCTTTTAAGAGATTCTTTTCATAAGAATAGTAAGTATATAAAGTGCTAAGTTAAAGGAGTTGCTCAAAGAGCAGCTCTTTTTTTATTAAAAAAGATGCAGTAACTTTAACCTGACGTATTCATAAATGGTACATTTTCTGGTATTTATGAATAATGAAGGTTGACTATTGCATTTTATTTTAAACTGTTATGAATGAAATTAAAACAATTGGAATTATAGGTAGTGGAAAGATGGGTTCAGATTTGTTTAATTATTTATCTGATTTTAAATTCCATTTGATATGGTATACTAGAAATAAAGAACATCAGGATACTTTAAAAAGGACATTTCATAAAAAGATTAAACGTCAATTAAAACATGGTATTATTAGCAATGAAATGTTTGATTTAAAAAGCGATTATCAGATAACCGATAATTTAAAAGATTTTGCTAACTGCGACTTAATAGTTGAATCAATCATTGAGGATGTTGACGTAAAAGTTGAGTTATTTCAGAAAATAGAAAAACTAGTAAAGTCATCATGTATTCTTGCATCTAGTTCTTCATCAATTTTACCATCGGAAATATCTACAGATATTAAAACTAGAAATAGAATTTTGGGTATTCATTTTTTTTATCCCATTACTTTTAAAAATGTGGTAGAAGTAATTTCGTCGGAGTTTACGGATGAAATTACTATTGAAAAAACAAAAATCTTTCTTGAGGAAATAAAAAGATTCTATATTGTTCAGAAAGAACACAATGCATTTATTTTAAACAGATTTTTATTACAACTTCAAATTAGAGCACTTGAATTGATGAATAAACATGAGTTAAATTTTACTCAGATGGATCTGATTGCTAAAAAAATCATTACTGAGTTTGGATTATTTGAAATGATAGATCATGTTGGACATTATACCATGTATAATGCAATTTTGAATTATTCAAGGATGGATTTAAATAAAAAGAAATATGAATCTATACTAAATGAACTTCACGGAAGGAAAAAAGATACAGGAAGTCATCTATTTGTTGAAATAGAAGATGAAGTTGGTGATATAAGTCCGGAAATAGAAAGGCATATTTTAAAAGAGTTAAATATTACTGCGAATCAATACCTTCAAATTTATTCTGAGAAATTTCAGATTAACCTGTTTAGTTTAAAGAAAGGTTTAGAAGAGTTCTGTGGAATTATGTTATAAAACTGTTAAACTGAATACTATCGGCACAAAACTTGTTATTTATTTTGTTAATTTTGAATTTTGAATCACCTTTTCAATAAACGTTTAACATTAAATGGCTAACAAGGTTGTTATTACCGGCATAAATATGCTAACAGCATTAGGTCTGGGCTGGGAAGAGACATGGAAAAATATTCAGGCTGGGAAAAGCGGAGTTAAGAAAATTTCTTTGTTTGATACTTCTAATAATCAAACGCAAATTGCAGCTGAACTTCCAGCTGAATTTGATGATTTATCTAAAGAAATGATCAAAAAGCGAATATCGAGGCAAATGACTCGTGTAACTCAAATGTCATATGTGTGTGCTATAGATGCCATTGAAAAAAACAAAATCGACTTTGAAAGTATGAATAAAAAGCGTATCGGAGTTATAATGGGTGTTGTAAATACAGGTGACTCTAGTACGGAAAAGGAGACTAATTCAAAAAATATGATTATAAAACGCATGAACAACGCCATGTCAGCTTGGATTGGTATGCGTTATAATATTGAAGGCCCTAACTACACAACTTCTTCGGCTTGTTCTTCTTCGGCATTTGCGATTGGTTTAGGTTATGATGCCATAAAAGCCGGCCGTGTGGATATGATGATCGTTGGTGGGGCTGATTCAATTATTAACAGGGAAGAAATAGAAGGATTTAATGAGATTTATGCACTGTCGGTGCAAAATGATAAACCCGAAAAAGCGAGTTGTCCGTTTTCTAAAAATCGTGATGGTTTTGTAATAGGAGAGGGTGCTGGAATTTTAATTTTAGAATCAGAAGAATCAGCTAAAGCTCGAGGTGCAAAAATTTATGCTGAGATGGTTGATTATACTTTTACCAATGAATCGTATAACATAATGGCCCCAAAACCTGACGGAGAAGGTATGGCAGATACAATGGAGTTAGCTTTACAAAAAGCAGAAATAGATAAAGATGATGTTGGCTATATCAATGCACATGGAACCTCTACCATGCTAAATGATATGTTCGAAACTCAAGCCATAAAAAAGGTGTTTGGCGAAAAAGCACATCAAATTCCGGTATCTTCGACGAAATCTATGATTGGCCATACTATTGGCGCGGCAGGTGTAATCGAAGGTGTTATAAGTATTTTAGCTATTAGAGATGGTATATTACCTCCAACTATAAACCTTGATGAGCCTGATCCGGAACTGGATTTGGATTACGTACCAAACAAAGCAAGAAAACAAAACGTTAATGTTGCATTAAGCAATTCATTTGCTTTTGGTGGACATAATGCCACCCTGATTTTTAGAAAATATATTAGTTCATAGACTCTAAAAGAAGTTTTAAGAATTCATTGGTTTTTTGGTTATCAAACCATCTTAGAACAATAACCAAGTCATAATCTGGTTCAATTATTATATAATTTCCGCCAAATCCGGCTGCATAATAAGCATTTTTAGATAAGCTTAACATTCTTGAATTATTTCCGTTTGGATTTAACCACCACATGTAACCATAGTTTTCATTAGGTTTTGAAGGTGTAATAGCCTTTTTTATCCAATCCTTTGAAATAATCTTACTGCCATTCCAGGAACCATTGCTTAAGAACAATAGTCCAAAACGTGCATGATCATATGTATTGATAAATAATCCACCACCAGAATGCCCGCCACCACTAACAGATTGAACTTTTAAACCGTCTATATTCACCCAAGAGTTTTCATATCCGTACCATCTCCATGTTGTTGAAGCACCAATCGGGTCCATCACATATTTCTTTAATACTCCAGGTAAAGGTTTTCTCCATATTTCCAACAGGCTGTATGCTAAAATATTTACGCGAACATCATTGTATTCGTATTTTGTGCCAGGCTCATATAACTCTCTTAACTTCCAATCATCAATTCCACCTTCCTTTGGAGGTCTGTCAGCCCAATCGTAGCAGTCCCAAAGTTCGCCACTCCAATCAGATGATTGATTTAATAAATGATCCCAGGTTACTTTAGAATTATGTTCACTTTCAAATTTTCTGTTCCAAACGTAGTTTGTAATCGGTTCATTAACATCGCCAATTAACTTTCTGTCTAAAGCTAATCCAGCAACGGTCGATAAATAACTTTTTGTAACGCTAAAAGTCATATCAACTCGGTTTACATCGCCCCATTGAGCAATGATATATCCATTTTTTAGAATAATTCCGGATGAACCACCTCTTTTTTTCGTCGGGCCAAGTATCTTATGATATGGTTCATGTTCAAAACCCTTGAGAATAGCTTGTCTTAAATCCCTGGTATCGTTATTAGGACTATTTTTTGCAAATTCAATTGCATCGTTAAACAATTTTTGATTTATATTGAAATCTGAAGCTGATTTAACTTCCCAATTTGAATTTTTATCAGGATAATAATATTTTGTTTGCCCCCAAATTAAAGTAGTGGATAATAAGAAAACTAAGATTAAAGTGGATTTTTTCATGATATTAATTTTATGTTGCTTGTACAAAATCCTAAAGATAGCATTATTTATATGACAATGAAAGATCAAAATACTTCTGCCTTAACTGCTAGAAAATGAAAATAGTAAGCTAATAAATAAATTTGCTGTAGGTAAAATCAAGAAATTGTACGAACAGTAAATTAATATTTTATGTTAATGTTGAAAAGCAGAACAATCATGAATAATTGATTTTGAAAATTTAATATAAAACCATATGGTTGTTTTTTTCATTTAAATAAAAGCAAGCAACGAATATCCGATAATGTAACAATTAGTGAAAAATTAATAATGCAGTATCCATTTAAATTTCAATGTAATGAAATATTCTCAAAAAGCCTTTTCAATATACTTATATCCTTTAAAACGAGTACAATAAATGTTTGTACTCGTGTATTAATAACTATACGCACATTCTATTTAAACTACATAGGCTTAACATTAATGAATAACGTGTCGCTATCTAAACCTGTAAAAATTCCGTAGCCATTTTCTATTTCTGTTGGAGGATTTGTAAGGTTTTGTGAGGTAGTCTCAGTGGAATTGAACAAAGCAGCATAATCTGGATTTACATGAAAAAGTATTACTCTATGATTGCCATAATAGGAAAAACGCCTTACCCTTAAACTATAATTATTAGTTTGAGTAGGAGGTATGCTGAACTGTTTATCTCGTGTATTTCCATCAAAATCATATATAGCATCAGGGTTTGATTCAATATTTTCTATAAATATGACATGGTATGAACCATTCGTATTATTCCAGGATAATTCTATTTCATCAGGATCGCTTTCCGTGAAAAAATCATTACTTATGAATGCTTCAGTGACCGAGGAATTAAAGTTTATGGGTTTTGACGGAATGGAAGTACTTGCATATATTGTTGAATTGTTATAAAGAAACTCCAATTCATACGTGCCTGATTGTTCAACCATATTTAACGTGTCTTTGTAAATACCACCGCCAGATGAAGTTAAGTTATAATAAAATGTACCATCAAAAATTGACACTTCTAAAGCATCTAGATCATCAGATGAAAAAACTGCATTCTCAGAATATGGAATCTGTCTTGATACCTTTACTTCAAAAGGTTGTCCTACATTAAGATACGCTTCCACAACCGGAATATCTTCAAAAACTGGATTATTTTCATCTGTTGTACATGCCGAAAATTTAAATCCAATTAAAATAACCATTGCAATATAATATAATTTGTTCTTCATTTTATCTAAGTTTTAATGATAATGTTACATTTGGCATGATACCAAGATAGTTTATATTCGTTTCAATTATTTCTCCTTCGATTATTTCATACTGGTTATACCAGGTATTTGTGCGGTCATAGAGATTGAAAATTGAAAAACCTAGGTGGCCGATCTCCCGCTTTTTTGATTCTCCTTTAAATTTACCATACAATTTATAATTCAGCGCAATATCAAGCCTGTGATACTCAGGTAAACGAAGGCTATTCTTTGCTGTTACTGTATAGTAGTTTTGCATACTACCATCCGGAAGTGTAATGGAATATGCCCCCGACGGTGCTGTATAAGGCCTGCCTGTTGCATATACCCAGGTAGCTGAAAAATCCCACCGCTTATAATTAAAAATCCCAACCCATTTAATTTCATGTGTTACATCCTGGCTAGCAGAAAAGTATTTTTCGCCATATATATTAAATTTGTTTTTTGCTTCACCTAACGTATAACTTATCCAACCATTCAGCCGGCCAGCCTTTTTTTGAACAAGAAACTCAAGGCCTTTTGAATAACCGATGCCGGAAAAGAAGTTTTCTTCATAATTGATACCGTCTAAACTACTCTCAAAACGTTGCGAATATTCTGATAATCCATTTAAATCTTTGTAATAGCCTTCTAAACTAAACAGGTATTTCGAAGTTTCATAAGACAAACCGGCAACATAATGCAATGATGAACTTACAGCTATATCTTCACCGTTTGATAATGCCCAAAAATCTTTGCTGCCTGAAGATATATCTTCGCGGGTAATTCGGTTCGCAAATTGATAATATTTACCCCACGCCAACTTTAATTTTAATTTTTCGGAAAAGGAGTAATTAGCAGAGATCCTAGGTTCCCAATATATTTTATTTGTTACATCATAAGACGTAAGCCTAAGACCCGGGACTAATTTTAATTTATCATCCCATAGTTTAAAATGCGTTTGCAAATAACCACCTACTATTAAACCTTTATCTTTTTTATTAATAACCGTTACTGTGTCGTTTTGAATATAGTCATATTTAATATCATATGAGGTTCCAAATACACCATATTTTATTTGGGCTAATTGCGATAGGTCCCATTGGTAATCCGATTTTACACTATAATCTTTTAAGTTGTTATCTTCAATAAACCCACCCGTAATATCCTGCGATTCATCTTGGTTAGTAACGGTTCCGTCGCGACCTACCTCTCGGTCGCTATAATAATTTGAATAGCTGATTACGGTGTTTCCATAAAGCTTTGGTGTCCATCTTCTCGACCATTTAATGCCTGTTGCGAAATTTCCATAATTAGTTAGGTCAGATATGTCAAGGTTAAAATCTATGCCCATATCCAGTAATCTTTGGGGGGTATTTAATTGATAACCATTATCAAGGTCATCAGTACCATTAAAAATGCTAAGAGAAATAATATCTTTATCGGTAGGTTTAAAAGTAAATTTACCATTAAGGTCATAAAAATAAGAGCTTACGCTTGTTGCAAAACGGTCTTCTAGCTGGGATGTAGTTGTATTATTATCTTCATTAAACTGGTCAAAAATTGTATTATAAATGGGTCCTTTATATGACCTTCGGAATGCAAAGATAGAAGTAAATTTTTCACCAATTGGAACTTCCGCATAAGCATTTACATTGAGTAGACTTAAGCTTGCACCTATATTAAAATTATTTTGATTACCATCTTTACCGGTTATTTCGGTAACACTAGATAAGCGCCCTCCAAAACGAGATTCAAACCCTCCTTTATAAAGTTGCACATCTTTAATTGCGTTGGAATTAAAAGCACTGTAAAAACCATAAAGGTGATCCACATGATAAATAGTAAATCCATCGTATACAATTAAATTCTGATCGGGTGTACCTCCCCTGACATACATTCCTGATGATGATTCATTGCTTGCGGAAATACCAGGCATTAACTGAAATGATCTCATTATGTCTTGTTCACCTAGGTTTGGTAGTTGATCCAGTTTTTTAGGTGTCATTTTTATCGTACTTATATTTTCAGAAGCTACCTGCAGAATATCTTCACGTTCTGCTGTTACAACCACTTCTTCTAATGTTTGTGATGTTGGTTCAATTTCAATTATTAAACCAGATTTAGAATTGGATGGATTCAGTTTTAATTTAGCCCTTTTGTAACCTATATAACTGGTAAGCAAGGTAGATGTATCGGTAGGGACGTTATGCAACGTAAAGTAACCATCCATATTTGTAGTTGTCCCATTGGACGTTCCGTTAACTTGTATCGTAGCAAATGGTAAGGATTCCCCTGTTTCGGAGTCTTTAATGATTCCGGATAAGGTAAAATTAAAGTTTTGAGGTGGACCCGTATAATTGACTTGGTTTTTTTCTCCTTCTTCTTTTTTACGAAAAGCCTGTAAAACGGCGTTGTAATCTAAATTACTTATGCTATTGTCAACTGTATTTTTCTTAATATCAGAGGCTAGAATAATGTTAGAGAATTCAGGCTCAAGATTACTTGCTTTAATATCAGCTTTTGATATTGATTGGTCATTAACAAATAAAAATAAGTTACGTTCTAAAACTTTTTTATCAGCTAAATTAGTGCTAAAAGTGGCCTGGTTGCGCACCAGTTTTAAGCATTGTAATCTTTCGCTGTTTGTTTGGCGTGTATTTGGTATATAATAGAAAATATACTCTTTAAATTCAGTAAGTTTGCGTAAGGAATCATTTTCGAAGCATTCATAGATATCTTTTTTATGTTCGCCCAACTGAATAATTTTTGGTTTTGTCTTATCAACATTACCTTCCGGGGAATAAACCAAATACTCAAAAGTACATTCATTACCACCATAAATCTTGTATTTTTGCTGGGATTGCACAACCCCTTTATAACTTAAAGCTATTACTAAAAAAGCTAATATTCTTTTCATATTTAAAATCTTATTTTATTAATAAATGGTTTCTTCAAAATCAAATTCGTTAATATTGCCTAATTGGCGTGATGGTTTTTTATAATTATTAAATTTGAAACTCAAGCTGAAAGAAACAAATGGAGTTGATGGAGTAAACGTTAAACTATTTATATAGTATTCACTTTCATGATACGTATCAAATTTCATTGTATTAAAGATATCTCTGATTTGAAAGGTTGCAGATAATTTATTTTTTATGATATTCTGATTTATACCTAAAACAGTTATAAAAAAGCTGTCTCTGCTACCTTGAACACTTGCCTTAGCTCCATTATAAATGCCATTTATTTGTAATTGAGTGCTGGTTTTTTTTATTTTAAAACGTGAGCTGAGGCGTGCATTTAGTGAGTTAGAAGAGTTATTTATATCATAACCCAATTCATCACCCTGAATATTATATTGATAAAGGCTTGTACTTAACATTATACTCCACCATTCTATTAAATTTAAACTTGCCATAAACTCCAATCCAATAGAATTATCTTTATCGAAATTTTCATAGCTTATTAATAAAGAGCCATCATCCTGAGGAGCCCAAACAGGAGTGATTTTATTAACTGTTTCTCGATAAAATAATTCGGCAGATATAAATGACATGAAGAACCTTCTGGCATAATTTACCTCAAATGAATTAATGAATTCAGGTTCTAAATTGGGGTTACCTTGGCGATAGGTTTTATTGTCAATATAGTCTGTATATGGATTTAACCTTGCTATGGTTGGAGTATTCAACCTCCTGCTATAGCTCAACTGCATCTGGTTTCTTCTGTTTTGAGAATAACTAAAATGGAAAGATGGGAATAAATCTAAATTTTCATAACTAAAGCTACTATCTTCAGTTTTTTGTATTATTTGTTTTTGATTACTTTCTGTTCTTAATCCTATTTTATATGAGAAGTTGTGAAATTTACCGGAGTATAGGCTGTAAAATGCTTGCGTGTATTTGGTAATTTCAATTTCTCCGGTATTTTTTAAATAATTTTCCGAATGAGTCTCGTACAATTCGAAATTTTGGTTAAGGTAATTACCATTTATATTCCCCTGGTAGCCTAATTCCAATTTATTGCTGTTATCAAAGGGTTTAACATAGTCAATATTTAATTGAAGTTCTGTGTTAACCCCATCTTGAAAAGAGTATTGTTGAATTGAACTAGATTGGAACTGCCAGTTAATATCCGAAAAATCTTCAATCAATAAATTCTTTTGATCTATGGCTGAAGAGGAGTAAAATATTGATGCATCCAGCTTATGCCCACTTAGATTAAATAGATGCTGATAATCAAAGGATGCGGAAATAAACTGAGTGATTTTTTTATCATCCGAATCTGCTAAAATATATGCAATGCTATCCGTATTACTTATTATTTCTGAATAGGAGTTTCTTTTAAATGTTTGTTTACCCAGGTTGGTTTCAACGTTAAAATAATTACGTTCATTAGGTGTATAGTTCAATCCTAAACTGGTATTGAGCAGTTGCCTGCTAATACTCATACCTCCATCGCTATCTCTTGATAAGAAGTTGTCATCCGTGTCTGTTTCAGTGTATCTTAAAGCATTTCCTTTTATAGGGTTCTCACTTATGTTAAAACTACCATTAATTGCAAATTTCCTGATGCTGTAACCTAAGATTGCTTCGGAACCATATTTGCCAAGCGAACCTAAAGAACCATTAAGTATTCCGGAAAAACCTTCGGATAATGATTTCTTTGTAATTACATTGATTATGCCTACTTCTCCTTCGGGATTAAATTTCGCGGAAGGATTGGTAATTATTTCAACACTTTTTACCGTGTTTGCGGGTATTTGTTGTAAAGCATCGCTCCCTTGCAAAACAGAAGGGCGACCGTTAATAAGTACCTTATAATTTGAACTGCCACGAAGTGTTAAATTGCCTTCCATATCTGTTTTTATTGAAGGCATATTTTCAAGTGCTTCAACAACGGAGCCGCCTTTTACAATAATGTCCTGGTCAATATTGATTACTTTTTTATCGACCTTATATTCAAATTGGCTTTTTTCTGCTGTAATACTTACTTCATCAAGGTTAAAAAATACAGGTTCAAGTTCTACCTTACCAAAGAATATTTCGTTTTCTTTGGGTCTAATAAATACATTGTTAATTCTGGTTTTTTTGAAACCAATAAAGCTTATTTCCAGGTTGTATATTCCTAATGGAATCTCTTTTATAGCATAATCACCATTTACATTTGTAATAGTTCCAAAGACAGTATTCGTATCAGCTAAACTATAAAGTGCTACCGATGCAAATTCTACAGGATTGCCATTATTCTTATTTACAACCTGGCCATAAATTTTACCAATGATTTTAATTTCATCCGGAAAATTCTGGCTATACGTTTTAAATACTGGAAAACATAAAAAATTTAGTAATATTAAAATGTTTAATTTGTTGTGCATGATTCGATTGGGTTGAAATCTATCTTCCTCGATACCTACTCTTAGCCTCAGTACGTATATCATCTTTTTTTCTCTGGTAAGCCTTATATTGCTCTTTTGTAAATATTTTTTTAAGTTCACTATCTTTATCTGAAGATAATGACCTTAGCATTTGAATTTTTTGCCTCCTTTCTCCACTAGTATTTTTAATACTTTCCATTTTAGTTGCATATTCTAAATTGATGCTGTGAACTTTTTCAACTTGGATAGAGTCCAGGCTTAATTCAGTTTTCATCCACTCTGTTTGGTTTTTAGCCCTTTCCTCCGGTGTTTTACCATTTGAATAAGTGACTTGCGCCATTCCATTGGTAAATAGAATTAAAAAAGTAAGAATGTTTATAAATAACTTCCAAGGTTTCATGGTTTTTGATTTTTAATTTTAAACATGAGACAAAACTATAGCTCCTTACTATGTTCTTAAAATTCTGCCGGAGTATTGGGCAATTGAATCGGAGTTTGAATTTTTTTATTAAACCGTACTAATTCGAAATAAGCTTTCCAAGCACTCTATTTCTTTGAAAAGTAATTTGAATGGTTTGATTAAGAGCATTTCCGAGAAATGTTTGAGCCGTATTTCCTTTTGCTACTTTTTCTAAACCGTATTGATACCTTATTCCAATATTCAACCTGTTGGTATTAAAAACAATCCCGCTAACTAATCCATAATCCAGTGTACTGATTTCACCTTGACCAAAAGAACCATAACCATAGAAAAAATCTCCATCAAACCTGAAATTACTTAACAACAACAACGCTCCATATCCCCCAATTTCAAAAGATACCTTATCGGTAGGTTTAAATCCGAATACGAGGGGGAGTTCTAAATAGTTCAGATTATAAGAAGCATACCCATCAAAGAATGGCTCATTGTAATTTACATGGCCGCCTTTAAAAGAGAGTGCTAGTTCAGGTTTTACATAGGTTTTGCCGGATAAGGATAAAGTAGGTGCTATTCCAATATAAAACCTAAATTTTGGGATGTAGTTATACGTATTAAGATAACTAATATTTGCACCAACTTTCAGTAGGTTTGGCTTTTGCGCATCTAATTCCGAAGAAGGTTGATTGTTTATATTGGAAAATTCATATGGATAAGCTTTAAAATAGCTTATCCATGTGAATACTATTGAAATTATTAAATATCTAGTCTTCATAGAAGTTTATTTTATTCCGTTATTTCACCGGAGACCTCATAGGCAAAACCGTCCTCAGTTTCAACCTTTTTGTAAAGAGTTCCGTTATGTTCGTAAAATATTTTACCATCAATAGTTACTTTACTGGCATCTTCTGGAAGTGTTTTTATTATAGCACCTTCAGGCGCTTTTACAACTTTATAACCATCATCAACCTCCTGGTAAAAAACTCCGTTGAAATAAAAGAAGGTTCCCCAGGTAAGCGCAACTCGCGCATAATTAACTGGCAGTACCGGAATTACAAACCCTGGAGGAGGTACTACAACAACGTAACCGTTTGCATGTGTTCTATAGTAAATACCAGCATGATAATATAGGGTTACTCCGCGATGCACCAGCCTTAATCTAGCTGGTGCTAAAGCTCTTACTACAACATTTCTGCGGTAGGGGGCAGGGCGGTTAACATAAACAACTCTGCTTCTTGGTACCCTGGTTACAACAACTGTTTTAGAAGGACGCCTTACCACAACTCTTCTTTGTGCTTGTGTTTCAACTGTTGCAAATAGTGCGATAAACAACAGAAATAATATTAATTTTAAATTCGTCTTTTTCATGATATTATTTTTTTAAAAATTGATTAAAAATGCAAGGCGATTTATTAATCTTGGTTTGAGGTAGGTGAATAGTGTATAAGATTACTCACTATAAAAAATAAATTTTCCTTGCAATAAAGATTATTTTATACTATCGTAAATAAACCTTACATACTTCGCCATTGACTGTAACCGTGGCCCAACGATTACAAATACCTTCGCCATAGTCAATGTTATAAATATCTCCATCCACCTGATTAATTTCAAGGATACCTTCTACATAATTCCTTCGGCATCCATAATCCATCCTTCTTACAAGTGGAGATTGAATTTCTGAAGAAAAACTTTCTCCATTGCTTGAAATACCTTCAGATGAACCAGTTATTTGATAGATATCATCCATGCGGCTTAAGGTTTTAGAACCTTTAATAACTTCTCTTGTCCTGTTGGACTTCCAGGTTATTGTACCCTCACCATCCGCTAAAATTATTACACCATCCACTAATGTATGGCTACCCATGTTTCTATTGATGTTGCTTGCAAAACGTGTTATTGTCTTTATACCTGTAACTTGGTTGTCATCAACAAAATAGTTATCAAAACTGTAATTAATGAATGTACTATCATTCCAATAATCGCCTGAATAAACTACTATAATTTTTCCCCTTCTATACCTTCCATCTTCACATTCGCAATTTTCGCTTCCAAAATCAACAATCATAGTAGTTTCGTCGGAATCACCATCAATTGTAACTGTTGCACAATTTGTTATTATGGTGCCTTCAATAGAGTTTTCTGAATTTTTCAGGTTATTTTCATCTGCAGCTTCATCAGCTATATCCTCAACCTCATCAAATGTTTCAGATGCGTAGGTGTCATCTTCTGCAACTGAGATGCTTTCTTCACATTCTATAGGTTCATCTAATGTGTCTTCTTCCAGCTCGCAAGAAGAATGTAAAATAATTCCGAATAGCATTATTGCTATTGGAATTATTGATTGTTTGAAAAAGTGTTTAATATTACTTTTCATAAAACTTCATTTTAGGTTAAACATGCAGCTAAGGTAAGCCAGACGGTTAGGGCTTAAAAATTTAGTCGGAGTACGGTATGATTGAATCGGGGTTTAAGAATTATTGGGGAGGTAAGTATCTAAAAAGCCTTTTTCAAAAGTGGTTCCTATGGGTAATTCATGATTTTTAAGTATAACTTTTTTAGCCCTTACAGCTTCAATTTTTTGTGAGGAGACGACGTATGAGCGGTGAATACGAATAAAATCTTTTTTAGGAAGCATTTGAAGTAATTTCTTCATACTCATTAATGTTAGTATGGGCTTTGAATTAGTACGATGAATTTTGATATAATCGTCCATGGTTTCAAAAAAGAGAATATCCTGTAAAGGTATTTTTACAAGAGAATATTCGGACCTGACATATATGGAGTTATTATCCTTAACGTCTTTTTGTTTCTTATACTCAAAAAAGTCCAATGCTTTTAAGCATGCCATTTCAAACCTTTTGTGCTTTATTGGTTTAAGCAAGTAATCTATTGCGTTTAATTCAAAACCCTCTACTGCATATTCGCTAAATGCTGTAGTAAATATTACCATCACGTCTTGTTTTATCGATTTATACAGTTCAATTCCATTAAAATCAGGCATTTGAATATCCAAAAACAGTAAATCAACGGGGAACTTTTTTAAATAACGAATTGCATTTGAAGCTTGGGTGAAAGTTCTTTTTAACTCAATAAAGTTGATTCCATTTACCATAGATGTTATCACATCCAAAGCTAAAGGTTCATCATCTATAGCAATTGCTTTAATCATTTTAATTTCATTATTAATTGCACCCTGTAATACATTTCTTTATTTGTTATATTTAAATAATAATTGTTTTTATACGTGTAGTTTAGCCGTTTAATTGTATTTTTTAAACCCGTCCCACTTGTATCCAAAAGTTTCTTAACCTTATCGTTCTGAACAAAAAGGTTTAAATTATTTTCAACAATTTCAATTTTAATAACTATCTCAGATTTTTTTTCGGTGCTAACTCCATATTTAAAAGCATTTTCGATAAAAGTTATTAGTAATAGGGGTTCAATCTCTTTATTTTCAGGATCTCCTCTAACCTCGTATATAACTTTAGTTTTCGTTGTTAGCCTTAATTTTTGTATATCAATGTAATCTTCGAGGTATTCCAATTCATGTGTAAGTGATACCAGATTCTTTTGAGATTCGTTTATATTGTATCTCATGATATCGGATAGTTGTGATATGGCTTCCACAACTTTGTCGGATTTTTTTATAGCCAATGCATACAGGCTGTTTAGTACATTAAATAAAAAATGAGGGTTAACCTGTGCTTTTAAGTAAGCAAGTTCAGCTTGATTTTTTGCTATGGCCTGCTCTTTATTTCTTTTATATAAAACAATAATCCAGGCAACAATAAACATAAATATAAGCTTTACAAGAGTTGCAAAAAATAAAAAGAAAATATTCCTGTTGGCTTCAAAGTTGATAATTTTCGGTAAAATTCTGTAAACGGCTAAGCATAAAAGAACAAATAAAGTGATTACTAAAATATATTTCCATTTTTTGTTTTTATATAATAGACCGGGAATTGTCCAGTAAAAATTAGCGTAAAAAAACAGGATGGAATACAAACTGGAAAATAGATAATGTAACAGAACAAATTGGCTTCTTTCTATATAATTACCTTCCGGACGAGGAATAATAATAATTGGTAAGATTAAATATATTATCCAGAGCGCTATGTGTTTTAATATATTGTATATGGTTAATTTTTGCATTATGAACAAAATTATTTCAAAATTTGGTGTAATCAAAACTTCTCGGAGTAGATGAAAAATGTATCGGGTTTTAATGGTAGAATTATTAAACCGGAGTAAGTTTTAATTTGGTATTTTTTATTAAGAGTACACCAAAACTTTTATTCGTTACACGCTTAGTTTTTCATTTTTACTGCTAAAACTCCATGTAATTGGATGTTACTTTTACGGCAATCTTTGCAACTGAATATTCTTCTTCTTTCAGGCTTTAGATAGATCTATTTTGATAAATGTTTGATGATTGTTTTTATCAAGACATCTTCATCAATTGGTTTAGTTAAATGGTCGTTGCAACCAGCTTTGATTGATTTTTCCGAATCCCCTTCCATTGCAAAAGCAGTTTGAGCAATTATAATGGTATTCGGGCTTAACTTTCTAATTTCCCTTGTGGCTTGATATCCATCCATTATCGGCAGCTCCATATCCATTAAAATGACATCAATATCAGGATTTGCATTATATATTTCTATTGCTTCTTTACCATTTAAAGCATGTAGAATTTTAACATCGTATTCGGAAAATAAATTTTCCAGTAAGTCATAGCTCACCAAATCATCTTCAACAATTAAGATTTTTAAATTTGCAGGTAATTCAAAACTATTATCAGAAGATAGTTTGTCTTTAGTTTTATTTGGTTTGCTGCACTTGATCGAGAAACGAAAAGTTGAACCTTTTCCTTCTTGAGATTCGACATAAATTTCGCCACTTAAAAAATCAACGTATGCTTTACAAATGGCTAACCCAAGCCCAGACCCTTGAATAGCATTTTTTTCTTCTATATCGGCTTTTACAAAACGTTTAAATATTAAATCTAATTTATCTTTTGGTATACCCACGCCCGTGTCTTTTACATAAACTTCAAGCACGTAAGAGCCTAAACTTTTATTAATCCTGTAACCAACGCTTATACTTCCTTCTTCGGTAAACTTGATAGCATTTTTTACAAGGTTTGTTATAATACCGTAGAGTAATTCATTATCGGTAATAATAAAAGAATCGTCATCAGAAAGGGGGTAATTAAAATTAAAATTTAGGCCTAAGCTTTTAGCTTGTGGTTCGAAAAACTCTTCTATTTCGCGAAGTAATTCGTTTAAATTTAACACTTCATTTGTAATTTGAACTTGCCCGGCTTCTATCTTAGAAATATCAATAATGTTATTGATGGTAGTTATTAACCTATCGCTACTTTTATGAATAACCTGGGTGTAATGCTTTCTCTTTTCTTCGCTTAACTCAGGTTTTTCAAGTAAATTGATAAAACCTTTTATTCCGTTCAAAGGGGTTCGAATTTCGTGACTCATATTTGCTAAAAATGCAGATTTTAAGCGGTCCGATTCTTCTGCTTTTCTTTTGGCAATATATAATTCTTCGTTAGTTTGTCTCAATTCTTCATTTAAAGCTTCATACTCTGCATTTTGGTTTATGATTTGTTCTTCAGCTTTTTTTCGGACTGTTACATCAAAAAGGTGTACAAGATAACCGATAGTATTATTTTGATCAAGGATAGGAGCAACAAGCATTTCTACATCGATAAAACCAGATTTTTTGGTTTTAAATAACTTGTGTTTTTTCACCTCATCAAAATCTAAGGTGTCTGAAAGTGATACTTGGATACCATTCCTTAAATCTTTTTCATTCTGTTCTGAAAGTTTTGAATCTTGCCAAAAGTTATAAGGTGCAATTTCATCACTACTATTAATACCAAATAATTCAAGTGTTTTTTTATTTACGTCAATAAGGTTTCCGTCTTTATCGTAATATTGTATAGCTACAGGTGATTGTTCATAGATTTCGCGAAATTTTTCTTCGCTTTGTACTAAAGCTTGTTCTGCTATTCTGCGTTCTGTTATATCTGTGATAATACCGAAAATTTTAGCTGGAACACCACTTTCCGAGCGCTCATAAATACTCTCTCTGGATTCGAGCCAGTGCCAACCTCCATTTTTATGTTTCATTCGATACACATGTTCGAGGAGCTCATTATCTTTGAGTTTCTGATATTTTGGTACAGTTTCATTAACATAGGTTTTGAAATCATCCGGGTGCATTAACATTGGAATAATCTTATCGCCCATTTGCTGAATTTCTTCAATGTCATAACTTAATATTTTAATAATTCCATCGTTACTATATAGATTCTTCTTTTCAATAAGGTCGTAGATATAAATTATATCAGGAGTTATATTTAATAAAGTTTCTTTAAATGCTTCGCTTTCACGTAATATTTGTTCGGTTTTTTTACGTAAAGTAATATCTGTACTTACGCCAATAAATCCAATGTTTTTACCTTCATGATCCTTTAAATAGGTATTTACAATATGTACCGGGATTGTAGTACCGTCTTTTCTTTTTACATCATAATCTCCTTCCCAATGGCCATCCTTGTTAAGGTCTTCAAAATTTTTAAATGTTTCATCTTTGAGCTCTTCCGGTGCAAGTAATTCAATTATATTTTTACCTAAAGCTTCTTCTTTCTTCCATTGATACAATATCTCTGCATGCTCATTCCAGGAAAGTATTTTATTTTCAAAATTTATTGTTATGATGGCACTGTCTACTTGCTTTATTAAAGATGCATGATAATGAATTTCTTGTTCTGCTTTCTTTTTCTCTGTAATGTCTTGTGCTATTCCATAACAGCCGATTATTTTATTATTTGAATCCTTTTTGGCTGTCCCAATTGAAATTATTTGCTTTATAGAACCGCTTGATGTAATGATATCTAATTCTATTTCATAAGGGATTCCATGCTGGACACATTCCTGAACCGCCCTGTCTAGTTTGGCAAAACTTTCCTCTGTGTAAAAGGGTGGTTGTTCAGAATATTTTGGGGCGGGTAAGTTACTAGAAAGTTCAAAAATATTGAACAATTCTTTTGACCAAACTACAGTATCCGGGTCAATAGTATATTCCCAACTGCCAATGTGCGCTAACTCCTGAGCTTCATTCAATCTCTTTTCGCTCTGTTTTAATTCTTCCTCCGCTTTTTTTCGTTCAGTTATATTTTGAACCGTTCCTATTAACCCTTTAGGCTTTCCTTCATTATTATATTCTACCTGAGCTTTTACATAAATATATTTTAAATCAGCTCCTGGAATTTGATAACGATAAGTGGTAGAATAATCTTCACCGTATTTTTCAGCCTTATCAACCAAAGCGTTTAGTTTTTCTTTATCTTCATCAGGTAAACGTTTAATAAAAGTTGCGTAATTCGGGGGGATATCTGTCTTATCGAAGCCAAGTATTTTAAATGTTTCATCCGACCACCATAGAGTATCTTTTTTAAAATCATGATTAAAGTTTCCTACTTTGGCTATTGACTGAGCCTCTTTTAAACGTGCTTCATTTTTTTCAAGTGTAATCTTAGCATTTTTTTGTTCGGTTATGTCTTGCCATACAGATCGGCTATAGAGTAAATTACCATTTTGATCTTTTACCGTTGTTACTTTGAGTAATACATCTATGTAGCCTCCATGTTTTTTCTTGAGTTTTAATTCGGCACTTTTGATTATTCCTGTTTTTAAGAATTCGTTAAACGTAATTTCGGCTTCTTTTTTGGAATAGTATCTTTCAAGTACATGCTTACCAATAATTTCCTGTTTTGAATAGCCTGTTTTTTTACATAATGTAGCGTTGCAGTCTAATATTTTTCCTGTTTTATGGTCAACATTAACCATCATAACTGGAGAATTTTCGTAAAGGTCAATATATTTCGCTTCGTTCTCTTTAATTTTAGTAAGGAGATTTTCCTGCTCAACTTTCTGCATGGCCATTTCACTAATGTGCTGTATAAGATTTGTTAAAAAAGCCATTACATCCTTAACTTTTTCTTTAGAAACGATTGGAACCTGTTTAAGTACCCCAAGATACTTTTCTTTATCAAAACCAAATTTTTCGGCTTGTTTGATAAAAAAATTACGATCCGGCTTTTCATAGACAAATTGACCACAATATAAATTCGCTACATGAGTATTGCCTATAATAACAGGGGCAACAACATCTACTAAACCGTTTAAGCATTTATAAGAATCATATTTATTTCCCGAAATCTTTTTACTTCCTAGTTCAATATCGCTTTCAATACAACGCTTGCAGCTATTTTGGTTTGCTCTGTGAAAGTCTTTGCATATCTTATTCCAACTTGAAGTAGCAAGAATATTTCCTTCCAAATCTAAAATTCCAACAACAAAACCTGTCGATTTATAATGGCCTTCTAAAAGAGTTTCAATTTTATTAAAATCTATTAAATCGAGTATATTTTTCATTTGGACTCCTATCTAAAATTTGACTTTACCTTTTCATTATCAGTTTATTATAGTTAAGTATCTTATTTTCATTTTTAACATTACCTAATCTTTACTTTTACAAATTACAAAAAAATTAATACTTATGCTTGAAATATAACAACTTATACCATGATACCCTCATATTGATTAATGCAATTATGAAAAACTTGGTTCGTAAAGTGAGTATTTTTTGTCCGCTGAACTATACTTATCCTTTGCATAGTTCTACGTTTTGCTTAATACTTCATTTCTAATTTATTTCTATTCCAATTAGAAGTGTTGGCAGCTGCCTCATAAGTAGTTTGTAAAAATTTATACAATGTTTTTTCAGGATTTTCGGAGTTTCTTACATCATCATATTTCAAAATGAATTCTCCCATTTCTTGACTATAATATGCTTGTTTAGGTATTATTTTCTGCTCCGCGAAGTTTGATGTTGCGGGGTAGGCATATGAGTAAAATATAGGAACAGGAAAATCTTTTGAACCTGGCCAGAATCCAGCGCTACTAACTTCTTGTGAGTAGGCTTCCTGCATTACATCCAAAGGCATATTTGGCATTCCTCCTTGATGAAGAGGAGCCGGTTTACCTGAAAATCGGGTTACTGCTAAGTCAAATGCTCCCCAGAAAAGATGAACAGGACTTGCTTTGCCAATGAACCGCGATCTAAATTGATTAAACACTTCATTTGTTTTTAGCATTGCTTGCCAAAGTGCATTAGCCTCATTTGGATCATAATATTTATTTACTGTATTTTCATAAAATGGAATTGCAGGTTCTATTTCATTTGGACAAGGGTGTATATTTACATTTAACTCAAGAAATGATAATTTCTCGAATAACTCTTTATAAAAATCAACCACAGTTCTTGATTGAAGTTCCATTTCTAATGATTCTGTGTTTGAGCAACGTATAAAAAGTTTGTGTATCTTGAAATCAAAATCAATCTGAAAGGCACGTCCTTGATAAGGAATGCTATGCGTTGAAAATCCGTTGGTTGTAATATAAAGAGTTGTATGCCAAGAATGGTTTTGCCATGGCATCGTCTTCAGTCTGATTTTACCAACAATCTGGATCCACTGGTGCAATGTTTCCAAAGTATCTTTCAATCGGGAAAATTCCAAATTCGGCCAATTTTGATTATTTTTCATATCAGTTTATTTTTCCACCCAACATAAGTTATAATTACTTTTTGGTTCTTATAATTTCTATTTAAACTCAATATTTTGTTGTTTGTTCATTTTTACTGATAATCTGCAATCTTAAGAGAGGGATTATATATTATTTTCCAGATTATTAAGTAAATTTTCCACTTTCTTAGTTTCAATATTCAGATTTAATATAGTGATAGCACGTTCTATAGTGGAACAATAATTATCCAAATACCCTTTTTTATTTAACTCCTCACGGTAAAGATGTGCAAGCCCGGTTATTAATGGATTGTTCACAATACGTACATGAGTATACTTCTTTTTGATGATTTTTTCTCTTATTTCGACTAATTCTTTTACTTGCCCTATCGCCTGTTCAGAAGATACTTCTCTAAAATCTGACAATATTTTATTTATTGATTCAAGATTTTCCATTTGAAGAAATTTTTCCAGTGATTTTTTATAATCGTCCAAAGACCAGGCTCCAATAAACTTTAGTAATAAAAGTTTTTCCTCATTAATTATTTGATACTCGGTTTTCATAGAATAAACTAGAGTTGCCCACAAGGTATTAATTTATTTATTGGTTGTCAATAGAAATATATATACATGTCCCAAATATACTTTTACATGTATCTTACATATATTGGTTTGACTAAAATGACATATTATAACAATGAAAACAGAGGTAATGTTTTGTAAGAAAAAATAGGAAAGGAAGGATTATTTCATAAATGTTAATTAGCTGATCATTCTTTTTAAATAAAAATAAAATTAAAACCTTATAAAAGTGAATAATAAGATAATAGTCTTATAATAAAAAACTGCAAGTGAAATACCAGTAGGTTTTGATTTATAATCTTTTACTATATAAAATTTTACTTCTTCTTCCTCTTATCAATAAAAACAACCGGTTTACGCTTTAATTCAGGGAACTTTACCTTGTTTATTGATTCTTTAGATTCGAATTGAATGGTTGGGGCAACCCTTAGCTTTGCCCTGAAATGGTCTTTTATGAGTTTTTCAAAATTATCAGGTTTGTTACCATTGGTTGCAATACGAATTAAAATTTCGTCTGTACCAATCTGATTGGTTGATACTTCGATGATATAATTTTCAATTCCCTTCATATTATTCAGAATATCGTATAAAGCTGGAGGGTAGAGGGTAGTTCCTTTGTACTTGATCATTTCGTTTTTACGGCCAATAACAGGCCCTAACCGCACCGAATTGCGCCCGCATTTGCATGGTTCAGCATGATATTCAACAATGTCGCCCGTTTTAAACCGTATCAAAGGCATGCCTTCAACTCCCAGAGTTGTAATTACTAGTTCACCCGGCTGCCCATCTTGAACCGGGTTATTGTATTCATCCACAAATTCAGTAATAAGTAATTCAGGCCTATGGTGACCTCCAATTCCATTTTCGCATTCGGCAAAAGCAGCTCCCATTTCAGTGGATGCATAGGTTGAATATAATTTAATATCCCATTTATCTTTTATTCGTTGGCCCAAGGTATTTAAGGTAAAATCAGGATTTCTTAAGGCTTCGCCAATACATATTGCTTTTTTAATACTTGAGTTTCTATAGTCAATTCCGTTGGCTTCGGCATATTCAATGAGCTTAAGGATAAACGAAGGCACAGCGACCAAAGCATTCGGTTTTATTCTGCGGATGGTGTCCCACTGCAATTCAATCATTCCGTTTCCAACGCGGACCATTCCTGCACCCAGCCTTTTAATTCCTAAAAAATAGGCAAGGCCTGCCATAAACCTCCTGTCAAGTGTTACCATTAACTGGTAAATATCGTCTTTTGTTCCATTGGAGCATTTAAATGATATGTATTCGTTGTAAGCTAACCTTTCCAAATCGGCATCTGTCATAGCAAATGTAACAGGGTCGCCCAATGTTCCTGAAGTTGTGATGTAATCAACAATCTTTTGTTTATCAACACAAATAAAATCATCGTTTTGTTCGTACAGGTCATCTTTTGTAGTAAAAGGAAGTTTTTGAAGCGCCTCTAGCGATTTAATTTGGTTTACATCAATGTTAAACTCTTTAAATTGCCCTGAATAAAATTTTGAGTTCTTATTTACATATTGAAGTAGTTCTTGCAACTGCGCTTCCTGGTACTTTTTTATTTCTTCTTTGGAACGCTGGTCAATATCTTCCGGAAAATTCTTCATCATCAGTAAATTTTAGGAACCTCAAATTTAACATCTTAAACTTAAAAGAATAAAAAACGGGAGCTAATTTTAACCCCCGTAACCATATTTTGCTTTATTTCGACCTTTTTTCGTAGTAAGCGGCCTTTTGCTTATCGTCGTAACGGGTATAAATTTGTGCTAAAAATTTGGCATATTCTGGTTTTGGGTCTATTTTATACAATTTCAGGTACAAGTCCCGGGAAATTTTAAAATTAGGCCATACCCTGTCCAATGCTTTTAGCAATTTGTTATACTGGCTTCTGGTCTTTTTCTTTTTATATGCTTTCATTTCACTTACGTAAAGGTTTTCGGCCAGCCAAAAATATTTCTCTGCTTTGTATTCAAGCAAGGTAATGTTGTTTTTATCCAATTTTTCAATTTGCTTGGCTAATTGCTCGGAGGTTTCATTATTTTTCAAATTTTTGTGTACGGTTAAATAGTTTGCTAGCATACGAACATCCGATTGAGCTTGTGCTTCAACTGTAGGCCATAAATCTACCGCATAATCCCAATTTTCACTTTCTACATATGTTTCAACCAAGCGGGCATTTATTTCATTAATTTCTTTTCCCTGTGGAAAATTTTTATGGTATGCCTCTAGTGCTGTTATTTCTTTAGATAGGTTATCAATAGATTTATATACTTTTGCAAGCGCTGCATACAATCCGGGAGATGCGAATTGTAATTCTTTAGCAGATTCAAGGTATTTTCTTGCTTTATCTATTTGCTCCAGTTCCAATGCTGAGATTCCTGCATTTACATACACAGGGGCTTTAGCTTTTTTGCCTGAATTTTCGGCACTCTCAATTATTTGGCTGTATTTTGAAAGGGCTTCTTCGTAATTACTTGCTTCGTAAGCTGTATTTCCTTCCTGTGTTAATTTTGAAACAGCGCATGAATGCAATAGTATTATTGCAACAAAAAGCTTTAGAATATTAGATAATTTCATGATTTTCTTGTTTTGTAAGGTGGACAAAATTAAGATAAATTTTGGTTCTTTAAAATGAAATTTTGATGTATAAATTGCTAAATCAGCCATATTTCATTTGACAGCGATCTAAATCTGCAAATGTTATTAACAATTCGAAATGCTTGAATTAATAGGTTATTAATTCCCATATTCGGTGTAATTGTTCAAAACTCAATTTTAAGCCTACGTTAATTCTGTTTAAAATTGTTCCCGTATTGGTTTCAAATGCGAATTAAGAGGGAATCCTGTTTAAATCAGGAGCTGTCCCCGCAGCTGTAAGTTCTAATTTTAGTTAGCTTTTTCAAATTATGAAAGAAAAAGATTACTAAAATAGAATCCCGGTAATAAGAATTATTCACCGGGATCCCAAAATGTTTTTACAAATACCATTACACTAGTTAAAAAGTGTGAGAAGGTAAAAAGCACGGAACAAGCCAGAAGACCTGCCAATATTAAACTGTAGCTTTCGGGTGAAAAGCAAAGGCAGGTAATTACTTTCCTTCCTTTACTGATATCCGAAGTTGTATTATTAACGCTTAAATTTTTTTAAAATGAATGCAACTTTAGAAAAAAAATCAATTATTAAACGTGATGGAAGAATTGCACCTTTCGACCAGGATAAAATTTCTTTTGCGATTTTCAGGGCATTGAGGGCGGTGGGCAAACCAAACCGTGATTTAGCAAACAAGTTAACAGGGCAAGTGGTTGAGAAGATTAACTTTAATTCAAACAATACTCCAACCGTTGAAATAGTCCAGGATTTAGTTGAAAAAGTACTGTTTGAAAATCGTGGCTTTGAAGCCGCTAAAGCCTATATTATTTATAGGTACCAGCATCAAAATATTCGCGAAACAAAGGAGATATTTTCTAACATTGATATCATAGAAAATTACATTTCGTTAAATGATTGGAGGATTAAAGAAAGTGCAAATTCAACTTACTCTCTGCAAGGCCTAAACCAGCATGTTTCTACGATTCTAAGTTCTCAATATTGGTTGAACCAGATTTATCCAAACGAAATTGCAGAAGCACATAAGAAAGGCAACTTGCATATTCATGACCTTGGATTTTTAAGTGTTTATTGCGTGGGGTGGGATTTAGAAGATTTACTTTTAACCGGGTTTAAAGGTGTTGAAGGAAAAACACAAAGTTTACCCCCAAAGCATTTAAGAACGGCCTTAGGGCAAATTGTTAACTTCTTTTATACCATGCAAGGAGAAGCTGCCGGTGCACAGGCTTTTTCAAGCTTCGATACATACCTGGCTCCGTTCATTCGGTATGATAAGTTAACTTATCAGCAAGTTAAACAATGTTTGCAAGAGTTCTTTTTTAATATAAATGTTCCTACACGCGTTGGTTTTCAAACTCCTTTTACCAATGTTACAATTGATTTAAAAGTCCCCGGTAATTTAAAAAGCCAACCGGTAATTATCGGTGGGGAAATTCAAGAAAAAACATATGGTGAATTCCAGGAGGAGATGGATGTATTTAACCAGGCACTGGCAGAGGTTATGCTCGAAGGAGATGCAAACGGCAGTGTGTTTTCTTTTCCGATACCAACTTACAACATTACAAAGGATTTTGACTGGGACAACCCACAATACGAACCGATATGGGAAATGGCTTCGAAATATGGCATCCCATATTTTTCAAATTTTGTAAATTCTGATATGAGCCCTGATGACGTAAGGAGTATGTGTTGTAGGTTAAGGTTAGATAAACGTGAGTTGAAAAACCGGGGAGGAGGTTTATTTGGGGCAAACCCGCTAACGGGGTCAATTGGTGTTGTAACACTGAACTTACCTAAACTGGGATATGAATCCAGTGGTGAGGAAGAATTCTTTCAACGGTTAACAAGGTTAATGGAACTGGCAAAAAATAGCCTGGAAATTAAACGAAAGCTTATTGAAAGATATACTGAAAATGGCTTATACCCTTATTCGAAGTTCTATTTAAGAAATTTATATAAAAAGAATAAAAGGTACTGGGATAACCATTTTTCTACCATAGGAATTGTTGGAATGAACGAATGTTGTATCAATTTTATCGGTGCAGGGATTGGAGAAAATGAGGGCCATGCCTTTGGAGAAAAAGTGATGTTGTTTATGCGAAAGAAATTAGAAGAATTTCAGGTAGAAACAGGGCATATTTATAACCTGGAAGCAACACCTGCTGAGGGAACTACATACCGCTTGGCAAGAATTGATAAAATGCAATACCCTGATATTATGGTAGCCAATGAACAGGCTGTAAAAAAAGGGGCAGAGCCCTATTATACCAATTCAACACAGTTGCCTGTTAATTTTACAGATGACTTATTCGAAGCATTGCGTTTACAGGATGGCCTTCAAACTAAATACACAGGAGGTACGGTTTTCCATACCTTTTTAGGTGAAAAGCAATTGTCAACATCATCTGTAAAACAAATCATTAAAAAGATAACACATAATTTTAAGCTTCCTTACATCACACTTTCGCCTACGTTTAGTATTTGCCCCGAGCATGGATATTTATACGGTGAGTACAAAACCTGCCCAAAATGCATGGAAAAAGGGAAAGAACAGGAATGTACGGTATACTCTCGGATTGTTGGTTATTTACGCCCTGTTAAACAATGGAATGACGGAAAAGCAGCTGAATTTAAAGACCGTAAATTATTTGATGGGAAGCCCAAGGTTGAAGAAATTGAGATAGAACATAAAGTAGAAGAAAAACAGTTGTTTAATTAAATTTACTATCATGGATTATTCAATAGTTAAAATCATACAAGCCATGCTGGCTCCGGGGTTGATGATATCAGCCTGCGGTTTATTAATTCTTGGGATGAATAATAAATATTCAATTGTAGTAAACAGGATTCGTTTATTAAATGATGAGAAGAGAAAACTTCTTCATTTAGATAAGAAAATTGATGATGACATTCGAAGAGAAAATATCATAAGAATTCAGATTGACCGCCTGAATGAACGTGTAAGAATGGTACGAAATGCTGTATTCGCGTATTCTTTTGCAGTAGCATGTTTTATCATCGCATCTTTGTGTATTGGGATTAATTTATATACGAGGTCCAATGAAGTAGAATTTTTAAGCCTTGTTTTTTTCCTGATAGGTATGATCTCAGTTTTTATCGGGATTGTTTATGCAGCTAATGAATCTTTAAAAGGGTACAGGATTGTTCGAATAGAAATTGAAGAACTTACATGAAAATAGGAGGTTTTCTTAAACAAAGTTTTATTGATTTTCCCGGCAATATAGCATCTGTGGTTTTTACTTCGGGTTGTAATTTCAGGTGCTTTTATTGCCATAACCCTGATTTGGTTTTACCTGAACGAATAAAGGAAAACCGATTAATTGAAGAACCTGATATTTTCGATTACCTGTCAAAAAATAAACTCTTGCTGGATGCAGTAGTAATTACTGGTGGAGAACCGACTATTCATAGGAATTTGCCAAACTTTATCAAAAAGATAAAAGAGCTTAATTTATTGGTAAAGTTAGATACCAATGGAACCAACCCTGAAATGGTGAAATATTTGATTGACAAAAAGTTGATTAACTATATTGCCATGGATGTAAAGTCAGCTTTAGAAATAAATAATTATAAAGCTATTGTTGGAGAACAATTTAATGTGATGGAATTGGACAGGGTTAAAGAATCGATAAATTTAATTAAAAAGACGGGGCTTAAATTTGAATTTAGGACAACTTTGGTAAAACCGTACCATTCACTTGAAACGATAAAGGAAATATCAAAGGGTTTAATGGGAAATTATTATTTACAGCAATATAGGCCATTAAATAATTTAAACCACCATGTTAAGTACATTGGGCAATTTGAGAATGAAGAAGTGGAAGAATGGAAGTTAAAACTCACAAGAAAAAACCTTTGCTTAAAATGCCGAACTAATTAGGCTTTCCAGGAATTGTCATACGGTTTTACAGGCTCATATGAATTTAATTGCTCAACAGAAATTTCTCCATCCATATAATTTGCTAAGAGTTTAAAGGATTGTTTATTTTCTTTTTTTAGTGTAAGTAAAACTGCATTTGTTGCGGATTTTACGGCAATAGGAACCCCGCCTCCCAAATCAGCCCATTGCCCGCCAATAATTAAATTTTTAACTTTTGTTTGGTGGTGTGCTATTTTTGCCTGCATGTTTGCCTTTCCATGGCGGGCTCCCATCATGGTTCCGTCTTTATTTCCCGTATACCGGTAGTAAGTAATTGGAGTGGATACATCGTAGAATTGAATGTGTTTCTTTAATCCAATACCAAGCTCTTTCTCTACTCGTTTAATTAATATTTCTGCCACTTCATTTTTTAGTTGGTTATATCTCTCACCGCGGATAAAATTACCATTCTCGCCTTTTTCAGTACTCCAATTATTTTTATAACCCATATATGCAGCCATATATAGGGTAATTAACCCCTTACCTCCAGGCACCAGTGTTTTATCTCTTGCAGATGGGGCTAAAACACTTATATCGCTTATTAATGGATTGCCTCCGTCATGTTCTTTTCGTTGGATACCTTCTTTGGCAATGCTTATTAATTCCTCGCCAATGCCCAATGATTCTGCTGTACAGTTTAGCGCAATATTTACTGTGAATGCCGAACTATACAAAACTGCATGGTTTAACCGTTCTTTAAATTTATTGCTAACTACATTTTTTGACAATTGTTTAGTATAGAGCGTTTCGATGTCATTGGTTGAAATGACATGTTTACTTTTTATAAAAATAGTTTCGCCAGCCTGTGTGTATTCTATACGTTCGCAATTGTTATTTTGAATATGTAGGCGCTTTACCTCTGAATTTGTAATGATATCATTTTTATAAAATTCATTAACATGTTTTAACCATTGTATAAAAACCCTTGCTCCACCTTTTTTTGGTATTTGGTAACCATTGTTATAAGCCCATGCTATTGGAAACAAACAAGATAATAAATCCTTTTCGGAGCTATATAGCTTATGCAGGTTTTTATCCTTAAAAAATTTATTTAATCCTTTCGTAACACCATCACCACTATAAAAAATGTATTTAATTAAAGGAAAATAAAACCTGAGCAACTTAATTTTGAAATACATACTTTCAAAAAAAGCCATACTTTCATCAGTTCTAAACAGCTTGGCATATGCAAGGGTCCCTTTACCCATTCCTTTTGCTACCCGAAAGAATTTCTGAATGCCTTTCTTTTCGTGCGGAAAATCCTCGATTAATTTTTCCTTCAATTCATCAGGCTTATTGCTTAAAACATAATCGTAAGAATCTCCTTTAAACCGGTGTATTTTATCCAGTGGTTTTAATTCTGGCGAATCATTGCCAATTAAACTGAAAATCCTACCGGCCATTTCATTTTTGCTGCATTGATTTAACCAATGAATGGCGGTATCAATTTTAAACCCTTCCTTATCAAATCCTGCAATATAACCGCCTAAATGGGGTTGTTTTTCGAGAATACAACATTTTAACCCAAATTTGGCGGCAATAGCTCCTGCGGTTAATCCGCTTACGCCTCCGCCAATAATGGCTATATCATAAACTTGGGTTGATTTTGGTTCGGGCATGTAAACGTTTTTAAAGTGATGGGCTTATGCTATTTTTTTAATTGGTTTATTTTCTCTACTATATTTTCTCTCTGGTAAATATTAGGAATTTCTTTTGTTAATGCTTTTTGATAAGCTAATATTGACTTCTCCGGTTTATTAAAATGTTTAAAATAATTTCCAATATACACATAGGTTTCAAAGAACTCCGGGTTCAATCCAATGATTTCATTGAAAAGGTAATCATCTTCAACAATTTTAACGCCTGATTTTATTGCTGCTTGAATTTGTGTTCTGATTTCTTTAAAACGGATGAAGTTCTTATAATCTTTTGAATGTAAAAATGCATCGGCAGGAATACTCTGGCCTTCTTCATAAATTATTGTAGGTTTTGTGATATGTTCAACTTTTCCGAAAACCTTATTTAAATCATAACAGGCGTATTCGCCCAACTGGAAAGGAGAGGAGGAAACCCAAACTTTCAGCTCTTCGGGCTTAAAAATAATTGAATGGTGAGCAATGAGCTGATTTACAGATTTTTCATTTCCCATTCCAATATTTTTGCCATTAAGCCCTTTTTGGTTGCGTAATATTTCAGCAACGTTGTTTACATCTAATTTTGGATTTTTGGCCAGCAATTCTTCTACTCTTTCCAGGCGATATGTTGTGGCATAATCATATAAATTTGCATGTGCAAATTCTTCCTTTTGCATTTCAACACTTTGGAAATGATTACTGCAAATCATGTAATCCTTTTCTGTTTTATACAAAGCAAGGTGATCCGGTGATTTTTCTATGGTGGCAGTTTTTCCATCTTTCGCAGAACCTACCATAATGGACTCGGCAACAAACATTTTTCTTTTTTTAGCAATTTCGTATGCTTGCTCAATGGTTGATGCATACTGAAGAATTTCACGCGCTACTAATGATACCGGCGTTGCGGCGCTAAAAGGAATATCTGATTTAGCGGCATTTAATGTTACGGTTAATCCTTGATTGTTCATTCCGGATGTTGCGCCTATCATTCCTCCCCAGGTAACAATCATAAATGGGTACCCTTTCCGGGGCTCGCAGAACATAATGATTTTATCTTCGGCAAATTCATCACCCACGTAAAAATCAAAGTTGCGCCCTATAATTAATGAACTATCTGCAGACTTCGAACCCCACCCAGAAAAAGCTGTGCAAGCTACCAGGTTCATATTTTGCAAAGCATGCCCAATGTCGTGAGCAGCATGGTAATTTAAAATTCGGTGGTAATTAGGCCCGATAAAATCAAATTTTTCTGAGGCAGATTGAGAGATTCCATAAATTTCTTTTTGATATTCTTCAATAATATGTTTATCAATGTTTCTGTTGAAAAAGGCGATAAAACTTTTTAAGAATTTCAGGTATGATTCAGATGGAATCATTTCCTTAATTTGATTTACAAAAGCTTTTTCCTGTTTATAAATCAAATCTTCAGACAGTTTACCATTAATAATTCCTCGTTGATAAGCTTCGCCCTTTATATACATTTCCCAAAGGCCCAGATTATTTTTTTGCAGCCAGTTTCCCTTCATTTCCCTGAAATTAGAATCCATAGTTCTTACTTGCAAATTCTCTATTTTAGTATTACTTACCTCGGGCGGGTTTATTCTTGTTGTGATTTTGAATAAAATAATAAGTATCGTAATTATAGCGGTTAACCACACGGCCACCTTTCCGAACTTTTTAAGTATTTCCTTGAACCTATGCATTTTGAATCTTATCTAATAAATATTTCATTCCTACTAATTCTGTGCAGGTTAGCACTGCACTGACGGTTACTCCTAATACTCCATGAATATTAATATTCTGCCCACTTAAAAATAAATTGGGAATTTTAGTTTTCGGGGCAATTCGTGATTTTAACGGTTCATTACTGTCATGCAATATACCATATATTGAACCGTTTCGGGTGCCTGTATACGCTTCCATTGAAAGAGGGGTAGAAGTGTAATAATTTGAAATACTCGATTTAAAGCCTGGATACTGTTTGCCTATCTGATCAATCAATAATTCAGCTTTATACTTTTTAAAACTTTCATAATCATCCCCTCTGTTGCCAATACTTGAGTTTCTCCAATGCCCTACTTCATCGTATTTCATATATGTCATCGCAGTTGCTGTTTGCGCATATTTCTTTGATTTGCTGGATGGCAATGTTAAGAAAAGGTATTCTTGAGGCCATTTTTTGGGGTTATAATTCGGGATACTCCAAACTGAATCTTCATTAAAGTGGTAATAATTATAATTTAAGTATGGAAAACTTTCCGGTTTAAATGAAATATAAATAGCAAATACGGATATTGTTTCTTCTATTTCGTTTATTCTCGTTCTGTATGGCCTTCTAAGTAATTTACTATCCGTCATAGCAAGAGTAAGAGTAGGGTGTATGGCGGAAATAAAGCTGTTGGCTTCAATTAATTCTCCATTTTTTAATTCTGCAGATTCAATCTTTTTGTTTTCAAAATTTAATTTTACAACTTCACTGTCCGTGAGCAATGTACCACCATTTCTTTGTATGGATTCAACAAGCAAATTAGCTACTTGTTGGCTGCCATCTTTAAAACGGTAAGCACCTTCAATTAATGAATTGGTAATTAAAGCATGAATAGCAACAGGAGTTTTATTAGGTATACCTGCGTACAATAAATTATTTCCTGCTAATACATTTTGCAATTTTTCGTTTGGTGTAATAGCTTTTAAGAAATCCCCAACATTTCTTTCATAATAAACATGTTCATTATCCTGGCCAAGATTTGGGCGGACATTGTACAAAGGAAATTCATTGCATATTCTTTTAACCTGGGCTTCATAGTTTTTTAATGCTTCTTCTTCTTTCGGAAAATCTTGTGCTAATGTTTCAATAAAATTGCTGTACCCCTGCGCATATGAATATGTTTTCCCCTGAAAGTTGATTTTATCAAAGGCATCCATATCAAGCCTTTTCAGGTTTAAATCATCAACAATGCCTGCATACTTGAAATATTGATGTAAATTTTGCCCTTTCCCCAATCCCCCAACGTAATGTACTCCAGTATCGAATATCTTTCCATCACGCTTAAAAGTTTGCAAATTTCCACCCAAATGTTTCTGTTTCTCCAATACACAAACATTCAACCCTTCCTTGCTAAGTATATTGCCGCAAA
Organism: Bacteroidales bacterium; assembly: GCA_028282585.1. Lineage (GTDB taxonomy): Bacteria > Bacteroidota > Bacteroidia > Bacteroidales > UBA12077 > UBA12077. The sequence goes on along the minus strand of JANQHR010000052.1, from coordinate 83,865 downwards.
AAAGCCCTCCTAAACCGCTTCCTATAATAACAACATCGTATTTTGGCATATTAATTAGTTTGGTTCTTTCTAATTATATAAACTACATTCGACGTTAATTTAGTTTGGTCGACAATTTCTACTTCCATATTATGCTTGCTGAACATACCTAAAATATCATCTGATGAAAGAAAGTATAACTGTTTTGACTCATCTTTTGTTTTATTAAACCCAATAATTTTTGTTGAAAGAAACTCCGAAAATTTAGTTCCTTTATGCCGCCCCTTTAAATTTGTATTTGCATCGCGTATAATTACCATTCCGCCATCATTCAGGTTTTGAATGCAGTTGGCAACAACTATTTCCTGCCCTTCTTTAGGAAAGTAATGCAATACATCACTTAAAATAAAAACATCTGCAGGTTCAAAATTATATTGTGTTATATCCGCACAATCAAAATGAATGTATTCGTTTTTAGAATTACAATTTTTTGCCACTTGAATCTTTTCATTATCATAATCTACACCTGTTATCTTTCGTTCTTCCGATACAAAATGCAACATATAAGAAAGGTAACCATAACCGCAACCAATATCGTATATTTTAGCGGCACGTGGAATTAAAGAATTAAATAATTCGTAGTTCTTTTCCATTCTTAATTTAATACGCAAGTACCATTCTAATACGGGGCCTTTAAAAATGTAATTTTTTATTAGTTGGTTTTTATAGTATTTAGTATCCTCGAGTTCAAAGCGTAGCTTATTATATTCTTCCCTAAAGTACTTGCCAATGCCTTTTGCACGTTTCGAATAGTTTTCGCCATATTCTTTATTATCAGGGCTTATCCTATCAAGGTATTTAGCTGTTACGGTTCCATTTTTTAGTAATAAATCATCTCCTTTAGTCATGCAAAAACCGGTTCCATGCAGTACAATTGGAAGAATATCAAGGTTTAATTTTTCAGCGATATAGAAAGCTCCTTTATGGAACCTTTTCATTTTAAAATTTACAGACCTGGTACCTTCAGGGTAAACCAATATGGAAAAACCGCTTTCAACTTTAGCCCTTAATTTAGGAAGAATAGCCTCGTAACCTTCCGAAACAGGATAAAAATCAGCCATCTGAACCAACCTGCCATATATCTTATTTTTTTGAACCCAATCGTTTGTTAGAATAATAATTTTTGGATTAATAGACATATTGTAAATAAGGTCGATATACGATTGATGGTTACATATAATCACACATGGCTTTTTAAAATCTTCTTTATTTGGATTAAGAATTCTCTTTTGAATATTAAGCATTCCATAAAAGAGCGCAGAAGATGAAAAAACCATGGAGTAATTAAAAAACAGCTGTACTTTCTTATTTTTAATTTGTAATACCCTGAATAAAATAAAGCCTACAAACGTTGTATATATCGAACCAATGATAAATATAGACCATGCTAAAAGAGAGCTTAAAAACTCTTGAAAAGTATAGGCTATTTTACCTTTTTTCTTTCGATTTAAGAGAAATAAGTTAAACAGTGCAGGTTCCAACGTATAGGATATAATAATCACAGAAAGTATACCAATAATGGATAAAACAGCCATGGATTTTAAAGCAGGGTGCTGTGCAAAAATTAAAACACCAATTCCTGTAATGGTGGTAACTCCGGAAAGGAAGATAGATGTTTTGTATGAATCCAAGTTTTTAATTCCATATTTGTATTCTTGTAATAATCCCCGCATAATGAAAATGGAATAATCAATTCCTAACCCGAAAATGAATGTAGAAATAATAATGTTGAAGATGGTGAATTTAATGCCTAGAATTCCCATTATACCAAGAGTCCATATCCAAGAAACTGACATTGGAATAAAAGTTAACAATGCTAATTCTATTCTGCCAAATGATAATAGCAGGATTAAAAATACGATTCCTAATGATACCTTAACAAGTAAGTTGAAATCACCCTTCAATATGCGAACCAGGTTATCGGCCATGTACTTTTTATCGAAAACTACCAGGTCATTATTTTCAGAAAAAGTTTCGTAGATAGTTGGTTTATCCAACTCATCTGCTTTTAGAATGCTTATAACCGTGGTTATATTTTCCTTTTCAGTGATAAAATCATCAACAAATAATTCCCGTAATCCTTTTAAATCTTCTTGCTGAACAGCATTGAATTCCTTATCTAATAATTGATAAAAAGAAGAAAAAGCATTGGGCCGGAACTTGAATTTTTCGCCTGACTTTTGGAGATTCTGCTTTAATTTTTCAGTTTTTTCTTTGGTCCAAAATATGTTCCACCTTTTTATTCTTTCTTTTTGCAATGAATCTGAAATTAAAACAGCACTTATATTGGTGTACTGGTTAACAATTCCCTTATTCTTTAAATTTTCCAGCTTTGGAATTGCTCTTTCGTTATTGGCTAAAGCGTCTTGTAAATTTTCACCGGTACTTATCAGGTAAACCGATTTTAAGGTTACATTGGCTATTTTATTAAGATTGTCTTCGGCTTCTTTCAATTCAGGCGATAGGTAACTCATTTTATCCATATCTCCATCGAATGATGTTTTTCTTGAAAAGAAAAAAGAAACAATGGTAAATGCAACTATTACAAGAATTAAGTACTTGTTTTTCTCGTAAGGGTAAGAAGTAATTTTCTCAATTAAAGATTTTTGTTCCCTTTGGTGTACTTTTTCATAATCTTTTCTTCGCAAGAAGTGAGGTAGAACAATCAAAGAAAATAATGCAGCTACCACTACGCTAATGGCTGCAAATAAACCCAGATCCTGCAGTGCTTTGGAACTAACGAAAAGTAAACATAAAAAAGCTGAGGCTGTTGTTAGCGTACTCATTAAAACGGGGGTGGAGATATCTTTCAATACTTTTTTTACATCGCCAATACTTCGGTAGTGCGTAAAAAGGTGTAAGGAATAATCTACAGTAATACCTAGTAAAACAGATCCTATTCCAAGTGAAATAGCCGATATTTTGCCTTTAATCAGGAAGAGAATAGCTAATGATAAACTACCACCAAAAACAGCAGGAAGGAATAAAATCAGGAATATGCTTTTCTTTCTGAAAAACAGGCTCATAAAAATTAATAAAATTATGAGAGCTATAGTAACAGTAAGCTGAATATCGCTTTTTATACGATTGGCATTTCCAACGGCCACTGCAGCTGCACCATAATACTGTATACTAATTTCCTGGTTAAATTGTAGTGCCAGGCTATCGATGTTTTGATCTATAATCGAAATTAACTTACCATTTTTTTTGGTTTCTCCAGATGGATATGCGGAAGTTAAAAATAAGCTAAGGTTCTTTTTATCTTTAGTGAAAATCCGGCTATTGTATATTTCATAGTTATCTCCAACCTGGAAACTATTTAATCGTTTTAAAACAATGGGTGTTAAATGAAGTGGATCCTTCATTACATATTGTTTCAGAACCATACTTGCCGGAGATATCAGTGTTTTAAAGTTATTCTTAATTGAATTTTCGATGGAGGATTTATCCAGTAAACTATCGATCTTTTGATAATCTCTTTCTTCTAAAAAGATAGGCAGGTTATTAAAAAAAACATCATAAACCTCGTTCATTACCTGTTCGGAAACCTGGTAATCCATATTTTTTATTAGTTCCGGTTGGTGTTTTTTGAGTTCTTCATTAAGGATATCGGCACATTCAATTAGTTTGTTTGGATCTGATATTGAAGTATCTGATAAGGAAAGGTTAATTATGATCCTATCCATAAAATTGATATTCTGTGAGACTTCGCTAATTCTTTGGATATTTTTATCAGAAGGAAGCATCCGGGTAATATCTTCCTCGAAATTGATTTTGGTAACCAAATAGGCTGAAACGCCAAATATAAATAGGATTAGAAAGATGAATGAAACTCTAAATTTTCGGAATAGATTATAAATGGAATAAAATATACTTGACATGTTGAATTGCCTAAAATTAAAAGTGCCTAAAATGCCTTAAGTTTAACATTTTTGCTAATAGTTGTAAAAATAGCAAGTATTTCTCTTGCTTCCATCAAAATTGGCCTGATTATTTCGAGTTTTACTAGATTCATTTCTGATATAATTTCTAACCAGTATACGGTTTCATTTGCTTCGCTTTCACAAATTTTAATTTTATTCGTAAAATCAGCTCGACTTCTTGACCGGTTTGCTTCTCTATAATTTGCACCAATACTTGTTCCTGATTTTGTAACTTGATTTTTAATTACATTATTTTCTGATGATTTTTCGAGACTTGCCGAGAGTTTAATAATGCTTTTAGCAAATTCTTTGGTTCTGGTTTCTAATTTTTGGCTAAACTCTTTATTATTCATATAACTTTAGACACTTATAAACTTTAGATCACTTTAAGTACTTAATCTAATTTAACATACTCTTTTTGTAATACCGGTTTTTTCCGAAAGATAAGAAGTAAAATATAAGTAACAATACCAAAGGTTAAAGCTAGTAAAATTCCAAATACTAGACTACCAACAACATATTGAGTTAGGTTGTCCTTAATTAAATCCAGACTAATACTTGAATCAAAGCGCAGGTTAAGCTTATTGGCTTCAACAAAAAATCCTCCTGTTTTAAAACTGGCAAAAAGTACAATCGGAATCATAGGAGGGATGCTGATATTAGAAGCAACTAATACAATCACTTTATTCAATTTTAGAATATGCGCTAAAGCAAAAGCAATCAGCATCTGGTATCCCCACACTGGTGCAACACCCATAAACAAACCAAGCATAATGGCAAATGTAATCTTGATATTTGGTTCCTTATTTTGTAATATTTGATCTCTAAAGAATTCCTGGATATTCTTTTTATTTAATTTCTTAACAAAAGCAAAGGGCTTAGCAACTAGCAATGCATAAATAACCAAAATCGTATTCAAAATACTTATTCTTGTAAAATCTATGAAAGGTTTAAAATGAGAAACTCTTGTTTCTTTCGGGGCATAATAAATTTGAATTGGAAGATGAGTTACGTCAACACCTCTCCAGGCTGCTCTTACGATAACTTCTATTTCTAATTCGTATTTATTGGTGAACAAGCGCATTTTACTCAATGGCTTTAAAGGATAAAGCCTGTATCCTGATTGGGTATCAGGCATTGAAATTCCAGTTTCGAACTTAAACCAGAAATTGGAAAAGCGGTTTCCAAAACTACTTTTCCCAGGAATACCATCCTGTTCCATATTTCTATTTCCAATTATAATGGAATTTGGATTTTCATTAATGGCTTCTACAAATTTTGGCAAATCCGAAGCAAAATGTTGCCCGTCGGAATCAATGGTGATTGCATATTCATAACCACTTTTCCATGCATATTTAAAGCCGGTTTTTAAAGCGTACCCTTTTCCTTTGTTTTTAGGATAACTTGCAACATCAACTTCACTGATCTTGCTTAAAATATCGCCTGTTTGGTCTGTTGATCCATCGTTAACAACAATAACCTGATTGGTATATTTCAACACATCAGAAACAACTTTTTCAATGGTTTGATCATTATTATAAGTGGGTATAATTACACAGCACTTTTTCTCCCTAAATATCTCGCGGTACTTTTCCAAATCCATTCCCCAAAAATTTTACTTTGCCCTAAAGTTACCTTTAAATTTGTAAAAAACCTGATCGTTAAAATGAGTAACACTATTTACCTTAATTAGGTTTTGTTCGTCATCGTATTTTACTTTCAAGTCGATCTGAAGCCTGCTGTTTACCTCAGGATTTACAACTGACATAAATTTGATATTATCGGCATAAACAAGGTTCAATTCTTTGTTTTCAGCAGTCTCCATGATTTCCTTTATCAATTGCGTTAAGCAAACGCCCGGAACAACAGGATTGCCTGGAAAATGGCCCTTGTATACTTCATGATCCTTATTTAGATCGATGATGGCTTTGAAGTTTTCTTGATCACTTTTATCTAATTCAGCAAGGGTATAAAAATCTTTTAAAAGCATTATTGAATCAATTTTAAATCCATTTTTAGTTTTATGTTGTGATGCTCCAACTTTATTTCTCCTGGAATATCACCTCGGTACGCATACAAACCTACTGAAATTTTTTCAGAATTTCTCTTCTTAAAGCTAATGCGTACAACATTTTGCGAATTTACATCCTCTATATAGTTGTAGTTTAATTTGCCCGATTTTAATTGCCAGATAGTTTGATTTTGTTTCTGGTTTTGTATTCTTTGTATGCTATCAAATTTGTTTTGCAATAAAAGCAGGTTGAAATCTGTTTCAAATGTGTTTAGGATTACTTTTTTATTTAAATATTCAACACAATACTTTACCTTGAGTTCTCCATGGTTCAATTCAAAATCAAATATCTTTAAGCCGAATTGGGTGGTTAAAGCAATACGATATACATTTTCGTCTGTTCTTTTAATGATCAATAATCCACTAATATCATTTTTATAAAAGCTGATATCTGTTTTGTATATGATTGCTTTATCGGTATAAGGAAGGGCATAAGGGATATTTTTAATTTCTGATACTCTTAATTCAGTACTTGGCAGATTTTTATGGGGATTGGCACAACTTGATAGAAATACAATAATTAGAAATACCGAATATCGAATTATGAATGACGAAATACGAAAGATTTGTTTTATTTCTAGATTCGGTGTTCGGTGTTCAATATTCATTATTAAAAAGTAAAATAGTTATAGTTTAAAGATGGATTCTTTTATTTCCTGGTTCAGTTTTCTGTTTATGAATTCAATACTGGTATAATCATCTGAACTTTCAATCATTTTAATTTTAGCCACTGAAATATCTGATTTATCAATGAATATTTTGATTGTTTTCAGCATACTTTTCATTTCAGGTAATTTGGGATCCAGTTCAAGCAAATATTGAGAAGCATTTTCAAAATATTCTACATCAAACCGTTCGTTATCTGTAAATAAATTGCCCTGAATAGTACCAATCATCATATTATTGATTTCGCTAAACATTTTGTTTGATTCAGTATCATATGTGCTGATTTTAGCACCATCTTTAATCATAATATTTTTATCATTGAATACGATAATATATTCGAATGGCTCTGAATATTCCCAACGAAGCGAATTAGGGCTTTTGAAGTAAAATTCACCTTTTGACCTTATATTCTCAGTTAAAAAACTTAGATGTTTTTCCTGTACAAATTGACTCTTTATGGCTGAAGTGTTTTCTGTTAATTTTGATAAATCCGACTTCGTTTTTTCCATATCCTTAACCTTAGAAAATCCATTTTCCTGAGCATTTAAAATGGTAATAAATAAAAAGAGGCTGATTATAGTACTTAATATCTTATTCATAAGCTTGTATATTTAATAATTCGTCGAGAGGAACAATCTCATATCCTTCGGATTTGGTATAATCTATAAACTCTTTTAAGATTAGAATTATTTGTTCTCTGTTATCATGAAATAATATCATATCTCCCGGTGATAATTTTTTCTTAATTCGTTGAATAGTTTTTTCAGTTTTGCTTACAGTATCTAAAGAACGTATGCTCCATCCAATAGTATTAAAACCTAAATCCTTAATAGCTTTCTTTAAAGAAGGGTTTGTAACACCATAAGGAGGGCGGAACAGCTTCGTTTTTTTACCAATTGTTTCAAAAATCAGTCCATTTGTTTTTTTAATATCTTCTTGCATCTTATTTGCCGGGTATAAATCGAACCAAAACTCGTGCGAATAGCTATGATTACCAATTAAATGCCCTTTTGAATCTAACGCTTTTAAGATATCTCTATTGCGTTCGATTTGATTTCCGATACAAAAGAAAGTAGCTTTTACAGCGAACTCGTCTAATATCTCTAAAACCTTCGGAGTAATTTCTGAATCCGGCCCATCATCAAAAGTGATGGCTATCTTTTTTTCTTGTGTATCGCGTTTGCAAAAGGTTTTAATGTAAGCTTGAGAGCAAATATTTACCGAGCAATAAACTAAATGAGCTAAAAATAAGACTGTTAATAGAGTAAAAAATATCCCTTTCCATGGAAGAAAGAGATAAACCAGGATTAAAACAATGATGTAAAGAACGAATGTAGTTCTTGGTTTGATCATTGAGTTAATAAAAATATTGAATGGTCAACTTTTCTAAAATGATTGTATACCAATACGTTTTTTATTGGTTTTTCAGTAAAGTTTTCTTTTCTGAAACGAGCTACTTCTGGTACATTCTGATGTTTAATTGAATTTGCAGCAAACCATAATGCAAATGAACCAACCGTGTGGTAATCACCGGAAAGGTGCTTGAAATAAGCATAATTTGTATTGAAATAGTTATCTGCTAGATGAAGGTAAACATCATCAGTGTCAACGTTTCCATTTAAACCTAAAACCACCAAATCAATATCTTGCTTTTTTAGCTTATTTTTAGCTAAGAATTCATCGATTTTAGTTTCAATTTCATGGTTGTTTTCAGGTTTATATATGGTCTTAATATCTTGAATTTTTGCGTACGTGTTTTCATCTTTCTTACCAGTTAACGTAAAGAAAGCAACACTTTCGCCAACAATGGTTCCTTGCGTTTTATGATCAATTAGTTCAAGGCTTTTTATAGTTTCATCTTTTACCCACTTTGTTTTTTTGATGATTTTATAGTGTTCACCAGTGATTTCATCGAAACCGCCAACCAAAACATGGCCAGCATCCTTATTTTCAACCAACAGCATTCCATCTAAAAGCGCACTTTCAAAGGAAAAACCGCGGTGCGAGTATGTATTGTTGTATTTAAAGCATTTTAAGGCAATTGCAACCTGCCCGCTAATTGTATTGTGCGTTGATTGAATAAAAGCAGTGGGGGCAAGAAGTTCCTCATTATGGTCTAAAACCTGGTTCAGGAATTTTTCAGTATCACCAACCAACCCCAGTCCTGTTCCGGTAATAATTGCACCTGGTTCTTCAACACCAGCATCCTGCAAACAAATTTTTGAAGCACTGATCCCCATTTTTATCAGTTTACTCATTCGGCGAAGCTGAATGGGATTAATAAATTCTTTATAATTGGGTTCAATACAAGAAAGAAAATCAGATTCGTGATTCACAACTTCATCTAAAAATACTTTGCTATCTGTAGTATTTTGAGGAGATATATTACCGATGCCTTTTATGTAAACTTCCATACTAATATCTTGAGAAAATTAACGCTGAATTATTACCTCCGAAACCAAAAGAATTGGATAGTACATGGTCGACCTTAACATTTTCTATAACTTCAGTTACAGGTTTGAATTTAAGTTCTTTCATTTGCTCTTTAAAATTCAGGTTCGGGAAAATCATGTTGTGCTGTAAGGTAAGAACTGATATAACTGCTTCAACACCACCTGCAGCACTTGTTGTGTGCCCGGTATACGATTTAGTTGAACTTACCTTAGGAATATTCTTACCAAAAATGTTTTCAATAGCTCTTCCTTCTGAAAGGTCATTGTTATCTGTTCCTGTACCATGAGCATTCACATAATCAATATCTTCCGGCTTTAACCCGCTTCTTTCCAAAGCTTCTTTCATGGCTGCATATGCACCTTTACCTTCAGGAGTAGAAGCTGTTTGATGGAAAGCTTCACATGAGTTTCCATAACCCGTTAATTCAGCAAGCACTTTTTTACCAGATTTTTGAACCATCTCTTCAGATTCTAACACCAGAAAGGCAGCTCCTTCACCAAGGTTTAAACCTTTTCTGTTTTCATCAAAAGGTTTACACGGTTCACGGTCAAGAATCATTAATGTGTTAAAGCCATTCATGTGGTATTTGGTTAATGATTCGATTCCACCTGCAACACAACGGTCTAGTAAACCGTTTTTGATCATTCTGGCTCCTAATATCATTGAATTAGCAGCGGATGAACACGCAGTACTTGTAGTTGAAACAAAATCCTTAATCCCAATGTAATCAGCAATTCGCTCAGTACTATCACCACAATCGTGGGTTTCGATATATTCGATATGGTTTGTAGTTTCTAAAAGGTCTCTGTAATAAAGCTCGCTTTTGTCCATTCCACCAACAGTAGTTCCGGATATCAATCCGGTTTTACATTCTTTGATATCATTAATCTGAGCATTTTTAACTGCTTCGTCAGCAGCAATTATACCAATTAGAGTCGATCGAGTATAAGGTTCACCTTGAGGCAATCCGGCTCTTTTAATCAATTCTTCTTCAGATAACTTTACTTCCGAAACAGGAATGACACCTTTGTGGTTGGTTTGAAGATACTTGATATCTTCTACTCCGGATTTTTTCTCTTTAAGAGATTGAAGTGTTTCTTCTACATTATTTCCGATTCCTGATATAATTCCTATGCCTGTTACAAATACCCTCTTTGACATCTACAAATCCTTTATCAAATATTATTTCTTTTTTTCTTCGATGTATTCAGCAATTGTCCTAATTGAATAAAAAATCTTTTTTCCGTCTTTTGGGTCTTCGATTTTTATTCCATATTGTTTTTCTAATAATACGATCAATTCTAATGCATCAATTGAATCAAGCCCTAAACCATCACCAAATAATGGTGCATCTGTATCAATATCTGCTGGCTCAATATCTTCTAAATTCAATACCTCTATTACTTGTTCTTTAATCTTTAAAATTAACTCTTCCATTTCTATTTACTTAATTAATCCATTTATGATTTGGGGGTTAAAACTAATACTATCTTTTTTATTTTCCTTATTTTTTTCAACTAAAAACAACATCGAACTGTATTCTCCATCCATGTAATCTGCCCACCCGGCAATACAAGCATCTAACTTGCCAGAACCTAACAGTTCGCCTACATATTCAGTTACAAATTCGGGGTTGAATTGTTTGGCTATAAAACAGGTATTTTCACCTTGAAACTTATTTCGAATACAAATTTCGCCAATCATTACGTTGGGCAAGGTATAAACAAATACTGCCGGGCTTGGAAAGTAGTTTGATTTATCCTTAATAGTATCGTTGTATTTAGTATCTGTATCTATGGATGAATGCGAGTTTTGTAAAATCACACCTACTTTGGTAGGGTCCAATTCCTTGATATGTTCATTTCCTTTCAATACAATTTCGGATGCAATAAAAGCAATCTTGCATAGGTTATCCATTTTAAAATACTTTGGATACTTTATATCGTAATGTTTATAGATGGATTTCATGAATGCTCCGAATTCGCTTTTCTCAGGATCGATTAATTCTGATTTTCCATCAACTATAACCTTATGCGGTTGTATAATGCAATATTTTGATATGATGTTTTCCATAAACGTGGTAATTAAGTAAATTAAGGGACTAAAGTCCATTCAAGGGTATTTTCTTTAACCCCAGCCTTAAGGCTGGGGTTATAAATCCTCAAAATAACGAGGGCTTTAGCCCTTAATCTTTTCGAAATTATACTTTTGTATAAATTCTTCATATTCTTCTTTCCATGTTTTATTGCTATGATGCTCTTCTTGATTCTTTATGTAATCCCTTACTTTAGGCACTTGAGATTCACTAATTGAAACAGCAAAGTATTCATCCGCCCATTCAAATTTACCTTTTGATAAACTGTTTTTATTTATCCAAAATGAAGATTCTCCCTTAATTAATTGAATAGTTTTAGATAAGGCTTCATCAGCCTTAAGCGAAATTATACAATGAATATGCTCTTTGTTTCCATTAATAAAATTTATGTAAATGCCTTTTGCCTTTGCATTATCTTTAATATGGTTTATAATATCCCATTTATTGTCTTTTGTTAGAAAAGGAATTCGCTTTTTAGTTCCCCAAACACAATGTAACCAAATTCTAATATAAGACATAATGTTCTAATAATTTTCTATTTTCAATTTTCTAATTAATCAGCATTTAATTCAGAAAAATAAACTGCGGCATTACTACCACCAAAACCAGAAGCTGTTTTTAAGAAATTCTTTACTTCAGTTTCCTTAAATTCATTGATTACATTAATTGCTTCACTAACACCATGTTCAGAAAATCCATTCGTTCTTATTAAACAGTTTTCCTTTATAGAATGAATTCCAGCAATACTTTCAATGATTCCTGCAGCTCCTAAAGTGTGCCCCCAGTAGCCTTTCAGGCTATTAACGGGAACATGTTTAAGCCCGGCCCATGAAATGGCTTTCGATTCCATTTCATCGTTGTATGGAGTTGCCGTTCCATGCCCCGAAATGTAGTCGATTTCAGTATTGGTTTTATTTGCTTGGTTTAGTGCATTTCTGATTGCATAATATAATCCATCTCCAGTTCTCGATGGCCCTGAAATATGGTTTGCATCATTTGTATTTGCCCCACCTCTGAAAACTATTGGATTTTCTTCTTTAACTAAATCTTTATCAGCAGTTAAAATAATTGTACCAGCACCTTCGCCTAAAGTGATACCATTCCTGTTTGCATCAAAAGGTTTACAAGGCTCTTCGCTCACTGCTTTGAACGATTGAAAACCAGAAGGTGTAAATTCAGAAATAATATCACCACCGCAAACAATGGCATTTTTATATTTTTTAGCGGATAAATATTGGGCTGCCGTTATGATAGCTGTGGCACCTGAAATGCATGCATTCGATACAAAAATTGCTTCATTTTTCGCCTTGAAGAAATTACAAATTGCATCAGATATTGCCCACAGGTTTATTCTGTCTTCTTCAAAAGGATGGTTTTCATCCTCAATTAAATCGATATTTCCTTTAACCGATGAAAAAATAAACAAAGTGTCTTCACTTGTAGAATCTACACCTGATTGTTTTAAGCAATCTGCGATAGATAATATCATTAGTTTCTCCAGGCGTGTATATCCTTCAGGTTTTCCAATTTTTTCAAATTCCGAATTTAATTTCTCTGTATTAACTAAAGAACATTGCATTGGAACCTGTGTAATTTTAGGGTCTGATGTTTGTTTGATTCCAGATATGCCTTGCTTAAGGTTCTCAAAGTTTTCTTTGCTTGTAAAGCCCAAAGATGATATTATGTTGTCTGCTATTGTGTAAATTTTATTCATTTTATTAATCTTCTTAAATCATATTCAATTCTTATTTGAATATCGAACATCGAACACAGATTAACGATTTAAGATTTATTGGAATTTAAATTGTTTTTTGCTGTTTCGATGCTTTTTACAAATATTGAAATAAGCTCATTATTTTCTTCTTTAGCTATTATAATTTTTTCTTCTGTTTTAAACAATTTACATCGATGAATTATCTTCAAACACACAAATGTTTCTCTTAATTCTTTAAGAATAACCTTCATCTTATGAATGAAATCCTTTCTTGATTCTGCACTTTGCGCTTCACCATAATTAAGAGCGGGCGAAGTACCAGAACGAACAAGTTGTCCCGAAAGATGATTTGCTGCTTTTGTATTTGGCATTTCATTAACTATATCAATTATCAATACTGAAAAATTAATCAGTCTTTCTTCTAAATCATATTTTGTCAATGTCTTTGCCATTTCTTAATTCTATATTCGTTAATCGATGTTCATTATTCAAGGAGTCCCATTTTTCTTTTCCATTCAAGGAAAAAATCAGGAGCAATTAAAACCAATTCTCTTTCTAGATTTAAAAACACCTGAATGCTTTCTCCGGTTGCAGCAACCTTGTTATTTTTTTTGTTGTATATGGTATATTCAAAATGAATTTTAGCAGCATCATGGTCAATATACCTTGTTTCTATAATTGCTGAATCTCCATATTCAAGAGGAGTTTTGTACTCAAAATCAAGTTTAACAAGAGGAGTGAGGTGCTTGTTTGCATAAACATCCAGGTAACTTAAGCCCAAAGCCTTCCCAAATGCTTCACGGCCATCTTCAAAGTATTTGGCATAATTACCATGCCATACGATTCCCATCGAATCTACTTCACTAAACCTTACAACGATTTCAGTTCTATGTATTAGTGGTTTCTTTTCCAATTTTCTATTTTTTTAACAAACTGCTAAATTAAGCTCTATGGATTAAAAGTTAGCATATTATGTTTTAAATTATTAACAATGTTTTAATAGTTCTTAGTTCAAAGTTTACAGTTCAAAGTTTTCAAAGTGATTTTATAAATACTTTAGGCCTTTAACACTAGATGATTTGAGATAATTGATTAATCCAACAATGAGTTTTGTGCATTCGCAAGCTTTCTCATACCATTTATTCAATTCATTTTTGTCAATATATTTATAATCAAGTGCCCGATATAACTGTGATTTTGTTTCAGCACAAGATGATTTTGAAATAAAAAGAAATTGTATAAATTCTTTTCTTCCACCTCTTTCAAAGCCTTCAGCAATATTGTCCATTACACTACCAGAAGATCTTCTAATTTGGTCTTTTAAAGAAAAATCTCTGGAAAACTTGTCTTTTTCAGTTATTTCAAAGATAAGCTTGCATAATTCACGAGCTTTTCTCCAAGCTTCAATATCTTCAAATTTTGTAAATGCTGCCATTAAATATAAAACTTTTAAACTTTGTACTTTAAACTATGAACCTGGGATTTATTTGGTTTTTGTGTACTTATTATAAGCAACTGCTATTAATAGCATGATTACAAAAAACAGCAACAATTTTGCAGTTTCAGCGATTACTACAGAAATATCACCGCCACGAAGGAATATATCATAAAAGCCATTTAACCCCCAATGAAGAGGAGAGAACTGGCTGATAATTCTTATTGTATGAGGCATTACATATACCGGAACCCAAATGCCGCCTAAAGCTGCAAAAATGATAATTGAAACAGCACCAAAAGTGGCTGCTTGTTCATGGGTAGTTGCGATAGTTCCAATAGCAACTCCGTAACCTGTTGCGGCTAACCCGGAAGCAATTGCCATAACACCTAATGCAATTTTATGAGGGCCAATTTCCAACTGTGGCAATCCCATTAGTGGCATGATGTAAACACCAACCATTAGCATTAAAATAAACTGTAAAAATGCTACACCTAGAAATACAAAAATCTTACTAAACATAACTGTAACAAAAGACCCTGGCATTGTTTTTAAACGGAAAGCACTTCCATCATCCCGTTCTTTAATAATGTTTCCAGCTAGTGGCAGTACAATAAAGAACATTGCGAACATAGTCCATGCAGGTACATTATGTTGAACCGAATTTGGAAGCATTTCATCCTTTGTTGTTGAAGCATAAACTTCCTGGTACTTTATGGTTTCAAAGCTTTCAAATTTTATAGGTTTTTGGCCTGGCATCATTTGAGCCATGGCTTCCGAAAAGTTCTTAAAAAACATTTCAATCTCTAGCTGTGAAGTAAACTCCTTTAAGGAACTCATTACCATATTTTTAAAAGACTGGCTTGTTGCAGGGTCAATATAAATAGTAATATCAATTGTACTTTTCCTGGTTCTTTTCTTTACTCCCGGAACATTAAATGATTTGAAAGATTTATTGATTAAAGCATTAACATTGCCTCGAATAGCATCTGTTGCTCTTTCCGGAATAATAATTCCAATTTTATAATCGCCTCTTGCAACTAATTCTTTTGCTAAAGAATCGGTGATTTTTTCTCCATCAATTTCTTCGACTATAGTAAAAAACTCTGAATCGTATAATCCTTGGCTAATAGCTTCGCCTAAACTATCCCTATCATTATTTACTAGAATCATTGAGATGTCAACTTCTTTTACCGTCCTGAAAGTTGCATCTTGAATTAAAGTCATTATGAGTATAAGAACTAAAGGCATAATAAATAAAATTGCCAATCCTGCTCGATCTCTAATAAGAACTAAAAACTCTTTATATATGGATGATATTAATCGTATCATTTTCTGATGATTTGTATTTTAACTCTATTATAAAAGTTTCATTTATTATTTAACCTTATACCATTTAAAATTGGAATTTTGCCTGCCTGTCGGCAGACAGGGATTGATGGAAAAATGGATATAAACAATTTAAATGATTATTTTTTAAATTGATATTTCCAATAATCCAATGTTCCATCTACCCTTGTTTATTTAAGCTATTCCGTTTATATTTTATAATCGTATAAAGAATTCATCTAATTTACTTTTGCAAATTATTCGTCGCGTAATGCTCTTCCTGTTATATGTAAGAAAATATTTTCTAAATCTGTATATTCTTCTTTGCCATCAATTAGTTCTTTAGGTTTACCTTCGGTAAGAATATTTCCCTTATCTATGATAGCTACACGAGAACAGAAATTTTCTGCTTCCTCCATATAATGAGATGTGTATATAATGGTTGTTCCTTCTTTATTGATAGCACGCAAATGTTCTAAAATCACATTACGTGATTGCACGTCAACACCAACTGTAGGTTCGTCTAAATATATAATCTTGGGTTTATGAAGAATACCTGCTATGAGGTTTATTCTTCTTTTCATTCCGCCCGAAAAGGTTTTAATTCTTCTGTTTGCATTTTTCTCTAAGCCAAATAATTCAAGGCATTCATTGATTCTATTTTTCAATTCTTTGCCTTTTAGGCCATACATATGGCCAAAAAATGTAAGGTTTTCCTTGGCAGTTAATGATGGATAAAGCGCTATTTCTTGTGGTACTATCCCAATAATGCTTTTAATTTTTTCTCTGGAATGCTGGTATTCCATTCCATCGATAAAAACATTTCCGGATGTTGCACCAAATAGCCCACAGAGAATTGAAATCGTAGTTGTTTTACCTGCTCCATTAGGGCCAAGTAAGCCATATATTTCCCCTTTATCAATGTTAAGGTTTATGTTATCAATAGCAGGAACACTTGAACCTTTGTAATATTTAGTCAGGTATTTTAATTCAATGATATGATTATTTTCCTGCATTGACTAGTTGTTTTAATTCAGTAAAAAACCTTTCTTCATCATCAGCAATCTCTAACATAAGATTTGCCACTGTATTATAACCGTCCGGGTCTGAAGAACGCCCTTTACAAGTTTGCGCAGCCAATGAAGAGAAATTTCTCCACATATCA
The DNA here is from genome assembly GCA_028282585.1 of Bacteroidales bacterium. Taxonomy (GTDB): domain Bacteria; phylum Bacteroidota; class Bacteroidia; order Bacteroidales; family UBA12077; genus UBA12077. Next base: position 66,974 of record JANQHR010000052.1, on the reverse strand, counting down.
CCAATTGCTGTCATTTTCTTGGAAAGTTCAAAATATCGTTGGTCTTCCATTACTTCTGATACTTCTTGTAAGAATGCAGCGTAAATAAAACGGAACCCAGCACCTCCGGTACCAATTTCTTCAAGCATTCTAACCAATTGCGCTAAATATGAAGCTGCTTTTCTTGCTCCTAATTTATCCGGCCATTTACGAACTCGTTTAGATAGGTACCTAATTCCTTTTACACCAAATAATGGAACCGGGATAGTCAACATCCAATCGCAAGTTTGTTTAATACCTTTGATAATTGCAGGTTTTAATTCGATATTTTCAGGAATATCAATTGGGTAATACATTTTACCATTAGGGCTTAATGGGCCTTTAGCATACCTTGCTTTTTTAAGCTCTTCAGAAGTTAACGTAGTAGCGTATTCCATAACAGGGTCACTTATATGGTATACTCCATTTTCTTTGCCAAAAACGGTTAAGTTGTGCGCATTAAAATGAAATCGGTAAGCGGGAGGGAAGTAAGTTAGGTGGTATACTCCGGTTTGAACTCCAACCGGTAATTTCTTTTCAAGAACCTTATCCAGTTCATCCATCGCTCTTTTAGGTTGTTTCCTAAAAGATTGTTTTTTCATTTTAATTCCTAGCCGTTTGGCAGCGCGTGAAAATATCATTCCAGGCACAGGGCGGAATGAAGCTAATGGAATTCCATTTACTTTTACAAATGGCATGTATGCAAAAAAGAAACCACTGCCAATTCCAAAAATCATGGCTTCGCTTAAGTTTAATCCATGATATTTTAACAGGCTTGAAATTACTCCATTTTCGCAGTGCCCTGCAGGTATATGTTCGAAATCAAGTTTCATCTACTTTTTTATATTAATTTGATTGATATCTCTTTTATTTACTGAATTATTGAATACAACAAACCTTGTTTCCAGCCCGAAGTAACATCCATGTGATTTATTTAATTCTATAAAAAGAATGGTACTTGGATGGTTCATTTAATTATTCAGGCTTAAAGTTAGCTAACTCACCTACGCTAATATTGAATACTTTCGCATAATTTTCTAATTGTTCTGGCTTTAGGTTCTTGAATCCTTTTGGTTTCAGGTGTTTCTTAACCTTCCATTTGGATAATTCTACATAGTCGGCAAGCAACGTAACATTCATTTGGTTTTTAGCCATGTAATGCATAATTGGGCTTGCTTTGCCTGCTTTTATTTTTTCATCAGCTTCATCAACCAATTCTTGTATATCTTCCCATGCAAGTTCGTTGACTATATTTTTAGGTTCCCAACCTTTACTGAAGGTTTTTACATATTTGCCGTCTTTATCAACAGCATATTGAACTTCTCGGGTTATTCCCCCCGTTATCCCTTCATCTTGTGGTACTTTATCTTTTTCCATGGTTTTTAGTTTCAATGCTTAAATGAGTAAATGCTAAAATTATCAAATGTATTAAGTTTTACTTACGTAAGATGTGTTTTTCGCCTTTGTCATTATCTTTGTAATTTCATTTGCTTCATTATAAAGCCTTAATAATTCATTTTTATCATTCGATAAATTAGTATCATTTATAAGTTCTAACCAATATTCAGATTCATCAGCCTCTTCAACAACAATGCAAATTTTGCTAAAAAATTCCTTTTTTGACCTAGCTCTGCATGCTGCACGATAATTAGCCCCAGTTGATGTTGCAGATTTTACAAGTTGATAAGTTATAACGTCAGAAGCTTTGCACACCTTAAGTGAATTACAAAATAAAATAACATCAACAGCAAATTTTTTGGTTCGTTTCTTTAAATTCTCTATAAATATTTCCTTTTCTGTCATTTTATTCATGTGATTCTTTATTTAATCATTTATGCATTTAATCATTTTCTATTCATCCAGAAAAATTTTCATAGTACAATCTGCAATTAACTCATCATTGCATGTGATTTTACCATTAATTAGGGTTGTATTAAATACTTTATGTTCAACATTTATTTCTGTAATAATGTTTTTGCCTACTTCCGGCAATTTATGTATGGTAAGCTTTTGCACTGCTCCAATATAACCGGTTGGCACTTCTTTGTCTTCATTTCTATACTCGAACCCCACACCTACGGCAGCAGTTTGTGCTATATTTTCAATTAACCCGGGCTCTTGCAAAGAACCATCTTTACAGAAAATATTTTCTTCTTTTATTTCAAAACTTCCAATGGTTTGGCCGTTTTCTGCCTTATGGAGTTTTTCAACCATTACCATTGGAGCTCTTTGAGGAATGAACTGCAAAATGTCTTCTCCTGTTGCAATTATATGATCATATATTCCCATAATGGCCCTTTTTTACCTCTTTTTCTTAATTTATTGCTAATTGTTGCGGTATCTTCATCTGGAAATACCCAACGTTTCCTTGTTTTATATGACCTTTCTTTTAGTGTATCGTAATTTACATCTTTGGAAAGGTAATATTTAGGTTCTAATAAGGAATCCTTTTCATCAATAACGCCTTCCTGTATAGCATATTTCTGTAGTTTAGTGCCAGGATAAATCCTCATGCCAACAAAAGTGAAGAACACAGAATTATCGATTAATTTTGAATTTTCAAAGGTTTCATCAACTGTTGAATCTGTTTCTCCATAACCTCCTGTTATTAAGAAGTGTGCGAAAGGAATTTCCAACTTGTTGCATAATGCGGATTTCTCTAGAACATCTCTAACCGTAAAGTTTTTGCCGTAGGTTTTAAGGCATTTCTCCGAAATTGCTTCAGTTCCGAATTCCACATGCTCTAATCCTGATTTCTTTAAGGTTTTTAATAAATTTTCATCCAGGTTTTTAAATGTGAAATAACCACCCCATTGTATTTTTATTCCACTTGCTATAATTTTTTCTGCTAGTTCGTAATTGTATGTATTATTGATGTTAAAAACTGAATCTGTAAAAAAAACATAGTCAATGCCTTTTTGGTAATAAAGTTTCTTTAGGGTTTCAATAATTTTGTCCGTATTAAGAGTACGTACTTTTTTACCTTCAATTAACGGGTAGGTACAATAAATACAATTGTATGGGCATCCCCGTTTGGTTTGAACATTAAGCATCCCGCTTTTATCCCAATAAAAGTCAATCAAATTTTCGTCAAAATCTAAATCCAGATTATTAAAATAACTCTCGTTTTTGTTGAAAACGCATTGCCCGTTTTTCTTGTATACCAACCTACTTAAACCAGTATAATCCTCGTTCTTATCAAGTATATTAATAAGGTTTAAAATAGTTTGTTCACCTTCTCCATATACGCCAAAGTCCGGATTTAACCTATTAAACATTAATTCCGGAAAAATTGAAAAACCAGAACCGCCAACTATTATTTTAGCATTTGAAACAGTTCTGAGGTGATCTAAGACGTTTTTGTAATGACTTACAAATTCTTCTCTGTTATATGAGTTAACATCATCAATATTTCTGAAGGAAACACCAATGTATTTAGGATTATAATCTTTAGTTATAGATTCTAATTCATCAATGGTACTAAAATTAAGGTCAACCATTTTAAATTGATAATCAGGCAACCTTTCCTGCAAATAGGTAGTGATATAGGAGAGCCCAATGGGATAAACAGGATAGGGAACCTTATGTTGGTTAGCTGATACGAATAATATTTTATTTTCTTTCATAATTACTTTTTCTCCCAAAACTGGTAGTAATTAAACCACTGCATTGGGTACATTCTTAAAATTCGTTCAAACTCTTTGGAATACTTCTCAATGAATTTATGCAATTCCTTTTCTTGCTCTTTAGGATCCCTATATCTTTTTACAAATTCTGGCTTTGAAGCAAAAAAGTGGTAATGAGTATTTCTTTCCTTCATTGCAAAAGCAAACGTAATTGGGACACCAAATCTGGCCGCCAAATAAAAAGGGCCTGTTGGAAACTTTGCTTTTTTACCCATAAAATCAACCGTGTGTAATTTGCTTTCTTCAATGTACCGGTCGCCTGCCATAGCAATAAGTTCCTTATTAATTAATGCTTCGCTGATTGGAATTATATGCGAGTTATCATTTTGAATGGGTATGATTCCTACATTTTTATTGACTAAAACATCTGATAAGTAATTTTTAATCTTCTGGTGTTCAGCATCCAACATTAAAACATTAATTTTAGTTTCAAGCCTTTCCAAAAGTTGCCCGGCAATTTCGAAATTACCGATATGTGCATTTACAATAATACCACCGGTTTTATTCTCAGCCATTTCACGTAAATAGTGCTCACCATCAAAATTGTAAGAGAACTTTCCTTTTAACCCGCCCAAAATAGCTACTTTGTCTAAAAGGACCTGCCCAAATACAAAATAGTTTTTGTAAATACTCCATTTTGATTTTAGCCAAGGATATTTAAGGACATGGCGAAAGTAATGGTACGTATGAATTGAACTTTTACGAGAAAACAAAAAGTAATAAAAAGCAACAAATACAAGTATTGAGTAGGCAAAAGTTAAGCCGAGGTGTTTAAGGGTTTGTACAAAGATTTTGTATCCAAGTACATTTCCACGAGATTGTCCTTTCCATGATGGCATTCAACACCTCCGGTTCGTTTTATAATGGGTTAGTTAGCCTGGGCCCGGCTTATGATGTAATCATAAAAATCCTGAAGAGATTTTATTGAAGCGAAATCTTCTCCTTTAACTTTAAATCCAAAGTTTTTTTCTATGATAACAACTAAATCAACATAATCAAGGCTGTCGATTTCTAATGTTTCTTTTAAACTAGCCGAGGGAATTAACTGATCTTCTTCAAGCTCGAATTCATCAATTAAAAAATCATTTACCTTGCTAATTATCTCCTGATTCTCCATTTTCGATTTCTCCCAGTTAATAAATTACTTAATTTTTTTTACAATTAAAGACGAGTTTGTACCTCCAAATCCAAACGAATTGGACAAAAATATATCAATATTATGATTTTTAATAGTTTCTGCAGCGATATTTAACTTAGCTGAATATTCATCTGGATTATCAAAGTTAATATTCGGTGCAACATATGAGTTTTGCATCATTAACATGGAGTAAATAATTTCACTTGCTCCACCCATCCACATTTCATGCCCTGTCATTGCTTTTGTTGAACTAACATAAGGGGTTTTTTCTCCGAATATTTTGCTTATTGCTTGTGCTTCATTTAAATCTCCTACCGGAGTTGCAGTTGCATGAGCATTAATATAATCTATTTCGCTTGCTTTTAAGTTTGCATCTTTTAATGCTTTTTCCAGTGATTTTGCAGGACCTTCAACATTTGGCACCGAAATATGGTCTCCATTTGAAGAGAAACCGTATCCAACAATTTCTGCCAGGATAGGGACACCTCTTTTTACAGCCGATTCATAACTTTCAAGAACTAAGGTTGCAGCACCACCACTAGGAACTAAACCATCTCGGTCTCGGTCAAATGGGCGGCTTGCTTTTTGCGGTTCATTTTCCCGGGTTGAAAATGCTGCTAACCCGTCAAAACTCCCCATGGAGTGGTAATTGATTTCTTGGCCTCCCCCGCAAATAATAATATCTTGTAAACCGCTTCGGATAAAATAGAAACCCATTCCAACAGAATGAGAGCCACTGGCGCACGCTGCGCTCACCGTTAAATTAATACCGCGTAACCTGAATATAGTTGATAAACTCATTGTTATAGTAGAGTTCATTGATTGAAAGATTGCACCTGAACCCAATAAAGCTGTATCTTTCTTTTCTTTCAATAAGTCATATGAATCAACAACTGACCTTGCAGAACTATCATTACCGTATAAAATACCAACATCTCTGGAATCTAAGAAATCATCATCGATACCTGCTTGATTTAAGGCTTCAACCGTTGCTACATATGCATATTCTCCTTCCTCAGCCATTCCAACACGCTGCCGCCTTTTTAATTGCCCTTTTAAATTTGGGCGTTCAAGAATTCCTGTTAAAGCTGAACGAAATCCAAGTTCTTTTCGAATTTGTTCGAAACCAATGCCGGATTTGCCTTCGTAAAGAGATTTTTTTACTTCATCAATGTTTTTACCAATAGTGGAATAAATTCCCATTCCTGTTATTACCACTCTATTCATAGGCCTGAATTACAGTATTATTTTTTATGTATAAAGTCCTCCATTAACTGATATAACTTCGCCCGTTACATAGGATGCCTGAGGCGATGCAAGAAAAGAAACAACTTGTGCTACCTCTTCCGCGCTGCCAAACCTATTCATCGGGATCATACGTTTTAAATCCTTTTCTTCGAGTTCTGCGGTCATATCTGTTTTTATAAATCCAGGAGCAACACAATTTACCGTAACGTTTTTCTTAGCAACTTCCTGAGCCAATGCTTTACTTGCAGCAATAACACCTCCTTTAGCTGCAGAGTAGTTTGTTTGCCCTGGTAAACCTTTAATTCCAGATAATGAAACGATGTTAACAATTCTTCCATATTTATGAACGATCATATCCTGAACTAAATGTTTTGTAATATAATAAAAACTATCAAGGTTTGTATTTAAAACACCCTTCCAGTCTTCATCTTTCATCCACATAATTAATGCATCTTTTCTAATTCCAGCGTTATTTATTAAAACTTCAATTACTGTATCGGGATTTTTTTCTTTCCATTTATCAATTGAAGCCCTAATTTCATCGGGTTTAGAAACATCAAATTTCATTAACTCACCGGAACCGCCATTCTCTTGAATTTGATTTAAGGTATTTTCTGCTTCTTCAGTATTATTTCTGTAATTAATCAAAACATGGTACCCTAATTTTGCAATTTCCATACAAATTGCTTTACCAATTCCTCTTGATCCTCCTGTTACTAATGCAAATTTCATAGAGATTAATTTATGCGGTTTGGCCTGTTATTAATTAAATATTGTTTAATACTTTCAATATATGGGTAAAGAGGTTCGTCTTCGACAATTGTTGGAACCATCTTTCTTAAATCCTCATATAAACCTTTTGATGTGCTAGAAAGTTTATCTTTAAAGTTCATGTAGTCAACAACTTGCAATAAGCTCATGCACTTAATAGCTAAAACCTCAAAAGTATTTTCAACGATTCTTTTAGCCATTAATGCAGCATTAGTACCCATACTTACAATATCCTGGTTATCTCCATTGTTTGGAATACTATGAACATACATTGGGTTTGACAAGGTTTGATTTTCTGCAGTTGTTGAAGTTGCCGTAAATTGAGCAGCTTGCATGCCAAGGTTTAAACCTAATACTCCAAGGTTAGCAAACGGAGGAAACTTCTCATTTAACTTGTGATTAAACAGGTAGTTTAATTGCCTCTCAATTAACATAGACATTTTTGTTGTAACAATTTTCAGTTTATCCATTTCGAGGGAAACATAATCTCCATGGAAATTGCCACCATGCAGTACATCTACGTTTGTATTATCGATTATTGGGTTGTCGTTTACAGAATTAACTTCTTTAATTAAAACCTTTTCTACATTTTTTAGTGTTTCATAAATTGGCCCTAAAACCTGAGGCACGCACCTTAAAGAGTAATACTCCTGCACTTTATCTTTTATAACCCCAACGTCAACATGATTATCATACAGGTGTTCGGCACGTTTTTTTATTAACTTACTTGTTTCAACAATTTTACGCATTTCTGCTGCAATCAGGTTTTGCCCTTCATGCAATTTAACTTCATTTAGTTCTTTTGAAAAATGGTCGTCATAAGATTCTACAACCTCATTTGTTATGCTTGAGGATACAACAGCCCAATTTAGAAGGTTATTTGCATGAATCAGGTTGATTATTCCAATTCCAGCCATGCAGGAAGTACCATTTATTAATGCTAAACCTTCTCTTAAATGAACTTTTAATGGAGTTAAACCGGTTTTTTTAAATACTTCATTTGCCGGGTAGAACTTTCCTTTAAAGCGAATTTCTCCTTCACCTATTAAGTTTAAAGCTAAATGAGAAAGTTGAACTAAATCGCCACTAGCTCCAACGCCACCGTGCTCAAATATTTTTGGGTAAATATTTTTATTAATAAATTCTTTTAAAAGTAAAACAACCTCTTTGTGAACTCCAGAATAACCACGCATAAAAGTATTTAACCTGGCAATCATCAGAGCTTTTACGTAAATATCAGGAATCGGGTCTCCTGAGCCTGCAGCATGGCTGCGAATAAGGTTATATTGTAATGCTTTTTGGTCCTCGTCGCTAATCTTGTATTGTGCCATTGGCCCAAAACAAGTGTTTATACCGTAAATGACTTTATTTTTAGAAAATTCGTCAAGAAATTCAAAATTCTTTTGTACTTTATCTAAAGATGCTTCATCCAAATCTATCTTTTCCCCTTCGAAAAGAATTTTGTAAAAATCAGCAAGATTAAGATTTTTACCCCCTATAATAATCATTTCTATCCTTTGGTTTGCGTTAAAGTGGTTTAAATAAACCTATTAGTTCTTATGCCGTTTTTATAAGAATGCAAATTTAATAAATAGTTTTAATATTCCTTAGAATACCATTTGTTTTAGCGAATATTTTTATCAAATAGTCTAAAAATTACATGAAATTTAATTGTGTAAAAAGTTGAAAACTTTGCACAATTTTTTGAAAGGCCCATATATTTTCATTAACAATCAAATTTATAATTTGTTTAATTTATTTAATTTTGGCGATTGCTTTATTTGAACTATTTTAGTGTGCCTAATTTCCTTCAAAACAAACTATAATGAAAGAAAAAGATGCTTATATTGATTTTGAGCCACAACAGTTGATTATGTATGTTGAAAAAGAAGATGGCTCATATGGACCAATCCAAACTGGTTCTTATATATCCAAGAATTATCTTGACGATTTCTGGGAAAAAACAGTAAAGCTTAGAAACTCATTGCTTGAAAAGTTAAAGAAAAATGAAATAACACCAATATATTTTTATAAAACTATTCATGATTTTAGTGATGTAGAATTATCAAGGAGGACAAAGGTTTCGGTTAGAAAGGTGAAACAACATCAAAAAGTGGATGGTTTTAAAAAAGCTAAATTATCTGATTTGAAAAAGTATGCTTATGCATTTGATATTCCTGTTTCTAATTTACTGCAAACAATCGTAATTGAAGGTAATGAGAATAAAGTTGGAACGGATCAATCAAAGCAACCTATTGTTTTAAAACAAACCAGAACAGAAAATCCATTTGTTGTAATTACAAAAATTGAATTAAATAAAAAATGATTATAGATTCTTTTAACCACAATATGGCGGCTCATTGCGAGTCCGGTACCTTAACAGCATTATTAAAACATAAAGGTCTGGAAGTTACAGAACCAATGATGTTTGGACTTGGAAGCGGATTGTATTTTGGATATTTAAACCATACTCCCAACTTAAATTTTCCGATGTTTATTTTAAGAACAAAACCAGGTAAGCTTAGAAAAAAGATTGCAAAACGAACTGATATTAAATTCAATATAAAGCGTTTCAAAAGTCAGGATGAGGCAGAACAAGAGTTAGATCAACTGATTTCAAAGAATATTCCAGTGGCATGCCAGGTTGATTTTTACTATATGGATTATATTCCACAATGGGAAAGGGTTCATGCTAATATACATTTTATAACAATTGTAGGAAAAGAAGATGATGAATATTTAGTTAGTGATAGTTACTTTCCTAAATTAGCAAAAATTCATAAAGATAATCTCAGAAAAGCAAGATTTGCAGGTGGTTATTTAGCACCAAAAGGATTTAGATATTACATTGAGTCTGTTCCGGAAAGCGTTGATTACTATAAGCTAATTCCGATTGCATTAAAGAATACCATTAATAATATGATCGGGATACAACCACCGTTTATCGGAGTACGGGGTATTAGAACTTTTGCAAAAAAATTGCAAGGCTGGCCTAAATTAACCAGAGATATTGACCATCTTTCGCATGAAATAATGAAAATTAATGTATTTCTTGAGGACCAAGGAACCGGTGGAGGTGGATTTAGATTTTTATATGCAACTTTCCTCAGGCAAGCTTCCGAAATACTTCAAAGTAAAGGATTAGAGGATATGTCAAAAAAGATGATGGAAATTGGAGATGGTTGGAGAAATATTTCTTACTTTGCAGCCAAGATAGGAAAGAATAGGGACTTAGGCCCTGAAAAACTTCAAGAACTTGGCCAGATGATTAATGAAAGAGCAGATGCTGAAGAAGCGTTTTATAAAGAACTTAAATTAGTAGTAAATAATATTTAATAAAAGATAAGAATGGGAGAAAATATTGGTACTGATTTGAAGGCGGATATTAAAAAAATGATCGTTGAGACTTTAAATATGCAAGACGTTACGCCAGAGGACATTGAGGATGATTTACCACTTTTCGGAGGAGAAAATACTTTAGGATTAGACTCAATTGATGCAATAGAGCTTGTTATGGCAGTGCAACGCGATTTTAAGGTACGCATTGATGACCAAAACCTTGCTCGCGAAGTTTTGAAGAATGTAAATTCTATTGCAGATTTTATTAAAAGTAAATCAGAATAATTGAAATTCTTGAATTTAAATTCCGAACCAAATTAGCAGATGAAAAGTGCTTACCTGATAGCGGGGATGAGGCTCTCCAGGTTCATAAAATTACTTCTGAAAAATGGAATAGCTATACGTCCAAAGTATTTGGTAAGATTTTTATTTCTTTTTCAGAATGGTATTTGGGCTTCTATTTTTCACCGAAAAGAAATATCAATCTATAAAGATAAAATAGAGACACACATATTAGCTGAAGACCCAATTATTATAGTAGGCCATTGGCGAACAGGAAGTACTTTTTTACACCAACTTTTAGCTCTTGACTCAAACTTGGTTACATCCAATGTTTTTCAGGGGTCAATTCCTGATAGCTTTTTAACATCCAGAAAATCTTATGAACCTATTATGGGAAGAGCTTTAAAAGGAACAAGGCCTATGGACCAGGTTAAGTTAAGCATGGATGAGCCCCTTGAGGATGAGTATGCCTTATTTAGGATTTCCGGTTATTCTCCATTGGAAAGAGTTATTTTTCCTAAAAAGAAAACATATTTTTTAAATGATTTTCCTGGATTTTTACCGTATGGTGAAAAATTAAAAGAATGGAAAGAGGCACTTATCTATTTTTATAAAAAGTTAACACTTGGCAATAATAAAACCATATTAATCAAAAATCCTTTTCATTCGTTAAGGTTAGAAGTTTTAAATGAAATTTTTCCAAAAGCCCGGTATATCCATATTATAAGGCATCCTTATAAAGTTGTGCCATCAACTGTGCGAATGTGGGATATTGTTGGCACGCAAAATGCTATGAATAACAAGTGGGTAAAACCAACAACTAAAGATGTAAGCGAGGTGCTTAATTTGATGGTAAACAAATTAGAGGATGATTCTAAAGTTTTACCAAATGATAGGTATTATGAATTAAAGTTCGAGGATTTGGAAAAGGATCCTTTAAAGGAATTAAAGCAATTATATAAACACTTTAATGTTGAATTTTCTGAACAATTTGAGAAACAAATAAAAGAATTCCTTATTTCGGTAATGAATTACCAAAAAAATAAATACACAATTCCGGAAGCAGATAGGCTGGAAATCAACAATATCCTAAAGGGGTGGATGGAGCAGAAAAATTATAGTTTGGAATAGTATATTTTTTTGATACTTTTATCCGATAAAACAAGCAGAAAACCAAAAATAGCATATGAAATTTCAATTAGTATTTCCAAAATGGAGAAAGCTTGAGGGGCAAACAACTTTTAACTTGCCGCCTCATGGGGCAATTGTTTTTGCAGCAACTATACCAGAGGATTTTGAGGTAGAATTTATTGACGAGAATTTAGAAGAAATGCGTTTTGATGATGATGTTGACTTCGTTGGTATTTCTATGTTGTTAACTACTCAAATAAAACGTGGGTGGGCAATAGCCGATGAGTATAGAAAACGCGGCAAAAAAGTTATTTTTGGAGGCATTGCTTCTATGTTGCACGCAGAAGAAACCATGGAACACGCCGACTCCGTTTTCTTAGGCGAGGCCGAAGGGCATATGGATCAAGTTTTTAAAGATTTTAAGAATGGTGAGTTGAAAAAGGTATATAACCATATGAATGATTTACCTCCAATTGAAATCGTAGGGCCGGCAAGACGTGAATTATATAACAGAGACCTATACTATCATAAAGGCGTTCAAATGGTAGATTTATTCCACGCATCTCGTGGTTGTAAGTATAGCTGCTATCCTTGTGCAGTTTCATATTTAGGTGGACGACAATTTAGGCCCAGGCCAATTGATAAAGCAATAGAAGAATTAGAAACAATAGATAACAATAGGTTATTTATCGTAGATAATTCACTTGCGCAAGATACGCAGTGGGAAAAAGACTTATTTAAAGCTATGATTCCGTTGAAGAAAAAATGGTGTAGTCATACCATCGAAGATAAACCAGAGGTGTTAGATTTAGCTGCCCAGGCTGGTGCATGGTATGTTTACCAAGCTGTATTTGATACATCCGATTATATAAAAAACCGGGTGAAGCAATATCATGATTATGGAATCGGAGTGGAGGGAACTATTTTGTTAGGGCTTGATAACCAAACAGAAGATGATATTAAACGATTAATTGATTTCTTGTTAGAGATTGATTTAGATTTAGCGGAGTTTACTGTTTTAGCACCATTCCCTCATACAAAGGCATATAATGACCTTGTAAAGCAGAACCGTATTTTCAACAAAAACTGGAACGATTACAATGCCGGGCAGGTGGTATACCATCCTAAGCATATGAGTGCCGAAAGGTTACAGGAGTTATACCAATATGCGTGGGATACCTTCTACAAAGATGAAACTCAAGAAGAGAAAATGTTTAAATTACTTAAGAAAGTGGTTTCAAGAGAGGTAGAAGATGGTACATTTAGAAAGAGAAGGCAAGATTTGTCTAAAACCAGTTTTGGTAAGAATGTAAAACATAAAATTGCTTAATAATTGTTTTAAAATGAAACCTAAAGTAGATAATTATCAAGACCAAATTTATCATTTTAAAGGATTGTGGGATGTGCCTTCAATTTGTGGGCTAAAAATCGTAAAAAAAACAAACCAAACCATTGTAATTGCAACGGATTTATTTGAAGAAAACCCGGGAACATCAATTACAGAGTGGAATACAAAATTGGCAAAGCAGATTTGCGATAAATATGAGGTTAATTACAACCAATTAATTTATATCGAACATACACCCGATAAAAAGACCAAATTATCTTTTAACCACGAATCTTTTTTCAGGGTACGTTTTGATATAACCGAAGGAAAATTTGATAATCCACAATGGCAAGAACTTACAAAAGAAGAAGTTAATAAGTTAATAACAGAATAACAATATATATGGCCCAAATTACAGAAAGTACCAGGAGTGAAGTAAAAGAGATCGTGTTGGAATTTTTTGCTGAGGAATGTGAAGTTGAGGTAAGTGAGATATCAGAGAAATCGAATATTATTGGCGACTTGGATGGAGATTCATTGATGTTTCTTGAGTTAATAGAAATATTTAAAAAGAAATATAGCTTAAATATCGAATTGAAGACTATTGGTAAATATGCAGTGAAAAACCCTGTAAAAACTATCGGCGAGTTAATAGATATGCAAATGCTTATTATTGAACACGAAAACAATATCTTAGATCTTTAGAGTACACTGTTCTGATGATTCACGGTTGTGGTATTGATATAGAGGAAGTAGATCGTTTTAGTAAGCACTACTTTGAAAAAGGAAAGTTATCAGATTTATTATATGATATCTTTACTGCAAAAGAAATTGAAAATTATTCATATTTCGGAAAGGAGGCCTTTTTAAAAGGCTTTTGTTTTAAAGAAGCTTTTTATAAAGCTTTAAGTAGTAATGATGTTGATTATAAGGATATAGAGGTTATATTCACTGATAAAAGAAATTTCAAGATTATTAAATCTGAACTTGTTAAAAATATTTTGTCTGAATTTGGAATTAACAAAATAGTTGCAAGTTTACAATCAAATGATGTATACGCAGTTTTTAAGGTAGTTTTAGTAAAAACGTAAAAGATGGAAAACAAAACGGCATTTATTTTTCCAGCTTTTATAACGGAGTTTACAGGAAAAGAAATTGATTTTCTAAGAAATAATGGTTTAAACCCTACGAAATACTTAAAAATAATTTCGGAAACTATCAATATTGACTTTCCTGATTTTACTTATAAAAATGATTTGTTTCGAGAAGAATTAACTTCTCAATTATTAGCTTATACATTTAGTTGTACTTACTATGATGTATTAAAGCAAAAAAGTATTATTCCTGATTTTGTGGCCGGATATAGCATGGGTGTTTACGCATCTCTTTATTCTTCAAAATCCATAAAATTTGAAACCGGAGCTAAATTAATTTTTGATGCCTATCATTTATTATATGAGCTAACAAAAACAGGATTATATGGAATGGGAGCTATTATTGGCTTGCCTTATTTAGATGTGCAGGAACTAATACAAACCAGCTCTTTATCAGTTGAAATTATCAATGTTAATAATGAGCATTCTTTGGTTGTTGCAGGTTTGAAAAAGGAAATCAATATCTTATTGGAAAAGTCAAAGGAGGAAGGTGCCTTAACAGCAGCAGAATTGACAGTAGATACACCTTACCATTCCAAATACCTTTCAAGGTTTGCTATTCCTTTTAAAACCGTTTTAAATAAACTGGAATTTGATGACCCACAAGTTCCTATAGTTTCAACTTATAATCAACGTTTAATATTTTCCGCAGAAGATATTAAACAAGAGCTGGTTTTTAATTTAACTGAAAAGATAAGCTGGCATAAAACCATGCAGAAATTAGTTGAATTAGGTGTAAATGATATGTATGAATGTGGTGCAGGAAAAGACTTGAAGAAAATTTCCAGGTTTATAAAGGGAGATTACAAGTTAAGATCAGCGTATAAAATATAAAAGTAAGGAATCTTATTAAGATTCCTTACTCTTAAAAATATTCAACCTTTCTATTTAAAAACTTTTTTGCTTAGGTAATCACCTAACGATTTTCCGCATTTAGCATATGCTTCAGAAATTCTGTAACCAGTATCATAATCATTACCCATTGCACCACGACCAGGGATTTTATCCATAGTCATTACAGCTAAAACGCTTTCCGGATTTGCAGTTTCTACAAACTGAATTTCAACATTAATCATAGCATCTCTTCTGGAAACTCCAATGTTCCAACCAGGTTCGGTAAAAGTTGTTCGCAAAATTAACTTATAATCAGCCGTAGAATTTTGAGAAAATTTACATCCGGTACCCTTAGTATATTCAGTTAAAAGTTTCTCAAACATAGGATGAAACCTTTCTTCCCGGTCACTAAACCAACTTTGTTTCCAAATGTCTCCTTTTCCGGCTTCTTTTTCATTATATTCAGCTACTTTTTTAGCAATATAATCTTCTTCCTTATCAAATTTACCAACAGCCATATTGCTATAGTCGTACTCAAGTAATACTGCAGTTTGCCCTTTTAAAAAGTCTAAACTTCCCTGCGTAACTTTAATTTTTTGTGCTTGAACAGTAATTGCCCCAAAAATAATAAGAGCAACAAAAACAGTTTTTAAAATTTTCATAATTTAATATTTAAATAGTTGGTTATAAATTAAATATAGTAACTTACAATAGCATAAATCCCATGAATAAAAGCAGTAAAGAAAAGTAAAATTCCCATTCTTTTATGGGTTTTATATTTTACTTTCAATACTCTTAATCCACTTAACAACTGGAATAACACAAGGAATAAATTTATTACTCCAAGCCATAGAATAATATCAATCCCAAACATGGTTTGTTATTTTAATCAACTTTAACAGTAACTTTGTCAGTGCCTTTAGAACCGTGTTTGTTACAGTTTCCTTCTGCTATAATTTCAAGATTTGAATCTGCTTTAACTTTGTATTCTAAAGTAAAATTTTGGCTTTCAGGCAAGTCGGCTTTTGAATACTCCCATCTTTTAACTTCTTCACCATTAACTTTTAACCATACCCAATCAGTGTGATGCCCTTTAGTGTTACCCATGTGTTTAACTTCTATTTTTACAGTAATTTCACTACCTTTTTCCGCTTTTTCAGGAGCAACAATGGTAACTGAAGTTTTGTTTGCAAAGGCACCCGTAGAGAAAAGTAAAATAGTAAAAATCGTTATAATTCCTGTAATTGTGAATTTTTGTTTCATAATAAACCTCCAGATTTTTAGTGATTAGCTAATTTACTAAAAAAATAAAGATTATAGATTAAATTTTAATGAAATTGATCTAATAAAGAGTTAATAATGACTTCAATTTACCTATCAATAGGTTTTCTAAATTACGTCAGTCCCTTTTTTGATTAACCAAAGTTTACCCACATTTTCATAAAATTTTTCTAAAGGCAGTTTAGTTTTTAATACACTATTAAAAAAATTGTATTTTGAAAGGTCGAAATCAATTATCTGGCCTTTAATTTCATTGTAGAAAGGAGTTCCAGGCATAGGGGTAAGTATTGTGTAACCTGCGTAGGTAACTCTGTGGGAGTTGGTATATTCAGATAAAGCTTCAAAATCCGATTCGTTATAATCGTTTGGAATAACATAGTTCCCCCGCAACATAATATCGTTTTGATGAAAGATATCTATGGCCTGGTGTATAAGTTTAGCCTCAGAACTTTTATTGTATTTTTTCAATTCTTCCTCACGGAATGATTCAAACCCACAGATTACAACTTTTAACCCATTTTTAGCCAGTTTTTCAATAAGTTTAGGATTATTTACTGCTGTATCAGTTCTGATATCCATAATGTATGTTTTCTTAATTCCTTCTTGTTCAATGCGGTCGAAAAGATGATCAATCAAATTTTCATCAACGATCGTATTTGCATCTGCAAATCGAACTATTTCATAG
The DNA here is from genome assembly GCA_028282585.1 of Bacteroidales bacterium. Taxonomy (GTDB): domain Bacteria; phylum Bacteroidota; class Bacteroidia; order Bacteroidales; family UBA12077; genus UBA12077. The sequence continues at coordinate 50,080 of JANQHR010000052.1, read as the reverse complement.
TCGATTTCTTTTAATTCAGCAATAATACTTTCTACATCACGTTGTAAATATTTACCTTGATACTGGCACCATATAGAACAAAATGTACATTTATAAGGGCATCCCAGTGAGGTAAATAAATAGGTGGAAGGGTGGGGGGCATTGCCCACAAAATAGCTATTCCTCCATGGTTCAACTAATTTTCTGTCTGGCATTAAAAAATCATTTTTTGCTGAATTGAAATGATGTGTTCTGGTTTTAGTTTTATGCAACTTCCCGTTCTTATTTATGATGATTCCTGGTATATTTTCAAAACCTTCGTTTTTTTCCTTTGCTTCAACAACTTCTCTAAAAATATGAGCCGATTGTCCTGGGAGTATTAAATCAACGCAAGGATCTGTAAAATCATTTGGTGATAAACTTGTATGTAATCCCCCGGCAACTGTTAAAATTTCAGGATCAAAAGTTTTAACGGTTTTAAAGATATCAATAGCATAATAAAATTCCGAAGCAATGGTGGTTGTTCCAACCATATCCGGTTTATGTTTATTTAGCAAATCTAAAACTAGTTGGTCAAGCAGAGGAGTTGTATCCGGGTATAAATCATACTCCCCCTTGGTTTCAAAAAACACAACATCGTAGTCCTTAACAGCTTCAGCAACAGTCATCAATCCAAGAGGTGGCCCTATTAATTTTTTATGAATAAACTTTTTTGCTTCTGTCGGAGCAGATTCCAGTATCTTATTATGTGGTGACCGGGGAGTATTTATTAAAAGTATTTTCATTATCTATGTTTGGATACCTGCGAAGATAACAAAACAATCCTTTTTTTGTTAAAATTGAATTCTATAATTCGCCATGGGGTATAATGCCATTTCATAGTTATGGTATACTTCACCTGTCAATGGATCAATTCGATGTTCATAAACACTTGTATAGTTTGTCCTGTACTGCAAATCCATTGATATTTCAACATTAAATTTTGGCTTATTTCGCTTAATACCTAATCGTAAATTAATTCTGAAGTAATCATCTTGTTGAATTTCATATGCATTATCCCAATCAAGAACTTCTTTCTTTTGAACAACAGTTTCTTGCACATCATATGGAACATACGGCCTTCCGCCTGCATAAGTTGTTCTTAATCCAATTATAAACGCATTATATCTTTTTAACGGAATTTCATAGCCTCCTAAAACATTGATGGCAAAGTTACCATTAAATGCTGTATTTCTTCTTACACCATCATAACCTTTGTAAGTTGATTCATATAGTGATCCTGTAATTAAAAAGTAAAAATTATTATTTAGAAATCGCTCTAAGGTTAACTCTATTCCATAATTCTTTCCTGTTCCCTCATTGACTAAACTATCTACACGTTCAATAAAATATTCTGCCCCAAAGTTTAAAACTGAGTATTCCGGCTGGCTTTCTTTTACTGGCACATCATACAAATATTGCAAATATGTTTCAAGTTTAAGCCTTAGATTATCACTGAAGGAATGGTCATAACCCATTACAAATTGATGGCTTTTCGTAAAATCAAGGTTTTTGTTCGAATAAGTATAAGAACCATCAGGTAATTGGGTTTGGGTGAAATAAATTACCCTTAGTTGTGTTTGGCTATGTAAACCATAACCCAATTTAAAGGAGTTTCGGGGATTAATTACCCAATTGAAACCAAGCCTTGGCTCAATCGAATATGAATTGTTTAAATCCAGGTACTGAAAGTTAACACCGGCATATAAATCAATGTAATTTGTAAATTTGTGTTTGAATTGAGCATAAGCCTGATATAGATTAAATTGTTCATTTTTAACTTCGGTATTAACAATAAACAATCCATTATCAATGCTACTATCTGCAAAATTAACAAAGTATCGGTCGAATTTTATACCAGAATTAAAAGTATTTTTGTTGTTAATTTTGGTATTTAGGCTCGATGTAAAACTTGCCTTTACTTCGGAAGATTCCTCACCTGCCCAGTTTCCAATCAAGTTTGGATCATTATAAAAAGTATCAATTTGAGTTGTAACTTCAGATCCATACAAAGATAAAGCGTTTTGCAATCTTGTTTTTGTTCCAAAAAAATGAACATAAGAAAGTGCAAGAGACCCTATATTTGATCCATTACTTAAATCTTCTCCCCAACTTTCAAATGACCAGTCTTCTTGCGCATCGTTTGAATCAAACATTTCAATATAGCTGGTTCCTCCCATTCCAATAAAGCTCAAACGACCTTTTTTCATTGGAAAGTTCAACTTAAATGTTAAATCCTGGTATTTGGTTGTTTCAACTTCGGCACCTAAAAGATCAATAATATCAACTAAAGAGTATCTATAGGTAATTAAATAAGAAGAGTTTGATTTTTTCGAAATAGGTCCTTCAGTTCCAAATTCCAAACCATTATAACCAAATTCCATCCAATGTTCCCGTTTTTCATTATTGCCGTTTCGCATTTTTAAATCGAAAACACCGGCCAGTGCGTTTCCATATTCGGCAGGAAATGCCCCGGTCATAAAATCGGAATTGGTTAATAGGTTATTATTCAGAATTGTAATTGGTCCGCCGGTTGTACCTGAAGCTGCAAAATGGTTTGGATTAGGAATTTCAACTCCATCTAACCTCCATAACAAACCTGTGGACGAATTTCCACGAATAATGATATCATTTCTGTTATCACGCACAGACATTACTCCTGCATAATTAGCGGCCATTCTAGCTGGATCACCGTAACTGCCCGGATATCGGTTCGTTTCATCAATTGTAAAAGAGCGGGCGCTAGTAATGGCCATTTTATTCATTGGCTTGTCTTTTTGTATCGAAGCTTTTATAACTACCTCATCAAGTTTCGTTACAGATTCTTCCAATTCAATTTTAACAATTTTTTCTTTTGCAGAACTAACTGTTAGGTTATCTATAATTTGAGTTTTGTAGCCAATGTAACTAGCCTGTATAGTGTGTCTTCCAATATTAACATTTTCAAAACGGAAATAACCGTTTTCATTACTTATTGTTCCCTGTTGTGGATCTGATTCAGTTAATACAATATTGACTCCTGAGAGAGGTATTTGGGTTTCTTGATCAACAACAATACCTCGAAGTGTTTGATTCATATTTTCCTGAGTATACACAGAAATTGTATGAATAATGAATAAAGAAACAAATAAAAATATCTTTTGTCTCATTAAATTAAAGTCCGGTTTTTAAAAGTATAACAAAAATAGCAGATTTATTTATTCTTTTTAATTGAGAATCCAGCCTGTTCTAAAATCTCGCCTAATTGAACATATTTACCGTGCGAATAGGCCATTAATTCTTTATGTCGCATACTCACTGTGCCATTTGAACTATCAATGTAATCTTCTGAAACCTGAATATTTACAACTTCTGCCAAAAACATGTCATGTGATCCCAATTCTTTAATTTCTGTAACTTTACATTCTATATTAACGGGAGATTCTTCAATAATTGGAACTGATACAATCTCACCTTTTTTAGGCGTTAGATTCATTTCCTTGAATTTATCAAAATCTCTTCCTGACATTCTTCCACAAAAATCAGCTGCTCTTACCAGATTCTTGGTAGAGTAATTTATTACGAATTCCCGATTTTTTTCAATTATTGAATGCGAATATCTGTCTTTTCTTATGGAAACGTAACACATTGGCGGAATTGAATTTACGGTTCCGGTCCAAGCGATAGTTATTATATTATATTCTTCAGGATTTGACCCACAGCTTACCATGGCTGCAGGAACAGGGTAGATTAAAGGAGTTGGTTTTTTATTGATTTTTTTCATCTGTTTTAGTTTTATGTGTTGATTTGGCTTTCATATCACAAATTGTGTTTTCAAAATGGTCAGAATGTGATTTTACCCATTCAAATTCCAAATATTTACTTTGTATCAGTTGATCTATTTCTTTCCATTCACTTATATTTTTTGCTTTTGTTCCATTGGCTGTATAAAAATCATTTATTTTCCATAAAGGCAGCCATTCAGTAATACCTTTTATTACGTATTGACTATCAGTAATAACCCTTACTTTAATTTCATCTATTAAATATTTTAAGCCTTCGATTACTGCTAAAAGTTCAACTAAGTTATTATCCTTATTTTTTATTTTTACCTGGTTTAAATGATATTTATTTTCAACTGACTTTATTAAAATTGCATATCCACCTAGTTTAGTCTGATGATTAAATGATCCGTCTGTGTATAGTTCTGGAATGTTTTGAGTTTTTTTATCTGTTTTCTTTACAATAAATTTATTTCCCAGATTATTTAGTATAGTAATTTTAGTTTTATCATAATAATTAGTATCAGGTAAACCATCGTGTAAAACAAATTTCAACTTAAATCCAATGAAAAACGAATCATGCTTTTTGTTATGTAAGAGTTTTCTTAGTTGGAACTCTCTTAATTTAATAAATTGTGTAAGTTTCAAATTATCAAGGTATTGAATGTCTTTTGTTTTAGGTGAGAATTTTATTCTACTTTCAGAACATTTATCAGAAATTAGCAAAGTATATATACCATCAGCTTCATTTGTAATTTCCATTTTTAGTTGAAAGTAGTTCATATTGGAGTCATTTAATCGTTTAAAGCTACTTAATTTTTAGCTAAGACAACGTTTAAAATAGCCTAAGAATCAAAAATAACCAGATTTAAATGAAAGATAAAAAGAGAATTAAAAAGGACAAGAGTATATAAACAAAAAACCGGCAAATGCCGGTTTTATATTTTATTCAAATGATTTCATGCACTTTTCCACATTATCACAAATATCAAATACATTATGCAATTGAAGTAATTTAACTAATTCCATAACGTCGGGAGAAATACTGCAAATTTTAAACTGACTATCGTTATTTTTTGCATTTCTTAAAATGGATAACAAAGCGCCAAAACCAGAACTGTCAACATATTCAATACCCGCTAGGTCAAGAACAAGTTTTGTATTTGCCTTTGTTAAATATTGAGCAACCTCTTCTTTTAAAGACTGAGCAATTAAGATATTTAATTTACTTACATTATCAAACTTTAATATCTCAATTCCGTTGTTCGATTCGTGTATTAACATATATTCCGGTTTTAAAGTTAATATATTTATTTATTATTCTTTATTTCCTTTAGTTCTTCTAGTGCAATATTACTATCTCTTACAAATTTAGCAATTATTTCCTGATATTCATTAAAATTTTTCCCCTCTTTTGCATTTTCTTCTAATTTTTTTAGCTCATTAGCAAGGTCTTTTAGTCCTAGCATTAGGATTGCAGATTTTGCTTTGTGCGCTATTCTACCTAAGTTGTAGAAATCCCTTTTCTCATAAAAACCGATAAGTAAATCTTGATATTCCGGAATTTGTTTAAAAAACATTTCAAATAAGTCATTAATTAAATTATCACTTCCATCGCTTATTTCGTATAGGTATGTTAAGTCGACTAATTTTTTTGATTCCATATTTAAACAAATCCTAATTTAATGCAATAAAATAAACTTTTATGAAAATTGAAAATTAAGCGATATAGTTTTTAGTTAACCCTGTATAAATTTTTATTTTTACAATACTTTTCTTATAATTAAACAATTTAAGTCAATTTGGAGTATAAGCAGAGTATACCGAAAATCAATTTATAAAAGAATGAAGAAATTATCCGTTACCTTATTTGCTATTTTGCTTGTTTTTAGTTCTTTTTCACAAAATTCTATTGAAGAGGAGTTAAAGGAACTTCAAAAAAACGCAAAATTGCTTTTTAATGAAGGTGTTCGATTTGCCAAGGAAGGCGACTACACTAAGGCACATTTAAAGTTTGATGAAGCTTTATTTATTTATCCTGAATTTGCAAATCCTTACCTTGAAAGGGCTAAGATTAAAATCTTAAATCAAGAATTTGATTTGGCAATGAACGATGTGGCAAAAGCGATTGAATTAAATCAGAATTTGGGTGAAGCTTTTTATGTTAGAGGATATATGAAACTTCTGATGAAGGATTATCAAAATGCCTTAACTGATTTTACACATTCCATACAAAAAGGATTTACGGAGTCAGAAGCATATTATTACCGGGGATTAATGAATTTTGAATTATTAGACTATAACAGTGCTTTGATTGATTTTACTCTCGCAATCGATAAAAATTATGATTTTGCATATGCCTATAACGAAAGAGCAAGCGCAAAGAGAATGTTAGGCGACCATCATGGAGCTATTCATGATTATAAGCAAGCCTTGGCTTATGATTCAACTATAGTTGTTGCATATGATAACAGAGCTAGTTGTAAAATCAAAACAGGCGATTTTCAAGGTGCGATAGACGATTTTACAAAAGCAGTAAAAAAAGATCCGGAATATTATTTAGCGTTTAATAATCGAGGAAATGCATATTATCAGATGAGTAATTATGATGCTGCTTTGCGTGATTTTCAAAAAGCAATTGAATTGAATAAAGAATATGCACCAGCATATAACAACTCTGGAATTACAAAAATAAAAATGGAAAATTATCTGGGAGCTGAACAGGATCTGGATAAGGCCATTGGAATAGACCCTGAGTATGCAGAAGCATATATGAACAGGGGATACGCCAGAGAGTTTTTAGGAAAATTTCCAGCAGCTTGTGCAGATTGGAAAATGGCCAGAGAACTCGGGATAGAAGAAGCTGAAAAATATATAACAGAATGTGAATAACTTAAAATCATTTGAAATGAAAATTATTAAAACAACCATATTATCGTTATTTATTTTTTCAGCATTTACTGCAACTTTAAGTGCACAGGAAGACATTAAAATTAAAAAATCCGATTTTCAAATTGAAATTAAAGAAGTGGGATTTAATGAAGCATGGAAACATGTTAAAAAAGGTGAAAAGTTATATAGCGAGGGGCTTGGAACCTTTCCTCAAGCTTTGGAACATTACCTGAAGGCCTATAAGTATAATTCTGATTGTGCAAGCCTGAATTACAAAATTGGAGTTTGTTATTTGGCTTCTGATAAATTTTATTATGCTGCTGAATATCTTGAAAAAGCATATTTAAAAGATAATAATATTGCCAGGGATATACACTATATGCTGGCTAGAGCTTATCATTTTAATCTGGATTTTGAAAACGCAATAGAACAATATAAGGCTTATTATAGTTCTTTCTCGGTAAAGGAGCTTGAGAAATTTGATATTGGAGTCGATAATTATATTAAACAATGTAAGTATGGACAAGAGTTGGTAAATAATCCTGTTAGGGTCATAATTAATAACTTAAGTGAAAGAGTTAATTCTGAATATGATGATTATAATCCTGTTCTTCATCCAAAAGAGGATATCATGTATTTTACTTCAAGACGGGAGACAGAAGGAAAAGATAGAAGATACGAAGGTGATAACAAATTTTTAGAAAATGTATTTACATCAGAGCAAGCAGGTGAATTGTGGAGGAAACCTAAATTATTGGAGAATAAATTAGATTCAAAGGGAAATGAGTCAGTTTTAACAATTTCTTCGGATGGAACTAAAATATACTTATACAATGGCGATGAGAACGGAGGTGATATTTTAGTAAGTGAATTAAAAAATGGTAACTGGAAATCTCCTAAAGGAATATCGAATAAAATTTTATCAAAATACAAGGAAACCACTATTGCGTTTAATAATGATGGAAGCGAATTATTCTTTGTTTCGAACAGGCCAGGAACAATTGGGGGGATGGATATTTTCTATAGTAAGCTGGATGAAAAAAGTAAATGGACAGAACCAATGAATATGGGTGCAGCTGTAAATACCATTTATGATGAGGAAGGCGTGTATTGGCATCCAAAAGAAGATAAATTATATTTCAGTTCTCAAGGCCATAACTCAATGGGAGGATTTGATGTATTTGTTATAGAAAGAAATGAAAATGGAATGTGGTCCAATCCCGAAAATCTTGGTTATCCTATTAATACTCCAAACGATGATATTTTCTTTAAAATGGAGGAAAGCAATAAGCAAGCTTACTATTCATCGGTTAGGGATAATGGTTTTGGTGGAAAAGATCTGTATAAAGTAATTTTCTTAGGTGAAGAAAAAGAGTTAAAACTTAAAACCGAAGATATATTCCTTGCATGGAATCATAAACCAATCGAAGATTTATTTTACAAAAAACCTTCAGAATTTAAAGTTGATACTGCATTGTTTATGGCAGGTACAGTAACCGATTCTAAAACAGCAGAAGGAATTAACTTTGCAAAAATAGAAGTTATTGACTTAGAGCAAAGCCAGGTAATTGCAACTGGACTAACGGATACTGCCGGTAATTACCAGATAAAGATTCCTAAAAAGAAAGATTATGGAATTGAAGTAACTGCAAAAGATTATTTATTTTTTGTTGAAATTGCTGCATTATCGCAAAAACAAGTAGTTGATAGCAAAGTAACAGCTAATTTCCAACTAGATAAGATAGATGTTGGTGCAAAGATGATTTTGAACAATATATTTTTCGAAACCAATAAAGCAACAATAAAGGAAGAGTCAACTGCTGAGCTGGAACGTGTCGCGAAATTACTAAAAGAGAATCCGACAATTCGACTGGAAATTTCTGGTCATACAGATAATGTTGGTTCTTATCGTGCAAACCAGAAATTATCGGAGTCAAGAGCTAAGAGTGTGGTTGATTATTTAATAGAACAAGGAGTTGGTGCTGGTAGATTAGAATATAAAGGTTACTCTTTCAATCAGCCTGTTGCAGATAACAATACTGAAGAAGGCCGGGCACAGAACAGAAGAGTTGAATTCAAGGTTTTAAGTAAGTAATAAAATATGAACAATTAGTTTAGAGGATGGTCTTATGATCATCCTTTTTTTATCTCTTTTGTTATGTACTAAAAACATAATAATTATGACTAAAATTTTATAGCTTTGTACCACGATAAAATAAACTCAAAATAATGTATAATGAAAAATACTGCTTTTACACAATTTCATATTGAATTGGGAGCAAAAATGCTTCCATTTGCCGGTTATAATATGCCAATAGAATATTCTGGAATTAATGACGAACATGTAACTGTTCGTGAGAAACTTGGAGTATTTGATGTTTCACATATGGGTGAGTTTTGGGTTAAAGGCCCTAAAGCTTTTGATTTAGTCCAGAAAATCACCTCGAACAATGTTACTGATTTATATAATGGAAAAGTTCAATACTCTTGTTTTCCTAATGGAAAAGGAGGTATTGTAGATGATTTATTGGTTTATAAAATTGATGACGAAACGTACTTGCTAGTTGTTAATGCTGCTAATATTGATAAAGATTGGACATGGGTAACAAAAAATGCTCAAGAAATGAGAATGGAGATTGGTAAAGAAGTTTATAATGCATCTGATGAAATTGCTCAGTTGGCAATTCAAGGGCCTTTAACATTAAAAGCAATGCAAAAATTAACGTCTGCTAATGTTGTTGACATGGAATATTATACTTTCCAAAAGTGCGAATTTGCAGGAATTAAGGAGGTAATTTTTTCAACAACTGGCTATACAGGTTCTGGTGGTTGCGAGATATATGTTGCAAATGAAGATGCTGAAAAGTTGTGGAAAGCTGTTTTTGAAGCAGGAGAGGAGTTTGGAATTAAACCAATTGGATTAGGAGCTCGTGATACTTTAAGGTTAGAATCCGGATTTTGTTTGTATGGAAATGATATTGATGATAATACTTCATCAATTCAGGCGGGATTAGGTTGGATAACCAAATTTGTTGAGGGAAATGATTTTATCGATCGAGAAAAGTGGGAAAAACAAAAGGAAGAAGGTGTTTCTCCACGATTAAAAGGATTTATCATGGAAGATCGTGGAATTCCACGACAGCATTATAAAGTCGTTGATGCTGACGGAAATGAGATTGGTGAAGTAACTTCGGGCACCATGTCGCCAATGATTAAAAAAGGCGTTGGAATGGCTTATTTAAATAAAGGATTCTGGAAAGCAGGAACCGAAATATTTATTGAAGTTCGTAACAAAAAACTTAAAGCTGTTGTTGCTCGTCCTCCTTTTCATGAGAGCAAATAATTGATTAAAACACATATAACCCTACAAATCTGTAGGGTTTTTTTGTAGATTTGCTTGAGTAATTTTAAAATTCAGGTTATGGGATATTACATAGATTTAGAGTCAATTACAATTGATCAGTATAAAGAGAAATTGGACTCAGGATATTTACCACCCAGTCGAATGATTCTTAAGGAAAAACTGGACGAAAGATTAGATCATTTTAAGAATATGGGTCTCACTAACGTAAAGGAGTTAATCCAAACTCTTAAGAAAAAAGAAAAGCTCGAGGAGTTTTCAAAAGTTGATTGTTTATCAGTTGATTACTTAAAAATATTGCTAAGAGAGTTAAATAGTATTTTACCTAAACCAAATAAAATAAATGAGTTTCCGGATATTTCAGAAGAAACAGTATCAAAATTAGAGGAGATTGGAATTAAAAATACACAAAAGTTATACGATAGAATTATCACAAAAATTAATAGAAAGGAGCTTTCAGAAGAAACTGGCATAAGCGAAGAAGAAATATTGGAGCTAACCAAGTTAACAGATCTATCAAGAATTAAATGGGTAGGTGTAAATTTTGCCAGGATGTTATATGATTTAGGATTTGATACTGTTGAAAAGGCATCTGAGGCTGATCCTGTTAATTTACATAAGAGAATTAATAAAATAAATAAGGAAAAAGGAATTTATAAGGGACATATCGGATTAAATGATATTAGAATATTTGTTAATGCTGCAAACGAAGTTCCTCAGGAAGTTGAATATTGATACTTTATGAATAACGTAGAAATCTGCTTAGCTCCAAAACTTATTGATAATTATAGACTAGATAATAAAATTATAGTTATTGTTGATATACTTCGTGCTACTACAATAATAACTACTTTATTTGAAAATGGATTAGCAAAACTAATTCCTGTAAAGTCACTTGAGGAAGCTGAGAGTTATAAGAAACAAGGATTTTTAGTTGCTGCCGAAAGAAATGGTAAAAAAGTTAATTTTGCCGATTTTGGAAATTCTCCATTTGAGTTTACTTCAGATAAAATAAAGGATAAAACTTTGGTATATAGTACAACAAATGGTACAAATACCATTAATTTAGTCAAAAGTGCCGATCAAGTAATAATAGCCTCGTTTCTAAATTTAAGCACTGTTGTTAACTATTTAGTTAATCGGAAAACAAATGTTTTAATTCTCTGTTCAGGTTGGATGCAAGATTATTGTGCAGAAGATTTTCTTTTTGCAGGTGCTCTTTCTGAGAAATTAATAAGCTCCAGAAAATTCTCATTTAATTCCGATCAGGTTCAATCCGCTTTGGATTTATGGAAAGAAGCAAATAAAAATTTGGAGGAATACATTAAAAAACTTTTTCAATATAAAAGATTGATCCGGTTTGGATTTAAAGAAATTGTAGCTTACTGTTTCCGGTTTGACCTTTCAGAAGCTTTGCCAATACTCAAAGAAGGTTATATAGTTGATCTTAAGAAAATAGCTTCAAATTGAGTTTTTTATTCAATGGTTTATTCTTAATTTTATGATCCGTTTTTCTTTAAAGAAAAATGTTGAACATCATAAAATTTTATCACTTTATATTAAAATTTATTTGCATCTTGCAGTCTCAAATTAATTATAGTTAATAAATTAAAAAACAATACATTATGAGGAAGCACATATTTAATGCTGGTCCATGTAAATTATCAGATCCACTTTTAAAAAATTCAGCTGAAGCAGTTTTAGAATTAAACGGAATCGGTCAATCATTAATTGAAATTTCGCACAGAAGTAAAGAATTTCAGGCGGTAATGGATGAAACAGTTGAGTTAATGAAGGAAGTGTTAAGTATTCCGGAAGGATATTCTGTTCTTTTTTTAGGTGGCGGAGCAAGTTTACAATTTGCTATGATACCATATAATTTCATGAAATCAAAAGCACTTTATGTTAACACCGGTACATGGTCTACTAAAGCGATTAAAGAAGCTAAATTATTTGGAGAAGTTGAGGTTGTATCATCAGAAGATAAAAACTTTACATATTATCCAAAAGGATTTAATATTCCTGATGATGTAGATTACGTTCATATTACAACAAATAATACAATTGCCGGTACTGAGATATTTGAAGATTTAGATGTAAAAGCTCCTTTAATTGCTGATATGTCATCTGATTTCTTAAGTCGTCCTGTTAACGTAGCAAAATATGATTTGATCTATGGTGGTGCTCAAAAAAACTTAGGGCCTGCCGGAGTAACTTTTGTTATAATTAAAAATGAATTATTGGATAAGGTCGCTGAACGTCCAGTTCCTACTATGTTAAAGTATAGTACTCACGTTGATAAAGGTTCCATGTTTAATACGCCTCCTGTATTCAATATTTTTGCAGTAAGAGAAACATTGAAGTGGGTAAAATCAATGGGTGGAGTTGAAGCTATGGAGAAATTGGCAAAAGATAGAGCGGATTTATTATATGGTGCAATCGATGAAAGTAAAATGTTTACCTGTCCTGTTGCAAAAGAAGATCGTTCAAGAATGAACATAGTTTTTATTTTTGAAGAGCAGTATAAAGGTAAGGAAGCTGACTTTATAGCATTTGCTGCTGAAAGAAATTGTGTTGGGATTAAAGGTCACCGTTCTGTTGGAGGTTTCCGTGCTTCTACGTACAATGCTTCTACAATGGAAGACGTTCAGGCATTGGTTCAAGCAATGAAGGATTTTGAAGCTCAAAATGCTTAATAACAAATTTTAATATATTAGACTCAAGGTATTTAGCTTTGGGTCTTTTTTATAAAACCTAAAATTATTACAAAATGAAAAAAGTTCTTGTTGCAACCGAAAAACCCTTTGCATCGGCAGCAGTAGCTCAAATTAAGGAAGTTTTAGATAAAGCGAATTACGAATTGGTCTTATTGGAAAAATATACGGATAACGCTGATTTCCTAAAAGCCGTTGAAGATGTTGATGCTTTAATTGTTCGTTCTGACAAAGTAACTAAAGAAGTTATTGATGCAGCGAAAAACCTAAAAATTGTTGTAAGAGCTGGTGCTGGTTATGATAATCTTGATTTGAATGCCTGTACTAAAGCTAATATTGTAGCTATGAACACTCCGGGACAAAATTCAAATGCAGTTGCGGAGTTAGCAATTGGGATGGCTGTTATGATCGCCCGTGGAAACTATAATGGAAAAGCAGGAACTGAATTGCGTGGTAAAAAGATAGGTATTCATGCATATGGAAATGTTGGAAGATATGTAGGAGAGATTGCAAAAGGCTTTGGAATGGAAGTGTTTGCCTTTGATCCATTTGTAAATGATGAACATATTAAAAAAGATGGAGTTACTCCGGTAAGTTCAGTTGAAGAACTATATTCAAATTGCCAGTATCTATCTTTAAATATTCCTTCAAATGAAAAAACTAAAAAATCAGTTGGGTTTGATCTGATAAGTAAAATGCCTAAAGGAGCCACTTTAATTAATACTGCAAGAAAAGAAGTTATTAATGAAGAAGAACTATTAAAGGTTTTCTCAGAAAGGGAAGACTTCAGGTATGTTTCTGATATAGCTCCTGATTGTAAAGATGAAATCACCGGGAAATATGAAGGAAGGTTTTTCTTTACTCCTAAGAAAATGGGAGCGCAAACTGCAGAAGCTAATATAAATGCAGGTGTTGCAGCAGCTAATCAAATAGTTGATTTTATTGAAAACGGAAATGAAACTTTCAAAGTAAATTAGTTTCTGGTTATTAGTAGTTAGTAACAAGTGGATTTAATTTCAAAAAATTAGAGGCATATCAAAAATCTCTGGTTTTAATCGATGAAATTTATAGGATAACTGAAAAATTACCAGAAATTGAGAAATTTAGTTTAGCGAGTCAGTTAATTAAGGTCAACAACTTCGGTTGTGTTAAATATTGCGGAAAGAGCTTGTGACAGCCCAAAGTAATTTATTAAATATTTCAAAAGCAAATCTAAAGGAAAGTGTAGTATGTATTGAAATTGCCAAGAGAAGAGATTATATTAATGATCTAATTTATACACAATTGAGAAATGATTTAATTGAAATATCAAAAATGTTGACTGGATTAACAAAAGCAATATCAAAAAGGATTAAATAACTAAAAACAAATAACTAAATACTTTTAAAATATGGCAATAATAAAACCATTTAAGGGCCTAAGGCCTCCAAAAGAAATTTCTAAAGATTTAGCATCTTTACCATACGATGTAATGAACAGTGAAGAAGCTGCTATTATGGCTGAGGGCAAAGATTGTTCGTTATTACATATTACAAGAGCAGAAATTGACTGTGAGCCAGGGATAGATGTTCATTCAGATACTGTTTATGAAAAAGCTGTTGAGAACTTCAAAGCATTCCAGGAAAAAGGCTGGTTAGTGCAAGATGAAGAAGCAAAATTTTATATTTATGCTCAAACGATGGATGGTCGCACTCAATATGGAATAGTAGGTGCTGCTGCTTGCGCAGATTATCATAACGGAATTATCAAAAAGCATGAGTTAACTCGTCCGGAAAAAGAAGATGATAGGATGGTTTTAACTCGTTATACTAATGCGAATATCGAACCGGTGTTCTTTTCTTATAAAGCTGTCCCTGAGATTGATGCAATTGTTGAGAACATAGTAAAAACTCAAGAAGCAGATTACGATTTCGTTGCTGAGGATGGTTTCGGACATCATTTTTGGGCAATAAATGATACTGATACGAATAAGAAATTAGAAGACTTATTTGCAACAAAAGTTCCTTATACATACGTTGCTGATGGACATCACAGAACCGCTGCTGCTGCAAGAATCGGTGTTGAAAAACAGGAGCAAAATCCTAATCATAACGGCAATGAAGAATATAATTTCTTTATGGCCGTTCATTTCCCCGACAATCAGTTAAAAATTATTGATTACAACCGTGTCGTAAAGGACCTTAACGGTTTATCTGAAGAAGAATTAGTTGAAAAATTGACTAATTCGTTTGAAGTTGAAAAAATAGGCTCAGAAATTTATAAACCTTCTAAATTGCATGAATTCAGTATGTATCTTGCTGGAGACTGGTATAAATTAACAGCTAAAGAAGGAACTTATAATGATAAAGATCCTATTGGCGTATTAGATGTAACTATTCTTTCTAAACAAGTACTTGAACCTTTATTTAACATTACAGATTTAAGAACTTCAAAGAGAATTGATTTTGTTGGTGGAATTCGTGGTTTAGGTGAACTAAAAAAACGTGTAGATAGCGGCGATATGAAAGTTGCTTTTGCTTTATACCCAGCATCATTACAACAATTAATTGATATTGCAGATACTGGAAATATTATGCCACCAAAAACTACTTGGTTCGAACCAAAACTTAGAAGTGGATTGGTTATTCATAAACTTGATTAATTCAACAGTTGATTATAACTATATGAAAGAGGGATTAATTATCCCTCTTTTTTATATTAAACAAACCTGATAATTATCTTTTTAAGACAACTACTTTTTTATTACTTTTGAGGCTCATTAAGTTAAATATGGTTAATTAATGGGTGTTTCCGACAACATAAAGCAATTCTTAAAAACAGAAATTCCAGAAAATGTAAAATTAATTGCAGTTTCAAAAACTAAGCCGGTCGAAACTATTCTTGAGGCATATCAATCTGGTCATAAGATATTTGGTGAAAATAAAGTACAGGATCTAGCTTCAAAATATGAGCAGTTGCCAAAAGACATTGAATGGCATATGATTGGCCATATGCAAAGCAATAAAGTGAAATACATAGCACCGTTTGTTGCTTTAATTCATGGAGTTGATAGTTTTAAACTATTGAAAGTAATAAATAAGGAAGGAGAGAAGAATAATAGGAAAATAGATTGTTTATTACAATTTCATATTGCTAAGGAAGAAACAAAGTTTGGTTTAGACTTAATAGAAGTAATTAAGTTTCTGGATACAGAAGAATTCAGAAGTTTGGAGTATGTAAATATTTGTGGAGTAATGGGTATGGCTACTTTTACAGAAAATGAGGATACTATTCGTGCTGAATTTAAAGAATTAGTTCATATCTTTAATGAGTTAAAAAATACAATTTTTGTAAAAAAAGAAAGTTTTAAGGAAATCTCTATGGGAATGTCTGGAGATTATAAAATAGCAATAGAAGAAGGAGCAACAATGGTTAGGATTGGAAGTTTGCTATTTGGAGCACGTAATTATTAAAAAATAAACAATTAAATATATAAACATTATGAGTCAATTAGAAACTACTTATTTGGGGATAAAGCTTAAAAATCCTCTGATTGTAGCTAGTTCAGGTTTAACAAGTTCTGTCGAAAAAATTAAGAAAATTGAAGAAAAAGGCGCTGGTGCAATAGTACTGAAATCAATTTTCGAAGAACAAATTAGATATGAGGCCGGAAATATAGCAAACGGATCAGATTCACCTGAGGCGTGGGACTATGTTAATCATTATGTAAAGCAAAATACGATTCAGGAATACCTTGAATTAATTAAGCAAGCTAAAAGCGAGGTTAAAATTCCTATTATAGCAAGTATAAATTGTGTTTCAGCAAAAGAGTGGGTAGGATTTGCAAAGAGTATTGAAGAAGCTGGTGCGGATGCTATAGAAATTAATGTTTTTGTATTACCAAATGATAGAAATGCAAGCGCTGAGCAATATGAAAATATCTATTTTGATTTGGCAGCAAAATTAAAAAGTACAATCAAGATTCCTTATGCATTCAAATTAGGCTCGCACTTTTCAAACCTTGTGGGTTTTATACAAAAATTAAATGTTCCTGGAGTAGTTTTATTTAATAGATTTTATGCTTCCGATATTGACATAGATAATTTAAAATTCACATCAGCCGAAGTTTTTAGTTCGCCAGCAGATATAAGAAATTCGCTTCGTTGGGTTGGAATAATTTCTTCTAAAATAGCAAATTTAGACATTGCAGCATCAACGGGAGTTCATGACGGTAAAGCGGTTGTTAAACAAATATTAGCCGGTGCAAATGCTGTTCAGGTTTGTTCAACATTATACAAGAATGGAATAGATCAAATTGAAAAAATATTAAAAGAAGTTGAAGAATGGATGAATAAACAAGGATTTGAAAATATCTATGAGTTTAAAGGAAAAATGAGTTATTCAAAAATAGATGATCCTTTAGTTTACGAGAGATCGCAATTCATGAAATATTTCTCCAGTGTCCAATAATAAAAATCCCGCTTAAGCGGGATTTTCTTTTTTTTCTTCAATTATTTTTAAAAGCTCAAAATATAAAGGCTTTTTATCATCCTGAATATCCTCAATTGCATTCTTTAACCTAAAAATACAAGCTTCTGCAATAATGCTGTCAATTTCTTCCAAATTATCAATAACGGTAAAAGCATCAAATGCAAGCTGAAAATCAGACTTAATAAATATATCCGTAAATACTTCAACCGATTCGCTGTAATCCAGTCCGTTTTTCCAACAAGCGGAAACAAGTAGAGATATAATATCTTTATAATCAGCATTTAAAAGAGATTGGGTTAGTACGGTTACGCAATCCTGGTTGTTTAAATTTTCAAGAATTTTTACGATCTCATCCCGAATTATAGTATCGGTAGTTTGTTGCAAAAGATTTATAACTTCGGCTAATATTTCTTTATTTCCTTCTGTTTCGATATACCTTAAAGTTTCTAAAATCAGCGATTGATTTCCTGATTTTAGATGCTTTATAACTTCCTTATTATTCATTATTTAAAATGATTTATACTTATTTCCAGTGCATAATTAACCGAAACAAAATTAGAATAATTCTGCTTAATTATTGGTTATTAAAATTATTATTTTCTATATTAGTTCTGAAAAATACTCGGTTTTTTAAAACAAAATAGGAAAGTTAATCGTACAAAATCTTGTAGTTTCAGGTATTAGCGTGAAATCGAAATTTTGTTTTTTAAAAAAAAGTGTTAATTTTACTACAAATTGTGATATACTGGTAACAATTAATAGACAGCTAATTATGAATATTAAATTATTACATCGTAGAGCTTTATATTTTTTAGCAGTTATTATTGCCTTCGGAATAATAACAGGTTGTGCTTCAGATAAAAAGAAAGATAAAGATTCAGATGATTTAGTTACAATCGATTCATTAGAAATTGATGAACAATTAATTCAGGACGTAAAAACTGTAAAAGAGATCTTTTACTCTTTGCCGTCACCTCTTGAGACTGCAATGATTTTGAAGCAAGCTGGTGCAAAATATAACGAAGAGCTTCTAAACCCTACCGATAATGTTTCAAGATATGTTACCAATAAAAGCATGGCATTAAATCTAGGAATTTATACTACAGATTTAAGTTATGCCAGTTTATTTGATCAAACACAGGCTACAATTAGTTATATGAATGCAGCTAAGAAAATGGCGGAAGGTCTTGGTATTCTTAATGCTATTGATGAAGATATAATTGAAAGGTTAGAAGCTAATA
This sequence comes from Bacteroidales bacterium, assembly GCA_028282585.1. Classification (GTDB taxonomy): domain Bacteria; phylum Bacteroidota; class Bacteroidia; order Bacteroidales; family UBA12077; genus UBA12077. The sequence goes on along the minus strand of JANQHR010000052.1, from coordinate 31,623 downwards.
TTAATAACCGGGATGTTATAATGGACATCATTTCAGAAACTATTATGAATTCAAGCTCATTTTTTGAAGAAAATGACAGGCAGGCTTTGTCAACAATTGTTTTAGTAGGAGGTTGGATAGAAGGATTATACATTGCAACTAATCTTGTTGGAGCCGATGCTGATTTTAATAACAATGAGTTGATTAATAGGATAATCGATCAAAAATTAACTCTTAATACAGTTATGAGCTTATTAGATGAGAATTCTGACAATGAAGATGTTCAAGCTGTAATGACTGATGTTAATGAGCTTAAGAAAATTTTTGAGAAGATCGAGATTACAACTTCCAAGATTGAGCCAGTTACAGATGAAGAAACTAAAGTAACAACTCTAAAATCTGAAACAACTATTTCTATGAGTCCGGAGACTTATAATGAATTAAAAGAAAAAGTTAAGGTAATACGAAGTAATTATATACTATAAAATATCCTCTGTTATGAAAAAAATATACCAGATATTAATTGTATTAACTGTTTTGGCTCTAATACCTTTTTATGGTAATTCGCAATGGAAGAGTTTTGCTAAAAAGGTTTGTAAATTAGAATTAACACCATATATACATGATGGTAACTACAATGCTGCTATTTTGACTGAAGGTGAGGATGCAGAGTTATATAAAACATTTTATGCCGGGCAAAACTACAGAATATATATTTGTGGTTCAGATGCGCTTCCGGAGATTGAATTTCAGGTGCTTGATGTAAATAGAAATGTTTTGTACGATAACAGAAAAGATGATTATTCAAGAGTCTGGGATTTTAATTTACAATCAAGTCAACAACTTATAATTTCATTACGAGTAAAAAATAGTGAAGGAGAATCCGAAGAACTGGTTAGCGGTTGCGTAGCTATAATGTTTGGTATAAAAGAAGAAGCTGATTAATTGAATTAAGATATTTTAAGAGAAAAAGGCTTGTAGATTTACAAGCCTTTTTATTTTATCTAGTGTCTCGTCCTGAAATAAGTTGACACTAAATCAGCTTATTTTATCCAACCTACTTTTTTTCTCCATTCGTCAATCTCCTGTTTTCTTTTTACAAAGTCTGTTGGTGGAAATTGACTTTCATTTTCAGCTTGTCTTCTTATAATTGCGGTTTGTTCTTCAAGTGTTTTAAGCCCGATAGATTTTCTTCTTTGATTTACTTTGGCTAAGTTATCAAAGAGTTTTGGACTTAATTTTTTGTTTTCGTCCCAATCAAATTGAGTTCCATAAAGTTGTGGTTTTCCTTCCAATGTCGCTATTCGGTCTGTCAAGTAAGCTAAACTTCTTGCTTCTGCTTTATTTTCGCTAACTGCCCTTTCCAATAGTTTTACACACTTTTTCATAAAATCAGGCTGTTCGATTGAATGTTGTATGATCATCCACGCTGCTTCGCTGGCTTCTTTACCTACTTTGTCAATGGTTGGATAACCGATGGTGTCAATTATGTGATTTAATATTCTTGCATTTCTGTTGTGCAATTTTTTCATTTCTTCATTGTAGCCTTCTCCAATTCGTTTATTTTGAACAAGTCTTTCCCTAAACTCTATGTCTGTATTTCTCAGGGCAATTATTCTTTCAGCAGCGCTTTTATAATTCATTCTATAAATCGTGTTGTTGCCAAATCGCAACGGTACACATTTAAGTAAAGTTTGGAAGTTTTCACTCTATGCATAATCATTATCCGTTGCAAAGCAAATATTATTACAATACTTAGCGCGAAACCGCTATTTATTTCTTTTCAGCAAGCATAATCCACCATCCAACTTGATGATCGGCCCCGGTGTAAAATAAATACTGTTTATTTGTTAGAGGATCAATAGTAATTTGCGGCGCGATGCATTCATCCTTTTCATATGGAGCCCCTGCCTGAATCAAAATTGGTTCTTCCTCTTCTGTCCAGGGTCCGAATGGATGAGTTGAAGTTGCATAATATATTGCTTCAGTGTTTTCATAATCACCTGTTCTAACTGCAATAAAGGTATTGTCAGGGGCTTTTGTTACTTGCCCTTCCATCATAATTCTGGCATCAACTATTTGAAAATCTGACCAGTTATGCCCTTCATCAGATGATATTGCACCTATCATCCATACATTCGTAACATTTTCCGGTGAATCATTCCAACCTATAAATGTCATGTATAATAAGCCATGATGTTCAATCACACTGGGACTGGTCATACAATAAACATTTTTTCCTGCTATTATTCCCCTGGAAATCAAAGGCTGTTCAAACTGCGTATAAGGCCCTCTTAAAGCATCTGCCTCGGCAAGGTATATTTGTGATTCATAAGTATTTTCATCATCGTATCCGATATAATAAATTTGATGTTTCCCATTCGAAGATTTTCTGTAAAAACCAGTTTCTTTATAAATGTCCAGTCCTGATGGACCTGGCTGGTAAAGCAATGAGCTACCTTTTGTCCAATTATCCCATGAACTGCCAATGGCTAATTTTATTGAAGCTTTCCCGTTTGCACCACCAGTATATATCATTTTTAAGGAATCATATTCGTCAAAGAAGACGTGTGCATCACTAGCAACTTCATAATTTTCTTCTGAAATGTAATCGTGGAAAACAGGATTTGCAGAATTTCTAATCCATTCTTTTGTTTCGTCAGCAGGCCCATTTTCTTCTTGACTACACGAATTTAAGAACATTAATATGTTCATAATTACAAATACTATTAAAATTCTATTCATATTCTGTTTTTTTTACCATTATTATTATTGCTTTTATTATTGGTCGCCTCTATGGATGTGTAATCATTACTTCAATCATAAAATCACCTATTATGTTAAATCCTTGAATATCAGTTAATTTACTATTGAACTTAATCGCTAATTCAATCATCAAATCATCTGCCTACCAGAACATATTTTCAATGAATGAACTCGTAATCTTAAATCCTGAATAACCATAAAAAACAAATTACCAAGTTGTTTTATATTTTGCAATTTATACTTTTTATTCGAAACTTCTATTTTTATCAATTTGCTGTTAGCTATAGTTCTAGTTACTTCTTGCATACTTTGAACAATAAGCCAAAGTAAATTATATGAGAAGTGGCAGCTTATGGATTCTTTTCTTTCAAACCAACTAGCTTGAAAGGACAGCAAACCGCAATATTCAAAATATCCCAGCTATTACTTATAAAATTTTAGGCAAAGTTTTATTCAAATAATGGAACAATTTTTTCAATAACCAGTGGTATTTTCTTAAAAGCCATTCCATTTCCTTCATTATAATCTGATGAAGTCATTGATATTATAAGATTCAGGTCCTTAACGATAAAAATGTACTGTCCGCCATAACCCAACGCAAGAAACATATCATGTTCTTTTGAATTTTCCGAGGGTTCTTTCCACCAGGGCTTATTTGATTTCGACCTACACCACCACTGGTAACCGTAATCAAAAAAATCACTTTCAGCAATCTGAGGCTGGATAGATTCGCTTATCCATTCTGCGGGAACAATCTGTTGTTCTTTCCATTTTCCATTGTTTAAAGTCAGTGATCCGATTTTTATCATATCTCGCGATTGCATATACAGATTACTTGCACAATCAGGATTATTATTTAAACTCTTCCAATTGTAATTTTTAATTCCCAATGGATTAAATATGTTTTCTTTGGTAAATTCTTCTATGTTTTTCCCAGACATTTCATAAATAAACCCTCCCAAGAGGTAAGGGCATTCACTGTTGTAGCTAAATTTTTCTCCAGGTTTTGATATTAAAGGTGATTTAAGAATGTTGGCTACAACTTCATTTGGTTTTAAATTTTTGTACTCATTGCCTTCATCAAAACCTGCAGTCATTGTTAGTATATGCTTTAAAGTGATGTCTTGGTTTGCATTGTTTTTTAAAGAATCGAATTCTGGAAAAATATCAAAAATAGATCTTTCAGTATTTAAATTTTCTAGTTTTTTGAAAGCAACTCCGGCTGCTAAAGAAACAATACTCTTTGTGCATGAAAAAATATTATGCATGTCAGAACTCGAATAATTAAAGAAATATTCTTCAAGAATCAGTTTTTGATCTTTCATTATTAAAAAAGATTCAAGTCGACCAAATTCTTGTCTGATAATCTCATTCATTAAATTGTATAGTGCAGAAGTGTCGTTACAATAATTAAATATTGAAGATGTTTGCAGTTCGTCATTTTTGTGATCGGGTATCTGATAACTATATTGAATACTCCCATCTTCATGAGGTTTTCGGGGTATAAATAAACGTTCTAAATTTAGGTCAGAAGCTCTAATGAAATCGAGTTTATCTTCAGGAACTAACTTATCTTCATCCTGTGAATATACCATTCCATTAATTCTTTGTTTTTTTTTGTCAAATACTCCAATATACATATTACCCTCTTTATCCTGAATTTTGATTTCATTGGTTTTGTCATTGTAAACTATTTTTTCAAGATACCAATAATCACGAAATTGCCCATCCCAAGTAAAACATCCTTCCACTGATAATTTATTTGCGATTTCTCCTGATATATAGATAACTGGTTCTATTGTTAAATCTTTAAGTTTTAAGTTAGTTTCAGAAGTGCATTTCCACAAACCATCTATTGTTACATAATTAACTTTATATTGAGTTTTGTATTGATTGGCTGTTGGATTTTTATTACACCCAAATAGTAATCCAGAAATTATAATTGATAAAATAGCGAAGTTCACTTTTTTCATAATGCTTTTCTTTAATGCAGATTAATAGGTTCTTTTAACATACAGCATAATGACCTTGTCTATATGGTTCCCCGAAATGAACATATACGCTTTGTTGTATTCAGTTTTTGTTTTCAGCATTAATTAATTTTCGCAGTAAAACTTTTGCAGTTAATTCTAAATGATCAGTTGATCCAAAATTATAGTTACGCATAATAATTACACCGTATTGATGTTTCTTATCAAAAACAAAATAGGCTGTATAGCCTGAAATAAAACCATCATGTTCTACTGTGTTTAAAATATCATCTTGATAAAGTGTAAATCCCAAACCTCTATTCCATGTTTCTTCGATTGGTTTAGTAGCCGTCTGCATTAATTCAAGATTTTCCTTTTCAAGCAGGTCACAAAATCCCATGTTGCAAATCATAAATTTACCTAAATCATTGGGAGTTGAATAGATACCACCGTTTGGTACTTTATATCCTCTGCCACTATGTCCCCGTAAAGGTCTTTCAAAACTTAATTTCCCAATGGGTCCTCCATCAATCCCTTTAGCTAACTTAGGATATAAGCTGTCCGGAACTATAAAAAAACTGTTATCCATTCCAAGTGGTATGAAAATTTCATCCTTAACCAGTTTCAAAAAGGATTTAGATGCAGCCCTGGATAATGCTAAACCCATTATACCATATCCAATATTGGAATAGCTGTGATGCTCTCCGGGCTTTGCTTTAAATGATGTTAACGGTATTGCTTCAAGAATCTTTTCTTCCCATTCTTCAATAGGACCTTCGTCAGCCCCTTTCATATCAGGTTCTCGCTGAAGTCCTGACGTATGGCTGGCGACTTGCCGGAAGGTAATTTTAGTGGATTCTGAATATCCTTTTATATTTCTAATCTCGGGTAAATATTTCTCTATAGGTTCGTCTATATCAATAATGCCTTTTTGGTAGAGTTGCATCATAAGAAATGCTGTAAAAGGCTTAGAAATTGATGCTGTCCGATAAATAGTATTTGTATCAGCAGGAATATTTTTCTCAATATCTGCAATTCCAAATGCTTTAGACCAGATTATTTCATTTTTCCTTACAATGGCAGTTGAAATACTTCCATTAATACCATCGTCTTTAATATCCTTTTCAATTCCTGATTCAAACTCTTTAATAACAGCTTGTATGGAGTTATCACTATGGCTGTTTTTTGTAGTTTCACATCCAGTAGTTAATAGCGTGAAGTATAAAAGGACTTTAAGAATTTCATTTTTCGAAATCATACTTTTATATTTTAAATTGAACGTTGTGTAGTAATTTATCTTTTTCACAAATTTAATATTATATATTTCCTGTTAGGCTTTACTTTTCTGAGTATTTTATTCCAAAACCCCATTAGTCTAAAGATTTAAGTTCAAGAGCAAGGTTTATTCTTGCATTCTTCTCATACTTTGAACTAAAATAATCTGTTTTATAAATTGAAGATAAATCCAGTAACCTGATCAGTACTTTTTTCCTTCCATTTCTATACTCAAGGTCAGAATACATATTATATTCTTTTCTTATGTTTTGACAATATTCTTGGTAATCTAACCTATTCTTGCCTAATATTGAAAGGTCTAAATCCAAAAGAATATTTATATCATTATCCTCCGACAATTTATGTTCACTAGTTTGTTCAATTTGTTTCATACATTTTTCAATATATTGAAAATCTGTTCGGGCAATTCTTTTCTTAAATAACATTGCACTCTTATATTCATTATCAGAATTAGATGTGTTGTAGATAATATCATGGTAATAAATTGAAAATAGCAACGAATCTTTCTCTTTTACTTCAGATATTACATGGTCCAATTCAGATATCATATTGTTAATATGAATCAGGTTATGATAATGCCTTGATTCTGATGAATAACTTTTAAAAATCTCATCCCAACAATAAAAAATATAATCTTCTTGGTTTGTATACTTACTCATCAATTTTAAAAATGTTTCCTTAAGCATCTCTGTTTTGTATTAACCACAACTGATGTTAGTTGCTGTTTATCATTATTTCCTTTTCAAATATATATTCGCCTTTATCATTTCGATATTCTAATTTTATAATATTATCACTTACTGAAAAGAAGACATCTTCCAAATCTCCATAAAAGCTATAGTCTTTTTCTTCGTAAACTTTCTTCTTAATCGGAATAATTTCAATGTCTTTAAATACATGAATTTGTATTCCATCTGGTTCCAAAGCATGACCTAATTTGGTCAATTGTATCGAGTATCCTTCATAGGTATTATATGTTTTGTCATATTCGAACTTAGATGCATAATATTCATTGTAAGTTATGCCGAACAGCCCTGTAATTCCTAGTAATGCGACTGATAATATTAATATTGCCAGAGTTATAATTACGGGAACTTTAAGAACGACATTTTTAATTCGAAGTGATGTCCAAAATATAAATACAATACCCAAATAAGTCATTGAAAATAGTAAATCGTTAGCTGCAGAAACTTTAAAGTAAGTGTCGGAGATATTAAATATTACAAAAAGTAGGATAAACGAAATTGAGGTAATAGCGAATATTTTTCTTAAGTTATTCTTTTTTCTAATTAACCGCTCAATGAAATAAACAATTATAGGGCCAATTATAGTCAATAGCCAATTTATATAGAACATTTGTTGTTATATTTTAAGGTTGTCTTTAAAGCCGTCAAAATAGTGAAGTTCATTATAAGAATAACAGCCGAATTTGTCAAGGTACAGGAAAATTGCCATGGGCTAAAATCTTTGAATTTACTATTGGACGGGCTATTATTTTTACACATGTATATGGCGTATTTTTATTTGGTTGCACTTTTTGAAATATCAGATATAATTTCAATTCCACTTTTTTTCATTAATGCACTCGCATTAAAATCATTACATATACCTGAATGGAGTTTATAGCTGAAAATTATGGAATCATTTTTAATTTCACTATTGAAACTATAATTTGTAACCAACATCTTATTTTCCGATAGCTTAGCAAGCTCAATATCATGTGTTGCAATAATTCCTGACGTTTCGAGCTTACTTATTTGATTAATCAATGAAAAGCCTCCCTTATGTCTATCTTCTGAGTTTGTGCCTTTAAACATCTCGTCCAAAAGAAAAAAAATGTTTTGATTGCTTTCCATTAGTTTCAGCATCTTTTCAATTCTACTTAATTCTGCATAAAAAGAGGAAATTCCTTCTTTCAAATTATCCTGGGTTCTCATACTTGTATATAATTTCAGGTTCGAAACCTGCCCATATTTTGCACAACAAGGTGCACCGGCTAAAGCCAATACAAGGTTTACGCCTACGGATCTTAAAAAAGTGCTTTTCCCTGCCATATTAGAACCGGTAATCATAACAACATCACCTTGTCCTTCTGAGTGAAAATTATTACAAATACGATTATTAGAATTTATTAAAGGATGCCCTAACGACTCAAAATGTAGGTAGTTATTCTTTTCTGTAATCTCCGGAAATGAGTAGGATGGGTTTGCATAGCAAAAACCTGCAAAACAATTAATTACTTCAAACTCACTAATTGCTTCAGTCCAGGATTTTAAAAACGTTTTATTTTTTGATTTCCACTTTTCTGTTCCAAGTATCAAATAAATATCCAATAGTAGAAAACTATTTAATATAGGATAAAATTGATTTCCACTTAATGGATCCTTTTTTATAGGTTTTTGATGTGAGTAATCCAATAACCTGCATAGCTTATTAATTTCATTGTATGCTGATTGCATACCTTTTATCAGTAGTGATTGTAAGTGGTTTAATTTTTGCGACTTGAAACGTTCGCTTTCAATTTTATAAATAAGTGTCCTATAACCTTTTAAAGTGTTAAGATTTTTTGTTGAGGTTTCAACGATATCCACCGCAAGTGGTTTTACTTTTCTTAAAACCAAGTAATTAACAAATAAAACAGAAATAAAGGAAAGAAAATAAATATACCTGCTTAATAAAACTATGTTAATTATTGATAAAAATAAGCCAAGCAAAGATAGAACCGAAAGGATTATTGCAGCTGCTATATATATTCGTCGATATTTTAATAAAACAACAGGCGCTTCTACCCAATCTAACAATTTAAAATAATCACTTTTTTTATTTTGAAAGTGCATGCCAGACGCCTGAAAATCTTGCCTCCATTCCAATTTATTGGATAATTCTTTTATAGCTTTTTGTCTGTCATGAATTTCAAAATTAGGTGCAGGTTCTGATAGCCATTCAGATAAGCGTATCATACCTGACTCTGTAGTTGTTCTGTTAACTAATTGAAAAATGGAATGTTGACCGAAAATATCTAAATCAGATGTGTATGGGTGATTTTGATTGATAAATTTATGTCCGGTATCAAATTCTTCAAGGTTACATTTTTCTCTTAGAATTTCGGATTCATTTATACCTTTCAGGAATGTAATATGCTTTTTTTGGAAAGCTGTTTTGTTATAGTGTTTGATTGCAACACCAAAACATAATACGGATAGTGGGAAAACAATCAGAATAGGAGTTATTAAATTAGAACTAAGGGAGTATATAATAATGATACTAGAAATAAAAAAAATAGCAAGCCTAAGTAATGATATTCTATTTAATACCTTTTTTAACTTTAATGTTTTGGCATTATATTTTTTTATATTTTCTTGATAGACTTTCATTAAGTGTTTTTCAATTATCTAAAATATGATAGCGATTCTTTTATGGCTTATTTCATAATTTTCTTCTCAAAATATTAAATTTTTTGTAATTGTTACCATCCGACGAGTATATGATTCCGTGAGGTATTTTATTGGAGAGCGTAAACCAATCAAGTTTCGCACTAAAATTAATGTGGGCGATAACGCTCGAAAACCACTGAAACCCTTATGAATTAAACACATAATTAGCAGTTGTTATTATTTATAATTAAATTGTTTACAAATCTCTGGAAATATCTCGCAAACCTTTTCTTCTGTCCATTTTGTGCCAGATATATTTTGTTTTTTCACCCTTATGGGTGTCATTAGCTCACTTGTTTTTAATTCATAAGCTTCCTCTGCAAGATAAAGCATCTCTTCTAATTGCGGATCATCTAACCCAATTAATTCTTTAAAATCCTTTTGTTGGAATTCCTTTACTTTATTGAAAGTTTCTTGTCCTTTTGAAATTACCCATGCTTTAAAATAATCAAATTCATTATCCCCGCAACCTCGTCGAACGATATATACAAATGCCCAGTTATCCCAAGTATTTAGCTCTTGAAATTTGGTTTCAAAAATTCGTGCGAATTTTCTTATTTCATTGGGTTTAAATGCAGATAGTTTATCTGTCAATATTTCAATAAACTCAAATTTATCTTCTGATTCTTCTCTTGAAATTGTTATTAATTCCCAGAAAAGCTTTTCATCTATTTTTCTTTTATCCGTGGATTTAGTTGGTGTGGGTTTTTGAAGATTTTGAACATTTTCAATAATCAAACGCATTTTGGAAATTTCATTTTCATCATTGAATCTTTCTAATCCGTTAATAAATTCTGATAATGCTTTTAAAGTATAATAGCGTTTATATGCAACTGCATTTTTCTCATTTGCAAAAGCTTTTCCGGGACGTAATTCAAAATCTTCGATTAACTTATCTGTTATTTTAATTTTATTTATATCAACCGATGTCGCATTCGGAAAATCAATCAGCATATTATGCACATAATCCCACAAAGTAGATATATTAATTCTAATGACTCCTTTCCAGATTTTTTTGAATAAGTTATATTCCTTGATCTCAATTAGATGATTACCAAAGGGTGTGATTAAATCAATACAATTTCCGGAATCATAATTTTCAAGAACATAGGCAACAAATTCATCGAACTTTTTTTCAGCTATCCATTTATCTCTCGTCATAGCTTCCGTCAGGTCCCAAGGAACATTTTCAGTTGGGTTTTTTTCCAAGTATTCTTCCCGAACTTTACTCCAATCATCTAAAAATTTTGAATAGCTCATTTGATCTGGTTTTTAAATAACTACTAAAATGTGTTAGCGATATGTATATTTATAAATTGTTTTTTCATATTCGCCTGTTTTTGGATCATTGTTTTTTATGCCAGTTATTGCTTCCATATATGAAATTAATCCTTTTTTGTCATATGTAGTTAAAAATATCGTCGAGAGCCTGTTTCCTTGTAAATAAATTGAATGTTTAATTCTCAAACCACTTTTATTGTAATTAAAATTATGTCGAAGCGTTGTATCTCCGTTGGTAGAAATTGTAATAAATGAAATTAAATTATTATCACTATCATATTCATGAATCCAATCTTCTTGGTGTTTACCTCTAAAATACTTTTCAATTTTCTTGATCCTCTTTTTTTTATTATATCTGTATAATGATTTTGTTTGTAATTTTCCTTTCAGGATATATCGCTCTTCTTTTATTAATCTTTTTTTATAATCATATTCATTTCTTTTAGATTCTTTACCATCTGATGAATACGTAATTTTTTGTATTAGCCTGCCTTTTTTATCATAGATTAATGTATCTCGCTCAAAATAACCTTCTCCAAAAGGAACAAAAAATTGTGCAACCTTTATTCCTTCTTCATTATATTCATATATAAATGAAAAATTCTGAAAATCTCTTTTATTCTCGATCTCTAAGCCTTTAAGATTATAGATATAAGATTGTTCAATAGTCAATGAACTATCGGGTTGTAAAACATATATTGAGCAAGAATCAATACCCTCCGTTTTAATAATATCAACAGGATGGTAATGATCCAATGAAAACTGTGCATACGTGGAATTAAATAAAATAACTAACAATGCAATTAATAATATTTTTTTCATTTCATTTTTTTTATGATTTAGTTTCTATATAATCGCTAAGGTTAAGTATATGAACCGTTTGGCAATTCAAAGCAATTCCCTATCAACTTGTTGCATTATTTATTAAATGTAATGTCCTTTAAATTAGCACTATCTGTAATATGTTTTTTATTGTCCATTATGCGCTACCATTTATTAATTTTTCAAACCATTAAATTCTTTTCTCAATATAAAAATACCTATTATTGACACTAATATTGATCCAATAGTAATTAAAATCATGTTTGTAAAACCACCATACAATTTTGTTAGTGATTCATTGATCATTATTTCTATATCCATAAAATATATTCCTAAAAAGGCAACAAGGTTATTTATTAAATGAATTAAGATTGATAGTGATAATTTTTTTGTTCTATAATAAATCCAACCTGAAAATAACCCAATAATCAAAGCGCTAACGAACTGCCAAGGGTTTAGATGAACGATTCCGAAAAGAATACTTGATAAAATGATTGATTTAACTGGAGAATATCTTCGTAAAAGTCCATCTAGAATAATTCCTCTAAAAATCAATTCTTCAATTATTGGTGCGGCAATAACAATTGCTATAAAAGAAAATACTCCGTTTTGATTTGCAAATTCTAGAAATATCTTTTTCATAAACTCTGGCATGGGTAATGAATTAACGATTGGTGAAATTACTCCGGTCTGAATTGAAATTGTAGAGATAGAAACTAATACCATTAATTTTATAGAACTAAGATTAAAATTGTAATTATTAATCCCTGTTCTTTTATTTCTTATCAAATGAGCAATGCCAAAAGGAACTCCCATTGCTAATAAGTAATAAACTAAAAAAGATACTTCCTTTCCTAATATATTGGTTAGTATAATATTTACGGGGCTAAATAATAACATGGAAAGTATTGCTAATCCAACAATTCCCCAGCTTTGCCCTATACTAGGATAATAAACTTGTTTATTCTCAATCATAACTATATTGTTAAAGTTCGTTCTGAGGTTGTACAAAACTACTTCGTATAAAAGTCAGTTACGGATTAATATACTTTTATTTTCGCATATATATTGTTACTTGGTGGCTTTTACATTTTTTAAAGTATAGTAAGATAAAATCTCTCCACCTTTTTCGTAACTATTTACATAATGAAATCCAAGCTTCTGTAACAAGTTAATCGATTTTTGATTGTCCGGCATAGTGATTGCAATTATATTGTCGTATTTGTTTGAGTTTTCTATTTTCTCAAGATACGACTTACTTGCCTCAAGGGTATATCCGTTTTTTTCAAATTCAGGCAATAAAGCAAATCCAATGTCAGGGAATTTCTCATCATCTCGTTTGAGAAATGTTACTATTCCAATAGCCTTTCGTGTTTTTTTTAACTCAAAAACATTGTAATAAAAATTTGCGTTATCAAGTATCTTTTGAATGTAGTTTCTTGCATCATTTTTATCAGAAATATTTCTATCTCCTATAAATTTCAGCCAGCCCTCAGAATTAACCAAATCAACTATAAATTCGGCATCCTCCAAACTTAGTGGCCTTATTATTAATCTTTCTGTTTCTATGTTTATATACACTTTAACTTTGCGTTTTGTTAGTTTAGAAATGTTTTGTTTATGACGCGTATCACTAAAAGTATGCAGTCCTAACTTGCTTGCTCTTATTTTTTATCTTTCATTTTTACAGTTTCTTAAAAGTTGATTATTCAAAGCTTAATTCATTATTGAAGTTATGGAATCTCCTTGGAAGATATTAATTTCAAGCATCTCATATTCCGAGTTTAAGGCATTCAAATCTATTTCTTTATTCTTCAAGTGTTTGTCAAAAAAGGAGGTAACAACCTTACTTGTAATTTCAATTGCCAAATCAGGATCGATAGTTCCTGCCTGACTTAAAGCATTTAACGGAATCATATAAGGAATATCCATAAAATTACTATGACCAGTTTGAAAAACAATAGCTTCATAGAAAACGAATGTACTTTTATTCACATACGCATGTTGATTTAAATTCTCATGTTCTTCAGGCCAATCTGCTGACAAAAAAAGAAAGGGCTTCTGAAATACGGTATCAACTATCTGTCCCCATTGGACTCCGTCAATATTCGCTCCAGCTTTGATTTTGCTATTAATTAACAAGGATTCTCCTGCTGCTCCACCACCTCTGGAATGTCCCAAAACGCCAACATTGGATAAATCTAACTTTCCTTTAAAGAATCCGTTATCGTTCCATTCATCTAATTTGTTCACAACATCCACAATGTCCTCTGCCCAACGTTCAACCATATCCCTTACAAAATATGTGGTTAGACCTTTTTGCACAATTGGATGCCGACCTTCAAATGAAAGGTCACTTTTAAACGCTTCAATTACAGGCTCTATTATGTCCCATGTACCTGATTCAATTTGACTTGCATATTCATAATCAAAATATTTTAGGGTACCATCAGGAAATGTAGTTCCGGTGCTTTCGTACGTATGGTTAATTGCAAATACTATGTATCCTTGACTTACTAACTCTGACAATAATGCATAATAACCATTTGCTTTTGAATTGTAGCCGTGGGAAAATATCAGAACAGGGAAAGACTCATCTGCTACATGAATGTTTCTGTAAACGTTTGTTTTTACTTTATTTAAATAATTGAGCATAGAAGGTGGAAGCCCATATTTTTGAGCAAAACCATTTCTCCCCGCTATATCGACATAGAGATCCATTTCTTCACCGGTTTCTTTTGACGGATACCATACTTTTATCATTAAGCTTCTTGTATCAGTCTTATCAGCAGTAATTACTTCTTCCCTATCCAGTTCAAGAAATATGTCCTTTGTTCCCACTGCGAATGGACCTTTGGCTTTAGGTAGTTCAAATACCGGCAGGAGGGAGGGAAGTAAAATCGCCAGGGCTAACAGGATTATTAGACCGATGATCTTGAAAACCCTAATTGTAGTTGAAGACCTTCGTCTAAATTCCTTTAGTGCAGTTATCAGAGCGATAAGCCAGATTAAGTATGCCGGGATCATTTGCCATCGAAGACCATCAAATATCAGGTGGATGGATAGAATAATTGCCAGCAGACCGATTAAATAAAGCTTAAAGAGATTTTTGTTTATAAGGCGGTTAAATCCTATGTAAACAAAAGTTGCTATGAGCAATAGTAATTCCAGATTTTGCATATCTTTATTTTATAGTTTTCAAGTTTAGAAATTCATATGCCAAATGGTTTCCAACATTTTTTGGATATACTTTGTCTGCGATTAAAACTGTGGTTCCCTGTTAGTGGTTAATTAGTTTTAAAGATAGCAATATTTGCCAAATAGCCATTAACTATCCTGGTAAAGTATGACACATTTTTATGCATTGGGTGTTTTGTCAATTAGAACTATTTAATTGTTGCTTCAATTAAGGGTAAGAAAGATCCAAATGTTTTATTTGCTTTTATAATTTTCACTAAGGGTGTTCTTCCAATTATGAATATTATTCAACTAAATTAGGTTGCTTTCTTTATCAGTTCGTTTATTATCATTACTGGATTTCAACCAACTTCTAAATAGCACTGACTTTTGGTTAAAATTTTATCGTTCGGAAAGCACCAAATCCGCTTTGTTTATAAACAATATTGTGCGGCTTTCACTTTTGTTTTCTAGCCAATAAAGCATTGACTCTCAACATTGGCTGCTCTTTATTCATTATTTTTATTTACCAATTTAACCTTAACTCATTTATTCTATTAAAAATCAAGTTCGAAGCAGTTATT
The DNA here is from genome assembly GCA_028282585.1 of Bacteroidales bacterium. Taxonomy (GTDB): domain Bacteria; phylum Bacteroidota; class Bacteroidia; order Bacteroidales; family UBA12077; genus UBA12077. The sequence continues at coordinate 16,314 of JANQHR010000052.1, read as the reverse complement.
TAGATAGAACTTCTTTAATACTTTGCACGGCTGATTCTATTGCATTATGTACATTGCCCCAGTCAGATCCGGCAATGTAAGAATCTCCCGCAAAGTAAATCTTATGAGCTACTGATTTCTGTAATTGCGTATTGAACTTCTGACTCGCATAATCGTTCACATAAGCTCCTTTTGCAAAAGGTTCGTTAGACCAGTTTTGTGTGATATGATTGATGTAATATTTGGTAGCCTGTCCATCAAATATATGGTCAAGTTCAACCAGAATTTCTCTTTTGAAATCTGCTTCATTAAGGCTGGCGTACTTTTTTGCCGGAAGACCCACTGAAAAAAGTCCGAGGATGTTCTTATTACTTTTCTGGCCATGCGCAGCATCATACAAAGAAACTTGTCCGGATTTTTTCGGATAGATGGTATAGTCAACAAATGAAGGATAAAACTTCTTTTCGAATGCAAAAAATGCCTTAAAACCATCCCAAACGACTGTATTCTGAATAGCCTCTTGTTTTTTCTGAGGTAAAGCGGGAGCAAAACGGATGCTTTCATCTTGAATTAAGGATACGGGTGCAGTAAATATCAATCGATCAGCTGTGTATTGCTTTTTGTCCGATTGGACCGAAACTTGTTGCCCTGAATAATCTATCAAACGGATAGGTGTGTCAAACACGATGTTTTCCCGAATGGTGGGGGCGATGAATTCCTGGAAAAATCCCAGCCAAGAATTATTTATGAACTTTTTATAATTGAAAAATCCTAGTATATCTATAGTTAGTTTTCCCTTGCGCCAGGTTCCATATGTATCGTCAGCAGCGTAACTTGCTTTTGGTAATTTTTTAAATGCTTCTTTCGCTTCTATGATGTCACCAAATTTAGGATTGAGCTTGGCAATCCACTCTGCACCTAACGCAATGGGGAAGTCGGTAAATGAATGATTGGTTTTCATTCTTCCTCCAATTTGTGAGCTTGCCTCAATAATCTTAAAACTAACTCCTTTTTGCTTTAGTAGATAACCTGCATACATACCGGCAGCACCAGCACCAACAATAAGCACAGTACCTGAAAAGGCTTTATCTTTAAATTTTCTGCGGTTGTTTGAAAAGCTGTCAGACGGCAATCCTAAACCCAAGTTCCTTAAGACTTTGATGAATTGCTTTTTTTTCACTTTGCCAACATTATGCCTGTTTTTTATACATTGTTGTGCTCATGCATCTTCTACCTTATTATTTTGATAATGAAATGATTCCAAAAAATATTGAAATCATCATAAATATTCCTGTAGCTACGGAAGGTAAAATTGATACACCGATAACCAGTCTCAATCCTATTTTTCTATTTCTAAGTAAAAACCTAAAAATTAAAACTATAGAATGAATAATTACAAAAAAAGAATAAATAAAGAAACTAAATGTATCACCCATTTCGAGGTATTCTCTGGAGGATAACCGATACATTATAAAAATCCAGTATAACAGACTAGCTATTAAATAATAGTCGTATGCATTTAACTTTTTCATGTTTTATCTATCAGTTATCTAATCCCAAGATAATACTAATCTTTTAATAAATTTTCTTCTTATCGTTGTTATGGTCTTGTCGTTAATGTTGTGCGAAGGTCTTGTATATGAAAATTAGCGGATTTAATGACTTTACTTTTCAGTTTTGCTTTATGTTTATTCTATTGTTTTATCACTTAAACCGCTAATTTTTATATACCGTATTGATCGTAGTTATTCTTTTGTCAGCTCATATTTATAAAATCCCACATCATTCTTATAAGCAGAGATAGTCAATTGACTACCATTCATCAAATAATCGTATTCTCCACTAAGAATAAGATTCCAGTCAAAGTGAGCCAACCAAGTATTGATGTCATAGAAAGAGATTTTAGAACCTTTCATTTCATAAGTTCCACTTCCACCAGCCGGATAGAAGTCATTTATATTTCCATTTCCACTACTCTTATAACTATTAGATTCAGAAAAATTGATTGTTACAGAGTTGGAATATGTCATTCCATTAGAATATTCCACAGTAAAGATTCCGGTGTAAGTACCATCCGGGATTTGAGTTAAATTGCTTTCTTCATCATTATCACAACTTATAAAAAGTATTAATGAGACTAAAATTAAAATCTTTGATTTCATAATTCTTGTTTTTTAATAGATGTCAATTAACCGAAAAGGTTGCGTTAATTACAGCCAAAGTTGATTATATGGAAAGTAAGCGATTGCGAGCTTCAAACTAATCAATCCGTTACAATTTTGAAGCGGGCTATATACTTTTGAAACTAATACTGTTTTGCCTAGTTATGTGCATTTTTAGCACCTGATTTTAGTTCATATCTTCTTAGTAAATCTTTATTTCTTTATACTAAAATTTGGTTACCTTCTTTCTCTATGAGTAATCCAAAGTAATTTATATCGTATATGAATAATTTATCATTGTTTGCCTGTGTTTTAACAACTTCACTTAAGTATCTTGTTTCAGTTATCATTCTTTATAAGTTGATTAATCTATCGGAATGCAAATATCTACCTTAAAATTGTCAGCTATTGGCTCTTCAGGGTACATCTCAAAAGGGGGTTCGTTTCTTGGTTTATAACCACTCTTTGGAAACCAATCCATTATATACTTCCATGCCAAATGAAACTCATCTGATTTTAATTCGAACCTTGCTACAACGTATTTTCCTCCTTGAACCTCCATTTTCCCAATATCACCATCTACTTTAGTTGTAGAAGGAATAGTAAGACATAGACTCATTCGTTGTTTTTCTGCTGGTACCACGTTAGGGTCATCGTGGTAAATTATAATGTACTTAGAATTTACATTCAACAGGTTTCTACTTGCAGCCCAAGTAAAGAGTTTATTTTGCAAACCTTTATATAACGCTACATCACCGTCATTTTGTCCGGTATGCCTTACATAAGCAACTGTCATAATAGGAAATTCATTTACCACGATAGTTTTGTTTTGTAACATATCTGTCCTCCATTTAATTGTTTGTGAATGATCACAAAAATATGCTGAAAATTCATTTGCTAGTATTTCATTATTGCTATTTAGTTTGCTTTTATTGCTATTTTTACGCCATTCCGTTGCAGATATGCCGAATCGCATTTTAAAGTTTTTAGCAAACACTGTCATATTATCATAATTATACTCTTGAGCTATATTGGTAATGCTTTCATTTGGTTTGTTTACCAATTGTGAAGCTACTCGTTCTAATCGAATACGTTGTACAAAAGCCATAGGCGTTTCGTTCATAACTGACTTAAAAATTCTTATAAAATGATACTTTGACATATTGACAACCTCGGTGAGTTGTTCCAATTCAATATCTTTTCTTATGTTTTTCTCAATATAGTCAAACACCCTGTTAATATCTGATGTGTATTTTAATATTGTAGTACTCTTATTCATTTATATTTATTAAGTCACTGTGTTTATATTCTCAATTTGTATATTCTATAAAAAACGTTAAATATATGACAAACAAACTATTGAGAGCTTTAAGCGTGTCAAGTTACTAACCAAATTTATAGTGGATAAATACGCTCGAAAACCTCTGAAACCTTTATGGATTACACATATTGAGTGCAGTTTGTTTTGTCTACTTTGTCAGTTTTTTAAATTAACGCGCATTTTACGTGCACACTTTTCAATTTCTACCTTTTCATTCCTGTCAATCAAAAATAACATTTCCATAAGTGGTAATAACTGCCGCCTTATTGCAACTTTTTCCCTTAAAACATTATCGCCACCATATGCTAATATTGCCGCATCAAGTATAACATCATCTTCTAAACCAATAAAGTCATACGACTTGTCAAGATTGCCTGCATCGCCAAAGTCAATTATCCCGACTTCAAGATTGTCGGATAGTATGATATTATTGTAGCCTAAATCGCCGTGGCAAAAAACTTCTTCTATCCCATATTTTGCAGACTTTTCCGGCAAGCTTGTTAAAAGTTTTTCAATGGATGCAAGTTCATTTTTATTAAAGTATTTTTTCAATGTGCGCTTTTTTTTGCAAAACGATTCCTGAAACCATTCAATTACATTACTTTCGCTGTTTGGGCTTTTACCATGATAGTCTATGGCATGAAGCTTTTTTATGAAGATTCCGATTTGTGCGCCTATTTTTCTCTTTTGTTCTTCATTTAATTCATTTATTATTTCTGTTGTCATTGACTTTCCTGTCACTCCTTTGAAACCTATGTATGCGTTATCTTTTCCAACCCAACCGATTAAGGGAATATTTATGTTGAATTTGTGATTTTTTATTAGCTTCAAAATATTTATTTCGTGTTCAAGTTCCTCTTGATATTTTTTATTTTTTAAAAATTTAAAAACATATTCGCCATCATCTATAATGTAAACACGGCTAGTCCAACCTATATCATTTAAGACAATACGTTTTTTGTCATTCACATTCGTCAGTGCTTTAACTATTTTAAGTTCTTTCCTTTTCACTATGATGCAATTTTCTTATCTCTTAGATTATTTGTTTTCGTATGTATCCAATTTAGCATCGTGCCTACGTTACATTACACCCAACAATTAGCGATATGAAACGTGGCAGTCTTCGGAGACGGTAGTAGCGGGCATATACGTTTCAGGTTTGTACTGCACTTGGCATGTTTTATACACTTTGTTACCACACGTATTTTTTTAATTTTTATTCAATCCGAATGTTCTCGTTCCGAGTTTCTCTTTCTATAAACTTTCAGCATCAACACATTCTTTCTGTGAAGCATTTTTTGAAATTTCTTTTCGAGTAAATTCTTGTTGAATTGTCATCCAATTATTGCTTGTCAAAGTTATATATCTTTCCATAAATTCCCTATATGCTTCCATCTCTATCTTTTAACTATCTCTTCTTTTGCGATTACAATTTCTATTTTTATAAAACACTAGAGATAAAATACTTTCCAGTCACGAATTTAATTAGGTTTTCTATAATAATCTTCAAAAGTTTTGTAAAAAAGGAGATTTATCAAAAAAAATGTATATTTGCGGTCGTAAAATTATTTGATGATTAAGACTATTCTGGTTCGTGTTAAGTAAATAATCATTGTTGTAACAGACTTTGATTATTCCATTTGTACTCAGGCAAATTCTTGCCAGAGTTATTTCTATATAAATATTCTTAGTGTTTATATTGGCTAAATTGCTAAACTCAATTAGTAATTGTGCTTAACGCAAAAAAAATGTCACGTAATAAAATAATACATGAAAATCCTATGGAGTCATTTATCTGTGCCTCTTGTGGAAAGGCTGTACCTCCTGTAGAGTTTGGTGGGAAACAAAGAAATCACTGTCCTCATTGCTTATGTAGCATTCATGTGGACATAATACCCGGCGACCGACGAGCGAGTTGCAGGGGAATAATGAAACCAATAAGCATTTACGTTCAACAAAATAAAGAATGGTCGATCATTCATCGATGCACCAAGTGCCATACCATCAAGCTAAATCGGATTGCAGCTGATGATAACGAGTTGCTATTACTTACAATGGCAGCAGAACCATTGATGTCGTTACCATTTCCATCAAAAACAATGATTTCGACTTTACATAAAATAAGTATGGAGAAAGGAGGAGAAGATGTATACAAATAATAAAAAAGGTTGCATTGTAGAAAAACAATATGATACCTACAAAATACAAATTGGAACAGATATTAAACAAGCTAAGCTGAAAGGAAAATATTTTCAGACAATACAAAATAAAAGCGAATTTCCTTGTGTTGGCGATTGGGTGGAATTTAACGAGTACGAGAATTTGGTTCAGATAGAAAAAGTGCTGGAAAGAAAAACTCAAATAAGCAGGAAAACAGCAGGTGTTACTACCGAAGAGCAAGTATTAGCAGCTAATATTGATTATGTAGTGATTGTTTTAGGTTTAGATGGTGGACGTAATTACTCCGACAGGTTACTGGAGAGATTAACTGCCATTGCCTGGGATAGTGGTGCTACTCCGCTAATTGTATTAAACAAAGCTGACCTTAACGATGAAGCTGAGTTTGTTCAATATCAAGCCGAAACCATTGCTCCCGGTGTTGATGTTTTAACAACCAGTGTTGAGGATGGAAGAGGTATTGCTGCAATTGAAAGTTATTTATCAAATGGGAAAGCAGGTGTATTTATCGGACCTTCGGGTGTTGGTAAATCAACGCTTACAAATTGTTTGTTAAAAGAAGATCTGCAAAAAACCAACGAGATAAGACAGAAAGATAAAAGAGGGCGACATACGACATCTGCCTCGTTTATGTTTGAACTGGAGAGTGGGGGGTATATTATTGATTCGCCCGGCTTAAGGGAAGTTCAGCTGTGGGCAGAGGATGAGGCTTTAGATAATACTTTTACAGATATTTCAGAAATTGCACAGTATTGTAAATTCAACGATTGTCAGCACGAAGGAGAGCCAGGTTGTGCAGTGCAATCTGAATTAGAGAAAGGCAATATCAGTCCGGAACGCTACGATAGCTATTTGCACTTAAAAAAAGAACTTGCCTTTTTAAATCGTCGTAAAACTGAGAAGAATAGGCAATACCAAAAGGATTTTAGTAAAATGGTGAAACGGGTGAAAATATTAAAAGAAAAAAAGATTTTTTAAATGCATTATCCAGTTTGTTCTAAAAAAATGAATAAATAAAAAACTCCCAACCGAATTAAATCAGTCGGGAGTTTTTTTTTGTACCCTGGAAAAGATTCGAACTTTCACGACCTTGCGGTCGGTTCTGTTCGGATGATTTATAGGGGATCGCGACTGTTCTGGCAAACCTTAATATTTACCCCATCTTCTGCCATTACTTTTACAAAATGTTAGCCATTGTTTTACTTGTTATAGCCAGCTTCCCTTAACATTTCCCATGCTTTAAGCGGGGTGAAGCCACGACTTTTTTCTGTTTCACTATTACAATCTCTTGGGTTTGCTCCAAGTTCTGCATAAAGTTGATTTACTCCTGCAAGCAATGACATCTGTGTAGGCTCATGAACATTCATCGAGCGTGATGGATTGACAACAATATTTGTTACTGCGGCAATTTTAGTCATTTCTATTGCAGTAATTTGCCCTAATTCGTTCAATGGAGTGCCAACAACTGGAGTTCTGCGCATTACAGCCATTACTGAAATCTTCAAATCACGTGCGCGTTTAATTTCTTCAAGTAATTCTTCATAACTATGTTCTGGGCCAATGGGTTCTATACAATAGTAAATTTCTAAGCCTACAGCTTGAGCAGAAGCTATACTTTTTTCTCTTTGTTCAGTAGTGACTAACGTGTCTTGACCTTCTCGTAATCTGTTAATATGATAAACACCAGTAAAGCCAACAGACTTTAAGCGTTTGGCTATCTCAATGTCAAAATCACCAATATTGGCTATGAATTTTTGATTCTCTTTTAGTAGAGGCTTTATCTGTTTTGATACTTCCAAGTATTTATCGATAGAATAATCTGCTGTTGTCATTAGGAAAAAGTCATCAAAATGATATTCATTTAATACTTTTAATTCCTTAATTAATGTATCTACATCCTTCTCCCACTTTGAGTCTACTGAATAATGGTCGGCACCCAATGAACAAAATCGACAATTAACTGAACAGGGTGCTGCATTAATTCCTACTTGAGTAAAGACATAACCTTTATTCTTAAATTTATTCCTTGTTAATTCATTAGATACTGATAACAACCTATAAAAGTCATTAGTATAAGCATCTATACTTAATAATTCGATAATCTCAACATCTGTTAAATTAAAATCCTTATTTTCTATTTTTTCAATTGCTCTCATATTATAAATTCTATTATTCAATGTTACACTTTTTAATAATGCCTAACGTCTCGAATATGCCAAGTGCCGCAATCAAAGGTAAGATACTTCCAAATTTGCGATGAACCAAAGAGTGCCGATTTTACTGTAAATTTTCCTTTAATCAAATAGTCAAATCGATACGATTTGGCGGTATAACCCAAGTGCTACAAGCGTTGCCTAACCCTCTGAACGTAGTATTGGGTATATTTATTGTTGTATGCTGGCGTTCATTCAGTTCATATTAATTTTCAATCATTTACCATACCATTTTATCAATTCAGCACCGACTTGTTGGAGAGTCACGATGTTTAATTTTCTTTTTTTAAATTAGTTTACTAATGTTGGTAGGCCTTGCTCTTCAGCTTGCATACGGCTTGTCATTATAACAAATATATCAAAAATACACAGATTTTGTAGTAAACAGTTATCAGTGAAATATTTTTATATAAATCACATATTTCGGTTATATAAATCTTATTACGAATTTTATTAAATATTGCAGATAAAATCTTATAGCAATCTTAGCTTCTTAATTTTTCAATCAAATAATATCTTGTATCGGATTCTTTAACTTTTTTAATTCTTCCGGAGTGCTTTCGAAAACAATTTTTCCACCTTGTTTTCCTCTCCTGTCAACTGTAGGGCGACATGACCGGGGGATGGAAGTGTCATGCCGTTACATACCTGCTATGAAATATCCAAAATGTGTGCACCGTAATTATTTTAATTTTTTTCTCATTACATAATAATCATCATACTCTTTATTTATCTTGAAATCATGTCTTTTATATAATTCCAAAGGCCCTTTGAAATTTCTCTCGCACGATAATTCTCCTTTTTTCGGATACGCTTCAATATAATCATAGTCCTTATTTGAATAATCCGTAATAATTTTTTCAAGAATCTTTTGAGCAATCCCTTGTCTTCTATAATCGGGATGTATTAAAAAACAAACAATTGAACAAACTTTATCATCAGGATTATCAATCAAATCATAGTCTTTTAGTAATCTTTGGTAATTTAATCTGTTATTTGCATTACACCATCCGATGGGTTTATCATTTTCAAAGACCAAATAACCTGTCAGCTTATTTTCATTGATAAGATTTATTACCGAAGAACGATTAGATTCACGAGTACATTTTGCTACATCTCCAACGAAGTGATAGTCGTAACAATAACAAATTGACCAATCAGGATTTTCTTTGAAAATCATATTATCAAAGAAAAACAAATAATCGTCTTTTAAATCTTTTGTCAAAGGTCTTATTTCAATATTCATTTTATTGATTTATTGGTTTTTGACATGGTGCACAACGGCAAATTGTATGAGTAATGGCAGATTGTGTAGTACTTTCTTGTTAAACTGGGTAGCAGTTTGAACAGGATACAAAGCTTAATATTTACCCCATCTTCTGCCATTACTTATACAAAGTGTTGTGGTGAAGTTTATTTTTTCACCTTGAAAATATAATTTAATACATAATCGAAATTTACATATAGATTTAAAAATCAATATTAACTTATTTTGGAGAATATGGAAGGTGTGAACCATGCATAATTATGCGCAATACTCCTTTATCGTCTTTAGTATAAGCAAAAGTATATTCAACTTTAACATCTTCACCTCCTTCGGCAGGTGTGAAAAAATAATTTCCCATAGCAATAGCCATGTTCCCCTCTGTTTTTATCCCGATACTTTCCCATCTTACAGCACTCCAGGGCTTTATTGCAAAACCGTGGTCTTCTGGGAAATTATCATCGTGTCCTACAAAATAAGAAAGTGCCCCTTCTTTTGTTGTTCGGAACTGCTTATCTGCCGCTAGTGTTGGCTTAAATAATACTGGCCCTAAATTATAACCGTATAAATCAGCAATATGGTTTTTCGCTTCGGTCTTATAATCACCTTCCTCTGTATACACTTTACCTATGCGAACAATTCCCTCTCCCCAAATTTTCTGAGCTTCCAAAACTTCCTGTTCCGAGATTGTTTCTGTTGGTGTAGTTTCAACATTCTGCGTTTCTTGTTTAACATTGTTATTATTGCAAGACACAAAAAATAATAATGCTAACACAATCGTTACTAAACTAAATTCTTGTTTCATTTTAATTGTTTTTAAGTTTATACTAGATACTTTTTTAAAAAAGCTTTTTATTTGAATTGTTATCATTTGTCAGAATTAACGCTATGTAAAACAATATTATTGATTATCTGTTGTTTATGTTTGTCAAAATTTATCATTTTTAATTCATTTTGGCTACCCGCTTTTCTGCTAGCAACAGAAATTAGTTAGGTCTGGAAGGATAGATTTTTTAATTTTGCATCTATCCTGTAAGTGCACATGCGGGGAACGCACTGCAACTTGTCATTATAACAAATATATCAAAAATACACAGATTTTGTGCTAATTATATATATAAATGTGGTATTTTTATTTACAGCACGTATATCGGTTATATAAATCTTATTACAAACTTTATTAAAATATTGCAGATAAAACCTGATAACAACCTTAGCTTCTTAATTTTTCAATTAAATATTGCCCTGTATAAGATTCTTTAACTTTAATTAATTCTTCCGGAGTTCCTTCGAAAACAATTTTTCCACCTTGTTTTCCTCCTTCAGGGCCGAGATCAATGATCCAATCAGCAGACTTAATAACCTCAAGATTATGTTCTATAATTAAAACGGAATTGCCTCTTGCAATTAAAGCATTAAATGCTTCCAAGAGCTTTTTTATATCATGGAAGTGCAGACCTGTGGTTGGCTCATCAAAAATAAATAAAGTAGATTGTTTCGCATTCTCCTTACTTAGGAAAGATGCAAGCTTTACTCGCTGGCTTTCCCCACCACTTAGTGTACTGGACGATTGTCCAAGTTTAATATAACCTAATCCCACTTCAGCTAATGGAGAAAGTTTATCAACAATTCTTTTTTCTGTTGACCCTTTACCTTCACTAAAAAATTCGATAGCTTCATTTACAGTCATTTCAAGAACATCATAAATATTCTTTTTGCGATACTTTACCTCTAAAATCTCGTCCTTGAACCTTCTTCCGTGGCAATGATCACATATCAACGTAACATCAGCCATAAATTGCATTTCTACTTTAATAACTCCTTCACCCTGGCACTCTTCACATCGACCTCCATCTATATTAAAAGAATAATGCGACGCTTTAAAATTATTTATTTTAGATAATTGTTGGGCAGCATAAAGTTTTCTTATTTCATCATATGCTTTAAGGTATGTTACAGGATTTGAACGCGAAGATTTGCCTATTGGATTTTGATCAACAAATTCAATGCTATTTAAACCATTTATATCACCATTAAGTTTATCGTATTTGCCTGTTTTTTCGCCTGTACCTAATAAAATTTTACTTAAAGCAGGAGAGAGTATATTTTTAACCAATGATGATTTACCTGAACCACTAACTCCTGTTATTACAGTTAAAACGTTAAGAGGAAATTTAACATTTACATTTTTTAAGTTGTTTTCTCTTGCACCTAACAATTCAATATAATTATTCCATTTTCTTCGTTGTTTTGGAATTGAAATTATTTCCTTTCCGGTTAAATACTTTGCCGTTAGGCTATTATTGCTTTCAATAATTTGATTTTTATCACCTTGAAAAATTATTTCACCACCTAAGCGGCCAGCAAAAGGGCCAATATCAATAATTTCATCAGCTGATCTGATTATATCTTCATCATGTTCAACAACAATTACGGTATTACCAATATTTTGAAGTTGTTTTAAAACTTTTATCAATCGATCATTGTCTCTGGGGTGGAGTCCAATACTTGGTTCATCCAGAATATATAACGACCCTACCAAACTACTTCCTAATGAAGTTGCTAAGTTGATTCTTTGGGATTCTCCTCCGGATAGAGTAGAAGATAAACGATTTAAAGTTAAATAACCTAATCCAACATTCATTAAAAAATCTAAACGGCTATTTATTTCAATCAGAATTCGTTTTGAAACATCTTTTTCGTAATCAGTCAGTTTAAGCTTTTTGAAAAATCCTTGTAGCTCATCAATTGGCAGTAATACCAAATCTTGTAATGATTTTTTTCCTATTTTAACATAAGATGCTTCTTTCTTTAACCGGGTTCCTCTACAATCCGGACAGGTTGTTTTCCCCCGATATCTGGACAACATAACTCGATACTGAATTTTATATTTCTTTTCTTCGAGATGCTCAAAAAAGGCATTTAACCCCCAGAAATATTTATTTCCGGTCCAAAGCAATTGCTTTTGTTCATTGGTTAAATCGAAATATGGTTTATGTATCGGAAAGTTAAATTTATCAGCATTATATACCAATCGATTTTTCCATTCTTGCATTTTTTCTCCTCTCCAGCAAGCAATAGCTTCTTCGTAAATTGATAAACCTTTATTTGGAACTACTAGATCTTCATCAATACCAATTATTTTACCATATCCTTCGCAACGCGGACATGCACCCATAGGATTATTAAAACTAAATGTATGAACATTTGGCTCTTCAAATTCAATTCCATCTGCTTCAAATTTATTAGAAAATTTTTCAGACGTTTTCTTATCATCAAATACCTTTATTATACAGTAGCCATTACTTTCAGAAAAGGCAGTTTGAACTGAATCTGCAAATCGGCTTAATGAATCTTCATTGTTTGAAACACTGATACGATCAACAACTAAATTAATCGCTTCTTTCTCATTTACAGGAGATTGGTCTTGAAATAATTCTGATATTTTAAAGATATTAAAGTTCTGTTCAATTCTTGAAACACCTGCGTTTTGAAGTTGTTCTAAATATTCGCCAAAAGATTTACCATTCTTCTTTTCAAAAGGAGAAAGAATTAACATTTTAGTTTTTTCAGGATAGTTTATAATGTAGTTTACAACATCAGTTACTAAGTGTCTCTTTACAATTTTATTTGAGATAGGAGAATATGTTTTTCCAATTCGGGCAAACAAAAGTTTCAAATAGTCGTAAACTTCGGTAGAAGTACCAACGGTAGATCGTGGGTTTCTTGTATTAACTTTTTGTTCAATGGCAATAGCGGGCGGTATACCATGGATAAATTCAACATCCGGTTTGTTTATTTTACCCAGAAATTGTCGAGCATAAGACGATAAGCTTTCTACGTATCTTCTTTGGCCTTCTGCGTAAATGGTATCAAACGCCAGGGATGATTTCCCCGAGCCCGATACACCGGTTATAACAACAAGTTTGTTGCGGGCTATGTTAATGCTGATGTTCTTTAAATTGTGGACTTTTGCACCTTTTATCTGAATAAATTGTTCTTTGTTTGGCATAAATATTGAAAATGATACTCTTAAAGAATGTTAACAAAACTTAATTGGTTTTGATATAAAAATATTTTTTATTTAAATTGCACTAAAATTACTAATAAATTTCTAACCTAAAACTCGGAGGACTGTTTATCGAATAGACTTTTACCTTTTTACAAAATCTAAAAAAAGGAGGTTGTTTTGAAAAAATCAAAACTTACCGATCATGAACTAGTAAAAAGGTTTATTGATGGTGAACAATCGAGTTTCGAAATCCTAATTAAACGACACAAAGATAAGGTTTATACCTATATCTTACTAATGGTAAAAAATGAGCACCTCGCTCAGGATATCTTCCAGGAAACTTTTATTAAAGTAGTTAAGTCCTTAAACTCAGGCAGGTATCAGGAGAATGGTAAATTCATTTCATGGGTAATTCGAATTGCACATAATTTAATTATTGACCATTTTAGAAAAGACAAGCAAATGAAGACTTGTTCGAATGATGATTATGAAATGGACATATTCAATTCATCCAAATTTTCTGATAAAACAATTGAGGAAAATATAATACACAATCAGATAATGACCGATGTAAGGGCGCTAGTTGAGCATTTACCTGATGAGCAAAAGGAAGTAATTGTTTTAAGACATTTTATGGGATTGAGCTTTAAAGAAATTGCAGATCAAACTAATGTTAGTATAAATACTGCATTGGGAAGAATGAGATATGCATTAATTAACTTGCGTAAGTTGGTCGAAAAGAAAAATTTAAGTTTGTTGTTAACTTAATTATAATTAAAAAAGTACATTTTATATAATAAAGATTTTCCCATAGCGTTCTTAAAGAAAATAACTAAACTAAGCCTATGGGAAAAACGTCTACTCTAATTTATCTTTTTAGTAATTTCGATGAAAGTGAGCTTATAAATGACAGCTTTTATGACAATGATTTAAAGGATTTTAATGGCATTTTCAACTTCCTTGAAAAGAACACTAAAAAGGTACCGGATAGAATAGTTGATCAATTAATTGATTTTGCAAAAAACTATTCTTAGGTTCAGTAATAGAAAATATAAAGAGATGATATGATCATATCATCTCTTTTTTTATTAAAAAAGTTGGCTTTGATAATTTAAATTAGTATTATTGTGATATCAAAATAATATCATGTTTAATTTAAATTTTAAGAATATGAAAAATGAGAAAGTATTTTCGGCCGCTTCAGGTTTTTTTATGTTATTTCTTGATCTGGTAGTCTTATTTGGTAGTATTGCAGGATTGATTGTTTTACACAATTTATGGCTAATTGCAACACTTGTAATAAGCATATTCATGATGATAGGATTTATTATTGTAAATCCAAATGAATCTGCAGTACTTGTTTTATTTGGCGCTTATAAAGGAACAATTAAAACAAATGGTTTTTTCTGGGTAAATCCTTTTTTTACACGAAAAAAGATTTCGTTAAGAGCTCGAAACTTCGATAGCGAGCCAATAAAAGTAAACGATAAATTGGGTAATCCTATAAAAATTGGTCTTGTTCTTGTATGGAAGGTAGAAGAAACTTTTAAAGCTGCTTTCGAAGTTGATGAGTATGAACATTTTGTAGTTGTACAAAGCGAAGCTGCACTAAGAAAGTTAGCGGGCAAATATCCATATGATAACTTTGAAGACGAACCTGTCCGATTGTCTGCTGAAAAGGTAGGTTCGGCAGGTGGGGAGGTTGAAGTAACACTAAGATCGGGAGTTGAAGAAGTTAATGAGGAGTTAGAAAAGGAAATTATAGAGCGATTGGAAATTGCCGGAATTCACGTTATTGAAGCTAGAATTAATTACATTGCATATGCAGAAGAAATTGCCAGTGCAATGCTTAGAAGACAACAGGCTACAGCAGTAGTTGCAGCAAGGCACAAAATTGTTGAGGGAGCAGTAGGAATGGTTGAAACTGCGTTGCAACAATTATCGGGTAGAGAAATAATTGAAATGGATCACGATAGTAAAGCAGCTATGGTAAGCAATTTAATGGTAGTTTTATGTTCTGATGAATCGGCAAGACCTGTTGTCAATACAGGAACTTTAAATCATTGATTATGTCTAAAAAGAAATCTTTTGTACTTAGATTGAATGAGGATAAAATGAGGGCGCTTGAAAAATGGGCTGCTGATGAGTTTCGCAGTACCAATGGACAACTTGAATGGATTATTACTAAGGCATTAAAAGATTCAGGTAGACTAAAAAGCCAAGATCCTTCAAATGAAAACTAATTGAAATGGAAAAAAGTTTATCATCTGTTGAAATACTAAATAACATTGCAAAAAGAGCAGGTTGGGATATACAAGTTACTGAAAATCAGCGTCATTTTCGTGTAGGCCATAATGAAAGGTATGTAATTATTAAAAATCCAGGGATTTCAGGCTCTTATTTTATATCTGCCCAAAGGGTTAATATAGACAAATACAAGATTTATAGTGGTATATTTTTCCCAATTAATAGTTCAGCTAACTATAATTTATTGATAAAGAATAGAAATCCACTTGATAAGATAAATTTCAGAAAGAACAGGAAAAGATTTAAAACAGGTAGTAGCAGTTTTGATTCTAAGATTAACATTGTAACCAATAATAGCTTCAAAACTCATAAGATTTTTGGAAATGCTAAAGTTCAAATGGAAGTTTTAAAGTTTATGAAAAGAAATTGCGGATTACATATTGGTTTTAATGAAATTAATCCAAAATTCCCGGAAGAACTAAAAGGAAAGAACTTTTTGTCGTTATTCATAACTATGGAATGGATGCTGGAAAAAGAAATGATAGATGCTGCTTTTAATCTTGCTGTAATTCTTAAAGAAAAGTTTAATTAAAAAATACCGTTATGAATAAGATTTATAAATATACTTGCCCAAAATGTAAAGGTAAAAATTATGAAATCGCTGAGATTAGAACAACAGGTAGTTTTATGATGAAATTATTTAATATTCAGAACGTAAAATTTACAACCGTTAGTTGTTCCAGATGCCAGTATACTGAGCTATATAAAACTTCAAGTAATAAGTTCGGCAATGTTATCGACTTCTTTACGAACTAAACTAGAAAATAATAAAGTGGGGGTGTCCAAAAAGTACAATAGTTAAATCTTGTTCGTATTTTTTACTTTGAGTAACTTTGTGTCTTCTTTGTGATTCTCTGTGTAACAGCCTTTTGTGATTA
>JANQHR010000024.1 GCA_028282585.1 Bacteroidales bacterium | reverse complement strand
AAAAAACCTGCCAGAACGCTGACAGGTTAAAATTTCATTATATGATTTGCGTTATAAATTCTTTTCCGGGTACAAATCATTCCATTGTTGCGGTTGGTTCTTTAATTTCATATCAAACCACGAAATGATTGTATAATGCCAACTAATTCGTTTTTTATAGTCAACTATCCAATGGTCTTGTTTATCTACCAGTACCATTTCTACATCTTTACCAAGTAGCTTTAATGCAGCGTAATATTGTAAGCTTTCTCCCACTGGTACATTTGTATCTGCTGTTCCGTGAAGTAGTAAAATAGAATTTTGGAATTTATCTGCATTGTAAATTGGGCTGTTATTAACATAGATGTCTTTACGATTCCAGGGATAACTATGTTTAGCCGCTCCTGTACTATAAGAATACCCCCAATAACCTTCACCCCAATAGCTTGTTATAGAACTAATACCAGCATGAGAAATAGCTGTTTTAAAAATATCTGTCCGGGTTTGCAGAAGCATGGTGGTAAATCCGCCATATGAAGCACCGATGCAACCTACATTTTCAGAATCAGCATTAGGATGAGACTCCAGAAATTTCTTGGTACCATCAATAATATCATCAATTGCATCGAATCCCCAACCATTTACGTGTAAAGCTGAGAAATCCTGTCCAAAACCTGTGGCTCCACTAGGTTGCAATACATAAACAATGTAGCCATTTGCGGCCCAGTTATTAATTGGATAACGACCACCAAAAGATCTTTCAATTGGTGATGTTCCACCGTAAAAATTAACTATTAATGGGTATTTTTTTGAAGGATCGTAATTTGGCGGATAATAAACTCTACCATAGATCGTGGTTCCGTTTTTATTAGTAAAGTTCCATGGTTCTGTTTTTCCAAATTTAATGTTAGCAAAACGATCTTTTTCTTTAAATGAGATTAAAGTATTTGTTTCTTTTTTCAGATCAATTGAATACAACATTTTAGGTGTTGAGATACTGGTTCCTGTATAAATTGCAAATGGTTTATTGTATGCAATATCTATATTGCTGAGTACTTCAACCATTAAATCAATTTTGCTGAAGGAATTTGTTTTGAAGTTATATTTATATAGGTTTTCATAATCCTTATCAGTTACCTGAACATAAATTTCATTATTTTTTGTCCAAAAAACATTGTTAATTGCAGGATCGAAATTTTTAGTAATTGGTTTTACATCTTTTGTGACAATATCATATATAAATAATTGTGAGTCATAACTATTTGGAATTCTTCCTTCGCTTACATTAACACCTAATTCTCCAAAACATTCTGGACCACCTTCTACCAATAGTTTAGTTCCATCAGGAGAATATTGACAAGAACCATAATACAATTTATTTTCCCAGATTGTTGTTAGTTGGAAAGTTTTTAAATCCAATTCATATAAGTTTTGTTTACGAAATGGTACCTCAGAATAATCCATCTCCGATGTAGAAAATAGAATTTTTGAACCGTCAGGTTTAATATCATGAAAATTTGAAGATAAATTACCTGCAGTAAGCTGAGTTACTTTACTTGATTTAACATCAATCATATATAAGAAAGATCGGTTACGGAAATAAGGAAGTCTATCTTCGTTACCGTAAACACGTTTTAAATAACCAGGTTTTTCAGCAATATTGTAATCGTTATAGATTATAAAATCTTCATTAGGAGACCATGAAAATCCAGATAAATCTTTTAGCCCTTCCACAACTAAATTTTCTTTACCTGTTTTAATATCCAAAACAAATATTTCTGACTCTTCTTCAAATTTAGAAGAATAGGTTAATTTGTCAGTTCTTGGAAGCCATCCAAGGTTTGAAATGGACTTGTTACGTATTGTAAAAACATTCTTTTTTTCTTCTAAATTGTAGATCTCGGTATACTTTTTTGATTTTCCACTACCATAGGCGACTTCTTTATACTCAATTAAAGCATATTTTCCTGAAGGGGATATCCTAGCTGAAGAAACATAATCTCCTTCAAGCACATCATTAATAGTAAAAAGTCTTTCCGGGTTTAAGTTTGGTTTAGCGTTGCAATCGGCAAAATCTTCTTCATATTCAAATTCCGATTGAAGTTTTAAGGTTTTATTCGTTGTTAAAACCTTTAAAGTTATTTTATGATTACCTCTATTTAATTTTAAATCAATCGAATTAACACTTAAATCGGCATTTTTTTTAGTTTTTATCAAATTATCATTGACATAAACCTCATATAATCCATTAAGAGTAATAAATAGATTTCCTTTGGTCCATCTATCAACAGATAAATAACTTTGTAGAAATACAAGATTATTTTCAACAGTTTGATTTAAGACAATACTATCTTTTCCGATTTCTACTTGATTCCAAACCAGATATTTTGAGTTAAAATCTAATTGTGTGCTTTTTAGCAAATCAGCATTTTCAAAGGTTGTTCCTTCGATGTTTTTGATATCCGAAAAGATGGGTTTATTGATTTTTTGAGGATTTGTTATTTTCCATTTATTTAAATCTACTGAATTTTGAGCTAATGATAAATGGACTACTCCGATTAAAATTAAAAAGAAGTTAAGTTTTTTCATTATAGTTTTATTTTAATTTAAACTAAGACAATTTTTATGCTTACAAGTTTAAAAAACTTAATCCAAAAATAACTAAAGCCTTAAATGAAATCTTTTGTTAAATGGACATAGATTTTATATATTGTGGATTCATTAAAAAAATCTCACATTATGAGAAAGTTATTAGTTTTAGTGATATTCTCAGTTTTTTATTCTTTTAATGCTTTATCTCAGAATTTAGACAGTCTTTTAATTGAAGATGTTAAAAATTTAGATAGCAAGATTGAAAAAAAGCTTAATACAGTGATATATTCATTGTCGGAGGAATCAAGGCAACAAAATAAAGCATATGATAGTTTATACCATTTGCACCAGGAGGCGGTAAAAAAGTTGAGTAAGCTTGATCAAAGAGTTGTAGTAGAAAATGATAAAACCAGGAATACATTAACAGATAAAACTAATAACCTTAATAAAGTAATTCAGGAACGAAATAGAAAAGATAAAATAGCTTTTGTTGTGCACTATATTCTTTTTGGATTTTTATTTATTTTAATTTTTTATCTGATGGTTATTCTTCGAATAAGTAGGAGAGAGTCTATTGAATATTTGCTTTCGCAAACAGATGGTTTACGAGAACAAAATTACGAGATTTTAGAACGAGCAGAGGAACTCAAGAAAATTAAGAAAACATTAAAAGGTTTGATCAAAGAGCAAAAACAAGAAGATAAAACTAGAAAAAAAGCAAGAAAGAAAGCTGAAAAGAAAAACAGAAAATAATATTGTTTGCTTATCTTAGCCATTTCATACATTACAATGAGACTATAAAATGGCTGTATTTGAGGATTTAGAATATAAGCAGACCGGACAAACAGGTCCTGAAAAGTTAAGCCCTTTAGCAAGATTTATTGTTAATGTTTCTAAAATCCAAAAAAATCCAAAAGCTTTAAAAGTAAGGTACTTTGAAAGACTACTAAATTTTATTAGAGTACTTTGTTTACATATTATACGTAAAAATGATTTCATAGAAAATATAGAAAAAAAGAGCCTTTCTAAAGAGAAAGTTATTGGTTATAGGATAGTTGAATCATTTGTTGACTTGTTATTTCATTTTAATATTCTAGCTTCCAATAATGAAGAATTAGCCCTTAATAAGAAATATATTCGAATCTTAAAGCTTGAAAATGAGCTAATTGATAAACTATTTGAGCAAGGAGGATTAACTAAAAACTTTCAGGTTAATGGTTTAGTAAAGGATTTTTTGTTTGTGAAAGACCTTATCAAAAAGTATAGAGATAAGGATTATGAGTTTCAACATATAAACAGGAATAAAGACACCTGGAATAATATGATAAAAGATGGAAGTTTAGATTATGAAGTGCGGCTGGCAGAAACCTTACATGAATTATCTCAACTTGACATTCCAAATAAGATAGAATCGCCTTTTGATGAGGATTACTACACAGAATCAGGTAGAAATGCTTTCAAGAATTTTACACAGTATAAATTTATTGATGTTTTTGCCGAAACAGTTCAAAACCAATACAATGCAAATGTTTTAGATATTGGCTGCGGGTATGGGAATTACATCGATGTTTTGAGTAATAATTACCCTATGTTTCAAATAGATGGCATTGAATCGCAGCAAAACGTATTCGAGGAGACAAGCAGCAAATTCAAGACAGATAAAAATGTAGAAATCATTCATGGAGATTTTTTTAATTACCGATTTCGGAAGAAGTATGATGTAGTTTTATTAAACTATGTTTTATTCTATTTTAATGCCTATGAAAAATCAGAGTTAATTTCTAGAGTAAAGGAAATACTCACAGAAAATGGGGCCATAATCGTTTGCCAATATTTTTCGGGTATAGAGGGTTTAAAAAAAGAGCTTGCAAATAAACAAAAAGAACTGTCTCCGTTTAAAGAAATAGAAATGTATTATAGTAATAAGATATTATACGCAAATGCTTTATGGAATGATACTGCGGATTCTTTCTCAGAGTCTGTAAAATGGGAAGAATTCTTGGAGATTATCTCTAAAAACAATTTAAAAATTAATCGAATTACCAATGCGGATAAATTTTACTATTCTCTGTTTATTGAATTGAAAGCAAGTTAGAAAGACATTGTTTCAACCAGAAAAAATGAATAAGTTTAAAATCAAAAAAACCACCTTGGCAAATGAGAAAGAGGAAGTAGCTGAGATCATAAACTTTTAGTTTTGTTCTTTACTATGCTATGAATAATAACTCCCAATAAAATTAAACTTGCACCCAATAGCTCTTTTGAATTAAGTATTTCGTTTATAAAGATGTATCCAAAAATTGCCGCAAAAACAGGTTCAAGAGAGAATATGATAGCCACTTTTAATGAAGAAACATATTTCTGTATCCAAACAGAAATAAAATAACAAAACAAGGTACCAATAAGCCCTAAATATGTTAAACTAACCCATACTTTGGCACTTAATGTAACCGGCTCATTATTTAAAAGTAAAAATGCTAATAAACTCATAACCGAAGCTCCTAAAAATTGATAGGTAACTATGGTAACTGCATCTGTTTTTTTTACAAACCGGCCAGCCATAACAATATGAAAACCACAAGAAACAGCAGTGATAATTGTAATTAAATCACCTACATTCATTTTAGTTTCGAAATCGTAGGTGAGTAGAAATAAACCTGCAAATACTACTACTACCGCCAGGATATCAACTTTAACAAGTTTAATTTTAAATAGAAAAAACAAAATGAAAGGAACAAAAAGTACAGCTGAACTGGTTATAAATGCACTATGGCCTGTACTTGTATATTTTAGCCCAATCGTTTGAGAGGTGTAAGTTACCGCCAGAAGTACCCCAATTATAAAACCATACAAAATAGCTTTCTTATTAACTAGTTGTTTGGGATCCTTAAAAAGTTGAAAAATAAACATTGCTATAAAGGCCTGAGAAGTTCTGATAAACACGATTAAGTTTTCATTTACCGAACCCACCGTATCTTTTATGATAAAAAAGGTTGACCCCCAAACTATTGATACTAGAATTAACCAGAAGGTTTTCATTAGGCAAAAGTCTTATTTTTTCTTTTTGTTTTTACTTACATTAAACCTCTTGCCTATATAGATTCTCGCATTTCCTGATGAAGAAGCTATTTCAATGGATTCATAATTGTATGAGTCAACCGAAGAAACCATGCTTATTCCTGCATACATGTTCTTTCCTTCGTAACCAATTGCTATGCGCAATGTAGCTGAAGCGGTTACCGTTGTTTGTTGCCTGTTATTAATACCATCCGACCAGTATTCTCCATTTCTAACTCCAAGTCCGGGTACCAGTGTTCCATTTATGAAAAACCGCTTTAAAACAAAAGTGTATGTATATCCACCTGAGAAACCAACCGAACCGGTTTTATACCCCTCAACATTGTAATAAGGCTTTAAAGTATCGGAAAACTCTACAGGTATAATTTCTCTTGGAACTCCGGCAATATTAATGTTTGCATAAGCTCCCATGATCCATGAGCCCGCACTTTTTTTCTGCACCTGAGTTCTGTTATAAGCAGCTTTATATGAGAATTTCTTATGGTTTGTAAAGTAGTAACCTGATAACCCGATAGCCAATGACTCTAAATCAGGTCTGAGAGGAAATGCTTCGGCTGTCCAGGAGATAAAATCCTCGGGGTTTTCTAAATAATATCCTTTATAATACTGTAAATAACCATCAATGCCAAATGTGCGCGAATAAAGGTTTAATTGCATATCAAAGCTTTCTGTTTCGCCGTAAATATTGTTATCGCTATTTAAAAAGCCGGGGCTAAATGAAACTGCCAGCCCAATCCATTTGTAATTAAACCCTAAGCCTATACTGGTTTTGCTATTAGGTTCATACCTTAACTTCTTATCTATATCAGAATTGTTAAGTTCGATGGAATGAATTTTTCCGAAAAAACCGGTATATAGATTTAACTTTTCGGAATGGTCGGTAATCTCTAAAGTGTCGAATTTAAATTTGTCCGATTTAATAGTTAACTCGTTACTTTCCTGAGCAAACAAAACAAAAATTAATAATGCAAGTAATGTAGTCAGAGCTACTCTTTTCATATTACCCTAAAGTTGGTTTTTCAAATATAACTATATCATATTATTTTAACATTATTCCTGTTGCCAATCTTCCCGTTTTACCTTTATCTCTTCGTGCGGAAAAGAATAAATCAGCATTTGTGTATGTGCACATTTCTGCAATTTCAATTTGATTATCGGGAACTCCAGATTCCAACAAAATCTGTTTATTTGCTTCCCATAAGTTTAGTAAAAACTTAATCGAATCAGCTGTAGGAGTAAAAAGATGATTTTGGTAAAAGTGCCTTTTAAATTCATCTACAACATCAGTTCCAACTTCATATACTTCAGGACCAATAGATGGGCCGATTCCTGCCATTAAATCTGCAGGGTTCGTTCCAAATTCCTTTTGCATTAAAGCAATTGTTTTTTGAGATATTCTTTGCGCAGTTCCTTTCCAGCCAGAATGGATTGCAGAGATTGCTTTTTGCACCGGGTCATAGATTAAAATTGGAACACAGTCGGCAGTGCGGGCAGAAATGAATATACCGGGAATATTTGTGATTAATGCATCGGTATCCGGGAAAACATCTTTTGTTGATTTTACAATTCCAATATTAGAACTATGAGTTTGTTTCGGAAATACAAATTGTGATTTCTCAATCTGAAGGCTTTTAGCAAGTAATTCTATGTTTTGAGTTACGTTTAGCGTTTTATCCTGGACCGTATACCCAAGGTTTAGGCTGCTCAAATACCCGGTACTAAAACCACCAAGCCGTGTTGACGAATAATGTGTGATGCCTTCGTGGTTAATTAGATTAGAAAACCTAAGTAATTTAACGTTGTTTATAACTTGAGTAACCATACAATTGGTAAAAGAACTAAACTTTTTTTAGATTTATGCTTCATTCAATTTAAATTTTTGATATGCTTGATATAAAGATCTCAGAAGAACTGAAATTGAAATGGGAAAATATTGCCATAGGTTCGTTAGAAGCAGATGTTGTTGTGAAAACTTCGGATAAGTTATTGATAAATGAGCTTGATCAGGCTTGTGAAGAGTTTGCAGCAACTCATAAGGTTGAGGATATTTCAAAACTTCAGGTTATTGCAGATTCAAGAAGGGCTTACAAAACATTTGGGAAAGACCCTGCAAGGTATCGTTTATCATCAGAAGCACTTCTTAGAAGAATTGTAAAAGAAAAGGGAATTTACCACATAAGTAATATAGTTGATATAAATAATTTAATCTCAATTGCCTCATTTTATTCAATTTGCGCTTTTGATAGAGCAAAATTAAATCCTCCCGTAAAATTTACAATTGGAACCAAGGAAGATGAATATTATGGAATTGGCAGGGGGTTAATAAACATCGAAAACCTTCCTGTTTTTGAAGACACAGAAGGGAAGTTTGGAAGCCCAACAAGTGACTCGGAAAGAGTTAAGATTACTGATCAAACAAAGCAAATATCAATGAATATCATTTCGTTTAGTGGAGTAAACGATTTAGAAAATCACTTAAAGAGATTAGAAGAAAACCTTATCCAGTTTGCAGAAGCCGAACATGTAAAGACTGAAATTATAAATTAATAAACAAATGTTATTCCTAAGCAGGTAGGAATTATTATCTGCCAAATCGATTTCGGATATTAGCCAATTAATTTCGAAATAACATGTATTATTTTTTCTTAATTTCTGCAGGGACAAATTTCAAGGAAACGGAGTTTACACAATGCCGTGTATTTTTGGAAGTAAATCCTTCACCAAGAAATACGTGACCTAAATGAGCATCGCAATTGGCACAAACAATTTCGGTCCTTCTTCCGTCTTTATCCGGAACACGTTTTACTGCACCATCAACTTCATCATCGAAACTTGGCCATCCACAATGCGAATCAAATTTATCTTCTGATTTATACAAAACAGCGTCGCAACGTTTACAGGTATATGTACCTTCTTCCTTGTTATTTAAATATTTACCTGTCCAGGGAAGTTCAGTACCTTTATGTACAATTACTCTTTCTTCCTCGGGTGTTAACTTATTGTAATCCATCTTTTTTTCTTGAGAATATCCATTCATAAAAAACAATACCAATATGAATAAAACGTTAAATCTTATCATGAGTTTTTATTTTATTAAACAATTAACGTTTAAAATGGTTTTATAACTTCTGGTATTATGTAAAGAATACCGTTGGTTTTACCTCTAAAGAGTTCTTTTTCAAATATAAAGGTTAGCTTTTGGTTGATTATAATTTAATATTCTATTAAGAAAGACTAAATATTATTGTTTAAACTTTGCATTGAATTATGTTTTGTTTATATTTTTATCATATCTGCTCCAACAATACTGATTAAATATTTATTTATGAGTTATCTAAAATTTAATAAAGAAGAATTAATAAACTTAGAGTACTCTCTAAAAAAGGAAATTCTAAGTACTAATAGAGCCGGAGGCTATTTTAGTACAAGCATAATATTATGTAATACTAGAAAATACCATGGATTAATGGTATTGCCGTTAAAAGAATTTGATGGAGAAAATCATGTTTTACTTTCGGCCGTTGATGAAACAGTAATTCAAAGAGGTAAAGAATTTAATTTAGGAATACATAAATTTCCAGGGGTTGGAATATATGAACCACATGGTCATAAATACATTCGGGATTTTGAGTATGAACCAACGCCAACTTTGATTTATCGAGTGGGAGGAGTAGTTCTTAAGAAAGAGTTGCTTTTTGTGCATAACGAGGAGCAGTTCATGATACGTTATACTTTGTTGGAGGCTCATTCGCCAACTACAATCAGAGTGAAACCTTTCCTAGCTTTTAGAAACTCGCATAAACTTTCAAAAGCAAATATGCATGCGAATACAAAATACCAGGTAATTTCGAATGGAATAAAATCGAAATTATACCAGGGCTTTCCTTGGTTAAATATGCAAATAAATAAATCAAATGAATTTATAGCTACACCAGATTGGCATTACAATATAGAATATTTGGAAGAGTTAAATCGTGGTTATGATTATCAGGAAGATTTATTTGTTCCCGGCTATTTTGAACTACCTATAAAAAAAGGTGAATCTGTTATTTTCTCTGCAGCAACTAAAGAAGCTGCTCCCGAGGGATTAACTCGAAAGTTTAATTCGGAAATAAAACTGAGACCCAAAAAAGATGGTTTTGAAAAGTGTTTAGTTAACTCTGCACAGCAGTTTTTAGTTTATCGCGATAAAGCAACAGAGGTTATAGCAGGTTACCCATGGTTTGGTCGTTGGGGAAGAGATACATTTATCGCTTTGCCCGGGTTAACTTTAACTCATGGTGATGCTAAATCTTGTAAGCAGGTTTTGGATACCATGTCTTCAGAATTAAAAGGCGGGTTATTTCCAAATATAGGGAAGAATACAGCAGCAGCTTTTAATTCAGTAGATGCTCCGTTATGGTATTTCTGGTCCTTGCAAAAGTATGAAGAATATATTGTAGATAAAGAAAAGGTTTGGAAAGATTATGGTAAAAAGATGAAATCCATTCTTGAAGGGTATAAAAATGGATTGCCTTTTAATATTAAAATGCACGAGAACGGTCTGGTTTGGCAGGGAGAGAAAGGAAAAGCCCTTACATGGATGGACGCAATTGCTAATGGAAAACCAGTGACACCTCGAGAAGGTTATGCCGTAGAAATTAATGCGTTGTGGTATAATGCAGTTTGTTATACTTTAGAGTTAGCAAAAGAATTCGGTGATAAAATATTTATTAAAGATTGGGAAAATCTTCCGGAAAAAATTAAGAGTTCATTCGTAGAAAATTTTTGGTGTGATGAGTACCAACATCTTCATGACGTAATAAATGAAGATGGTGCTGATAAATCTGTAAGACCAAATCAAATTTTCGCCACTTCTTTACCATATAGTCCAATAGAAGATGATCATAAAGAAAGAGTTCTAGCTAAAGTTGAAAAAGAATTACTAACAGCAAAAGGTTTAAGAACTTTATCACCAAAAAATCGGGCATATAAAGGGCGCTATTATGGAAGTCAGGAACAAAGAGATAACGCTTATCATCAGGGAACTGTTTGGCCATGGTTGCTAGGGCATTTTATCGAAGGATATTTAAGACTTCATGGAAAAAACGGTTTGCCACTAGCTGAAAGAGTTATTGAGAATTTTAAAGAAGATATGACTGAGCATGGGCTTTGTTCAATTGCAGAAGTTTATGATGGAGACCCGCCATACGAGCCCAAAGGTTCAATTTCACAAGCGTGGAGCGTAGCCGAGGCTCTAAGAATAATAGAAATGATAAACAATCTAAAAAACTAAGTTGTATGGAACCAAAAGCAAAAACTAAAAAGGTAGCAACAAAGAAAACAACAACAAGAGCAAAAAGAACATCAAAGAAGGTAAAACCGTCTTTCGAACAAATTCAGGCTCGTGCGTTTGAGATTTATAATGAGAAAGGTAATCAAGGAAGTGAAATGGAGAATTGGTTGCAAGCGGAAAAAGAGCTTACAAAGTAATATGGTTTATTACTAATACATTTTTATAATGAGAGTTTTAATGTTTGGATGGGAGTTTCCACCGCATATTACCGGTGGGTTGGGAACGGCCTGCTATGGTCTGGTAAAAGGGCTAGCTAAAAATAATGTAGAAGTTTTGTTTGTTGTCCCGAAAGCATATGGCGACGAAGACAATAGAGTTGTAAAAATAGTTGATGCTTCTGAAGTTGAAATTAACCAGGAGTTGTTATCCAGGGATGATTTTTGGAAAAAGGTTACATTTATGGAGGTAGGTTCTAACCTTATACCATATGTTTCCCCGGAAGAATTTAAAAAGTTTTCTTCTTCTGACATTCTTGATCAAACAGTTTTAAATAAGACGATATTTAGAGCTAAATATAAATTTTCAGGAAAGTACGGAAAAGATTTGATGGAAGAAGTTTCTCGTTATGCTGTAATTGCAGCTGCGTTAGCATCGAAAAACAATTTTGATGTTATTCATGCACACGATTGGTTGACTTATGCAGCTGGTATAGCGGCTAAGTCTGTTTCAAATAAACCTCTCGTTATTCATGTTCATGCTACAGAATTTGACCGTTCAGGTGAAAATGTAAACCAAAATGTATACGACATAGAAAGAAAAGGGATGGAAGCTGCAGATAGAGTTATTACGGTAAGTAACTATACCAAAAATATTGTAATAAACCGTTATGGAATTGATGCTTCTAAAGTAGTTACGGTTCATAATGCAGTTGAATTTGATTCTAGAAAAAACGGTTATGACGAACAAAAAACGGTTTCTGAAAAAGTTGTTACATTTTTAGGTCGCATAACCTTTCAGAAAGGTCCTGATTACTTTGTTGAAGCTGCTAACATGGTTTTAAAAAAGTACCATAATGTTCGATTTGTAATGGCTGGAAGCGGCGATATGTTAAATCGAATAATTAAACGAGTAGCCGAATTGAAAATCTCTGATAAGTTCCATTTTACAGGTTTCTTAAAAGGTAACGATGTAAATAAAATGTTTTTACAAAGCGATGTTTATGTAATGCCTTCAGTGTCGGAACCTTTTGGAATTTCACCTTTGGAAGCTATGCGGGCCAATGTGCCTGTTATTATATCTAAGCAATCAGGGGTATCAGAAGTTTTAAATCATGCAATAAAAATTGACTTTTGGGACATCGATGCTATGGCTGATGCAATGTACGGATTGCTGAATTATGATGGCTTACCAACTATGTTCCGAAGAATGGGGCAAGAAGAAGTTCTAAACCTAAAATGGGAAAATGCAGCAAGAAAGATTAATGAAATATACCAAACAGCTTTATAAATTGATATAAAAAAAATATATGAAAACAATTTGTTTTTACTTTCAGGTACACCAACCTTATAGATTAAGAAGATATCGTTTTTTTGATATAGGAGAAAATCATAATTATTTTGATGATTTTGCAAATCGTTCGATAATGAGAAAAGTTGCGGAAAAATGTTATTTACCAACTAACCAACTTTTCTTAGATTTGATAAACGAATATGGTAGTGAGTTTAAAATAAGCTACTCAATTTCTGGTACAGCTATAGATCAATTTGAACAATATGCACCCGATGTTTTAGAAAGTTTTAAAAGGCTTGCAGAGACTGGCTGTGTTGAATTTATATCGGAAACCTATTCACATTCACTATCTGCTTTAAAAAATGAGACGGAATTTAAAAAGCAAGTAGAGCAACATAAAAATAAAATAGAAGAGCATTTTAACCAAACTCCAAAAGTTTTTAGAAATACGGAGTTAATTTATTCCGATGCTATTGGTGCATTAGTTTCAGATATGGGTTATAAAGCCATGTTAAGTGAGGGTGCAAAGCATATTTTGGGATGGAAAAGCCCAAATTACGTATATACCAATGCTGTAAACCCCAGATTAAAGCTATTGCTAAAGAATTTCACGCTTAGTGATGATATTGCATTTCGATTTTCGAACAGAGCCTGGGAAGAATGGCCTTTAACTACCGAAAAATATGTAAGCTGGTTAAATGCTATCGACGAAAAGGAAGAGATTATAAATTTGTTTATGGATTATGAAACCTTTGGTGAGCACCAATGGGCAGAAACAGGAATATTTGATTTCTTAAAACATCTTCCGCACAAGGTTTTTTCGGAAACAAATTTTGAATTTCTTACTCCATCGGAAGCTGCAGAGAAACATCAACCCATAGCACCGATGCACGTGCCTCATCCAATATCATGGGCAGATGAAGAACGCGATTTAACAGCCTGGTTGGGTAATGACCTTCAAGATGAAGCATTTGACAAATTATACGATTTAATCGATAAAGTAAAGATAATTTCAAATGAGGAACTGAACCGTGATTGGAAATATCTTCAAACAAGTGACCATTTTTACTATATGTGCACAAAATGGTTTTCAGATGGTGATGTTCATAAATATTTTAATCCATACGATTCGCCTTATGAGGCATTTATAAACTTTATGAATGTTTTAAGTGATTTTACAGTGCGTCTGGAAAAAGAAGTGATGGATAATAAAAATAAAGACTTATTGTCGACATATCCTCCCGAAGAGATCAAGAAATTGATAAGTGAATATGAACAAAAATTAAGTGAATTAAAAGGGTTAGTTGATAAAGCTGATGAAAACGCGGTGAAGGCGAAAAGCTTTAAAAAGGGAACTAAAGGCAAGGTTGTAGCCAAATCTGCAGCAAAAGGCAAAAACAAAAAATAAACAACAACAAGTAAAACACTAAAACAATAGAACGTATGCAAAGTCAATATAATCTCCCGGATAACTTATTCGAGGTAAGTTGGGAAGTGTGCAATAAAGTAGGAGGTATACACACGGTAATAGCAACTAAAGCTTTAACATTAAAAAATCAGTTAAAGCAGAACCATATATTTATAGGGCCGGATATTCTAAGGCATACCGAAGAACACCCTGAGTTTATCGAAGATAAGGATATGTTAAAATCATGGCGGCAAATGTCCGCTATGGAAGGCCTAAGGATTAAAATTGGGCGATGGAAGATTGAAGGTGAACCTATAGCTATCTTAGTAGATTTTTCAACTTTTATGCCTCAAAAAGATTATATCTTTAAGATTTTTTGGGAGCAATTTAAGTTAGATTCTTTATCGGGGCAATGGGATTATATTGAACCGGTTTTGTTTGGTTATGCGGCAGGTAAAGTTATTGAAAGTTATGCAAAGTATTTTTTAAGCCGAAGCCATAAGGTTGTTGCGCATTTTCATGAATGGATGACGGGAAGTGGACTACTGTATTTAAAATCAAATGCCCCACAATTAGCGACGGTTTTTACCACTCATGCTACAGTTTTAGGAAGGTCTATTGCCGGAAATGGTTTCCCTTTATACGATGATATGGAGAAATACAACCCTGAAATTAAATCAAGAGAATTTGGGGTAGTCTCTAAACAATCACTTGAAAAATTATCAGCCGCTAATGCGGATTGTTTTACTACGGTAAGTGATATTACAAATAAGGAATGCAAAGTTTTCCTTTCTAAGAATGTAGATGTTGTTACACCCAATGGATTTGAAAATAGTTTTGTTCCAAATGAAGAAGAATTCAATCTTCAAAAAGTTGAGGCAAGAGTAAAATTATTAGAAATTTCAGAAGCATTGTTAAATACAAAAGTGCCTGAAGATAGCATAATTGTTGGTACTGGCGGCAGGTATGAATATAAGAACAAGGGCATTGATGTATTATTGGAATCCTTAGGAAAGTTAAATCGGGATAAGAGTTTAGAAAAAAATATCCTGGCATTTATTATGGTACCAGCTGGTCATCATGGGCCCAGAAAAGACGTGTTTCAAAACTTGATGGATAAAGATGGTGATAGTATCGGAATAATTGAAAACAAACATATTACTCATTATTTACTTGATCCTGAAACGGATCCTATTCTTAATAAAGCAAAAGAGTTAGGTTTAAATAATGCAGAAGAGGACAAGGTAAAATTATTTTTTATTCCATGTTACCTTGATGGAAATGATGGATTAATCAATAAAACCTATTATCAAATGCTAATAGGTTTGGATATTTCTATATTTCCATCCTATTACGAGCCGTGGGGGTACACTCCATTGGAAAGTTTGGCATTTAAGGTTCCAACAATTACAACAACTCTTGCAGGTTTTGGATTATGGGTAAATCAATATTATAATCAAGACCATCCGGGAATCAAGGTAATTGACCGGAACGATACAAATGATCTTCGGGTTATTGAGGGTATTTCAAGATACATATCAAATTACGTTGGGTTAAATGAAGAGCAGAAAGAATCCTATAAAGAAAATGCTGCTGATGTTTCAAATATTGCTTTATGGAAAAATCTTATCGAGCATTATTATAAAGCATATGATTTAGCTCTAAGTAAGGTTGAAGGAAGGGTTGATGTGTTGCTTGACCATGATAGGGTTGAACCAATCCCTTTTACTGAATCGCTTCCTTCAATGAGTAATCCGAATTGGGTTCGATTAATGGTGCAAAAAAATATTCCAAAAAAACTAAAAGCTCTTGACCAAGTATCCAGGAATTATTGGTGGAGTTGGAATCAGGATGCTTTGGATTTGTTTGAAAATATTGATCCTGGTTTATGGAAAGAAACAGGACATAATGCTTTTCTATTTCTTGAAAAGATCACACTAAACAGGTATCAGGAACTTGAAAATGACCAACAATTTTTGGAAAAGCTTGATAAAATTCACCAAAAGTTTGAAAAGTATTTGTTAGAAAAGAAGAAAGCAAAAGGTGCGAAAGTAGCTTACTTTTCAATGGAATATGGAATTCATTCATCTTTAAAAATATATTCAGGAGGCCTTGGTATACTGGCTGGAGATTATATTAAAGAGGCAAGTGATGAGAACAGAAATATTATTGGAATTGGTCTGTTATACCGCTATGGTTATTTTAAGCAGCAGGTTTCTGCTACAGGGCAGCAAATTCCGATCTATGAGCCTCAGGATTTCTCAAAAATACCTGCAACTCCCGTACGTGATGAGGATGGAAATTGGAAAACAGTTGTTATTGTTTTCCCCGGTAGAAACGTTTATGTCAGGATTTGGAAGATTGAAGTGGGAAGGAGCAAACTTTATTTATTGGACACGGATTTCGAAGACAATTTACCGGAAGACCGTACCATTACACATTATTTGTATGGAGGAGATTTAGAAAACAGATTAAAGCAAGAATTATTATTAGGTGTTGGAGGAATAAGAGCTTTAAATGTTTTAGGAATTATTCCTGATGTATTCCATTGTAATGAAGGGCACGCAGCTTTTATAAATGTTGAACGAATTAATAATCTCATTCAAAATGAAAAGTTGTCATTTGCTGAAGCAATGGAGGTAGTCCGTTCTTCTACTCTGTTTACAACACATACTCCTGTACCGGCAGGACATGATGCTTTTCCCGAAAATCTTTTAAGAACTTATATTGCACATTACCCTGACAGGTTAAAAATAAGTTGGGAGCAATTAATGAATTTAGGTAAGATTTATAAAAATGATCCGGGAGAAAAGTTCTCAATGAGTTTCTTAGCGGCAAACCTTTCACAAGAAGTGAATGGAGTTAGTAAGTTGCATGGAGATGTTAGTAAGGATATTTTCGTTGATTTGTGGCCAGGTTACTTTCCCAATGAATTGCACTTAGATTATGTTACAAATGGTGTGCATTTTCCAACATGGTCATCTGCAGAGTGGAAAAACTTGTGTGCTCAAGAATTAGGCAGCATGGACGATAAAGAAAATCACAAATGCTGGGAAAAGGTTTACGGTGTTGCATCAAGAAAAATATGGGAAATAAGAAAATCTCAAAAAAGAAATCTGATTGATTATATTAAAAAGAGATTATCTGAGCCTGACACAATGAAATACGATAACCCTAAACAAATTATTGAGATACAAGAAAATTTAAGAGATGATATATTAACAATTGGATTTGCGCGTCGGTTTGCAACATATAAACGAGCATATTTGCTTTTCAAAAACATCGATCGTTTAAGTAAAATAATAAATAATCCAGATAGACCAGTTCAATTTATTTTTGCTGGAAAAGCTCATCCAAATGATGGGGCAGGACAGGATTTGATTAAAAAGATAGTTGAGGTTTCTAAGCGTCCTGAGTTCATGGGTAAAGTCATCTTCTTAGAAAATTATGATATAGAACTTGCTTCGCATATGTTACAAGGTGTTGATATTTGGTTAAACAACCCAACGCGTCCAATGGAAGCTTCTGGCACAAGTGGAATGAAAGCTGTAATGAATGGTGTTCTTCATTTTAGTGTATTAGATGGGTGGTGGGTTGAAGGATATCGTAAAAACGCGGGATGGGCACTTCCCGAAGAGCAAACCTATTCAAATAGCGAATACCAGGATGAGTTAGATGTTGAAACAATGTATACCTTGTTAGAGAATGAAATTGTTCCTGCTTATTATGGTTTAAATAAGGATAATATTCCTGAACAATGGATTGAATATATTAAGAATTCAATTGCCCAGGTTGCACCAAACTTCACGACTACCAGAATGTTGCATGATTATGAAAACAAGTTTTATAATAAGCTTTATGATAGGATTAATAAGGTAAAAGAAGGAGATTTTCGATTAGCAAAAGAGTTAGCATCCTGGAAAAAAGCTGTATCACGCAATTGGGAGAATTTAGAAATTATTAACCTTAAACAGTTTGATATTTCCAAAGAACCAATTGTAATTGGTAAAAAATATACTGCTTCAGTTGAAGTTAAACTAAATGGATTGTCTGCTGATGATATTGGAGTTGAACTAGTTGTGGCAGAACCCGTAGATAGTAACAAAGTATCCATTAGGCATACTCAAGAGTTCAAAATAGTAAAGAATGAAGACCATTTAGTTACTTATGAGTTAGATATAATCCCAACCGAACCGGGAGTTTTTGATGCGGGAATTCGAATTTATGCAAAGAATCCAAATTTGCCCCACCGTCAGGATTTCTGCTTGGTTAAATGGGCTTAAGTAGAACATATTTGAAAGTTGCCTGTTATTTTAATGGGCAACTTTGTTATTTTTATATTTTTATTTCCCACTGTTAATTTAATGAAAGATTTAAATAAAATATTGGAAGCAATATCTTTTGCTGCTGATCGACATCGAAATCAAACCAGGAAAGGTATAAGTAAGATTCCTTATATTAATCATCCTATTCGGGTTGCTAAGATATTAACAGATGTTGGTGAAAATGAAATGGAATTACTAATTGCAGCAATATTACATGATGTTATTGAAGATACGACAAAAAGTCAAGAAGAAATAAAGGCACTTTCTAATGTTATTCTAAGTAAGTTTGGAGAGGAAGTTTTATTTACTGTACTTGAAGTTTCAGACAATAAATCATTGCCTGTTGAAGAACGTAAAAGATTACAGGTAATCCATACTCCGGATCTTTCAGAAAGAGCTAAAAAGTTAAAGATTGCGGACAAAATAAGTAATATTGAAGATATCCGTAAAGATCCTCCCGAAAATTGGGAGCAAAAAAGAAAATTAGCGTACTTGGATTGGGCTAAACAAGTTGCCGAAGGTGCCATTGGATTAAATAAAAAACTTGATCAGTATTTTGATCAAGTTTATAATGAAACTTATTCTTATCTTAAATCTGTAAATTAATCTAATACGGTTTTGCCACAAATTTTACTATCAGGAATAAAATTAATAATCCTACAGGAATTAATATCCATGATGAAACTCCAAACGCCGAGGGAATTGTTCCAATTGCGATAGATACTCCACCAACAGTAAGTGCATATGGCAGCTGTGTACGGACATGCTCTATATGATTACATGAACTGGCCAATGAACTTAAAATGGTTGTGTCTGAAATTGGAGAACAATGATCGCCTAATACCGAACCCGCTAATACAGCAGAAACAACATTATGAAATATAGCGAGTGAACCATCATAATCAAGCCCTGCATTTTGTGCAATTAACCAGGATGCTGGTAAAATTAAAGGATACAAAATAGCCATGGTTCCCCAACTTGATCCGGTTGAGAAAGCTACCAAAGCTCCAAAAATAAATGTTAGTGCCGGGATATACTGTGGTGCAATATTAACGGTAACTAAGCTTTGTGAAATAAAATCTGCTGTGTGTAAGTGTTTAGTTACTAGAGCTATTGACCATGCTAGGACAAGTATAACTATTGCAGTAAGCATGGTTCTGAATCCATTTATTAAGCTATCAATTGTTGTTTTAAGATCAAGTATTTTTTGAAATAAAGTCAATAAAATTGCGACTAAAACTCCGGAAATTGATGACCATAATAATGCTTTGTATGAATCGCTATTTCCTATTATGGTTGAAATCTTATTCGAAAATGTTACCCCTGAATCTTGCCAAACCGATTGATCCCAACCTGTATATATTAATCCGGAAAATGTTCCAAATATTACAATAAGAACTGGAATAGCTGCATTGTACCATCTGGGTTTTATATGATCCGGCACTTCTAGTTCGTTTAGTTTATTCGAAAAAGTTGTGCTTTCGTCATTAACAAGATCCAAATTTGATTCTCTGGCTTTCTTTTCAGCATGGTACATTGGTCCAAAATCAACTTGTTTTCGAATTAAGATTAAAATAAAGATTAATGCGAAAATAGGATAGAAAGCATAACTCAGAGAACTAATGAAAATTCCATAGGCACTTTCATTTAATCCAATTGTGTTAATTCCGTCTTGTATATAACTTAATTCAGCTCCAATCCAGGTTGTTACAAAAGCAATAGATGCAATGGGTGCCGCGGTAGAATCAACAATGTAAGCTAGCTTTTCTCTTGAGATTTTTAACCTATCTGTAACGGGGCGCATTGTATTACCAACAACAAGGGTATTTGCATAATCATCAAAAAATATGGCTAGTCCTAATAACCAGGTAACAAATTGCCCTGATCTTGGGCTATTAGCATACTTTGAAAGAATATTTACAATTCCTTTCATTCCACCATTTCGGGTAATGATGTTTACCATAGCTCCAATAAGCATTGAAAAGACAATAATGGCCATATGCCCACTTTCCGTTAAAGCTTCCATTATGTAAGTATCAGCTATGGCAAAAATTCCTTTAAAAATGGCTGGAACAAGAGCAGTGTCCTGATACCAAAACATAGTTGCCGTTCCGACTAAAATACCTATAAATAGTGCGGTAAATACCTCCTTAAAAATTAAAGCAAAAAGAATTGCGATTAGGGGAGGAATTATTGAAAACCATAAAGGTATAGGATCAACCTTTTTAGTAAATGTATAATCAGAGACCTTAATTACAAGTTTCTCTTTCTGTTCAAATTTATGCGGAAAAATTGCAGTTCCTTTTATAACTCTTGCTACTACCGGTTTATCATTTATTTTAATTGTAACCGGATATCCTTCAAATTTCTTTCTGAATTCGGGATCTTTAAAATTCAGTTTAATATTAGTTTCGATCCCTTTAACAATAATATTTGTCATTTCTACAGAAACATCATCTTGGCCTAATTGAGGTTCATCAATGAAATTATCAGCAATGGCGGGGATTACAGAAAAGCATAATGTTAGTATACCAAGTATATTTTTTTTAATTAAGGAGTTCATTAGCAACTATTTTGTATAAAAAAACATCTCTAAAATAGAGAAAAAAAACTTATTATTAAGCTTTTTGACCCATTACCTCCGCTTAGGTTTAAACTTTAGAGGAATTACCTGAGTAGCTATAATCGGAAAATGGTAAAAAGCGTAATTATAAGTATATTAATCTTAGGTTAATAATTACAAAGTATTTTGATTTTAGTATAAAAAGTCTTATTTTGGAACTATAATATTTGAATCATGGGAATGTATCTCGATTTTGATTTTCTGAATATTGAACATGAAAATCTAGCTCCTAAACAAGGTCGGATACTAATATCAGAACCTCTATTATCCGACACATATTTTAAACGCTCTGTAGTTCTTTTAACTGAACATTCGGATAAAGGAGCTGTAGGTTTTGTTTTAAATAAACCTGTTGACTTACCATTAAACGAAGTGCTTGCTGATTTTCCAGATTTTAATGCTCAAGTTTATATTGGTGGTCCTGTGGCAAAAGATACCATCCATTTTTTACATACGTTGGGTGAATTAGTTCCCAATTCAGTTCATGTAATGGATAATATTTATTGGGGAGGAGATTTTGATAGTTTAAAAGAATTGATCGGTGAAGGAATTGTTGAACCTGCCCAGGTAAGGTTCTTTTTAGGATATTCAGGTTGGAGTCCAGACCAGTTAGAAGGCGAAATTGAAGAAAATGCCTGGTTAGTTACTCGAGTTGAATCGGAAAAAATAATGTCTGCTGATAAAGATATCTGGAAAAAAACTTTGGATGAGTTAGGTAAAAAATACAAGGTGTGGGCAAATTTTCCAGAGAATCCTGCAATGAATTAATTATTGATTTTCGAAAGCCATCAAATTTAGCTTGTCAATAAATTGACGAGCTATATTATTAAAATACCTTCGGTCTTTATATGCTAGCACCCATCTTATTCCTGTAATAGCGTTTGTCAAAAAAACTTCGTCAGCATTTAATAAATCTTCTTCTTTTAAAGAAGTTTCAAAGTTTATTTTCAAACCATGTTTATCTGCAATTTTAAGAATTTGTTTTCTCATAATTCCTGCAACAGGTCCGTCTTTTAGTGGAGATGTGGAAATTTTATCTCCCTTTAATATAAATAAGTTTGAACTTATTCCTTCAACCAGGTGATCATATTCATTAATTAAAATACAGTCTCCTAAGATATGTTTTTTCGCAAATTTACCTGCCATTATGTAAAGCAACGCATTGGATGTTTTTAAATTAGCGAAGGAATTAACAGGCTTTTTTATTTCATTGTACAAATCAATAATTAGACCTTTTTGGTTTAGTTCATAATGATCATTGTCAATGTACTCCGTTTCTGCAAGATATGAGATGCTGTCATTTTCAGGAGTGTACTTTCCTCCCTCATTTCTAAAAACATTTAAACGAATTCTTACACCTTGATAAAGTTTGTTTTTATGAAGAAGTTTAATGATTTCTTTTTTTATATAACCTGTTTCAATAACCGTTGGAATTTTCATGCCTAGAATTTTCATCCCGTATTTTAGACGTGCTAAATGATCTTCGAAAAATTGAATTTCAGTTCCATTAGCATGCATGGTTTCAAACAATGCATCACCATAGCAAAAGGCTCGGTTTTTAAAACTTAGACCAAACTCATCACGAATGCGATAATCACTATTATATAGTATGAAAGTATTAATTGGCATTTTAAATTTCAAATTACAAATAATAATCAATATTCAATTTCTTGAAATCTTTTATTTAATTAAATTATAAACAATTTTTAACTTTGGTTATTGGAGATTAATTGGAAATTGTATTTTGATAGTTGGAATTTAAAATATCATCCACATATTTTTCGATATTTTCATTTACCTTAACTTTTATTCCTTTTATACCCGCATTCTCAGCAGCTTCAATATCACGAGCTTTGTCACCGATCATAAATGATTTTTTTTTGTCAACAACAAACCTGGCTATGGCTTTTTCTATTAAAAGTGAATTCGGTTTCCGGCATAAACAATTTTCATTAACATTATGATGAGGGCAATAATAGATTTCAGAAAACTTTACATTTTCTTTGGTTAACTCCTCAATTAAATATTTATGGATTGCGTTTACATGGTTATGAGTGTAGATTTCCTTAGAAATACCTCCTTGATTGGTGATAATAAACAATAGATAACCTGCTGATGAAAGTTTTTTTAATGATGATATAATACCCTCATTTATTTTGAACTCTTCTAATTGGTAAGTATAATCGCCAGGATCATAGTTAATTACTCCATCTCTATCGAAAAAAACTGCTTTATTCATTTTAAAAATTAAATAATTGTCCTAAAAAGGTATTAATAAGTTTTGGGTCTAATAAAAGAGGGAATAAGAAACCAAAAACAGCACCTATAAAGTGTGCGTCATGATTAATATTATCATTGCCTCTTCGACCCATATAGTGAGAATATCCTAAGTATAAAACTCCAAATACAATACCTGGGATAGGTATAACTGCATAAAAATATAACTTTGCCAATGGTTGAAAGAAAATATGGGTAAAAAGAATCGCTGATACGGCTCCTGATGCACCAACCGAATTGTACCAAACATTATCTTTGTGTTTTGCAATTGATGTAACAGTTGCAAAAACCATACTTGCAAAATATAGAAGGACAAATGAAAATACCGGAGATTTTATTGTACCGTTTATTGCTAATTTTTCAAACTCATTTTCAACTGACCTTCCAAAGAAAAATAGTACAAACATATTTACGAATAAATGAGCCCAATCTGCATGCAAGAATCCGTGTGATATCAATCTGTACCATTGTTTTTTATGATAAACCGAATACGTATTAAGTTGCAGTTTATCAAATATTTCCCGGTTATTAAATGCCAATATGGAAATGGCAGACGTAATAATTATAATAAGAATTGTCATGTTTAATGAAGAATTTTATAAACGAGTTCTTTTAACAGCTCACCATGTGATGTGCTTACATTTTTATACCCCTTAGATTTAAGGTCATATTCTCTTAACAAACTAATAACTTCAACGGTCTTTTTAGGATTATAATTTTTGGCTGCTTTTTCATAATCGCCAACAAAAAAAGGATTAACCTTTAAAGTAGCAGCTACATTTCTTCGATCTCGTTTGTCTTTAATAAAATGATATATTAATACTTTGCTATAAAAATGATATAAAGTTGAAATTGTGAGCGTAAATGGATTATCTTTTGGATTTGCACCAAAGTAATTTACTATTCTGTTTGCTTTTAGTACATTCTTTTGAGTTAATGCTTTATGCAATTCGAAATTGTTGTAATCTTTACTAATTCCAATATTTCTTTCGATATGCATTGTCGTTATATTGATTTCACCTTCAGGAAGTGTAATAATTAATTTTTCCAATTCGTTTGCAATCTTACTTAAATTATTTCCAAGGTATTCAGTTAATAGCATTCCAGCACTAGGATCAATTGTTCTGTTCTTATTTTTTAGATAAGCGTTAATCCAAGAAGGGACTTCATTTTCGTATAGTTTCTTTGACTCAAACAAAACGCCTTTTTCATTAATTGTCTTATAAAGTTTTTTTCTTTTATCTAAAGTCTTGTATTTATAATTGATTACTAATATAGTCGATTGAAGTGGGTTTTCTGCATAGTGAATCAGATCTTCAATTTTCTTGATGTTTTGAGCTTCCTTTACAATCACAACTTGATGATTTGCCATCATTGGAAATCTCTTCGCGGTATTAATTACGGTACTTATATCAGTTTCCTTTCCATACAAAATAGTTTGGTTAAAAGATTTTTCCGCATCTGTTAATACATTGTCATGTATGTATTTTGTAATTAGATCGATGAAGTGCGTTTCTTCACCTGAGAGGAAATAAATAGGTTTATAAATTTTATTTTTTAAATCAGAAATTATCTGCTCAAAATTCATATCTAAACTCAATTAAAAATGTAAATGTTTAACCGATTCTTTGTTTTCTTTTATTTCTTTTAGTGCTTTTATTCCAATCATCACATGATCGTTAACAAAATTTTCGGTAACCAATTTATCACTTCTGGAAGTTTTAACTCCCGTTGATATCATAGGTTGGTCTGTAACCAGAAGTAAAGCGCCACATGGTATTTCATTAGCAAAACCAACTGTGAAAATAGTTGCTGTTTCCATATCTATGGCCATGGACCGGGTTTTTTCGAGGTACTTTTTAAATCGCTCGTCGTATTCCCATACTCGCTTGTTTGTTGTATAAACTGTTCCGGTGTAATAATGCCTGTTCTTTTTGCTTATTGCCGTTGCCACTGCCATTTGTAATTTAAATGCTGGTAGTGCAGGAATCTCTGGTGGGAGATAATCATCGCTTGTTCCTTCACTTCTGATTGCAGCTATTGGTAAAATAAAATCACCTAATTGGTTTTTCTTTTTTAATCCACCGCATTTTCCAAGAAATAGAGCAGCTTTAGGTTTTATAGCACTTAACAAATCAATAATGGTTGCTGCATTTGCACTACCCATACCAAAATTAATCATAGTAATTCCTTCTGCAGTGGCACATGGCATATTTGCACCTGCATCAATAATCTCGGTATTGTTCCATTCGGCAAATAATTCCAGATAATGAGAAAAATTGGTTAAAAGAATATAGTCCCCGAATTGTTCTAAACTGCATCCGGTATACCTTGGTAACCAATTTTGAACTATTTCATCTTTTGTTTTCATAGGGTAGTATTTTAATTCTTATCTTTCTTATTTTTATAAGCTCAATAAATAAGCTAGTTTCTATGAAGAGGTTAAATTTACCAACTTATTCATTCAATATAAAATTAATAGAACAAAGAAAATATATTTTTGATTTTATTAGAAAGAAATTTGTGATATTAACACCTGAGGAATGGGTTCGGCAAAATTTTCTAAGATATTTGGTTGAAGAAAAAAAATATCCTGTATCACTCATCTTTGTTGAAAAAGAATTTAAACTAAATAATTTATCTAAAAGGAGTGATGCTGTAGTTTATGATAGGATCGGAAGGCCGGTTTTAATGATGGAGTTTAAAGCTCCGGAAGTTAGTATTGATCAAAATGTTTTTGATCAAATTGCAAGATATAATTTAGAACTTCAGGTTAAGTATTTGATAATTTCTAATGGAATGGGTCATTATTGCTGTAAAATAAATTCAAAAGAAAGAAATTACATTTTTTTTAAAGAAATACCCGGTTTTGATCAAATAATAGCTAAATGATTTTATAGAATTTCTTTAGGTTATTAATTTTCTTTATTAATCAACTGAAACATAAACTCATCTTTTTTACCTTTTGGAAAAATTAGCCAGTCACGCTTTGTGCCAATAAGTTGAAAGCCTTTGCTTTGAAATAAGGCAAGAGAATCTGAATTATCTTCAGTGATATTACAGTATAACTGATGAAGTTGAAGAGTATGAAAACTATATCTAATCAATATCTCCAAGGCATCTGAAGCGTAACCTTTTTTGCGATCTTTTTCTTGTGCAATTAAAATTCCAACACCAGCTCGTTTGTGAATTGGATCGAAATCGAATAAATCAATGGTGCCTATTGTTTGGACTTGCTTATTATCAGTTTTATCAATCATTAAACGAAGTTGCTTTAACTGAAAAATATCCTGATGCGAGTTATCTATAAATTGTTTAATTACATACCTTGAAAAAGGTGTGAATGTATTACTTAATTGCCAAATCGTACTATCATTTTCCCAACTGTAAACCAAATCTACATCGTTAGGCTCAATAGCGCGTAGTCGGGTTAAATTACCTTCTAGTATTTGAGAATGCTTTTTTATCGTAAACGAATTTATTAAAAATCATTAATATTATCAATCCATAAATCGGATATTTCCGGGAAAAGTTTTTTAATTCGAACAAGTTCTTTCTTTGCTTCAGCGTAACTATCAAATTTTCCGGTTCTTATTCTATAGTAAGTTTTACCTTTTATTTGTTTCTTCTCTACATATACTTTAATTCCTTTTTCTTCATATGATTTTGTTTCTGAATTAATTATTTCATAACTACCACCGGCAAATAATTGTATTGTAAATCTTGGTTCTGAATAGGGGAGCATATTCCTCAGATCATAATTAGAAATGATTTTAGCATCCTTAAACCCTAAATCGAGTAATGTATTGAAAGTTTTAATTAGTTCTGATTTTTCTTTACAATCGCCCAATACATATATAAAGTCTACATGATGAAACTTTTTAATTTCTTGATCTTTTAACTCTTCATATTTATCGAAGTAATTGTTTGGTAATTCATTTTTAGTTTTAGTAATTAATATGCAATAACTAAGATTTCTGTTTATTAAATGACTTGGTATAGTACTCTCTTCTTTAATAACAAGTTTATCATCTGATTTTAAGATTTTCATTTCAACTCTTCTGTTGAACTTTCTACCTTCAGGACTATCCGATCCATCAGGGTTAATATTAATTGCCATAGGTTGATCCATACCAACTCCTTTAGCAACAAACCTTGATTTATTAATACCTTTTGTAGTTAAATAATCAATTACAGATTTTGCCCTTTTTATAGATAGCTTCTTATTATATTCCTGTGCACCTTTTGAATCCGTATGACCAATAACTTCAATATGTAAAGAAGGGTATTTTGTCATTAAATTATAAAGTCTTTCCAATTCAACTTTAGAGTCTCTGTTGAGTGTATATTCATCAAATCCAAAATAAATACTTTTAATTGTTAAGTATTCTCCAGTAGTTACTGCTAAAGGAATTAACTCAACATTTACAACAAGTTCTTCTCTGCTATATTCTTTTGGAATTATAACCGTTTTTACTTCTTGTTTATATTCCTTACTTTTAAATATAAATCTGTAAGAACCCGGCAACAATTCAGTAGAAAAATTACCTGTGTTTTCCTCTATATAAAGTCTTTCTATAACTTCTACTTTGGAAGAATCTAAAACTTCAATACGGAAATCGCTTTTATTAAAATCAGTTTGATTATCCTGGAGTGTTACTTTTCCTTTAACATTTACCAATGAGGGTTCTTCCGGGATTGAAAAGTCTAATCTGTAAATATCTTTTTGACCATAGTTATCTTCCTCAAAAAGAGACATGTATGCAATAGAACCATTCTGAAGCGGATAATAAAACAGGTCATCATCTGTAGTGTTAATCGGATAGCCCATATTAATTGGGTCAGTCCATTCATTTTCTCCAATTTTATGCGCCTGAAAAATATCAAAACCTCCCATATTATGATGCCCTTGAGAACTAAAGAACAATATTTTACCATTTTCAGAAATCTGTGGAGTTTCCTCGTCTAATGACGTGTTAATTGTAGAGCCTAAGTTAACAGCTTCTCCCCATGTATTTTTTGCTTCATTGTAAACGGATTTATAAATATCTAGTCCGCCAAAACCTCCTTTTCTATCACTAACAAAATATATAGTTTTGCCATCAGACGATAATGCTGCATGAGACTCGAGAAATCTTGAATTAACATTTTTATTTAGTTTCTTAGGTACCTGCCATCTTCCATTTTCAAACTTGCTTTGATAAATATCACCACTAAATCCCTCATATTTAAACAACAGTAAAGTCTTGGTTTCAC
The DNA here is from genome assembly GCA_028282585.1 of Bacteroidales bacterium. Classification (GTDB taxonomy): domain Bacteria; phylum Bacteroidota; class Bacteroidia; order Bacteroidales; family UBA12077; genus UBA12077. The sequence continues at coordinate 29,895 of JANQHR010000024.1, read as the reverse complement.
CTGATAAATAACAGGGGTATATGTTCCCGTCTGATTTTAGATTAGGAGTTATATTAATGGGAGTACTCCAGTTTTCTCCTTCTTTTTCAGCATAGAAAATTGCGTCGTAAAATTGGAGTTTTGTAATAAAAACAATAGATTTTTCATCAGGAGAAATAACAGGTGTGATATTAGAAAAACCATTATTTATTACGTCGCCCATATTAAATTTATTAATAGTTAGAGGTTTATCCATTAACTCTTTTGCATTTATGCATGATTGAATTTGCTGTTCAACGTAATCAATGTTGTAGATATCTTGTACGTCCAAGGATCCTTTGAATTTCTCGTACATTTCTATAGCTTTATCCAGTTGATTAGTTATCTGATAAGCACCTCCTAAATAAAAGAGCGTTCTTGTTGGTGCTTTTGTTTCGTTAAATGAGCCTTCTCTAATGTTATCAGAAATGTTTTCTACTGCTCTTTCCAAATATGGGATTGCTTTATGTTTTTGTCCCGGAATATGAAGATAACATTCGCCAATACGATGATCAATATAAGAATTTGTGTATCCATTTCTAACAAGTTTATTATATAGAGCTAAAGCTTCGGCATAATCTTCATATAAAATAAAAAATTCGGCTTCTTGAAAAGTATCCTTCAGATCAACTTTCTCTTGTGAAGATAAATTGAAAACAATTACCAGGCCAATAATAGTTAGTATAAATACCTGCTTCATATAAACAATGTTATGGTGATTCTGATCTTAAAAACTAAGTTTCAAGATACATACATTAATCAAAAAATACCAATTTTAATACTTATTTATGGTTTAGTTTTTCTACTTCTGTTATTCTTATTACGATTAAAATAAATAATTATTAAACCAAGAATTAATCCACTTAATGCAGCGAAAATAATAAGCCAGAAATTCTTAATATTTTTGCTATCCTCAAGGGCAATAGTAGTTTCAATTATAGTTTTGGTTTCATTAGAAGCTTTTGATGCTAATAGCATTCCTTCCATTAAAGCGTATAGTTGCTTTAACTCTTCTTCAGAATATATATTTGACTTTTCAAGGTGATTTTTAAAATCATCGAATGAGACAATATCAATAACCGACGCATCCATGTTTTCCAATAAACTGGAAATGTCAACAGATAAAACTTTATTCAGATTTGTAATTAAGTCTGGAGTAGGTTTATCTGATTGTTTTAGGTAATCCTCTAATAAAGTTACAATATCTCTGTTATTATAATTTTTAGAATTTGACTTAAACTCCAGATGTTGTATAACTGCCAAGTTATTTTTAAACGAAATGTTGTTATTTCTTATTGAATCTAGTACAAAACGGATATCACCATTAGCAATACCTTGCAGTTGATTTATAAACTCATTAGTATTAATATTTGAGTTTATAACCAAAGCAATAATTAATGCTTCCGTTTGCTGTTTTGATAATCCTAAAGTTGCGGCTTTTTGATATATCTGCAAAATCAAATCTTCTGTTGAGCTTGCAGATTTAATTTCTTTTGCAGAACTAAGTTTTGTAAAATCTTTAGTATTAAAACTGGTTGCACCGGTTAAAACTTCAGCAAGATCTTTACTTATTGGAGTATGAGAAACTATAACTTCTTCGTTTTTTACGTTATTGTTTTTATCAACTAGTTTAAAGTTAAGCTTTGACTTATCAGATTTTGGTTCAAATTCATAAACAAAACTTTCTTTTTTAACATTAAATGTTTCAGTATTAATTAATTGTTCGTCAACAAATGTTTCAACAAGTAGTTTGGATCCTTTTTCAACAGAAAGTTTTATTTTAACCGTTTTATCGCCATTGTTACCAAGACTAAAGATCTTATCTTCAATATTAAGTTTTGCCTCGGTATCTTTAGGCAAATATGAAACAGTAACTTCTTCTGATTTTACATTATTATTTTTATCAATAAGCTTAAACCTAATTTTGCTTTCACCTATAAGTGGCTTATATTCATATATGAAATCCTCTTTTTTAATTTCAAATTCTTCAGTATTTAGTAACCGATCTTTATAGAAAGTATTAACAATTAAACGGTTTCCTTTTTGAAGTGAAAGTTTAATCTTTACGTTTTCTTTATCGGTTTCAAAAAGATTATCTTCTAAAATTATTTCTGGTGTTGTATCGGCTTGAGCGGTTATTGCGGGCTCAGGTACTTTTGATCTGAAAACCTCTCTTATATCATATTTAGATGATATGAAAAATTGATTTTCATTTTCGTTTAAAGAGCTTTCGTAAACCAGATGATTAATACCTAGAGGAGTTTGATACTGGTACATTAATTCTTCCTCTTCCTCAGGATTTAAAATAACCAAAGTATCTCCTTTGTTTTTATCAATTATATTAATGCTGAATTCTTCCTTTTTCCTGTTTTCTTCATTATCCATTGCAAGAATACCTTCAACAAAGATATTTTCGTATTCAGGAATATTAAATAATTGATAATGATAGATATCCTGTCCCCCATATCCTTGAGTGGAAAACTGCGAACAATAAGCGAAATTACCATTTTCATAAGGAACAAAGAAAATATCGTCATCTGTTGTGTTTATTGGATAACCTATGTTAACAGGTTCTGTCCATTCACCATTTCCATCTATTTCGGAGTAGTAAATATCATAACCTCCCATTCCAGCATGTCCTTCGGAGCTGAAAAAAAGTCTTTTACCATCTGGGGTTAAAAACGGTGTGTTTTCGTTCCACCTTGTATTTATGATCTCTCCAAGATTCTTAGGTTTCTTCCATGTTGTGTCCGATTCTCTTTCAGAAACATAAATATCAAGATCTCCGAAACCATTTTCACGATTGCTGGCAAAGTAAAGTTTTTGGTTGTCTGGAGATAAAGATGCGTGTGATTCCCAGTATTTTGTATTTATATTTTCACCTAACTTACGAACGGGTGTCCAAAACCCCTCTTTAAAATAGCTAACGTAAATATTACCGTCGAAATCATCGTCTTTATAAATATATAATTCAGTTCCATCGTATGATAAACCTGTTGTAGCGCTGTTATCATCAATTCCTAACTGTCCCATAATGTTTACCGGATAACTCCAATTTCCTTCATCATCTTTTTTAGAATAAAAAATTGCATCATAAAATTGAAGTGCTGCAGTAAATGCCATGGTAGATCCATCACCAGAAACTACGGCATTAAATTCATTAAAACGCGTGTTAATTTTATTTCCAACATTTTTTGCAATAAAGCTTACAGGCTCATATTGAAACTGAATGGCATTTCTACATGCATCAAACTGACGTTGCACATAATCTGTATCGTATATATCTTTATTAGCTACTTTTTGAGTGCGGGTAATTTTATTTTGAAATCCTGAATACGCATCTATTGCTTCATTTATTTGATTACTAACTAGATAGGCATTGCCTAAATAAAATAAGGCATCTACTGGAGCTTCTCTTTCAGCATACGTATTGTTTCTATAATTAAAAGTGGTTCTTTGTATTGCGTTTTCTAAATATGGAATTGACTTATTCTTTTGCCCCGGAATATGCAAATAGCAAAAACCAATTTTATACATCACATTATAATTCATAGAATCGGCTTCAAGAACTCTTAAAAATAAAGGTAGAGCCTCCTGGTAATCTTCGAAAAAGAACCATGAATCAGCATCGAGAAACATTTCCTCGAGCTCATAGTATTCTTGGGAATTAATTTGAGAAATAAAAAAAACGCTTAAAAACGCGAGTATAGTTAACCTTTTCATAAAGACCTTATTTTCAAACACACGAAATTAGATAAAAATAATGAAAATTTCGCGTATAGCCTTATTTCTTTCTTAAAATTATTTAAGCTTAATTAAATCTCTAACAAAGGATTAAAAAGAAATGTTTAATTATCTATTTCAAAATTTGTTTATAGTTCGGCTTCATTTTCATCAGCTGGGATAACTTCTCGCTCGAAAATCTGGATTCGGTAAAGATCGTTATCACCATAACCAGTTTCTTTGAACTTAGAAAAATAGGCAATTTCACCATTTTTAAGTGGAAAAAAGAACACATCATCATCCGTAGTATTAAAAGGTAATCCAATATTTTCAGGTTTACCCCAACTACTTCCTTGCTTTTTTGAAGTGAAAATATCAAATCCTCCAATGTTGAAATGACCTTGTGAGGAGAAATATAATTTATTACCATTTTCCGTAATGAATGGGGTTATTTCATCAAATGGAGTATTTATTGTGGAGCCCAGATTTTCGGCAGGTCCCCATTCACCATCTTTGTTTCTTCTTGACTTGTATATATCTGATCCTCCAATTCCTCCCTCTCTGTTACTAACAAAATATAAAGTAAGTCCATCATCAGATACACAAGCATGTGTTTCTGACGCTTTAGTATTAACATTATTGTTTAACTTAATTGGTTCACTCCAAATTCCATCGTTAAATCGACTTGTATATATATTAAAGTCATCATTATCATTTCTAACTAAATATAAAGTATTGCCATCTCTGGTTAAATAAACCGGCTCCAGTGGACTATCCGATTTAAAATCAAGTGAGATATTTCGTGCTGGTAACCAACGTCCATCACGTTTTTTTGATGAGAATACACCATCATAAAATCTAAGTTCACTAACAAAAACCATTGTTTCTTCATCTCCAGAAACTAATGGATTCACATTATTAAATTTAGAATTTATGTTTTGTCCTAAATTTGACTCAATAATACTTGTAGGTATCCGTGATAATTCAAGGGCATTCTTGCAAGCGGTTAATTCGGCATTTACAATTCTATTTTGCTCTTCATCATTTGGATCAACTAATTCCTTATACTTGTTAAATGCATTAATTGCATCTTGTAACCGATTATTTACCCTATAAGCCATTCCAAGGTATAAATAAGTTTCAATAGGTGCTTCCCGTTCGTTATAATTCCCAACGCTATAATCAGTTGAAATGTTTTCAGTAGCTTCTTCAAGATATTTTATAGCATTTTCTTTTTGATTTGGAATATTTAAATAGCAAAGACCAATTCGATGTTTTATGTTAGCATCTCTTCTTCCGGCATCATATAATTCCAGGAAAAAAGGTAAAGCTTCCTTATATTCTTCATAAATAAGTGCAAATTCACCATTAATGAAGGCTCTTTTTAGGTCTTTTTTTGTTTGCGACTGAGCTGATGGCAATAATGTAACAACTATAAAAAGTGCTATTAATATTCGATCCATGGCGGTTAAAGTTAATCCACGTACTAACAAAAGTAATAAAATTTCTAAGAAAACCTGAACTATTTAAAAAACAAAACACCAGTTTGTTACTGGCGTTTTAAATGTGCTATTATACGTTCCTTTTTATATCAAAATCCTCTAAATAATCTGAAATTCGTTTTAAAAACATTCCTCCTAAAGCCCCGTCAACTACTCTATGATCATATGCGAGAGATAATATCATTTTATGACGAATTGCGATTGCATCACCTGTTGGCGTTTCAATCACCGCAGGTTTTTTTTCAATTGCTCCGACACCTAGGATAGCTACTTGCGGTTGATTTATTATTGGTGTTCCGGTAGTATTACCAAATGTCCCAAAATTTGTTAAGGTAAACGTTCCACCTTGTATTTCATCAGGTTTTAATTTATTATCTCTTGCTCGGGTTGCAAGATCATTAACACCAGCTGCTAATCCCAATAAGTTTAATCTATCGGCATTTTTGATTACCGGAACTATCAAGTTACCAGTAGGTAATGCGGTTGCTATTCCAATGTTTATATTCTTCTTTTTAATGATTTTATCTCCATCTACAGAAACATTAATCATTGGATAATCTTTTAAAGCTTTTACTACAGCTTCAACAAATATTGGAGTAAAAGTAAGTTTAACACCTTCTTTATCGAGGATTCTTTCTTTATTTTTATTTCTCCAATTAGCCATATTAGTTACATCAGTTTCAATGAAAGAAGTAACATGCGGAGAAGTTTGTTTTGATTGAACCATATGATCAGCAATCAATTTACGCATACGATCCATTTCAATAATTTCGTAATCTCCCGAATAAACAGCTTCTTTATTTATTTCTGGTTTTTGCACTTGAACTGTAGTTGCCTGTTTTACTTCAGAAACTTGTTGAGATGTAGGTTTAATTCCTGTATTTGTTCGAGTTTTGATGTAATTAATAATATCATTTTTTGTAATTCTCCCCGTATTACCACTTCCATTAATTCTATCTAACTCTTCTAATGTAACATTTTCTCTTTGAGCTATATTTCTAACTAATGGAGATAAGAATTTACCTTCGGGAGTTTTTGAAACGACAAGTACATCTGAAGTTACGTTTTCTTTATTAGACAATAGTTCATCACCTGGAATATTTTCAGGTGTAGGTTGCTTTTCTTCTTTAACCACCTTTTTAACTTCAATAGTTTCTTCTTCGCTTGAACCATTTGTATTTAGAATAGCTATGGTATCACCAACTTTTGGAATATCTTCTTCAGTAAATAAAAGCTTTTCTATAACACCATTTTCCGGAGAAGGAATTTCAGAATCAACTTTATCAGTTGCAACTTCAACCAAAGATTGATCTTCTTCAACTTTTTCTCCTTCTTTTACAAGCCATTTGGTAATGGTTGCTTCAATTATTCCTTCACCCATTGCAGGTAAAAGTATTTCAATTTTAGCCATTGTAATTTATTTTCTTTGTTTTAAACACTATAAGTTTTTGCCTTAACGGCCTATTTGTTTAAAACCTTTTAAGAGGATATTGAGATCGTTCCAAACTTTGTAATTTTTAGCATAGGCTAAATTTGAGTTGTGGATGAAAGTAACATTTTCTTCTTTCTCTGATCTTAAATCGAGTGGTGTTAAAATTCCTTTTTTAATTTTAGGTAAATTCTCAGTATTAACATCACTTTCCGTTTTATACCCTACCCAGGTTTTACTTCCTAACAAAACATGAACAGAATTGTTTATTAATTTATAGGGAATTTTAAATAAAAGCAACATTAATGGGCTGAATAAGAGAATTAAAACAGATGAAATTATATCAAAGATTCTTTTATTTCTAATGTTTTCATTATTTGATATTGAGTTAATTTCAACAGTATAAAGTTCTCCGGTGGTTTCAATAGAGTTGCTTCCTATAATAGATAAGGTATCAGGCTGAGCAATTTTGTAATCCAAATTAAATGATGCCAAACGCAACATATTTGAAATGATCTGATTGGAAGGAACATCCTTTGCACAAAACACAACTTCATCAATTCTATGGATCTTTACTATCTCTTCAAGTTGTTTTATGCTGCCTATATGGTAGCTTTCTTTTGTTTTTTCTAACGGTGAAACTTTTCCAATTATAAGAGGTTTTATTTCTGCTTTTGTAATTATTCTTTCAACGCGATTGATTTCATCAATTAATCCGATAATAATAATCTTTAATCTTCGGTTAAGTTTGAATCGTTGGGGAAAGAATTTAATTTGATGAACAATTAAGCGATTTATATAAGTGATTAAGAGCGTAAATAAGCAACCTACTATTATAAGGGCTCTTGAAAATCTTAAACTTTCGGGCAGTAAAGCATAAATAGCAAGAATTACAATAGTACCAATACCAATCCCTTTAAATAAACTAAAGAATTTAATTTGCTTTGAGTATCCACCGTTTAACCAAACACTAACTAACCAAATAATAATATATGAAGGCACTGCATATTTTAAGAATTCTTCAGGATATTGACCATTATCTCCAAACTTATAATTTTCCCAAATCCGTTCAATAAAGATATACGTTAGGTAAATGAAAAGAAAATCTAATGTAGGGAGAAAGATATTTTTGGTAAATCTTGATAAAACAGCCAAAAATGCACGAAAATAGATTGCAAGGTTTATAAGAAATGAAAAGGCTTTAGCATTTTTATGTGAAAAATGTTTTTGAGCAAAAATCATCATAGCCTTATAAAATATATATACATAATTAAGGCTTCCTTTTTTAGTGCTTTCTCCTTTGTAATGAATAATTGCTGTGTTCGGATAATAATAATTTTTATAACCCGCTTTTGTTATTCGATGAGACAAATCAATATCCTCACCATACATAAAATATTCTTCGTCCAAAAGGCCGGTTTTATCTAAAACTTTTTTTCGAAGGAACATAAATGCTCCGGGAAGTATTTCAATTTCATTTATTTCATTCTCGTTTAAATGACCTAAATAATATTTGGCAAACTTTTTTGATTTAGGAAATAAACTTGCAAATCCAAATATTTTATAAAATGAAACCGTAGGTGTGGGGAGAGCTCTTTTTGATTCAGGAAGGAAATTTCCTTTTCCATCTATCATTTTTACAGTAAGTCCCCCTGTATCTGAGTTAATATCCATAAATTGGATGCACTTTTCAAAACTATCTTCTTCAACAACTGTATCTGGATTAAGTAATAAAATGTATTCTCCTTTTGCTTGCTTAATAGCTTGATTATTAGCATAACTAAAGCCATAATTTTTTTTATTCTCCAGGAGTTTAACTTTAGGAAATCGTTCTTTTACCATTGCACATGAACCATCAACTGAATTATTATCAACTACAAAAATTTCAGACTGAATGTTTGCGCAAGCATTAAAAACAGAAATTAAGCATTGTTCTAAAAAATGCTTAACATTATAGTTAACGATTATAATTGATAGTTTCGTCATATGTGCAATTCAATTACAAATATAACGAAATGTGATAAGTGATATAAGACTATTCAGAATAAAAAAGGTTGTACAAAAAGCTAAATTGCATATTTTCAATTACTTTTGACCAACCCCTAAAGTCAGTTTATGATAATGTAAGTAACTGAAAATCAAAATTCCATTTAGGAATTGGGCAATTACTAATTTTCAAAACTATGAAAACTTCTAACTTTTTGCACAATCTCTTTTTGAAATTATTCAACTCCCATTTCTTCTTTTATTGCTTTTGCCAGACGTTTTACTCCTTCAGTAGTTTTGTCCATTGGCATAAATGAGAAGTTTATACGCATTGTGTTTTTACCACTACCATCGCAGTGAAACACACTCCCAAGAACAAATGCAACATTGTTTTTGATTGCTTTATGAAATAAGCTTTCTGCATCCATTCCTTCAGGAAGAGTTAAAAATAAAAACAAACCACCTTCCGGTTCAGTCCAGGTTACGCCTTTTGGCATATAACTTCTGAAAGCTTGAAGCATATTATCTCTTTTCTCGTGGTATTGTTTGATAATTTCTTTCAGGTTTTGATCAAAATAACCTTTTTCGATGTACTTATGTACTATTTTTTGATTTAAAGTTGGAGTACATAAATCAGTAGATTGCTTTGCTACTACAAACTTATCTACGATTTTTTCATGAGCTACTACCCACCCAATTCTAAATCCTGGAACGAATATCTTAGAAAAAGTGCCTAGTAAAATTACTTGCCCTGTTGCATCTAATTCGAAAATGGTTCTTTGAGCTTTTCCTTCAAAACGAACCTCCCGATAAGGGCTATCTTCAACAATTAATACGTCGTATTTTTTAGCAATATCAATTATTTCCAAACGACGTGATTCTGGCATTGTTATCCCTGCTGGATTCTGAAAATCTGGAATGATGTATATAAATTTAGGTTTGATTCCTTCTGATTTAAGTTCAGCTAATTTTTTTTCTAATAAATCCGCACGCATTCCATGTTCATCGAATTTAATTCCAATCATCTCGGCTCCATAAGAGTTAAATGCTCCCAAGCCTCCCAAGTAAGAAGGTAACCCACAAATAACTTTATCTCCTCTATTAATAAATATTTTTGCTAACAAATCTAATCCTTGTTGTGACGATGTTGTAATTACAAGGTTTTTTAATTCAATATCCATTCCCTGAGCATTATATCTATCAACCATAAGTTGCCTAAGCTCAGTAACCCCTTCTGTTGCTCCATATTGTAAAGCTGAAGGACCATCATTTTCTAAAACTTCACATGATATTTCTTTCAATTGTTCTACGGGGAAAGATTCCGGAGCAGGAAGCCCGCCAGCAAAGGATATTACCTCTGGGCGTTGAGTCAATTTAAGAAGTTCTCTTATAACAGACTTCTTCATTACTTTGATATTTGTTGAATAAATTTGTTCTAAATCACTTATCATTATATTTTTCCTCCTAATAATTAATTTCTTTCGACTTTGTACGAAGTTGACGCGAATTTGCAAAAACCATGTTGCAAATACAAGTAAAGTAACCTGTTGTACAATACAATATTTTAGCCAATATTTAATTCAACGTATAAAGTTAAAGTTCTTAATTTTTTTTAAATTCATGGAAAATTATAAGAATGAGAAAAGCTTAAAAAGCAGATACTAATAAATATATAACTAAACCAATTGATCGAATGCTTTTATTTTCAACAAAAAAAAACTTTAAATTGGTCATTTCAAATTAACTGCTTATCAAATAATTATGTAAAACTCATAAAAAATTCTTAACTTTAATAAATTCAATTTTGAAAAATTAATGAAGAAAATTTTATTAATTGAATCAGAAATTAAATTACTCAACCAAACCACTAAATTTCTGGAAAGTAATAATTTCGAAGTAATAGCAACGACAGAAGGAACTGCAGGTATTCAAAAGGCACTTGAATTTCTTCCTGATATTATACTGTGCGATTCAGAAGCACATGGATTAAACGGATACGAAATTTTTAATACACTTTTACAAATTAATTCTACTGCAATTATTCCATTTGTTTTTTTAATGAACAAAGCAACAAATGAAGATGTGCGAGCTGCGATGAACCTTGGTGCTGACGATTATTTGGAAAAACCTTATGATCAGAGTGACTTGCTTAAATTGATTGAAATAAGATTACAAAAGCAAGAAATGATTATTGGATTGGCAGATGAAAAGTTTAATACTTTAATGGAGTATTCAACTGATGGTATCTTTATTTATCAGGATGAAAAACTATCTTATATAAACAAGAAATTTTGCGAATTAGTTTCTTACTCCAAGCGAGAATTGATCGGAATGAATTTAGTAAACATAATTTATAAAGATGATATTCATTTGGTAATAGATAAAATTAGTCGGTTATTAAAAGGGATACATAAAGACATTCAAACAGAGTTTAGAGCTTTAACGGGTGATCAAAAAATTATTACTTTTCTTTTAACAGGTAGCTGTATTAATGTGAACGGGAAAAAAAGTATTGTTGGAGCAATTCGGGTAAAAAATGATTCTTTAAATGGAGCTTTTATTCCAAAGAAAACAGATATTAATATTACACAACGGGAACAAGAGATTTTACAATTAATATGCAAAGGTTATTCAAACAACGAAATTGCCGAAGAATTGAGTATAAGTGATAGAACTGTGGAAGGTCATCGCGCAAATCTTCTAAACAAAACCGAGTGTAGAAACACTGCGAGCCTTGCAGTATTCGCAATTAAATATGGTTTCTACAAACTTTCTTAATACAAATACCAAGTGAAAATACCTAGTGGTTTCATGATCTAAAATAACTTATTTAAGCGTAATTTTCGTAACTAATTCAAATACAAACCTTAATATTTGATTATAACTAAATAATTATAGGTATTTATACTCAGTGCTAATTTCAGGTGATAATCCCATTAAATGTGTAATCATTCTTAAATACATTTGTTATTATAACCTGTTAAAATGAAATCTAAAATTCTAATAATAGATGAACTTTCTCCATACCTTTTCTTTATAAAGGGAATTATGGAAAATGATGATTTTGAGGTAATAGTTTCAGATAAAGAATCTGAATTTCCAGAAATGATTACTGAATTTGATCCTGAATTAATTTTGATTGAATTACATATGAATAATCACGAAGGGTTTGAGTTTCTTAAAAAACTAAGAAATAAATACAACTTTTTTGCTCCAATAATAGTAACCTCTAGTAGGACAAGTGTTGGCGAAATTGAAAAAGCTTTTGAATTAGGGGCCTATGATTATTTAATAAAGCCTCTTAACTTAAGGGATTTAAAAAACAAAGTCAGGCAAGCAATAACGAAAGAAAAATTTAGAAAAAATAATTGTCATACTTAGGATTTAATAAATAGGAAGTAAAGTTTATATTAAAAAAATAAGGATCGCATTAGATTTAATATAAAATTAAAACAACTAGAATATTAAAGCGTGGATTTGCAAGAGCACTTAGAAAATTTAATGTGTATTTAAAAGTATTTATTAAATTAGATAAACAATTAATTTAAGAGTAAATATTTTTTTATATATTTCGTTATTCTTAGTTTATTAACTGTAAAACTTAGATTTATAAATGGAGCCCGAGTTAGGATTTAAATTCGACTGGAGTTCGAAGAAAGTATTAATTGTTGAAGATGATGTGTTTAGCGTTGAGTATTTGATCGAAGTGCTTTCTGAGACTAATATTAAAACTATAGTTACAAAAAATGGATTAGAGGCTGTTGAGATAGTTAAAAACACTCCGGATCTAAGTTTGGTATTAATGGATATACAATTACCGGGTATGAGTGGAGATAAGGCAACCGAAAGAATTCGTGAGTTTAATAAGACTATTCCAATAATTGCGCAAACAGCGCACGCAATGTCAAACGATAGAGAAAGATACTTAAAAGCCGGATGTAATGATTATTTGGCAAAACCAATTTTAATAACAGATCTTTTTCTTAAACTAAAAAAATACATTTAATAGTCGTATTTTCGTAATATTCTGATTATTTCATCAAAATTAGTAAGAAAAATTTTCGTTACATTCAAATTAATAATTAACTTCGTATTGTAAGTAAAGTTAAACTGAGTTTAGCTGTTATTTATTAGTTTGTTGTTGTTAGGAGGCTGAGAAGCCTCCTTTTTTTAGAATCAGGTATTTTTACCTAAGAAAATTTATATAAAATTGTGTTTATTTGTGATGTTTAATTAAGGTAACTAATAGTAAACACATTACTAATGTCTACACACGGAAAGATATTAATCGTTGACGACCTTTCAACACATTTATTATTGCTTCAGACAATTTTGCGTGACGAGGGCTATGAGACCGAAATTACTGATGATCCTAAAACCGTGGTTGATCTTCTATTGGAAAAAGAATATCAAGTTGTTTTATTAGATATAATGATGCCGGGGATGGATGGTTTTCAGGTTCTGGATTTAATCAAGTCAAATGTGAAATTGAAGGGTGTAAACGTAATTATCATTTCAGCAAAAACAGATTCTTGGAGTATAAAAAATGCTTTAGATAAAGGCGCTTTTGATTATATTACAAAACCAATCAACATACAAGATGTAAGAAATAAAGTAAAGTCCGCAATGATTGAGAGTATTTTGTAATTCAAGATTTGAATTACTTTTTATATCAAACTTTGCGAAATTAGGGATTAAATAATAATCCCTGATTTTTATTTAGAGCTTATTTTATCTATGTGATAACTAAATGATATGTAATTATTTATAATAAAAAATTAAACCAGAAAAACTATGAAAAGATTTTTCCTTTTACTTATTATTGCTTTAATGTTTCCATTTATACTTATCGCACAAGAAGAAACTGAAAAATTATCAGTGGGTTTCAGTGGATATGTGGGTTATAATTTCTTCTTCGATACCTATGAGTCTGCTACAACTCGTGACGAACTAGTGTATTTATATCCTTTAGCAGAAGATTTGGATGCAAATGGTGACGATTTAAATAAGAACTTTCACGCTCAAATGATTTCCGTAGAGTCAAGAGCCAGATTAACGGCATCTGGATTATCTGCATTTGGAGCGAAATCGAAAGCTGTAATTGAGGGAGATTTTTTAGGAACGGGACAAGATTATACAAGAATGTTTAGACTTCGTCATGCATTCGCACAATTAGATTGGGATAAAGCACAGTTATTGGTTGGGCAAACATGGCATCCAATGTTTGTTACAGGTTGTTATCCGGGCGTATTCTCTTTTGGCGCAGGAGCTCCTTTTCATCCTTTAAACAGGGCACCTCAAATCAGATATACTTTTAAGCCAACTTCAAATCTCGATTTTATGGGAGCTTTACTTATGCATGGAGATTTTAAAAGTGTAGGTCCAACAGATGCTTTACAAAACTCTGGAGTTCCTGATATGCAATTTCAGTTCCGTTTTCATAATGATTTTATATATACAGGTTTTACCGCTGGATATAAAATTTTACAGCCAAGAACCGAAGTTACACTAACAAACACAAAAACTGATGAGAAAATAGGCAGTTATAATTTTCAAGTTTTCGCAAAATTTACTACCAGCCCATTAATAATTAAAGTTGAAGGTATTTATGGTGAAAACTTATCGCATTTGGTTATGATCGGTGGCTATGGGGCTTCGGAAGACCCTTTACTGATTGGTAATGAAGATTACTCATATACTAACTTAAGAACTTTAAGTTTATGGTCCGAAGTGATAACTAATTTTGATGTCTTAAATGCAGGTATTTTCTTCGGTTATTCACAGAATATGGGAGCTGGCGAAGATTACTTTAGCCTAAATTACGCACGTGGAGAAAATCTTCATAGTATTATGAGAATATCTCCCAGAGTACAGTATACTTCTGGAAAAATGACCTTCATACTGGAACATATGTTTACAAGTGCAATATACGGTTCTACATTTGATTCTAAGGGTAAAGCAGACGAAACAGCTGATCCAACATTTAATCACAGAATTCAGTTAGGAGCAAAATATTCATTCTAACATATGCAATTTTAAAATAAAAAGGAGAGCTAAACGGCTCTCCTTTCAGTATTATATTATATAATAATTATTGACCTGGTAAATCTATACAATTAACAACAACCATTTTACAGGCGTTGGTGTTTCCTAATTCACATGCCGTATGGAAATCATCACAAGCTTCATCATCTTTAACTTGTTTTAAATAGGCCATTCCCCTATTATAATATGCATAAGGGTTTTCAGGATCTATTTCAATAACAATATTAAAATCTTTAATTGCTTCTTCGTACTCATTCGTTTGATAATAAAGATATCCCCTGTAAAGAAAAACATTTGGATTATTGTCATTTAACTGAATTGCTTTAGAGTAATCATTTAAGGCTTGTTCGAAATCGAATAGTTTTTGGTATGCAGCACCTCTACTAACATAAATCTTATTTTCAAAGTGTGTATTATTTTCGCCTTTAGACAAATCTAATGCGCGGTTTAAGTCTTCAATTGCATTTTCGAATTTTCCTTTATGTATAAGAATTGTGCCCCTTGTTAGATAAAAATCGGGGTAATCTGAATTTTGTTTAATAGCATTATCAATCAATTTATGAGCGCTTTTATGATCTTCTAAAATGATTAAAAGATTTGCTTTGGCATCAAGTCCGGGAGCATATGAAGGCAAGTAGTCCAAAGCTTCATTAAACTTTTCCATTGCTTCATCATACCTACTTAATTTCACTAAATCATTTCCCACATCAACTAATGATTCTACATCAGCTTGTGCAAATAAACTTGAGTTTAGTAACAAAACTAAAGAAAAGAATAGGAGAATTTGCTTCATTTTGTGGTAATTTACTAGATGCTTTATGTGGTGAAAATAATAAATATTTTTCAAATATGTAAGATTAAATCGAAGATTCAAATAAAGTTCTATTAACAATTGATCTACCCAATGTAATCTCGTCTGCATATTCCAATTCATCACCGATCGCAACTCCACGAGCTAAAGTAGTGATCTTTAAATTGAAGGTTTTGAATTTCTTATAAAGATAGAAATTTGTTGTATCTCCCTCCATTGTGGTACTTAAGGCGAGTATTAATTCTTTAACCGTTCCGTCTTCAATTTTTTTATGCAGACTGTCGATCTTTAAGTCATTTGGACCAATACCATCCATTGGCGATATAATTCCACCTAAAACATGATAATGTCCATTAAACTGATGAGTATTCTCAATTGACATTACGTCTCTTGCATTTTCAACCACACAGATGACTGATCCATCACGTGATTTATCACTGCAAATAGTACATAAATCAGTATCTGAGATTGTATTACAACTTTTACAATGTTTAATTTCGTTTCTAAGTTTTATTATGGTTTCTCCAAAATGCGTAACATCTTCTTTTTCCTGATTTAACAAGTGAAGTACTAATCGTAAAGCTGTCTTTTTCCCTATTCCGGGTAATTTTGAAAACTCTTCAACAGCACTTTCCAATAACTTCGATGTAAAACCCTGTATATTCATTTATCCAATTATTTCTTATGTTTTAAAGTCCAAAATTAATATCAAATAGGACTATTAGCAATTTTTTGTTCGAATTGTTTTTAGTATCCTTGCATTTGGTCTTAACAAATTTATTCTAAATGTCGCCCTTTTTGATTTTATTCATAATTGTTGCATACTTTCTTGTTTTAATTTTCATTTCTTTTTTAACAAGTAAAAATGCCAATAACGAATCATTCTTTCTGGGAAATAGAAAATCTCCTTGGTACATAGTAGCCTTTGGAATGATAAGCGCTTCGCTTTCAGGAGTAACTTTTATTTCTGTGCCCGGCTGGGTTGTAGATAGCAATTTCTCCTACATGCAAATGGTATTAGGATATCTGCTCGGATATGCTGTTATTGCAAATGTATTGATGCCAATGTATTATAAATTAAATTTAACTTCGATTTATACTTATTTAGGTCAAAGATTTGGAAACTATTCCTATAAAACCGGTGCTTCTTTTTTCTTATTGTCGAGAGTTATCGGAGCCTCATTTAGATTATTTCTTGTAGCAAATGTTCTTCAAATTACGGTGTTTAATGCGTTGAATATTCCTTTTTGGATTACTGTTGTTATAACTATTTTACTTATTTGGTTATACACTTTTAAAGGAGGTATAAAAACGATTATATGGACGGACAGCTTACAAACTATTTTTATGCTTCTTGCTGTTGGAGTCACAATCATTTTAATCACTAAAGAATTGAATCTTGATTTCAGAGGTTTGGTGGAAACAATAGTTGACAATGAACATTCCAAACTATTTTATTTTGAGGATTTTACAGCGAGAGATTTCTTCTTTAAACAGTTTTTTGCCGGAGCTTTTATAGCAATTGTAATGACAGGTTTGGACCAGGATATGATGCAAAAAAATTTGAGCTGCAGGAATATTCATGAGGCCAAAAAGAATATGTACTGGATGAGTTTTTCACTGGTACCTGTTAATTTACTGTTTATGTCTTTGGGAGTTTTGCTAGTGGTATTTGCTCAACAAAATGGAATTTTAATTCCGGAACGAACTGATGATCTATTCCCTTTAATTGCAACTCAGGGTTATGTAAGTCCTGTTGTTTCGATATTTTTTATTATCGGACTTGTAGCAGCAGCTTACAGTAGTGCTGATTCAGCACTAACAGCATTGACTACTTCATTTACAGTAGACATATTGAATCCAAAAGATAAAACAGAGGAAGAATTAAAAGCAATTAGAAAAAAGGTTCATGTAGGTGTTTCTGTTGCTTTGGTTATTGTGATTTTAATTTTCAATGCCATAAATAATGAAAGTGTTATAAGTGCCATATTCAGAGTTGCCGGATATACATATGGGCCATTGTTAGGAATGTATGCTTTTGGAATGTTTACCAATTTAAAAACGAAAGATGAATATGTTCCGATGATTGCAATAGCTTCTCCAGTAATTTGCTTTGTATTAAATACTTTTTCTACTGAATTATTAGGAGGTTACCAATTTGGATTTGAGCTTTTAATTTTAAATGGATTGATAACTTTCACCGGGATGTATATATTTAAAGAAAAAAGTAAATAAAATTCCTCTATTCAGAGGCATTTTTCTTTATCGAGTTTTTAATTCCGGAAACAGAGAATCTTGATTTAGTTTCATCTCCCTGTTGTTTTTTATCGTGCTGATAAATTTCAGCAATTATATTTTGATACCTTTCATAGATGACACTTCTTTTTAATTTTTGAGTAGGAGAAAGCTCCCCTGTTTGAGGGCTCCATTCTTCGCAAACCAAACGGAATCTTTTAATTTTTTCAGTTTCTCCAAGCTCTTGATTATATTTATTAACTTCTTTTTGATATCTGGCGATAACTTGAGGTAATTGAATTAACTCCTTATTATCACGATATTGAACTTTGTGAATAGAACACCAGTCATGTAAAAACTTAAAGTTTGGTGAAATTAATGCACTAGCAAACTTCTCATTTTCTCCAATAACCATTAATTGCTCTATAAAGAAAGATTCTTTTAATTTATTTTCTATAACCTGAGGTGCTATATATTTCCCACCTGAAGTTTTAAACATTTCTTTTTTGCGATCAGTAATTTTCAGGAATCCTTCCTCATCAACAAATCCAATATCTCCTGTATGGAAATATCCATCTTCATCAATTGCTTCTTTTGTAAGTTCCGGAGCTTTGTAGTATCCAAGCATTACATTTGGTCCTTTAGCTAAAATTTCACCATCATCAGCAATTTTAACTTCCACATTTTCCAATACCGGACCAACAGTTCCGAATTTACAAATACAAGGAGTGTGAAAATTAACTGCAATTACCGGAGATGTTTCTGTTAACCCATATCCTTCGAGTACTGATATTCCGGCAGCCCAGAATATTCTTGCTAACCTTTCCTGAAGTGCGGCACCGCCCGAAACAATTAACAGATCTTTGCCTCCAAGAGCTTCTTTCCATTTGCTAAAAATTAATTTACGGGCAATTTTTAATTTAAGATTGTAGAAATAGCGGTATTTATTTCTCAATCTATATCTTAATCCAAGATTTACGGCCCAAAAGAAGATCTGCTTTTTGATACCTGTAAGGTTTTTACCTTTTCCAATAATTCCATCATACACCTTTTCAAGCAGGCGTGGTACTGTATTAAAGATATCAGGACTTACATCTTTTATATCTGTAGTAATAGTACCTAAGCTTTCTGCATAGTAAATGCTAATACCCTTGTACTGGAAATGATAATTCATCATTCGCTCGTAAACATGACAAAGTGGTAAAAAACTTAGCGTTTTGTGGCCATATCCTAAAGCATGCGCTTTTGAGGTGCTAATAAAATTGGTTGCCAGATTATTGTGTGATAGCATTACCCCTTTCGGATTACCAGTGGTTCCGGAGGTATAAATCAAAGTTACCATTTCATGTTCACCAATGCTGGCCTTAATTTTAAGAACTTCGTCTTTGAATTTTTCTTCGTTTTGTTTTCCTTTTTCTGTGATAACTTGCCATGATGGAAGTTCTTCAAAATCATTAAAAGCATAAACCGATTGAATTGAATCAATGCTTTCAACCACTGAACTGATCTTATTCCAGATTAATTTGCTGGATACTACGACAGCTTTAACCTCAGAGTGTTTTAAAATATAGTCATATTCCTCAGTGCTTATGGTTGGATATATTGGGACATGGGTAACTCCGATCTGAGCTAATCCCATATCAACCAAATTCCACTCAGGTCGATTATTAGATATGGTTGCAATTTTATCTCCTTTTTTAAAACCTAAAGCTAAAAGACCATAACTTACCCAATTCGAATAATTGATATAATCCTGCGTACTATACTTAATCCATTTCCCATCCTGTTTCCCAGCTAGAGCATCTTCCATTGGATATAACTCCTTATATCGATCCAACAAATCAAAAGTTCTCGTTAAATTCATAATCAGTTAATTTGATTAAAAACAACCAAATATACGAATTTTTACTTTTGCAATTAACAATTTCTTAATGTTCTGAAATGCCAGTTTTACCGGTGTTTTCCGAGAATAGGATTTAGGATATTGTCTTTCAAATGAAAGTTAATATATTAGCCGGTCGAAAAAATTTATTAAAACCATGAAAAAAATAATAGCAATAGTTTTTTTATTTGGCTTGTTATCATGTCAGTTAAAAGTAGATTACAATCAAGCGTTTAATTCAATTGCAGAAAATTATGTAAAACTAGTATTAGAAGCCGGATTGTATGATCCATATTTTGTTGATGCTTATTATGGTCCGGAAGAATGGAAGCCAGAACCATTAATAGATGAAGATGCTGAAATGCCTGTTCAGTTACTTCTTGAAAAAGCAAAATTAATTCAGAATCAACTAAATGAAATTAAAATTGGAAAGTTAGAAAAAGATTTGAAATTGCGGCATATATATTTGAATAAACAGCTCAGGGCAATTAAGGGAAGAATAGAATTGGTTGGAGGAAAGCATTTTACTTTCGATGAAGAAACAAAAATATTGTACGATGTAATAACACCGGATTATTCAGTTGAACATTTCGAAAAGTTAATTGAGGAGTTAGATGCATTACTTCCTGGTGAAGGAGATTTAACACAAAGATTAACAGAATTTAAAAAGGATTTTATCATCCCAAAAGCAAAATTAGAAGTGGTTTTTAAAGTTGCTATTGAAGAAGCTAAAAAAAGAACCGAAGAATTTATAGATATGCCAGAGAATGAGAGCTTTATTTTAGAGTTTGTGTCAGATAAGCCTTGGGGAGGCTATAACTGGTACAAAGGAAATAATTTTAGTTTAATTCAGATAAATACCGATTTACCAATTTATATTGATAGAGCGATTGATTTAGCGGCTCACGAAGGATATCCGGGTCATCATGTTTATAATTGTTTATTGGAAACGAATATGGTAAAAAAGAATAACTGGATGGAATTTTCAGTTTACCCGTTATATAGTCCACAATCTTTAATTGCGGAGGGAACGGCAAACTATGGAATCGAAATTGCTTTTCCTTTTGAGGAAAAAATCAAATTTGAAAAAGAAGTTCTTTTTCCTTTAGCAGGATTGGATTCTAATAAAGCAGAGAAGTACTATCAGGTTTTGGAACTAGTTGGTGAAATATCGTACGTAAGGAATGCTGCGGCCAAAAAATATTTAAATGGAGAAAAAAGTAAAGAAGAAACGATAGAATGGTTAATAAAATATGCACTAAATACAAGAGAAAGAGCAGAAAAGAGTATAAGTTTTATCGAAGCTTACCGTACTTATATAATTAATTATAATGTAGGGCTTGATATGGTGAGAACATACATGAATGAAAACTCAGGCGATACAAAAACGGAAACATGGAAACTATTTGAGTATCTGATTTCTACTCCACAGGTTCCTTCTAATTTAGTTGAAAAATAAATTTGTTGTTATAGCGAACCTGCATGCCAATAAGCAGAGCGAAGTTATTTTTTTACTAAGGATTGCTTACCTGTTGGCAGGCAGGCTTCGTTTCACTTGTAACGATTACGAAATTAGTTCTTTTACCTTTTCAATTGCAGCATTAATTCCATCCGGATTTTTGCCACCCGCTGTAGCATAAAATGGTTGTCCACCTCCACCACCTTGAATTTCTTTTGCGACTTCTCGAATAATCTGAGCTGCATTCCAACCCTTTTCTTTTACTAATGATTCAGATATCATTACAGATAAATTAGCTTTTTCATTTATTTCTGCTCCAATTATGAGTACTAAATTATCCATTTCGTTTTTTAGTTGGAAAGCTAAATCTTTAATTGCGGCTGCAGAATTTAAACCAACTTTGTATCCAATAAAATTCACTTCATTGACTTTTTGAACCTGCGCCTTAAGATGTTTTTTAATGGCTTGAGCTTGCTCTTTGGTCAATTCTTCTATATGCTTATTTAGTTTTGTAACCTCTTCAAATAATGATTTAACGCTTTCAACAACATTTTTTGGATTTTTAAATAGAGCTTTAACTTCACCTAATTCCTGTATCTGGTCAAATACGTATTCGACTACTTTCTCACCAGTAATTGCTTCGATTCTTCTAATTCCTGCAGCGATTGAACTTTCACTCATGATTTTGAAAAATCCAATTTGTCCGGAGTTTGTAACGTGGGTTCCACCACATAATTCAACCGAATCATCAAATTTAATAACGCGCACTGTATCGCCATATTTCTCTCCGAATAAAGCAATAGCACCCATGTCAGATGCGGCTTTCATAGGAATATTCCTATGTTCATCTACTTGTATATTTTGTCTGATCTTTTCATTTACAATAATCTCAATCTCCCTGATTTCTTCATCAGTTAGTTTTTGGAAATGACTAAAATCAAAACGCAAATGATCAGGATGCACTAATGAGCCTTTTTGTTCCACATGTTCGCCTAAAACCTTTCTTAATGCTTGGTGCAATAAGTGTGTAGCTGTATGATTATTAGCAGTTGATGCTCTTTTGCGAGAATCAACAACTGCCTTAAACGTTGCTTTAGTATCTATTGGCAATTTTTCAGTTAAATGAATAGTAAGGTTATTTTCTTTTATTGTATTAAGAATCCTTACTTTTTCTCCATTAGCTTCTATATAACCCTGATCTCCAACTTGTCCACCACTTTCGGCGTAAAATGGAGAGATATTAAATATTAGCTGGTAATACTCTTTTTTCTTTTGTGTTACCTTCCTGTATCTTGTAATTTTAACTTCAGTTTCCAGATAATCGTAACCAACAAATTCTTCGATATCGTCTTTTAAAAGCTCCATCCAGTCTTCTGTATCTACACTTGCGGCACTTCTTGATCTATTTTTTTGGTTTTCCATTTCTTCTTCAAATTCTTTCTTATTTACAACAAGATTATGCTCTCGTGCAATTAATTCAGTTAAGTCGAACGGGAAACCATAAGTGTCGTATAACTCAAAAGCTACTTTTCCGGCAATAACGTTATATTCATCATCTTTCGTATTTTTAATAATTTTGTCTAATAAGCGAATGCCGGTTTCTAATGTTTTCAAAAAGGATGTTTCTTCTTCAAGAATTACCTTTTCTATTAATTCTTGCTGAAGCTTTAATTCTGGATATGCATCACCTAAGATTTCGATGAGAACTGGTAATAGTTTATAAATAAATGGTTCATTAAAATTTAAGAAAGTATAGCCATACCTTACAGCCCTTCTTAAAATACGTCGTATTACGTAGCCAGCTTTCACATTAGAAGGTAATTGTCCATCAGCAATAGAGAAACTAATAGCCCTTAGGTGATCTGATATAACGCGCATTGCAACATCAGCTTGTTCGTTGTCACCATATTTTATACCAGAAGCTTTTGCAATAAATTGGATCAAAGGTTGGAAAACATCAGTATCATAATTGGATTTTTTCCCCTGTAATGCCATACAAAGTCTTTCGAACCCCATTCCTGTATCAACATGTTTGTTTGGAAGTAACTCAAGAGCTCCATTTGATTTTCTATTATATTGAATAAATACCAAGTTCCATATTTCGATAACCAAAGGATGATCCTTATTTACTAATTTGTATCCTGGAGTTTCTTTTCGTTCGGCATCGTTTCTTATATCTAAATGCATCTCTGAACAAGGACCACAAGGGCCTGTTTCTCCCATTTCCCAGAAATTATCTTTCTTTGATCCATTAATAATTCTGTCTTCTGGTAAGTAATCTTTCCAATAATCTTTTGCTTCTAAGTCCAAATCTAAAGCATCTTCTTTACTTCCTTCAAAAACCGTTACATATAGTCTTTCAGGATCAATACCCATTTCCTTAACCAGGAATTCGTATGCCCATTTAATAGCTTCTTTTTTAAAATAATCACCGAACGACCAGTTTCCTAACATTTCAAACATGGTGTGATGATACGTATCGTGCCCTACTTCTTCAAGATCATTATGCTTACCTGAAACTCTTAAACACTTTTGTGAATCAGCTACACGGTTATCTTTTGCAGGGTTGTTTCCAAGGAAAATATCTTTAAACTGATTCATCCCCGCATTAGTAAACATAAGGGTTGGATCGTTTTTTATAACCATTGGAGCTGATGGAACTATTACATGATTCTTGCTCTCAAAGAAACTTAAAAACTTACTTCTGATTTCTTTAGAATTCATAAAAACCTAGATTAAAAACAGTTAAAACTAATTATTTAAAATATGAAATAAGATTATTTTTATATTTTCAGGGTTGTAAAATTAATTTATTTAAGTTAGATTTGTCGCTAACGTTGTGTTTTTTTTGATAATTAATGTTTTAAGTAGTAAATATTATGCCCAAGATCAAATATCATTTTGATTCTAAGTCTCTTACTTTTAAAAAAGTAAAACTAGTATGGAAGCAGAAAATACAAAGAGTTTTAGCTTTTTTTATGATAACAGGATTATCTGCGGTGATTGTAAATGTAATTTTCACATCTTTTCATAAGACACCAAAGGTTATTCAATTAGAGGATGAAAAATTTGAATTGCTTTCTAATTATGATGCATTAAATGACAGACTTCAGCAGGTAGATTTTATCATCAGTGATATTCAACAACGTGATGACTACTTTTACAGATCAATTTTTGAGTTGGATCCGATACCATATTCGGTTAGAGAAGCTGGCTTTGGAGGAACAAACCGTTATTTAGATTTAGAGGGGTATGAAAGTTCTGATGTTATGATTGAAACTTTCAAAAGGATGGATGTTTTATCAAAGAAAATCTACGTGCAATCAAAATCATTTGATACAGTTATAGAGTTAGCGAAGAATAAGGAAAAAATGATTTCTAGTATACCGGCAATTCAACCGGTTGCTCTTAAAGATTTTACAAGGATTAGCGATTATTTTGGATTTCGCAATGACCCTTTTACCGGGAAAAGAACAATGCATTACGGGATGGATTTTACTGGTCCGGAAGGTGCAGATATTTTTGCAACTGGAGATGGTGTTGTGGTAGAAGCAGGTTATACTTTTCATGGGTATGGTAACCGTGTAACCATTGATCATGGGTATGGCTACAAAACTATCTATGCTCACCTCGAAAGAATTCATGTTGATAAAGGCCAGAAGGTAAAGCGTGGCGAGGTCATAGGAACACTAGGGAATACGGGACGTTCTACAGGAGCTCATCTTCATTATGAGGTTAAACTTCACAATAAACCAATAGATCCTATTAATTACTATTTTAACGATATTAGTGAAGAAGAATACGAATTAATGATTGCTACGCTTTCAAAAAGACGCAATCCCATGGATTAATTTTAAAATATTTCATTATATTTGAGCTGTAAATAACTGAATTTATGGCAAAAGTAAGATATCGGTTTGATCATAAAACTCTTAGTTACGATAAAATTGTTTTGTCCGGAAAACAAAAGTTTTATCGATTTCTTACCTACTTCATGGCAACATTAATTATTGCAGTTATTTATAATCTAATATTCATTGTTTTTTTCGATACACCTAAGGAAAAAGGATTGATACGAGAAAATCAGCAATTAGCTACTCAGTATAAGATATTAAATAATCGTTTTGATCTGGTAGAGAAAACTTTAGAGGATCTTCAAAAAAGAGATGATAACATTTATCGTGTTATTTTCGAGGCAGAACCAATTCCTCCGTCAGTTCGATCAGCCGGATTTGGGGGTACTAATAGATATATCGATTTGCAAGGATATAAAAATTCGGAGTTAGTAACTGAGACAGCACAGAGACTGGATAAGATTACAAAACAATTATATGTTCAAACAAAATCATATGACGAAGTGATTGAGCTAGCTAAAAATAAAGAACGCATGGTTGCTTGTGTTCCGGCAATTATGCCAATCGCAAATAATGATTTACGTAGAACAGCATCCGGTTGGGGATGGAGAATTCACCCAATTTATAAAATCAGGAAGTTTCATTACGGTATGGACTTTACTGCTCCTACAGGCACCGAAATATATGCAACCGGTGATGGCACTGTTGAAACAGTAGAAAACTCTTTACGGGGTTACGGAAAGAGAATTGTGATAGATCATGGTTTTGGGTATAAGAGTTTATATGCTCATCTTAATGGTTTTAATGTTCGAAGGGGACAGAAAGTTAAGCGAGGTGAAGTTATTGGATTTGTTGGCTCTTCCGGAACATCAACTGCTCCGCATTTACATTATGAAGTATTTAAAAATGGGCAAAAGGTAAATCCTGTTCATTATTATTTCAACGATTTATCGCCGGAAGAATTTGATAAGATGATCTTTATATCTTCAAATAGTGGACAATCTTTTGATTAAAATTAATATATGAAATTGGCAGTTCAATTTATCATAATTCCCATTTTCGCGGGAATTTTTTTTTACTCTGATTTAAAGGGCCAAGAGTTAGAAAAAATAAAAAATGACACAATAATTTCACTTGATACCCTGACTTATCCAATAATCCAAACTTTTCTAGGGAATTGGCAACGTAATTTTTATGGAGAAAATGCACCGGATACACTTGCAATAGTCTGGAAGCACTATTTAGGGAAAGGAGAAACAGTAATATCTAGAAAATCAGGCACCCGTGAATGGGCAGGAGCTGGATGGACAGGTCAACCTTTATTGGTGAAAGAAAAGGGAAAGCTTTATCTTATTCAAGGTGCATATGACCATCATCTTAAAAAAATTGAAGCTGAGACTGGTAAATTAATTTGGCAGTATAAATTCGACGATGTCATTAAAGGAACAGGAACGTTATGGCTAAACAATAATCCGGATTTACCAGAAAATGGAATCGTCATATTGCAAGGAAGTAGATTAGGAACCGGGCATTTTTTGGATGCAAAACATGTTCCGAGCTACAGAGCAATTTCGTATTTCTCGGGAAAAGAGCTTTGGCGTATGGACCAGAAGTGGACACACAGTTATTCTCGAGATGTGGATGGTTCTGCACTAATATTAAACGATACAGCCTATTTGGGATTAGAAAATTCGTATTTTACAGTTTTTGACCCGGACCACAGAAATGGGCAAATGTTGAATGGAATGTTTCAGCCTAAAATAATTCAGGAGAGTAAGCTTTATACAATGGATGATGTTTACAAACACCGTAATAATGTGGTAACGGAATCATCACCATCACTATTAGGAAACAGAATTTATGTTGCCTCGGGATCCGGACATGTTTGGGGATACAATTTAAAAACAAAAGAATTAGATTGGGATTTTTACATAGGTTCTGATATCGATGGTTCTGCAATTGTAACATCGGATAGTAATATTCTGGTTTCAGTTGAGAAGCAATATATAAAAGGGAAAGGAGGAGCTTTTAAGTTAGATCCTTCAAAAGAACCTAATGAGGCACCAATTTGGTACTTTCCTGTTGAAGATAAAGAATTCGTAGGTTGGGAGGGAGGAATTATTGGTTCAGTTGGAATTAATGATAATTATATAAAATCAGAAGAAACTCATTTGGCAGCTTTTGTCGGAATTGATGGATACTTATATGTAGTTGATCACAAAAGTATTGATTCAACAAAAACAGTTTTGGGACCTGATAGCACAAGTATTTATAATACGCCTCAACTCATGTTCAAGTATAAAACAGGCCCATCTATATCAACGCCTATTTTTGTAGATAATAAGCTGATAGTTGCTGGTTATTGGGGAATTCATTTATTTGAATACGATAATAATAAATTCAGATTAATTCAAAAACGCAAGGGTACGTTCGAGTCAACTCCTATTGTGTGGGATTATAAAATATACATTGCATCGCGCGATGGTTATTTATATTGTTTTGGATTAATGAATTAACTTTGTTTCTTTGTATTAATTTTATATTTTTATTGGTTCACAAAACATCTCCAAAATATGCCCTATAAAGAAAAACGCGTTGAGAAATTGTATTACAGCATAGGCGAGGTAGCTGAAATGTTTGCTGTAAATCCTTCACTTATTCGTTATTGGGAGAAAGAGTTTGATATTATAAAACCTAAAAAAAATAAAAAGGGCAATCGTTTTTTTACCATTGATGACATAGAAAATTTTCATATAATTTATTATTTGGTAAAAGAGCTGGGTTTAACATTAAAAGGAGCCAAGAAAAAATTAAAAGAAAATAAAGAAGGAACTCTACAGAATTTCGAAGTGGTTAAATCTCTCAAAGAAATAAAATCACTATTATTAGAAATACGTGAGGAACTATAGTTCCTCATATTTATCAACAAAAATCTTATTTAAATGAAACTTAAAGAAATTACTTCTTATATAGAATCTATTGCACCACTTGCATACCAAGAAGATTATGATAATGCTGGTTTAATTATTGGAGATCCGGAACAAGAAATTAATGGTGCTTTGATTACAGTTGATATTACAGAAGAAATTATTCAGGAAGCAATTGATAAAGATTTAAATTTAGTATTATCTCATCATCCTATTATGCGATCCGGAATCAAGAAAATAACAGGAAAAGATTTTACAGAAAGGATAATTTTAAAGGCTATAAAAAACGATATTGCAATATATGCAGCTCATACCAATCTTGATAGTATTTGGGGAGGTGTAAGCAGTAAAATTGCTGATAAACTTAAATTGCAAAACCAGAAAATCTTAGCTCCCATATCAAATCACTTAATGAAGTTAGTATACTTCGTTCCAACGAAACAAGCTGACGAAACCAGAATTGCAGTTTTTGAGGCAGGCGCAGGTAAAATAGGTGATTATGATATGTGTAGTTATAATTTAGAAGGAAAAGGTACATTCAGGGCCAGTGAAAACGCAAACCCTTTTGTCGGAAATAAAGGCGAAATTCATTTTGAAGAGGAAGTTCGTGTAGAAACGATATTTCCAAAACATCTTAAAAATAAGATTCTAAAAGCGTTAATAAAATCTCATCCATATGAAGAAGTTGCATATGATATTTACCCATTAGAAAATAAATTTGATAGAGTAGGTTATGGAATTATTGGAGAGTTGGAAAAGGAAGAGGGTGAGTTGCAACTCCTGAATAAAATTAAGAAAATTTTTGATGCTAGATGCGTAAGGTATACAAAGTTGTTAAATAAATCGATAAAGCGAGTTGCAGTTTGTGGTGGCAGCGGAAGTTTTTTGTTAAAGGATGCAATTCGGCAAAATGCAGACATTTTAATTTCTGGTGATTTTAAATATCATCAGTTTTTTGATGCAGAAGGTAAAATCGTAATCGCTGATATTGGACATTTTGAATCAGAACAAATTACAAAAGAACTTTTTTATGAATTACTTATAAAAAAATTCCCTAAATTTGCAGTTCGTTTTACAGAAATAAATTCGAATCCGATTAATTATTTATAAAAAATGGCTAAAGTAAAGGAAAACACAGATTTAACGGTTGAGGAAAAATTAAAGGCATTATTTGAACTGCAAATGGTAGATTCAAAAATCGATGATATAAAAAGATTACGTGGGGAGCTTCCTCTTGAGGTTCAGGATTTGGAAGATGAGATTGAAGGTTTACAAACCCGTATTCAAAACTATGAAGATGATGTCGTTAAGCTTGAAGAGTCTATTAGCAATAAGAAAAACGAGATAAAAGATGCTCAGGCATTAATTAAAAAATATACAGAACAACAAAATAATGTTCGAAATAATCGTGAGTTCGATTCATTGTCAAAAGAGATAGAATATCAGACTCTGGAAATTGAGTTGTGCGAAAAAAGAATTAAAGAATTCACTGGAAAAATAGAAGAGAAGAAAACAGTTATTGAAGAATCTCAAGGAATTTTAGAAGATAGAACAGGCGATCTGGAAACAAAAAAAGGAGAACTTGAGTCAATTACTTCTGAAACACAGAAAGAAGAAGAAGATTTAGAAAATAAATCAAAAGAAATTCAGAATTTAATTGAGGAACGTTTGTGTAATGCTTATAAAAAGATTCGCGGAAATGCGCGTAATGGTTTAGCAGTTGTTCCGGTTGAACGTGATGCATGTGGTGGATGTTTTAACAAAATTCCTCCTCAGCGTCAGTTAGATGTTCGTTCTCGTAAAAAAATTATTGTTTGTGAATATTGTGGTCGAATTTTAGTTGATCCGGATATGGAAGAAGAATTCAAATAAATTAATGAAAAAAAGTAAGAAGCCGTCTCAAAACTAATTGAGGCGGTTTTTTATTATTTAGGCAATTTCAGAAGTAAGTAAACTATAAAAATTGAGAAGCTGTAGATTAAGTTTTACAGCTACTTTTTTATAAAAATCTTTTGGATTTATAC
>JANQHR010000043.1 GCA_028282585.1 Bacteroidales bacterium | reverse complement strand
GACGGCTCTGCTTAGTTTTGCAGAAAATTCATCAAACGTTTCAGAATTACTTTTGTTAGGATCCAACCAATAAACAACATTTTCTTTATTGATCTTTTCGATGTATGCGAGTTGTCCTCCGCCTGAATTTAGATGGGCAATAAAAGGCATCTCCAAGTCGCTGATTTCTTCTAAATCCAACTTTAGTGCATAATGCTCAACGCCCCATTTCTTCAAAGCATCGCAGACACTCTTAAGCGATGGATAATGAGGGTGTGATAGTAGAAACTCTTTAATACTTGTATTTGTAACTTTTATCTTGTATTTCTTAATAGTCATCTGTAGTACACTAACTACATTATCTTCATTTCTTTTTTTCATTTCAGAATATAAATATTTTGATAGTTTAAGTTTATATATTACATTAAAACCGTTTCATTGATTGAATTAAATATATTCCAATAGCAATGTTCTTGCAATTCCATTATAGTTGCCCGTGTTTTGTTTAACATTTTTAACTTCAGGGGATATTTCAATTTTATATTTTTGGCTTTGTTCTTTCCAATATTTAATTTCATTTGCATAATCTTTATCAATAAAAAGTTGTCTAATCTTCTTGTATAGCCATAAGATACCTATGGCATTAATATCAACTTCTTTTTTGAGATTCTCTCTTTTTATTTCATTTAAAAAATTAAGTGATTTCATCCTTAGTAGAGAAATCTGTTTTGGGGAGAATTGAGTCGGTTCTTTTATTTTTTGTTTGGACTTTTCATTAATAAATAAAATCAATTCTTGAATTACAATTGATAATAGAAGTTTGTTATAATCCTTTCGAGGGGTAAACTCTTTTCTATATATTGGTTCTAAAAGACTACACAAAATTGATTCAACCTTATAATCAAAGATTTTTGATTTATAAAACTCAGTAAATATCCAAATCAGAGTAGTATAATCCCAGTTTATATCAAAGGTATCTGGTTCTTTCAAAAGTTTTGAAGTATCAGTTAATTTGCTTTCTATCCTTTCAATTAAAAGAATGAGGTTTTGTTTATTCGTTAAAGCTTGAAGGTTGTCATCATCTGAATCCTGATTTTTAAGTCGTTGAAGAAAATAAATTCCCAAACCTATCAATCCGCTTGACAATCCAACTTCTTTAAGATCATTATGAGTTATTGCTCTGGCAATTCGATTATCAAAGTCGGCTAATACTTCGTTAGTGTTTGCTTCAATAAAACCATTCTGAGCTAAATATTCAATTCCACAACCGATACCAGCTATACCATTTTCAAAATCGAATGGTGTGTTTAAGCTTATTTCTTCATAAATTTCATCGATTAATTCTCCTGCATAATCTTCATAAATCTGGTTTTTTGTTTGCCTTGCAAGATGGAAAAAAAAAATACTTATCCCCATTTTGCCATGCATAAGTCCTAAGTTATCAATAAAGCTTGAGTTTAATAACATAAAGTTGATGAATTGTGGATTGACTAAATGGTCTTTTTTTAAGTTCATAAAGTGAGTTATAATATCATCTAAATTATCTGTCAAGTCTTTGTCAGAAATATCCTTATAGGGAGTTAAGTTGGATAAGTTGGCTTGCTTAGAAAGTATTAGTTTATTAAAAATATAAATATGAGTAGTGACTTGCAATATGTCCGAAAACATTTTTTCCTATAATACATAAAACGATATTGATTTATGCAATGGTGCAGCAAGTTAAAACAGGTATGCTAAAGAGCATAAAATATTGGGGTTACCTTTATCTGTAAAATAGAATTAATAAATTATAACAATATTTTATCATTTTTCTTTTCAATTTGATCATACATGTTTTTTTGAATAATTACATAATAGTATTGTAGTTCAAATTATTGGAGAGGCTATATCGAGACCTATAAGTTTAAGTGATTTAATAAGATATTGACTACTAGCTGAAAATATGATAAAATTCGAACCTCAGCTGAGTCACCACAAAAAAGTCAAAAAGCACTTAAATCAATGGTTTAGGTGCTTTTTTATTTTCTGCCAAATGGCCAATTAATACGCT
>JANQHR010000157.1 GCA_028282585.1 Bacteroidales bacterium | reverse complement strand
TATACTAATCGTTTGTGATGTTTAAAAACATATTAAACTTATATCGTGATTCATTTTCCGGTTTGCCAAAACCGATTTGGTATTTATGCATTGTTATGTTTCTGAACAGAAGCGGTTCAATGGTACTCTTTTTTCTTACACTTTATTTAACTAAAGAATTGAACTACACCAATATTGAAGCCGGCGAAGTGCTGACTGTTTATGGATTAGGATCACTCGTTGGATCATTTCTTGGCGGATGGTTAACTGATCATTTGAATTCTAAAAAGGTTCAATTTTATAGTTTGATAACCGCGGGGATTAGCTACATTTGCTTAGATTTTATGCGGGACGATTATGAAATTGCAATTACAGTTTTTTTAGTTGCAATGTTTGCGGATGCATTAAGGCCTGCTAACGCTGCAGCTTTAGCCGAATTCTCTCCCAAGGAAAGTGTTTCAAGAAGCTATGCTTTAAATAGGCTTGCTATAAATTTGGGTGTTGCAATTGGCCCGGCAATAGGAGGCTTCTTGGCACTAATTGATTACAGTTATTTATTTTGGGTAGATGGATTAACATGCCTTTTTGCAGCCGGATTGTTTTATTATTATTTCCGTAATTACATAAATGAAAAAAAGGAAACAAAAGGAAAGGATCATAAAAGCCATTTCCCTTGGAAAGATAAAATTTTTATGGCTGTGCTCTTAATAATGGTGCCGATAGGATTGGTGTTCATTCAAATTTTTAATACATGGCCTATTTATTTGAAAGAAAATTATCTTTTTAGTGAAGATACAATAGGTTTGCTTCTTGCAATAAATGCATTTATGATAACTTTCGTAGAGATGCCTTTAATTCATAAGGTAAGTGAATATAATCCGCTAAAAGTAATGTCTATCGGAGCAATTTTTCTTTTCGGCGGATTTGCAATCCAACCATTAGGTTCAGGATTTACTTATGTAGTTTTTACAGTTGTGTTATGGACGATAGGCGAAATGTTTGTATTGCCTTTGTTAATTAGCTATATAGCTACTTTAACAAATGATCAAAATAGAGGTAAGTACATGGGTATGTTTTCATTTACTTTTTCTCTAACAATAGTTCTCGGGCCAATATTTGGGATGTGGCTATATCAAAACCTAGGTGCAAATTCATTGTGGTTTATCGTCGGGATAACTGGTATTATTGTTTCAGCGGCCTACTTAATATTGGATAGTTATATTAATAGAAAAAAACTTTCTACTTAAATGATGATTAATAGAAACACAGTTTTTTTGTGTGTAACAGATTTTTGTAATGCAAAATGTAGTTTTTGTGATTTTTGGAAAACTGAAAAAGCGAATTACATTCCTAAGGATGAAATCGAAAAACTAATAAAAAATCTAAAGCAAAAATTAAAGTGTGGTTATTTAGAAATAACCGGTGGCGAACCGTTTGCTTATCCCTATTTATACGAACTTGTTTCTGAAGCTGCCAACCATAAAATCATAACCCAAGTAATGACGCATGGAGGTTTACTTAACCAAGAAAAAATACAAAAACTTGATAAAGCCGGGTTAGATATTCTTTCAATTTCGTTTGATCATTACAAAGATGAAATATTTAATAATCACCGGGGGATTGATAATTTAAAGGAGATCATTGAAAAAAATCTGAAATATTTTTCGGATACAAAAATTATAACTTCCGCAGGAATTACAATTGCAAAACATAACGTAAATGAACTTGAACAAATTGCAAACTATGTTTTAGAAATTGGATTCGAACTAGTTTTCTTTTCTTTCCCTATTTCTAATCCGGCATCTACATATAAAATAGGTTTGGATTCTCCCGATGTAATAGATTTTTCAAACGATGAACTTGCAAACATTGCCGATAGGCTTAGCACTCTTAAAGCTGAATTAAATAACAAGATGGTTCATCATGAATTATTTTTGAAAGACATCAAAAATTATTATTTGGGTAGTAAACAAAAATATGCCTGTAAAAGTGGGGAAAACGTTTTCTATGTTGATAATAAATTAGATGTTTATGAGTGTATGGTTAAAGATAACATTTTGGGTAACTTAAATGGCGATGTTTTTATTTTGAATGATGCAGAATGCTATTTATGCCCGTTGCAATGCCACAGGGAATCATCGGCATTTTATCATGGCATGAAATCTTTCCCATTTCATTTTGATTTGGCGACAAAGAAAGAAACATGGAACATATTGAAATCAAAATTATTTTGAGAAATTTATGAAAAATAAGATTGTATTAATTACTGGTTCAACAGACGGCATTGGTAAGCAGACAGCAATAGATTTAGCGGAAAAAGGCTACGATATTATTATTCACGGCAGGAATAAAAACAAATGTATTGAAACAAAAGAATTCATAAACATTAAATATCCTTCAAGTAATGTTGATTACTTTGTGTGCAACTTCTCTTTGATGAAAGAAGTTAATCACTCTGCAGAATTGCTTAAGGAAAGTTATAGCAAAATAGATGTTTTGATAAACAATGCCGGTGTTTATATGAATGACAGGGTTATTACCAATGAAGGCTTTGAAACTACATTTGCTGTTAATCATCTTGCGATGTTTTTATTTACGAATAAAATTTTGGATTTAGTAAAAAATTCCGAATACGCTAGAATTATAAATGTAAGTTCAATAGCACACAACAGGGGAAGTATTGATTTTAGTAATTTGAATTCGGAAAAAAGATTTGATTCATACGAGGCTTACGCTCAATCAAAATTAGCAAATGTATTATTTACTTATGAGTTAGCAAATCGTTTAAATAATTTTCACATTTCAGTTAATTGTCTGCATCCTGGTGTTATAGATACAAAATTACTTAGAGCAGGATTTGACATAACAGGAGCTTCTTTGAAAGAAGGAGCGAGCACTTCTGTTTTTCTTGCCGATTCTAATTCGATTGAAGACCTAACTGGTAAATATTTTATTGATTCCAGAATTACTCAATCGTCACAAATTTCTTATGACAAAGATTTATGGATCAATCTTTGGGATATTAGTGAAAAAATGATTAATGATATAATTTAGTTTGTAAATTCAATATTATTTTTGATAATTTAAATAAGCGTTAAGCAAAGATTATATTATTACTTATGCGAAGATACCTTTTCATTATTCTATCAATTGTCCCTCTTTTTTTTGGTGGAATTTTACTTTATCAGATCTATGATCAAGTCTTCAAAAAAACCTTAGACCAATTAGTTCAACTACAACGCCTTTATGCAGAACAAGCCGCAAGCGGAATAGAGTCTTTTTTTGCCCATAGTAAAAGTGCATTAAATCATTTAGCACAGCATGATTCGATTATTGATATGAATGGTGATATGCTGAATGAACTTAAAAAGTTTTACGAAAGTTATGCCAACGAAATAAAGGCAATAACCAGAGTTGATAAAAATGGCATAATTAATTTCACTATACCTTTTAATGATGAAGTAATTGGACGGGATATTTCTTATCAACCTCACAATGCACTAATCATGGAAACTCATGAGCCGGTTATTAGTGATGTATTTAATACGGTACAAGGTTATCGAGCTATTGCTTTTGCATATCCTGTATTTAAAAATGAAGAATACAATGGGTGTATCTCACTACTTATTCCGTTTGAATTAATTGCTAAACGGTTTTTGGAAAACATAAGGATAGGTGAGTCTGGCTATGCTTATGTATTAAGTGAAAAAGGTATTGAACTTTTTTCTCCGATTGAGGGACGCACTGGCTTAAGTGTATTTGAAACTCCAGAACAATATCCCACAGTTTTTAATCTCGTTCAGAAAATGTTGAAAAAAGAATCCGGGATCGGGGAATATTATTACCATCCTCCGGAAAGTAAATCAAAAGTCGCAATAGAAAAAATTGCTGCCTACCATCCTGTAGAACTTGAAAATACTTTTTGGTCAGTTGCTGTTACAATGGCAATTGACGAGGCCTTGCATGCTAATGATAGCTTTGTAAACTATTTCCTTTTGATTGTCTTTATAAGTGGATTTACCTTTTTCATGTTTGTCTTCGGTTATTTCAGAACGAAAATCAATGCTGAAAAAAAGCTAAGGGAAGAAGAAGAAAAATACAAAATTGCAACTGAGCAAACCGGGCAAATGATCTATGAATACCATGTTGGAACCGGAGAGATAAAATGGTTTGGTGCAATTGAAGAAGTAGTTGGTTATAGTCCTGAAGAATTCAAAAGTTTCGATTTGAATAAATGGGTTGATAATATTCATCAAGATGATAGAGAAAGTCTGAGAGAACTGTTAAATGAATCTGAAAAGAATTTAAGTAAGTTCCAAGCAGAGTACCGTTTTAAAGATAAGGCGGGGGATTACGTTTATATCGATGATAATGGGGTTTATAGTTGCCTGGATAAAACACCAATCTGTTTAATTGGTACAATGAAAAACATTACTGCCCGTAAACTCGCAGAAAAAGAACTTTCTGAACATAAAGTTAAATTAGAAAAACAAGTAAAGGAAAGGACTAAAGAACTACTTGAAGCGAATGCTAAATTGGAAAAAGATATTCAAATAAGAAAAAATACGGAAAAAGAATTGCTTCTTGCAAAAGGAGCTGCGGAATACTCCGATAAACTCAAGTCAGAGTTTCTAGCCCAAATGTCACATGAAATCAGAACTCCGATAAATACAATGATGAGTTTTGCCAGCTTGCTAAGAGATGAAATAGGAGAAAAAGTAAACGAAGATTTAAAATTAAGCTTCACAGTTATTTCTAATGCCGGAAAGCGGATAATACGAACAATAGATTTGCTGTTAAATATGTCAGAAATTCAGATTGGGTCGCTGGTGATTAACCCAATAAAACTAAACTTATACAAAGATGTTTTAGAAAACTTAAAACTAGAGTATTACAATTATGCAAAAGAAAAAGGGTTGGAATTTGAAATTATTTGTGGCGATCCAAATTTTATTATTACCGGTGACCAATACACATTAGTTCAGATGTTTTCCAACTTAATTGACAATGCCATTAAATATACTCCTGAAGGTAAAATAAGTGTTGTTTGCAAAATTATTGATAATAAAAAAGTTGTAAAAATAATTGATACAGGCATTGGAATTTCTGAAAACTATCTGCCCCATTTATTTGATTCGTTTTCTCAAGAAGATCAAGGTTATACACGCAAATTTGAAGGTACAGGATTGGGTTTAGCGTTAGTTAAAAAATATTGTGAATTAAACAATGCTGAGATTTCTGTTGAAAGTAAAAAAGGTGAGGGTTCCACATTTAAGATAATATTCAAATAAAGAAATATTTTCATTTGAATATTATCACTAATCAAACAGCTACATTTTTCGACTAGCACTTAAATATTTATTAGGAAAAGAGAACTTGAATAACATTAAAAATGTTTTCCTAAGTGCTATAAGTTTTGAAATTTGCTACTTTCTTGTTGAAAAATAACAGACATTTACAACAAATGAGCTTATAAACTATCTAAAATGAGTAGTCTTTTTTGAATTTTTATCCTTTGTTGTGATTACCAGTAATGAATTTAATATCTCGTTATAAGGATTAACTTATGAAAACACTTAAAAAAATTCTTAATAAAAACACAGTTGTATACTTTTCTCTAATAGTTTTACTTCCCGCTTTAACTGTCGCGTGTAAAAAAGACAGCTTACAGAAAATGAAAGTAAGTGACACTGATCTTGAATCGCTAATTTCACGTTCGGAAGCTCTTTATAAAGAATATTGTTCTGGCTGCCATGGCCGATCAATGGAAGATTTTGCTAAAGAAGAATGGATATATGGCGATTCGCCTGAAGAAGTTTATGCATCTATTTCGGAAGGACGAGCCGAAGGTGAAATGCCCGCTTTTAAAGATGGGTTCAGCGATGAACAAATCGGTGAGCTTTCCGCCGCACTCCTTCATAAAAGAAGCGGACTTGATAAATATAATTTAATAGAGGAATCTGAAGTTTACGAAGCTGAAGATTTCAACTTTAAACTGGAGAAAATAGTTGAAGATATGGAAAGCCCCTGGGGAATGGCTTTTCTAGCTGACGGCAGTTTATTGGTCACTGACAAATCAGGGGAGTTATGGAGAATAAATAAAGATAAAACAAAAATAAAAATTGAAGGTGTGCCTGATGTATTGTTTAGAGGACAGGGCGGTTTAATGGATGTAGAACTACACCCAAACTTTAGTGAAAATAGTTGGCTGTATTTATCTTATTCGATTTACCAAAAAGGGGGTAAAGTATTATCATCAACAGCGGTTTCAAGATATAAATTGGAGGAAAGTAAACTTGTAGATAGCAAACTTATATTTGTAGCACACCCTCATGAGACCACTGGACGTCATTACGGATCAAGATTGGAATTTGATAACGAAGGTTATTTATATGTAACAGTTGGCGATAGAGGTAATAGG
Organism: Bacteroidales bacterium; assembly: GCA_028282585.1. GTDB lineage: Bacteria > Bacteroidota > Bacteroidia > Bacteroidales > UBA12077 > UBA12077. Next base: position 8,794 of record JANQHR010000157.1, on the reverse strand, counting down.
GATGAATACCCGCAAGACTTATCAACACATCTGGGCAAGGTTCATCGCCTCTACGACGACGGTAGAATCCCTGAAGATAATCCTTTTGTAGATGTATCCGATGCAATAAAAAGTATTTACTCTTACGGGCACCGTAATCAACAGGGTATGATTAAACATCCTGTAACAGGAGAATTATGGACTCACGAACATGGCCCAAAAGGCGGAGACGAAATTAATATTGTTAGAAAAGGCTTGAACTACGGGTGGCCGGTAATATCTTACGGTATAAACTATATTGGAACCAGATTTACCGACTTAACTGAAAAAGAGGGAATGGAACAGCCTCTCCATTACTGGGACCCTTCAATAGCTCCTTCGGGGATGGATTTTGTGCGTGGTAATCTTTATCCAGGCTGGGAAGGACATTTACTTATAGGTTCGCTACGTTTTGAATATTTACACTTGTGTAAAATAGAAGGTGAGAAAGTGATATCTGAAGAGAAAATAATGGAAGACATCGGCAGAGTTAGAAATGTTAAGCAAGGGCCTGATGGTTATCTTTATGTCTCGGTAGAAGAACCGGGAATTGTTTATAGAATAATTCCTTTGCCTAAATAATAATGTAATGCTTCAAAAATTATGTCTATTGTTTTGTTAGCCTATTTAAAATTTTCTGATTAAATCTTGGGATTAATAATAAGTTGAAGTTTTTGTTAAAGATAATCAAATCAGTGATGCTCGTTTTTTTCTTAACAGGATATCTGTTTGAATTATCTGCACAAACCAATATTTATACTGCAGATTTAGATACAGTTTTTGTACAAATCAGTAGGCAGCCCTCAGATGTAAAAACAATGCCTTATTCGATTAGCATTGTTGATTCTAATTCTCTTTCTCGTATAAACAATCTAACAACTATCAAAGATTTGTTTAACTCTGTTCCGGGGATGAATGTAAGCAACAGATTTAATCCTTCACAAGGTGATAAAATTATTATTCGCGGAATAGGCAGTAGAGCACAGTTCGGAGTAAGAGGTATTAAAATTTTATTGGATGGAATACCTTTAACTTTTCCTGATGGCCAATCCCAGCTTAACAACTTAAATCCGGGTGGATTAGAAAAAATAGAAATATTGCGGGGCCCAAATTCTACGTTATACGGTAATTCTTCAGGTGGTGTAATCTTTATTACAAGCAATGTCCTTTCGTCTAATGGGAAAATTCGGATAAGCCCTGAATTTAATGTTGGTAGTTTTGGTTTTAGAAAATATAGTGTAGGATTGTCCGGTAAATTCTTAAAGGGGGCGGTGGGTATAAATTTGTTTACTGTTGATTACGAGGGAGTTAGGGAGCATTCAGAGGCCAAATTCAGTGGAATTAATTTTATAACCGCACAACATTTATTGGATGATCTTAAATTAAATTTCGTAGCTAATTATTTTAACTCACCTTATTTGCTTAATCCGGGATCATTAAATAAAAGGGATGCTGGTGAGAATCCTGAAAAAGCCCGTGATAGAATAATCAACAGTGGATCGGGTAAAGATGTTGAACAACTTCAGGCTGGTATATCGCTGAGATATGATTTATCAAGCAACTCCGTTTTTAATACTACCTTCTACGGAATTCATCGTTCATTGTTAAATGCAATAACAACGAGAGTAATTGATTTAGAAAGATTTTCTTATGGAATAAGATCCACGTTCTCTTTTGCGTCGGAATTTTCATTGGGAGACATAAATTTAATTACGGGATTTGATTACGAGGTTCAAGATGATGAAAGAATTGAATTTGAAAATGAAGGGATAACGAATAGCACTTCCATAAAGGCGGATGAAATTTTTGATAATATAAATTACGGCGAAAAAATTTTAGAGCAAGACGAAGTAGTTAAAAGTGTTGGAGTGTTTTCTCAACTTGAATTTTTACCTAGCGAAAAAATTAAGCTAATTGTTGGTCTACGTTATGATAGTTTTAATTTTGAGGCAGCAGATAATTTTTTGGTTAATGGAAATGATTCCGGTGAAAGAGTCATGGATAAATTAAGCCCAATAGTAGGCGCAAGCTATAAATTTTCTGAAAGGATGATATTATATGGAAATTTATCGACAGCTTTTCAAACCCCTACTACTAACGAGTTGAGCAATAAGCCGGATGGTGCTGGCGGATTTAATGAATCTATTGTGCCGGAAAATATTGAAAGTTTTGAAATAGGCTTCAGAGGGTCATTGGCGGCAATAGGTTTAAACTACGATGCGGTTTTATATAAAATGAATATCGATGATGTATTGATTCCATTTCAAAATGATTTTGAAGAAACATTTTACCGTAATAGTGGAAAAAGCACTAATAACGGTTTAGAACTTTCTTTAAGCTGGTCGCCTTTTAATGCTGCTACAGCCGGGATATCTTATACTTACCAAGATATGAAGTTTGATGAATTCCTGGTAGAACGAAACAATCAGTCAATACAATTAGGCGGAAACCGTGTGCCGGGCATACCAAAGCACTATTTTAATTTCAGATTTAACTCTCAATTATTATATGGATTATCTGCCGAGATGAATTTTAACGCGGTAAGCAGAATTTATGCAAATGATTTAAACGGGCCTGCTCCCGGTGATAGCAAACCCAAAGAAGAATTTATAAACGATGGTTATTCTGTTGTAAGCTTGATTTTTATTTATTCAACCAATTTCGGTTTAGGAAAAGCAAATTTAAAAGCCGGAATAGAGAACCTTTTTGACAAGCAATATAATGGCGGGGTCGTGCCGAACGCGTTTGGGAATAATTTTTTTGAACCGGCAGCAGGCCGCTCATTTTACTTAAGTCTGAACTTTAATATTAACTGATAAAAGTAAGTGATTTAAAATTAAAAAAACCTCACGTATAGTGAGGTTTTAAGTGAGCTGGTGATGGGACTCGAACCCGCAACCTGCTGATTACAAATCAGCTGCTCTGCCAATTGAGCTACACCAGCATTTTCAATACGATCTTCAATAAATTGAAGATTCCAAATCTAATCTATTTTCTAATTCAAAGCAATTATTTTTTTACACTTCTTCAATAAATATTTATCTTAAGAACATGATTTCTAACAATGAATTGAAATATTATTCCAAACTTTTGCAGAAAAAATACCGTAGCTCTGAGAGCAAATTTATTTGTGAAGGTAAACGATTAGTCGAAGAAGGTTTCCTAAGCGATTTCAGATGTGAAATTGTTTTATACACTGAAGATTTCTTAAATGAAAACAATAGTTTTTTTGATGATTTTGAAAGTGTCAGAATTGAGAAAATTAAAAACGCTGAACTAAAAAAAGTTACAGATACTAATAATCCCCAAGGAATAGCAGCAGTATTTGAAATGCCTTCAAAAAAACAAGCAAATTTTAGTGCGAATATCATAGTTGCTTTAGATAACATCAATGATCCCGGAAATTGCGGGACAATATTACGTAACTGCGATTGGTTTGGAATTTCAGATGTTTTATTGAGTGAAAATTCAGCCGAGATATATAATCCAAAAACACTCAGAGCAAGTATGGGGGCGGTTTTCCGCCTCAATATTTACAACAGCGAAAATTTTATTAAAGATTTACAATCATTTAAAGATAACGGGTATAAAAATGTTAGTTCCGATTTAGAGGGAATTAGTTTATATAAATTTGATAAAAGAGAAAAGTTGGTGATAATCTTTTCAAATGAAGCACACGGCCCTTCAGAAGAAATATTAAATTTATGTGATGTGAAAATTTGCATCCCCGGGAAAGGTAAAGCAGAGTCTTTAAATGTGGCAAGTGCAAGTGCAGTGATTTTATCCGAATTGACAAAATAAAAAAGGCGGTCTTAAAACCGCCTTTTTCTTATTTGAGCAAAATCATTTTTTTTATGTCTGTAAAACTCCCGGCTTCAATTCTGTAAAAATATATTCCACTTGATAATTGTGCCGAATTGAATTCAATATTATAAACACCGGGACTTTGTTCCTGATTTACCAGAGTTTTTATTTGCCTTCCTAAAATATCAAAAACAGTGAGCTTCACATCACTAACAGCTGAAAGTTGATAGCTAATCACCGTCGTCGGATTAAATGGATTCGGATAATTCTGATGAAGCTTAAATTCATTGGGTATTTCGTTGTTGTTTTCAATATCGGTAATTATATCAGGGTCAACAGAGGTTAATTTTTTGTCAGAGTAAATATGAAACTCTCCAGGTTCCAATCTGATTTCAGCTTGAGGATCGGAAATATTCATACTATCGCCAGTAAAAAAGTTGTACCACATACCAGTGGATTGAAAACTTGGCCTGAAGCCGCCTTCAAGAACGCCGAAGTTGCCCAAGATCATAATATTTAATGAGTCTGAATTAAGTTGGATTTTTTTGATTGTTGAACCGACTGACAAATCAAAATCAGATGTATTAAAAATATCATAATCCCTTCTGAGATTAATTAGCGCAGCATAAACGTCGTATAATTTTTTTCTGGCTTCATCTTCAAAGTAATCCCATCTGATAGGTTTTTCTCCCACTCTGCCATTGTAGTCAATACTAAAATCATAACCTAGCTCACCAAACTGCCAAATCAATTTTGGGCCAGGAATAGTAAAGAAAAATGTTGCAGCCATCTTCATTCTTTGTAATGCTGTTAGAATATCTTTTGTAGTATAATCTCCACTTGAATTACCGAATTGAAGGTTTTTATACATTAACCTTTCTTCATCGTGACTTTCCATGTAGCCCACTACGTATGGACCGGAAAAGCCGGAGTGATTTTTCCACGACACTCTACCGAAATCTGATTTGCCATTTTCATGGTATCCCATTGTTGCTTCGCTATAATTAAAGTTGCTATTACCCCATACCATCATCCCTGCATCGGTTAAGACTCTCTCCTCAGTGTCAGGTGCAAAATGTTCTAAAATCACATATGCCGTTGAATCAAATTGCCAAATCTCATCAGCCATTCTTTTCAGGATTTCTATTCTTGCTTGATCAAAACTTCCACCGTCACCAGGTGTATTAGTCATCCCTTTTGTAAAGTCAAAGCGGAAACCGTCAATGTTGTATTCTTCAAGCCAGTATCTATTGATTCTATCTATTAAATCTTTTGTTACTTGTGCTTCGTGATTCAAGTCGTATCCAAAAGAAAAAACCGGGTTTGGACTTGTTGTGTTAAACCAAGGATTCTCCGAAGTTGGCGGACCGAAATCGCCTTGATTGTAAAGCCTCACAAATGACGACCTTCCGTAGTGGTGGTTGTGAACTATATCGAGAATAACTGCAATTCCTCTTTTGTGACATTCATCGATAAATTGCTTGAGATCGTTTTTAGTACCGTAGTATTTGTCAGGAGCAAACATGAAAGCAGAGTTGTAACCCCAGCTGCTGTTTCCTTCGAATTCCATTATAGGCATAAGTTCTATCGCGTTTACGCCCAGTGTTTCAAAATAACTTAGTGTATCGATTAGTGTTTGATAGCTATGCGTTGAAACAAAATCTCTCACCAGCAATTCGTAAATTACAAGCTCTTCTTTTGCCGGCCGTTCAAAATCTGTTACTTCCCATTGATATTCTTCTTGATCTGTTTGAAAAACGGAAACAGAAAAACTCGTTTTATCGGAAGGATATTCAATTAAATTAGGATAAACACTTTCGGGTATAAACGAATCCTCACTTTCTAAAATTTTGTCTGCGTACGGATCAGCGATTCTTAAATTTCCATCTACCAGGTATTGGAATCTAAATTCTTGAGTTGGTGTAAGTCCGGAGATTGTTTTCCAATAAGTAGTACTGTCCGGTGTAAGATTCATGTAGTAGTTATCTGATAACTGCCAAAGCTGTTCATCTTCAGGATCAAATTCCCAGTTATTAAAGTCACCAATCATATAAACAAATTCTTTGTTGGGTGCATATAAAACAAAAGTAACTGTGGTGGAATTTATATAGTTGATCCCGTGTTCAACACCAGCAGGCAGGTCAGCAATATTTACTGGCTCGCGAACAAAAAAGTAAAATGAATCGGAGACAACTTCTTCTCCTTTTTTTGCTGAAATTATTATCCATTGCCTTCCTGTTCCTTCAGCATTTATAACATGTGTCAAAGTATCGCTAGTAGTTTGGGAGATTATGTTATCCTGAAATATTAAAAATAAACTATCCGGTTCAGATGCGGTAAACGAAATATTGATTTCATTATTTTGCTCCGGATAAATTGGCAATGCTGTTGGAGTTAACAATTTCACGTTTAATCCGTCTTCAAAAAGAGGAACAAAAAAATCTTCAGTTTGCCTAGATGCATCTGCACTTCTAAATACAAAATTTAATTCAGTAATTGTTTCTGCAGGATTTGTAACGCCGTAAAAACTTCTGGCATTCGGAATCACTAATTGATAGAGATCAGTTCCGATTCTAGTCCAAGAAGGCTGATTAGAATTGTTGCCCCAGCTTCCAATTACATGCTGCCACTGTGCGGGGGAGTTATTCCCCGTAACTGTAGTGACTCCTGTGTGGGTATAAAGAGTGCCTGAATAACCGACTAGATCTGTTCTAGTTGCCTCAGTTGCATCAAATGTTACGGTAATCGTATCTGTTTCTGTAGCAAATTCCGGTTCAACTGTTACTTGTGAAAAAATTGATCCGGAAATGAATAATAACAAAAATAGAATTTTGAATTTCATCACTTTCCTTTCTTTCATCAAAAAGTACATATAAATAATTATTAGAAGTGATAATTACAACTACACGAATGGGGAGTTTAGTTCAAAATTTCCCAGGTTATTCCAAATCTAATTCCTTGGCCTTGCTTGGGATAATATGGAGCGATGAAATATTCTTGATCAAAAATATTTTCGAAAACGAAGTTTACTACCGCCGCATCTTGAAAAGTTGCTGAGATAAATAAATCCACAGTGTTAACCAAATCGGTGTATTCATTTTTGAGTAAAGCCACTTGAGAATCTTGCAGAAAGTATTTGACCGGAACGTTCCTTTCGAAATCAATAACAAAATACTGTTGCTGCCCAATCGATTGAAAATTGAAGCCTGCTTTTAGTTTTAAATTATTATTGAATAGGGTATCTAAATAATATATGCCGCCTATAAAATTATATTCAGGATAGATTGAAGTCTTTTCCTCAAACTCAGGCATGTAATTTGCATTACCTTGTAACAAAATTTTCCAAAGCTGGACATCAAAATTCAGATTGAGCCCTTTTTGTGTTGATGAAATTGTTCTGAAATATCCAACTTCGTTTACAATTGTTGTGTCGGAAAGATTTGTAATTAAAGGAAGTAAATCCCCTTCATTTTCTTTTGAGAAAAATGAAAGCATTGTTGAAATATTTTTAGAGGAATATTTTATTGAACTTTCAAAAACTTTTTCCTTAGGAGTGAAATAAAGAATTCCCGGTTCCAAATTAAACGAAATTGGAATTGGTTTTTCATAAATTGAATAACCTACAAAAAATTTAACTTCATTACTTATAGAGAAATTTAAATTTCCTCCAAATCCACCGTACGAATTCCCATCAGTATTTAAATATTTTGTAAAAATTGAAGAATGTAATTTATCCAATATTTCTGTTTCTGCAATTCCAGCAACACTAAAAAAGTTTTGAGATATATTTTCGCCCAATAAATCAGCGGTGAAATTGTTTTGCTCAAAGTTGGAATTAATTGTAATTGCAAATTTGTTGAGATCAATTTTTTGTGATGCTGAAATTCCTAATGTTTTGAAAGAATTATCATGAATTATATTGTCGATATAATCTAGGTTTGTTCTTTCGTTTTGTCTGAATTCAGTTTTATTAAATATATAGTAAAAATCAATATTCGTTGGATTATCACTGAGTAATTTTGATAAAATACTCAATGTTAAAAAGTCTTGTTTAGTTTTCATAAATCGAGAAGAAAAACTATTTGTAAAAGGGTAAACAACCTCTGCAAGTGTATTATCGTACTCTACCAAGTCTTTACTTGAAGCGTTTATACCTCCAAATAATTGTGTTTCAGTTGAGACGCTGTTGTAATTTAAAAATATGTTAGTGGATTCAGACAATAAGTATTTCAGTCTCGTATTAACTTTCCACCCACCGGCTTGAGTATTTTCATACCTCGGTTCAACGCTGTGGTTGGTTATATCCACAGTTAAATAAAGGGGATTAAAGATTTTCGTATCGAATGAAAGATTTACAAACTCTTCATCCTCCGGGGCTTGATAGTATCTTAATCTTGTTGTGGGAGCTGTTATAGCTGTATCCCGAATAATAAAATTTACTGCTGCAGAGTTGTTATAGTTTCCGTAAAGAAAGCCTTTCGTGATCGGGAGTAATTCAATTGAGTCAATTCTTTCGGATTGGAAATTAATTAAATCGAATGTGTTGTTGAGTCTATTATTAAGTAACACACCGTCAGACATGAGTGAAACACTATTGCCGTATAAACTTATTGGGTGAGGTTGGCCGTTAGTCCCAAGATCATTGAGGAAACCAAATGGCATGTAGCTGATCAAGTTGCCTGTAAAGCGATAATCTCTTTTATTAATTTCATTTTTGTTTAAACTATATAGCAAGATATTACTATTTGTTAATGTGCCTTTTTTTAGAAATGCTAACGAGTCACTCGATGAAGTTTTTAATGAATCTATATTATTTTTTTTAGAAACATCGATAGAGTCTTTAACCCCATGAATATTGGGGAAGAGAGGTATTGATAAGATAAAAAAGATTAGGAAAAAAAATCTTGTCATAATTTTAATCACTATTTGGAATGCAAGTTACGAAATATTATAAATTAAGAAAACGCGTTTA
>JANQHR010000156.1 GCA_028282585.1 Bacteroidales bacterium | reverse complement strand
ATTTCCTGATTATTGATTAATCAATTAAACTAAGTAAACTTTTATCTTGTTAGGAATATCTAATGACAAAGAAAATCCCTCTTCTTTTTATTTCATTTTTAATTTCGTTTACAGCAATAAACTCTCAAACAGTTGTCAGTAAATACGCAGGTGAATTTTTAACACTTGGTGTCGGCGGCAGAGCACTTGGTATGGGTGGTGCACATGTAGCACTTGTAGGTGATGTTACAGCAGGATACTGGAATCCTGCCGGGCTTGCATCGTTAGATTATCCGCAAATATCATTAATGCACGAAGAACATTTCGGTGATCTGGTAAATTATAACTACGGTGCAGTTGCAATTCCTTACGGCGAAGATATGAGTTTCGGATTGAATGTAATTCGCCTGAGTGTTGACGGCATACCGGATACTCGTAATGCGTTGATTGACCGTGTTACCGGAGAACAAATTACTGATATCACAAATCCGCGTGCAATTTTAGATTACGCCAGAATCTCTGAATTTAGCAATACAGATTGGGCATTTTATTTAACTTTTGCCAAAAGACAGTCAGAAGATTTTTACTGGGGTGCAAATGTAAAAGTAATTATGAGAGATATTGCCGAATACAGTGCAACCGGTATCGGTTTTGATGTTGGTGCAATTTATAAAGCTACTGATAAATTGACTCTGGGTGCAAATCTTCAGGATATAACCACAACTTTAGTTGCTTGGGATACCGGCAGAAACGAATTAATTTCTCCTACAGCAAAAATTGGGGCAGCATATCAGTTACAATTTATGGGTGGCCATTTAACTCCGGCAATAGATTTAGATTTAAGATTTGAAAATCGTGAGTTCGCAGCTAACTTTAACGTTGGCCCGGTTAGTGCGGATTTTCATGGTGGTTTGGAATATGACTACAAAAGAGTTTTTGCTATCAGGCTTGGCTACAACGACGTAAAACAATTTACAGTTGGTGCCGGAATAAAACTACCAAAATTAAATATAGATTATTCCTTTGCAAGATTCAGTGATGATGATTTGGAAAGATTACCTGATTCACACAGAATTTCTTTAATACTAACTTTAGACCAGCCAGAGTATAAAAGATAGGGATAAAAATTAATCGAAAAATTGAGGGAGATAAATAATGTCTCCCTTTTTTGTATACTTATGAAAATTATCAGACTTTCAATATTGCCAATCCTTTTTACACTATTCAGTTGCGCAGGATCGAATATTTCCCAGTTCGGAAGTAATTATCCTTTAACAACAAAAATTGCTGAATCTGTCAAAAAAGATCTATCTGTTAAAATTCCCGAAGGCTGGTTTCAATCAAGTGATAATGTAAACAACAATTATGAACTACTTTTAATAAAAGAAGATTTCAGATGTTCAATAAGTTTGCACAGCTTAAATTTTGCTTCTAACTTTCCGGAATCAGAAGATAAAAATCAGTTACTTAAAAACGCTGTTAATTATTCCAAAAAATTTAACAAGGTAAGGTACGGTGATAAATTTAACGTTGATAATGAAGAGTCTCTTTTTAAATATGAAAACAAAATCTGCTCAAGTTATATTTTTTCGTTTAGAGAAAATTCAACTACTAGAGTTGTAGTTTGTGTCTTTAAAGGTAATGTTTACGAATTTACTGCCGTTAATTTTGATATAAACACAGTTAGTAATTTAGAATTGTTTAATGCTCAGAATTCTTTAATTAATTCTGCTTTATAAATTTCACAACTCGTCATATTCCGCTTTTAGCTTTTTTGTAAACCCGGCAACAATCAAATCGTACGAATTATCAATCCATTCTTTTAATTGCTTTGTTTTAACCTGACTTTCAATTTCAATAGTATTCCAATGCTGTTTGTTCATGTGATAGCCAGGTAAAACAAAATCAAATTCTTCTCTTAATTCAATTGCTTTTTCCGGATCACATTTTAGATTTATAGAATAAGGCCTTTTAAGGTTGAGCAAAGCATACATTTTTCCCATTACCTTAAACACCAAAGTTGTGTCATCAAATGGGAATCCCTCAGTTACTGCCTTTTTGTTAAGGCAGTATTCTCTTATTTTTTCAATGTCCATTAATTTTTCAATTTATTTTGAATTGACAATATATGATATTCATCAAATAAATAATGATTTTTGAATTGATTAAGTAAATTATTTGTGTTAGTATCTCTATGAATTTGAAACAATTTACAGAACAATGAAACATAATTTTTAAGGAATTGTATCAACCTAAAAATACTCAAGGAAATTAATGAAAAAGATATCCCGATTTATATTGATGACCGTTTTGGTAATAAGCTGTAATGCACAATCTCCTCAAAAACTTGCTGAAGAAAACGGCCGCATAGATTCCACGAAAGTTATTTCACCTAATCAAGTACATCCCAAATTAAATACAATAATTACAAAAATTTTAACCAACTACCACTATACGCAGCCAATGCTTACAGACTCAATTTCAGCAATGGTTTACGATAATTTGGTTTCATCTTTAGATATAAATAAAATGTATTTTCTACAAAAAGACATAGACAGTTTCGATAAATATAAATATAGCTTTGATGAAAATCTTTTGGACGGTAATCTCGAGCCAGCGTTCGAAATATTCAATAAATACAAAGAAAGAATGAATTCAATAATGGAATTCATTGTCCAAAGGCTGCATCATGAGTTTGTTTACGATATTGATGAATCTTACGAACCGGATAGAAAGGAAGTAAATTGGGCAGTAACTGATTTTGAATTAAATAATCTTTGGAGAAAAAGATTAAAAAATGAAATGATCAACCTGTTGCTAAACGGCAAAGATACAGAAGGTGCAATTGAGGTTTTGGAAAACCGTTATAA
>JANQHR010000127.1 GCA_028282585.1 Bacteroidales bacterium | reverse complement strand
AAAAGAATTAGTTAACTTACTTCAAAATGAAGCTAAGGTAATTTAAATCAGGAGCCAGGCAGGTTATAACAATTAATAAAATTAAGAACTTAATAAATTTAGATATGTCAGTATTAGTATTTACAGAGAACTGGGACGGAAAATTCAAGAAAGTATCTTTTGAATTAGTTTCCTATGCAAGTAAAATTGCCGAAATGTTAAATACCCAGACTGTTGCCATTTCAATTGGTGATGTTCAGGATGATGAATTGAACACACTTGGTAAATATGGCGCAGACAAAATTGTATCTGTTAAAAACGATCAATTAAATATTTTAGATAACCAGGCATATACTTCAGTTATCGCTGAGGTGGCAGAAAAAGAAGAAGCTAAGCTTGTTATTATTGCTCAGAATAACATGGGTAAAGCTATTGCTCCGCGTTTGTCGGTTAAATTAAAAGCTGGATTGGGTGCTGGAGTAAGTAAATTACCATCGAGCGTTGAGCCTTTTACTATTTTCAAAAAAGTATATTCCGGAAAAGCTTATTCAAACTTGGTAATTAAATCTGAAGTTAAGATTTTAACGTTAGCTCAAAATTCATTTGAATTTGAGGAAAATCAAAAATCTCCTGTTATTGAAACCTTTGAACCTACCATTGATGCTATTAAAACATCAGTTTCAGATGTGCAAAAACAAGCAGGTAAGTTATTACTTTCAGATGCTGAAATAGTTGTTTCCGGCGGACGTGGAATGAAATCAGCTGACAACTGGGGTCCAATTGAAGAATTAGCAGAAGCTCTTGGAGCAGCAACAGCTTGTTCACGCCCGGTATCTGATGAAGGTTGGAGGCCACACGGTGAACATACTGGCCAGACTGGTAAAATTATTGCTCCGAATTTATACATTGCTGCCGGTATATCAGGCGCAATTCAGCACTTAGCTGGTATTAGTGGTTCAAAATGTATTGTAGCAATTAATACAGATAAGGATGCTCCAATTTTTGAAGCTGCTGATTATGGTATTATAGGTGATGCATCTAAAGTGTTGCCCGAAATGATCAATGCTGTTAAAGAAATTAAATAAAAAGATCAGTTAAAAAGATAAGAAATAGCCTGCCAGTATGCAGGCTGGAATGCCTAAAGTTTTAAGATAAAGTTTTAGGCATTCAACATAAAAGGATTTATTACTTAATAAAAGGGACTATGTTGAATACTATTTTATTTATTCTGTTATGGGTGGCTGCAATAGCTTTCTTTTCATGGAGTGTCAAAAAAATTCGAAGAAATATTAAGCTTGGAAAAGACATTGAAATTAAAGATAACAGAAAAAAGAGGTGGGGGCTTGTTGCAAAAGTTGCTGTTGGCCAATCAAAAATGTTTGGTTTGCCAATTTCAGGGATTTTACACTTATTTGTTTATGCCGGATTTATTCTGGTAAACATTGAAATGCTTGAAGTAATGATTGACGGTGTAGCAGGGACTCACAGGGCATTAGCTGACGTTTTTGGATTCCTATATCCAATTGCAATAAGCTCGTTCGAGTTTTTTGCATTATTAGTAATCATTGGTTGTATAGTATTTCTAATTAGGAGAAATATACTTCGCGTTAACAGGTTTTGGAAACCTGAAATGAAGTGGTGGCCTCGTTTAGATGCAAATATAATTCTTATAACAGAAGTTGTTTTGATGACTTCTATTTTTTTCATGAATGCATCGGATTATATTCTTCAAACAAGGGGCACAGAACATTACAAAGAAGTTGGCTCATTTTTCTTTAGCTCATTCTTTGTCCCAATGTTACAAAACCTACCAACGGAAACTTTACTGGTCATCGAAAGAGTTTGTTGGTGGTTACATATAATAGGAATCATGCTATTCTTAAATTATATTCCTTACTCAAAACACTTCCATGTATTCTTGTCATTTGTTAATGTATTCTATTCTAAATTGGATCCAGCCGGTAAATTAGAGAATATGCCATCCATTACTAAAGAGGTAAAAAGCATGTTAAGTGGCGAGGAACCTCCGATGGAGGAGGAAGGAGAAGAGGTTTCTTTTGGTGCAAGCGATGTAAAGCAGTTAACATGGAAGCTCTTGATGGATTCATACACTTGTACGGAGTGTGGTCGTTGTTCGAAAGTTTGCCCTGCAAATATTACCGGAAAGAAACTATCTCCACGTAAATTGATCATGGATGTTCGGGATAGATTAGAACTTACAGGAAAAAATATTGATAAGCACGGCAAAGATTTCGGTGATGATAAATCATTATTTAATTACATCACAGCTGAAGAACTATGGGCTTGTACAACCTGTAACGCGTGTACAGAATCATGCCCGGTTAATATTGACCATGTATCATTAATCCTTGAATTAAGAAGATATATCGTAATGGAACAAGCTGCTTCTCCAGGCGAATTGAATGCTATTTTTAATAATATTGAAAATAACGGAGCACCATGGCAATTTTCACAAGATGATAGAATGCTTTGGGCAGATGAGCTTTACATTAAAGAGAAATAATTTAGAAGATAATTAATGGAAAATATTATGTCTGAAAATAAAAGAAAAATCGAAGTTCCTGTTATGGCAGATGTTTTTGCAAAAGGTCAGAAACCAGAGTATTTATTATGGGTTGGTAGTGCCGGGGCTTTCGATGACAGGTATAAAAAAGTAACACGTGCCTTTGTTAAGATTTTAGAGCATTTAAAGATAAGTTATGCTGTTTTAGGTGTTGAAGAATCGTCAAGTGGCGATATAGCGCGTCGGGCCGGAAACGAAATGCTTTTCCAGATGCAAGCTATGATGAATATTGAGATCTTAAATGGTTATGAAGTGAAAAAAATTATCACTTGTGATCCTCATGCTTTCAATACGTTAAAAAATGAATATACTGATTATGATGGAAATTACGAAATTATTCATCATACCCAATTCTTACGGCAATTAATTACCGAAGGTAAATTGAAAATAGAAAGCGGTATTTTTAAAGATAAAACATTAACATATCATGATCCGTGTTACCTTGGCCGTGGAAATAATGAATATGATGCTCCAAGAGATGTGCTTAATGCTATTCCGTCGAAGAAAGTTGAAATGAAGCGAAATAAAAGTAATGCTTTATGCTGTGGCGCTGGTGGAGGACAAATGTTTAAGGAAGCAGAAAAAGGCGATAAAGAAGTATTTATTGAACGAATTGAAGAGGCTTTAGCTACTAATGCAGAGGTTGTTGTTACTGCTTGCCCTTATTGTATGGTTATGATGACTGATGGATTAAAGTACAAAAACAAAGAAGAAGAAATAAAAAATTACGATATTGCGGAATTAATTGAACAAACCTTAGATTTATAAATTAAACTTAAAATAAAATGGAAGAAAATTTAACCATAAAAGGTGGTGAATTCCTGATTAAACAAACGGAAGCCAACGAAATTTTTATCCCAGAGGAATTTGATGAAGAACAACAGATGGTTGCGCAAACCTGCGACGATTTCCTCGAAACGGAAGTATTTCCTAACCTGGAAAGAGTTGATGAACAAGAAGAGGGGTTGATGGAAGAATTAGTAAAAAAAGCTGGTGAACTGGGGCTTTTAGGGATTTCTTTTCCTGAAGAGTATGAAGGATTCGGACAATCATTTGTAACTTCAATGCTAGCAAGCGAAAGAATGGGAGCAGCAAACTCCTTTGCTGTTGCATATTCTGCGCACACTGGAATTGGATCTTGCCCAATCGCTTATTATGGTGACCACGAACAAAAACAAAAATATTTATCAAAATTAGCCACCGGTGAATTAACAGGTGCTTATTGTTTAACTGAACCAGGGTCAGGTTCTGATGCTAACTCTGGAAAAACGAAAGCAGTTCTTTCTGAGGATGGTAAGCATTATATTTTAAACGGACAGAAGATGTGGATCACTAATGGTGGTTTTGCCGATGTTCAAACAGTTTTTGCTAAAATAGATAATGACCGTGTTTACAGCGCATTCATAGTTGAAAGTCAGTGGGATGGAATTACTTATAATCCAGAAGAAAAGAAAATGGGTATTAAAGGATCATCCACGCGACAAATTTTCTATAACGATGTAAAAGTGCCTGTTGAAAATTTACTTGGTAAAAGAGGTGAAGGATTCAGAATTGCTTTAAATATCCTTCATATGGGACGTATCAAACTTGGTGGTAATGTTTTGGGTGGTGCTAAAAGAGCTATTGACCAGTCTGTAAATTACTCAAACGAACGTAAGCAGTTTGGGCAATTAATTTCAAACTTTGGTTCAATTAAACATAAATTAGCTCAGCAAGCTATTAAAACATTCACTTCAGAATCTGCAGTATATCGAGTAAGTAGAAATATTGACGAAGCTTATGAAATATATAAGAACATGGAAGGCTGTGATGTTGGGCGTGCTACTATGGATGCATTCGGACAGTTTGGTTCTGAAGCTGCCATCATGAAAGTTTTCGCTTCTGAAGCATTAGATTATGTTGTTGATGAAGAGGTTCAAATCATGGGTGGAATGGGTTTCTCTGCAGAAATGCCTGCTGACAGAAACTATCGAGACTCACGTATTAACAGAATTTTCGAAGGAACAAATGAAATTAACCGTATTTTGGTTACTGATACGATTATCAAAAGAGGCCAAAAGAACCATGTTGCATTGTTCGAGAGAGCTAAAGAGGTTATTGCCGAATTAGATAATTTAAAGGACGATTACCAATCTAAAGGTTATTTCGAAGATAAGAGGCATTATGTTGAGAATTTCAAGAAAGTTGCATTAATGTTAATGGAGGTCGCAGTTAATAAATTCGACCGTAAATTAGTTCACGAGCAAGAAGTATTAAATAGCATTTCTGATATTTTAATGAATGTTTATGTAGCGGAATCATCAATGTTACGCGTTCAAAAGTTAGAAGCAATTAAACCTGCTGAAATGTATAATTTATACAAAGACATGTTAGATGTGTATGTATTTGAAGCAGCTTCAGTTATTTACAAACATGCTTTAGATGCAGTTCATTCAATTGAAGATGAAGCTATGACCGAAAAATTATTAAATGCGGTTAAAGTTTATACTAAAGTTGCTGGAGTGAATACTAAAGATGCTCGCAGAAGAATTGCAGATAAATTAATTGAAGAAAATAAGTATGTTTTCTAAATAAATGATTTAATCAAATTTAAACCCTGGTTCTTTAGTTCCAGGGTTTTTTATTTCGTGGTTTGAAAGCTAAATATTTTCAATTAAATTTACTGGGCTTAAATAAAACTAAAGGATGACCATAAATACAGGATTCGAAAATGGAATAGTGATTTTAGGAGCTGGAAATGTAGCTACTCATCTTTCTATAGCTTCAAAGCAAGCTGGTTTTCCAATTAAATGTGTTTATAGCAAAACAATTAAAGCAGCTAAAGAGTTAGCTTTAAAAGTTGATTCTCAGTATACTGACGATTTAAGAGGTATTCCTTTAGAAGCTGACTTATACATTATTGCAGTTAAAGATGAAATTATTGAATTAATTGTAGATGATTTAAAATTAGATTATGGAACTGTTGTTCATACGGCAGGTAGTATTTCAATAGATATCTTTAAAAAAAAGTTTCAAAACTATGGTGTATTTTATCCTTTGCAGACCTTCTCAAAATCAAGAGAAATAAGTTTTGAAAATATTCCAATCTGTATTGAAGCAAATAATGAGTTACTAGAGAATAAACTTTTAAGTCTGGCGAGTAATCTAAGCAAAAGGGTTTATAAAATTGATTCGGAAAAGAGGAAATCATTGCATTTGGCAGCCGTATTTGCTTGTAATTTTTCAAACCATATGTTTTCAATAGCACAAGAGATTATAAAACATTCTGGAATATCATTTGATTTACTTAAACCATTAATTAAGGAGACTGCACAAAAAGCAATTGATCAAGAACCATTAAATGCACAAACAGGGCCTGCTATAAGAAATGATGAAAATGTGATTCTTAAACATTTAGAAATGTTAAAAGATAGCCCCGATTTCAAGAAAATATATAGATTTGTAAGTGACAGTATTTTTAACCTAAAAAATATAGAATAGAATTAATGAGATGGCTAATTTTAAAGAAGCACTTCGAAATATAAAAGCTTTTGTTTTTGATGTGGATGGTGTATTCACGGATGGACAAATCTATTTGGATCCTAGCGGTGAATTTGTCCGTTCAGTTAACATGAAGGATGGATTTGCAGTAGCTCACGCTTTAAAACAGGGCTATACAATAGGGATTATTTCTGGAGGAAGTTCTGAATCAATGAAAAAACGTTTTCAGTATTTAGGAATTACCGATATTTATATGAGTTCCAGGAACAAGGCAAATGATTTTGAAGATTTTTATTTCAAGTATGGTTTAAAACCCGAAGAGATTTTGTACATGGGTGATGATTTACCAGATTATGAAGTAATGCAATTGGCTGGATTATCAACATGCCCATCAGATGCAGCTGAAGAAATTAAAGCAATATCAAAATATATTTCAACTTTTCCTGGAGGCAGGGGTTGTGTTCGCGATGTTATTGAGCAAGTATTGCGTTTACAGGGAAAATGGAGAGGATTTTTAAATCTGTCTGCCGATGAGGCAGGTCTGAAACAATAATAGAATGTTAAATTTTCTGCATTTAGTCAGATATAAAAATTTATTGATTATTATTTTAACGCAATACTTAATGCGTTATAGTATAATAAAACCAATATTAGAAGTTTATGGTTTTAAATTACAGTTTTCAGAATTAAACTTCTTTTTTTTGGTTATGGCCACAGTCTTTATCACGGCTGCAGGTTACGTGATCAATGATTACTTTGATACGAAAACAGATTGGGTTAATAGGCCGGAAACAGTAATTGTAGGAAGAAAATTAAACAGAAGATGGGCAATTTTATTACACATTTTTTTTAATACAATTGGAATAGGTTTAGGTATTTACATTTCGTTCTACATTAGAATGCCTATTTTATCATTTGTATTTGTATTAATTACCGGTATATTATGGTTTTATTCAACGACTTACAAACGGCAGTTTTTAATAGGTAATTTAACAGTAGCTATACTTACAGCGTTAGTTCCACTTATGGTCATTCTCTTTGAAATACCATTGTTAAATAAGGAATATGGTTTACTGATAAGAGAAATGTATTTTAATTTTAATCATATTATAATTTGGGTATTAGCATTTGCTTTTTATGCCTTTCTATTAACTATGATTCGTGAAATAATCAAAGATGTGGAAGATTTTGAAGGTGATAGCATATATGGTGGAAAAACAATGCCTATTGTCTTGGGTGTTATATATACTAAAATTGTAATAATCACATTTATTCTTGTAACTCTGTTTTCTTTGCTTTATTCATATTTCAGGTTTTTAAAAGATTCATATACACTTATTTATTTTGTTTTCTTTTTGATTATTCCACTTATTTTATTGGTATATAAAATAATAATTGCAGATAAAAAGAAAGATTATCACAGAGCCAGTACACTTTCAAAGTTAATTATGCTTGCAGGAATTTTATATGCTTTGTTAGCAAATTATATCATAGTTCAAAATTTCTAATTTATGTTTATTCCTAATATCGACGAATATAAGATAATACTCGCGTCACAATCACCACGACGGCATTATTTATTAAAGGAAATTGGTTTGGAGTTTAAGATAAAAAGCAAAGGGCCTGTTGACGAAAGTTATCCGGAAGGACTAAACGAGGATGAAATTCCACTTTATATTGCACAAAAAAAAGCCGAAGTCTTTAGCGATTTAAAAGATAACGAGGTTTTGATTACAGCTGATACAATTGTTTGGCTTGAAGGGAAAGTGTTGCAAAAACCTGTTGATCAAGAAGATGCTATTAGTATATTGAATCAATTGTCAGGTAATTGTCATCAGGTTTTTACTGGAGTTTGTATCAAATCAAATAAAAAGGAATTCGCTTTTACGGCTAGAACCGATGTATACTTTAAAAAATTAACCTACCCCGAGATCGATTATTATATTAATCATTTTCAACCAATGGATAAGGCAGGAGCATATGGAATACAAGAATGGATTGGGTATATTGGGGTTGAAAAAATCAATGGATCATTCTTTAATGTTATGGGATTACCTATCCAAAAATTATATACTGAATTAGACAATTTTATTAATGAAGAAATAAGTTAAATATGAAAAAGTTTTTTTACGCAATTCTAACAATATCAACAATTTTTACTTGCCAGCTAAAAGCAGGTGAAGGAATGTGGATT
Organism: Bacteroidales bacterium; assembly: GCA_028282585.1. Classification (GTDB taxonomy): domain Bacteria; phylum Bacteroidota; class Bacteroidia; order Bacteroidales; family UBA12077; genus UBA12077. The sequence continues at coordinate 62,508 of JANQHR010000127.1, read as the reverse complement.
CCTTTATTAATTGAAAAATTTAATATAGAGGATATGCAGGCTAAAGGATTTAAACTTTCTGCTGAAGATATTTATAACATTAATGAAGCTTGTATTAAAGATGCCATAGTGATATTTGGACGCGGCTGTACAGGCGAGTTGGTGTCGGATCAAGGATTAATTCTAACGAACCACCACTGTGGATACAGGCAAATACAAAGACATAGTTCAATTGAAAATAATTATTTAACAGATGGATTCTGGGCAATGAGTAAAGAGGAGGAATTACCAAATCCTGGTTTATCTGTAACTTTTTTAGAAAGAATTGAGGATGTAACGGAACAGGTTTTAGATGGTGTTAAGAAAAAGCACACTGAAAAACAAAGAAGCGAAATTATATCAAAAAACATTGAAAATATTGAACTGGAAGCAATTAGTGGTACAAACCTTGCAGCAAGCGTAAAGCCTTTCTACTATGGTAACCAGTATTTCCTTTTTATTTATAAACAATATAATGATGTTCGTTTAGTTGGTGCGCCACCTTCAGCTATAGGAAAATTTGGAGGTGATACGGATAATTGGTCATGGCCCCGCCATACCGGAGATTTTTCGGTATTTAGGATATATGCCGATAAGGATAATAATCCAGCGGAGTATTCTGCTGATAATGTCCCGTATAAACCCAAAAAGTTTTTACCAATTTCTATTAAAGGGTTTAATGAAGGAGATTTTACCTGGGTTTTAGGTTATCCTGGCAGTACTAACCAGTATATTACATCTGATGCTATAAAATTAATTAAAGAAATTCGTAATCCTGATCGCGTATTAATAAGAGATAAGAGGCTGGAGATCATGAATAAATATATGGAAAAAAATGATACTATTCGTATTAAGTATGCAAGTAAAAATTACGGGGCCAGTAATTCATGGAAGCGATGGAAAGGTGAAATTATTGGTTTGGAGAGAGTGGATGCTGTGAATCGAAAACTTGAATTGGAAGAAAAGTTTAATCAATGGGCACAAAATAATAAAGAATATAATTTTGTTCTATCTGAACTAAGCGATATTTATAGTAATATTGAAGAATACGTAGTTGCCTATGATCACTTTAGAGAAGCAATAAGAACTATTGAAATCCTTGATTATTCGTGGGAATTTTCAAAATTGATAAAGATGGCAGAAAGAGCAGAATTAGATGATTCATGGACAAGTGAAATTGAAAGGCTTAAAAAAGAAACCGAAAGTTTCTTTAAGGATTATGAGGAAAAAATTGATCGTGAAATCTTTAATGAGCTACTTCCAATTTATTATTCAAATGTAGACAAGAAATACCATCCGGATATTAAAGATTTAGGCGCGAATCATACTGAATATATTAATTTACTTTATAACCAAACAATTTTTACGGAAAAAGAAAAAATCCTGAATCTTATTAATAATGGTGTAAAGGAAGAAATAAAGAATTTGGCAAAGGATCCGGTTTATTCTTTTTATAATAAATTTTATGAAATATACCAAAATGAAATATTTCCGGTTTATGATTCTTTAAATCAGGAAACTTTAAAGCATTACAGAGTATATATGAAGGGATTAATGGAAATGCAGAGTGAAAAGGTTTTGTTTCCTGATGCCAATTTTACAATGAGAGTATCATATGGTGAAGTAAAAGGTTCTTACCCTCGCGACGGTCTAATTTATAAATATTATACAACGCTTGATGGTGTTATCGAAAAAGATAATCCGAATATATATGATTACGATGTGCCGGATAAATTGAAGGAATTATACGAAACAAAGGATTATGGAAAATATGAAGTAAATGGTACAGTTCCTCTTTGTTTTCTGGCAACAAACCATACTACGGGAGGAAATTCAGGTAGCCCGGTGTTAGACGCAGAGGGAAATTTGATAGGTTTAAATTTTGATAGAATGTGGGAGGGTATTATGAGTGATATGATTTTTGATCCCGAATATAGCAGAAATATTAGCCTCGATATTAGATACGTATTATTTATAATTGACAAATTTGCCGGGGCTACTCACTTAATAGATGAGATGAATATTATTGAATAAAAAATGGCGCTATGCGCCATTTGTTTTTAATATGAGTAAAATAAAGGTTAGAGTAAACGGTAGAGGAAATGCCTGGCCGGTCGTTTTAGGTCAGGATCATCCATTCTATGATCGCCAAAATTATCAGGACCTGGCCAATGCATCATTTTCTATTATAAAATCCGATGTAAACGATCCAAAGGAAAAAGAAATAGAATGGGATTTAATGATTGATACCGGTCATGGCGCTGTTCAATATTTACTTAAAAATTGTAATAGAATTCCTGAAGCTGTTTTTTTAACGCATCCGCATATTGACCACACACTTGGATTAGATTGGATAGTGCAAAGTTTTTTTAAGAGATATAAGAAACCTTATCCCGTTTATGCAACTATATTATGCTGGAAGTTTGTAAAATCAACATTTCCGCAACTTAATGGAATGATAGAATTTAAAGAGTTAATACCCTATGAAAAGAGAAAAGTAGATGAAGTTAACGGGGTTGAACTTATCCCCATCCCAGTGTACCATGGAAAAAGTGCAATAGGAGCTTCAATGATCTTATTCAATATTAATGATGGAAATAATAGGAAAAAAATTCTGTTTACTGGTGATATTTTAACACCATTATTAAGGAAAGAAGATTATGCGTCTTTGGTTGAATTAGATTTATTAGTGGTTGATGCAAATAATAGGTTCCCTTATCCAAAAAGCAATCACTGGAGTATTTCAAATGGACCTGATAAACAATCTAAATATTTGGCAGATTTTATCGACCAGTGTACAATAGGGTTATTATTAGAGCCTCATCTCAAAGAGCAAGCTTCTGATAATTATAGGAGGTGTTTTAATTATTTCTTAAATAAAAAAATCCTAACCAGGGATTTTCATTTTACAATAGAATCTTTTATTAAAAGTATATGCCCGAAAAACGTAGCATTGATTCATTATAGCGGAGGAGAGGATCATAAATATTATAGTGAACCTATTCTTACCGATAAACAATTAGAACGATGGGCTAAAGATAGTATAAACACTCCAAACACTTGCCAGTTCATTGTTCCATATGTTAGTCAACATATGTATTTTGTAAATAATTGATATATAGACTTATGACATATTTGCAATTTTAAAAACATGACTTTTGTCATGTTTGATTCTAAGAAATGTCATGTTTATGGCTAGTTATGAATTCTATATTTAATCCTGAAAATCAAACAATTGAAAACAATTTTAGTGTTACTTAATTAACACTGTTAGAGAATTAACAATAACTAAATAAAACTTGATTAAAATGCCAGAAATTAAAGAATTAGTTAAGGGTTTAGCTGACAAACATGGAAGAACCAGAGAAAGTTTACTTCCTATTTTGCAGGGCATCATTACTGAGGAGAGATTTATTTCAGATGCTGCCATGACAGAAGTTGCAAGAGAGTTGGATATGTCTGCTGCGCTAGTATATGGTACAGCTACATTCTATTCTTTCCTTGATACTAAACCAAGAGGCAAGTATGTTATTCGCATTTGTAGAACAATTACTTGTGATATGAAAGGTAAAAAGCAGATCATTAAGACTTTAGAAGATTTGCTTAAGGTAAAAGTTGGTGAAACCACAAAAGACAACAAGTTTACTCTTTTAGAAACTAATTGTCTGGGATGGTGTCATAAAGGTCCAGTTATGCTTATAAATGATGAAGCATACACCGAACTAACCGACGAAAAAGTCAGTGAAATTATCGGTGATTATATGAAAAATAAATAATTGTTAATTAGTTAAAGGAGATTATAATTATGCCAGATAAAAAACTAAAAAGAGTAGACCTTATTTTCAGCGAAGATAGTGTTTATAAGGATGTTTTAGCCGAGAGTCTTAAGAAATCAAATGAAGATATTCTTAAAGATGTACTTGATTCAGGATTAAGGGGCCGCGGTGGAGCTGGTTTCCCAACAGGATTAAAATGGAAATTTACTTCTCAGGAAGCTGAAGAAGAAAAATACGTAGTGTGTAATGCTGACGAAGGTGAGCCTGGAACTTTCAAGGATAGAGAAATTCTTTCTCGTGTTCCTTTAAAAGTTTTTGGTGGTATGGCGATTTGCGGTAAGGTAATCGGAGCAAAGCATGGTTATGTTTACTTAAGAGGTGAGTATCAGTTTTTAAAAGCTGAGTTAGAAAAAGTATTGGATGAATTTCATGCTACATTGAAAGAAATTGGATTTGATTTCCAAATTCATATCTTAATGGGATCAGGTGCATACATATGCGGTGAAGAAAGTGCTTTATTCGAGTCAATGGAAGGAAAACGTGGTGAACCTAGAAATAAGCCTCCGTATCCTACAATTGCAGGATTTAGAAATAAACCAACTGTTATCAATAATGTAGAAACATTGGTTTACTCATTCATGATTTGTAGAATTGGAGCTCAAAAATTCCAGGAATTGGGTACTGCAGACTCAAGAGGTTCTAAAGTATTTTCTATTTCAGGTGATACTCCAATTGCAGGAATCTACGAACTGGAATTAGGTATGTCATTGGAAGATTTCGTTGAAGAATTCGGTGATGGTGATACTAAAGCAGTTCAGGTAGGAGGCGCATCAGGATTCTGTGTTCCTAGAAAGAAATTTAAAGATACAATCATCGGTTTCGAAGGTGTTCCAACCGGGGGTTCTATGATGCTTTTCAACAGTTCGCGTTCAATGTATAATGTATTGAAGAACTATGTTGAATTCTTCGAAGAAGAATCTTGTGGACAATGTACACCTTGCCGTGTAGGTTGCCAACAACTTAAATTAGGTATTGAAGCTGTTAAGAAAGGTGATAAATCAGCAGCTTACCTGAAAACTTTACAAAAACTAGCTGACACTATGAAAATATCATCTAAATGCGGTTTAGGTCAGTCAGTTGCAAATTCATTTTATTCTATAGTTGACAACTTTGTAGAAGAAATGATTTACTAATAACTAATGATTGTAAAAAATAAAATTAAGATAAAACATGGCTAATACAGTAAATTTAAAAATAGACGGAATTGATGTTAGTGTTGAGGCTGGAAAAACTGTTCTTGATGCTGCTAAAGAATTAAATATACACATTCCTACTCTTTGTTATCACGAAGATTTGTGTGTAGCCGGAAACTGTAGAGTATGTGTTGTTGAACAAGAAGGTGCTCGTAACCTTGTTGCTTCATGTGCAATGCCTGCTCAAGAAGGAATGATCATTCATACAAATACACATAAAGTAAGAAATGCTCGCAGACACGTTGTTGAGCTATTACTATCTGAACATAATGCTGATTGTACAAAATGCTATAAAAACAAGAATTGTGAATTACAAGATCTTGCAAGCGAAATGGTTATCAACGAGCATATGTTTACTGATCTGGTTCCAATTAAAAACTATACAAAGGACCAACAATCACCTTCAATTATTAAGGATGATAGTAGATGTATACGTTGTCAGCGTTGTGTTAGAACTTGTTCTGAGTTACAACATGTAAGTGCACTAGGTGTTGCTTACAAAGGTGATCATATGAAGATTTCTACGTTCTTCGAAAACCCAATGTACGATGTTGTTTGTACAAACTGTGGTCAGTGTGTAAACCGTTGTCCTACTGGAGCATTAATTGAGAAAAATTATATTGATCAAGTTTGGGATGCTATTTATGATAAAGATAAGCATGTTATTGTTCAAACAGCTCCAGCAACTCGTATAGCATTAGGTGAGGATCTTGGTATGGAACCTGGTGAGATCGTAACTGGAAAAATGGCTGCTTCTTTAAGAAGATTAGGTTTTGATTCAGTTCTTGATACTGATTTCACTGCTGACTTAACTATCATGGAAGAAGGTACTGAGTTACTTACAAGACTTAAGAAAGCATTAGTTGACAAGGATTCTAGTGTAAAAGTTCCTATGTTTACTTCATGTTCTCCGGGTTGGATTAAGTTTATTGAGCACCAATATCCGGAATATTTAGAAAACTTATCTACTTGTAAATCTCCACAACAAATGTTTGGAGCTTTAGCAAAAACATATTATGCACAGAAGAAAGGTTTGGATCCATCTAAAATCGTAAGTGTATCTATCATGCCGTGTACAGCTAAGAAATTCGAAGCTGCCCGTCCTGAAATGAGAGATAGCGGATATCAAGATGTTGATTTAGGAATCACAACTCGTGAGTTGGCTGTAATGATTAAACAAGCGGGTATGGATTTTGAAAAACTTCCAGATGAAGGTTTCGATAGTATAATGGGAGATTCTACAGGTGCTGCAGTTATTTTCGGTGCTACTGGTGGTGTTATGGAGGCTGCTTTACGTACTGCCTACGAATTAATAACTGGAAGAGAAGTGCCTTTTGAAAATCTAGATATTACGCCAGTTCGTGGTATGGAAGGTGTTCGAGAAGCTTCTATTAAGCTAGAAGGTTTACTACCTGAATGGAGTTTCTTGGAAGGTGTTGAGTTAAAAACTGCTGTTGCTCATGGTTTAACTAATGCACACCAAATTATGGAAGCAATTAAGAAAGGAGAGGCTAATTACCATTTTGTTGAGGTAATGGGTTGCCCGGGTGGTTGTATCGGTGGTGGAGGCCAGCCGATCCCAACAACTCCTGAAATCCGTAAAAAACGTGCAGAGGCAATTTATCGTGAAGATACTGGTATGAAGATACGTAAGTCACACGAAAATCCTGAAGTTGCTCAAATATATAAGGAATTCTTAGGAGAACCTCTTGGACATAAATCTCATGAGTTATTACACACTCATTACACTAAACGTAAAAGACACTAGTTATAAATAAGTCTGATGAACAAAGGAGAGCAATTTGCTCTCCTTTGTTTTATGGATAAAAACAGGGTTTTAATTGATATAAATTACCTTTGTAGGTGTTGATTTTTAAACAAAGCGTGTTTTTATACTATAAAAAGAATTTTAAATCTTAAATTCCTAACTATTAGTTAAAATGAAATATAACCATAACTTTATAGATATACACTAGTTGTATACTTAGGGTGGGTTATTGTTTATATAACCGGAAGTATACCGGTAGTGATAAGAATAAAAAAATAGATAAACTCAGCATGACAACTTTCTAAAAAGTCACACTGAGCACGCTTGCCCCCTTTCTGCCGGCAGGCTTTAGGCAAGGTTTGTCGAAGTGTGATTTACATTTATTCAGCTAATGTTCTCATAAAGTTTACTATTAGCCAACGATCTTCTTCGCTGTCAATTTTTTTCTCGAAGTTTGGCATTTCATCCCTACCAATAAATGATTTATAGTAAAGTTCACCATCGGTTTGCGCTAGAACTTCTTCAGATCCTAATTCGCGCATGGGTGTTTCAAGGTTATCTGCTTTCTTCCCATCTCCATACCCTTCATCGCCATGGCAGGATGCGCAATGTATTTCATAAAGTTCAGCGCCGTAATCGTCATCAGAATCGGCATAAGGATTCTTCATGTTTTTGTATTTATCAGGAACTACCCACTCATATGAAATGGTATATCCCATCGCCATAAAAAAGATACTGGCAAGTAATACTGATACAAATAATAATTTAGATTTTTTCATGATTTTTGATTTATGTTTTATTATTGATTCGCCTGCTTAATAAAAGCCCAAGAATTGAGATAACAATTACCGAAGTAATCATAAAAGCGATATAAGAAATGGTTGTTGCATTTTTATTTCTAGCTTCTTCTATTTTAAGAGGAACTCCCCAATTTATTTCTGTGGTTAATTCAACTAATTGATAATCTCTTTCATCAACCCTGATAATTAGGTTTATATAACCAGTTGGGTTGCCAGGAATGTCATTAGGAATAATAACTTCCGCTTCACCTTCTTTAAACGTACCACTAGCTAATTCTAAGTCAGCAAACATTCTGTCGACAAAAACTTTATAATCTACATCCTTTTCAGGAATAGTTAAACTATCTTTTATAAACTCCAGCGCAGAGATATTAATTTTTTTAACAGAATCAACCTCATTAAAACCTGCCTTTAAAGACAAATCGCGTACTTTTACTCTTTTACTTGCTTTCTTAAAGTTATTATTGCCTTTAAATTTTGCTAAAATGGTATACTTTCCTTCTTCATCTTTGAAGTAAGAGTAATCCTTTTCAATAACAAGGCTTGCAACGCCTTCTGTATTAGTTAAAATATTCGCCAGGCTCTTGTCACTCTCCTCTGTTTTCATTAAAATCTCAACTTCAGCGTCCTGAATTGGATGGAATTTTCCATCCACCCGAGTTCGCAGAGTGACCTCAATTAATCTGTACTCATTAACGATCATTTTTGTGTCCATGCTCATGTATACTTTTTGTTTTTCCTGACCTAAAGAAATCAAACTGATAAAGAGCGATATAATAATTAGAAATGATCTTGTTAGCATATATACTGGATTCATAGGTTTATTTATTAGTTAAAAAATCCGTTGTATCAAGGTTTAGGTATTTTTCACCTAAAGTGTATAAAAAGAACAGAATTGATAATGAGAATGCAGCAATGGCCCATTCCCAAAAAGTTGGAAAATAGGTTATGATATGTAAGCCTTCGGCGCTTTCCGGAAAGATTGGACGAATTTGCCCCAACATAACCATGTTCATACGTTCTATGCTTAATCCAAGAAATACCAAAATTGAAGCAATTAATTTTCCCGAGAATGTTTTTCTGAAATTCGGTATTATCATAATTGCGAATGGTACCATTAACCCCATAAATATTTCAATTCTATAGTGCCAGGTTTCGATAATATAGTTTAGAGCATCGAATTCAGGACGGTTAGCATAAAGTCCGATCAGAATTCTCCATATTGAGAACAAAAGGGTAATTCCAATAAATGCTCCAAATATTTTGGAAAGTCCATCGTACATTTCCTTCAAATTTTCAGGTATACTATTATATTTTATTTTATATACAATTAAACTAAAAAAGAAAATTGCAGAAATACCCGCTATAATTGATGAAAATAAGAAATATACCTGAATAAATTCACCGAAATATGTTGGTCTCGCTTCAACAAATCCAAACACGGAGCCTAGAGTAGTTAATGCAGCAACCTCTAAAATTAAAGCGCTGATTGATAATATTTTTTTAGATTTAAATGAACCTTTCTCCTTATGAATTTGCCAGAATTTTACACTTAATACTACTAACAAACACATGTAAAATGTACCCATCCACCAAATTGGAGATTTGAAATTTGGAGAAAGAAAATAATAAAACATATTTAAAGGATCACCTAATTCCATTCCCATTGATATAAAACCAGCTACTAATGAAATAAGACCTATAAATATTGATCTTTTTACAATTGGATCATATCTGGTAAATCCAAATACTAATGATAACGAAGCAACTATTGTGGCACCTGTACTAGTTAGTACGAAAAATACATAACTAGCTATAAGAAGAGTCCAGGGAATCGTATCATCTGCATGAAAAACGGAGTCACTACCCATCGTATAAAGACGTATTGCCGCAAACAATCCCAGTGCCAGAAATATCCCTAAAAAACCTAACCAAACTATGTATGCTTTTTTATTACTCATAATTAACTACTTTTTGTTTCTTCAAATGGATATATTCTGTCAACCGGTGGTAAATAATAAACATTAGGTTCGGTACCATAATGTGGAAGGTAGCGATAAGCTGATTTTTGTTTCAGAAATTCGCTTAATCTGTGGGTTTCATATCCATTAGTAACTGTATCTTCATTAAAATCGCCAAAATAAATTACTCCTTCAGGGCACGCAGTGGCACAATAAGGTAACTTGTCATTTCTTGCTAAATCCGGGCAGAAATCACATTTCCCGACAGTACCTTGTTTAACAGGAACACTTGTTTCAGGTGAATATTTAATTCCTTCGAATTCCTCTTTTCTGAACGGCTCTTTCCAGTGAAATACTCTTGCTTCATAGGGACAGGCAACCATGCAATATTTGCAACCAATACAACGATCAATATCAACCAGAACCAGTCCATCATCGCGTTTATAAGTTGCATAAACAGGACAAACATCAACACAGGTTGCATTATCACAATGAAAACACGGTTTTGGCATCCAATAGGGAGCTGTTTCTTCAGCATCTTGCATTTTAATTACCTTCATGAATTCTTGTTCAGGACGCAGCTGATGCGCATACTGACAAGATTCTATACAAGTACGTGCATTTTTACACCTTGCAAGATCAATTACCATTACGAATTTTCGATTTTGAATACCTTTTCTAGCTTCTTTATCTACAGCAGGTTGTGCATATGAAGCCATGTTTTTAAGTTCGTCCTTATCAACTTCTATAACTTTTCCATCTGTTGTTAAAAGTTTAATCTTATTACCGGAAAAAGGTTTATCATCATGACCTAAACTATTGGAAATTAAAGGGAGGCCGATCATAGATCCTAATCCGGCACCTAATGTATATTTAAGAAATTTTCTTCTACTTTTTTTGTTATTATTACTCATGTCAGGTAGTTTTCATTTAAAAACTGACAGTGATATTAAAACCTAATAAAATTCCTTCACCATCAAATTTATTTGTATTCATTACATAATTTTTTTGCGCCAGAATATGTTGATAATTGGTAGCAAAAATCTGAAATGCATGCGTAGTTGTTCCAATTTCAAGACCAAGAGCTGCTCCAGGTTGTATTTCTTCCTGATAATCATGCTGAGGATTAATTCTAAATGGGTGATGATATTCAAATATTACACCCATTTTAGTTGCGAACTTAAAACGCCCGCCAAACATTAATCCAATTTTATCATGATGATACATGGTATCTACTGCATTAAAATGTGAGTAGCTTGGCGATAATTGCAATGAAAGCGAGTTTGTGAACTTTCTAGCCACTATAATTTGCGTATGATATGAAAAACGATCTATAAATTCATAATTGGTACCGAATAGTTCTTCATCTCTTGAATCGATAGTGAAATTAACATGAACTGACAGTGATAAAGGCATACTTCCTGATCTGGTTTGCCTAAATATTGCATATTTGGCATTAAGATCATTGAATTTATTGTTTTTTTCTGTTCCTATACCAACTGTTAACTTATCAGTTATTCCATATTGTAGTCCGAGCCTGATATTAGACGCTGCATAAATACCAAATAGATCAGAAAAACCGTTTTCAACGCTTCCAAAGCGGTGATGGATAATCATTTCTAATTCTTTGGCTGAAGAACCAATTATAGTTTGGCTTTCGATTAATGTTGTAGCGTGGAAAGGATTACGAACAGGTTTATCCTCCTTCTTTTCTGTTTCATCTTGTGCAAAACTAAAATTACAAGTTGATATAATTAATAAAATAAGTAGTAACTTAATAATATATGTTTTCATGATATTGAATTTTTTATTTAACTTATTTTTAATTATTTCTTGCACCTTCCGTAATCCATTTTAAAATAAGGGCCAATTCGGTTGCATTTAATGCCTCGTTTCCACCCGGATGGCCATCATTTACTTTTTCATACAATGCGCTCTGTTCTGGTATTACCGTATCTATATAATTTCCATTTATAAGATTACCATATGCATTACTTGTAGTTAAAATCGGACTTGTTGAAGAATGGCAGGTAACGCATTTATCTTGAAAAATAGGTATTATCTGTCCTGTAAAACTTACTGGTTCATCAGGTAATTCAACTTCGATTGGATCAATAAACTTATATTCACATGCAGTAAATGAAAGTAAAATGAATCCTAATATAAATAATAGACATTTTTTCATGTTCGTATCCTTTTATAAAAAGAAGTTGTTTAGCAATACCAAACAACTTCCTAAATTATTATTAGCTATGAAATTATAGTCCTAGTTTGGTTTCTGCGTCTGTTAGTAAAGCTTTAATAAATGTTGGATTATGAGCGCCGTCACTTCTGTCCTCAAGTGCAATCATAAAATTCCAGAATGCCTGAAATTGATCTCTTGTAATTGAAGCATACATAGGATGGTATACACCTTCTTCTTCATCATAGTGTATAGCGTGTATTGCTTCAAGAGCATCTCCAATTGCTTCTATACGATCTGCAATTGCATCCATTGCAGAGGTGGGAGGGCCACTTGTGTGGCAGTCGGTACAGTTCCCATCTTCAGGCAAGAAACTATGTCCGCTTGCCGGTCCCATATGGCACATAACACATCCGCCTGAATGTGGTGAATATACTGAACCAGTTACAGATCCTGCAGCACCTACGCCTAAAAATACATTTGCTTGAGGTCCATGGTGAGGACCGGCATGTATACTGCTTATGTAAACATAATCGGTTGGTACATCAAACACAACAGTCAAAGTATCATTTGTAGCATTATATGTTGCTGTTCCTGACGGGCCCAATGCAGCGTTAGCGTATAACAACGTATCATCACCGGTGAATGTTCGTTCATATGTTTCAGCGGTTGTTACATTGTCATAATAATCATCATTTCTGCGTGATTGGTGGCAATTTGCACAAAGATTATTATTCCCATCATCAAAACTGGTTGTGCCATCAGCAAGAAAAGTAACTGCATCAGCTGCCCTAAAGTTCCAGTCTGTACTGTCGAATGCAGTATGTAAGGTATGGCAGGTAGCACACTCCCAGGCTTCAGGGGCTGAATAATCTGCGGCAATACTACCTGTTGTATGATATTCAACAAATCCCTGGTGCGAGTGGCATTGAGCACAATAACTTCTACCGCCCGCATAATCGACAGCGATATCGCCAAGGGCATGCTGAGAAGCATAAAATTCACCCTGAACAGTTTCAATTGTTGTCCCATCATGACAAACAAAGCATGTTGCTGTACCATCGATGCCGTTTAATCCATCTTCTCCATCTTCTCCATCCAAACCGGCTGGCCCTTCAGGTCCTTCACAAGCACCAAAAATTAAACCGAACAGAAACAAAATGCTTAATAATTTGGTCAAATTTTTCATAGCGTAATGATTTTAATGAATTAGTTTTATTTATTGCAAAGTAGTTATTATGGTAATTAATTGCTATTTTTAAATGTTGATTGTTATGATGCTAACAGTTGATAATGATCAAATTATCGAACAAAAAGTATCAATTCTTGTATTGATATATATCAATAGACATTAGTGGACATTAAAATCATAATATCTAAACTTAGCGTTATGGTAGAGAATTGTATTGCACCATGTTGCACTGACTGTGAATCCGCATGGGAAAATTTTAATAATTTAACCGAAGATGAGTTAAGATATGTGTGTGAAAATAGAAGTCAGGCAATGTTTCGGCCAGGAGAGATTATTTTTAAACAGGGTTCGCCTATTTCAAGTGCAGTTTTTTTAATAAACGGGATGGGGAAATTATATATAGAAGGATATGATAATAAAAAAATGATGATAGGTATTGCTAAACAAAAAAGGTTAATAGCAGGACCCGGTACTTATGTAGATAGTCGACATCATTATACATTATCGGCTTTAACTGATGTAAACGCATGTTTCATAAAAATGGATGTGCTAAAAGAACTTGTTTTAAAAAATAGCAAATTTGCTGAAGGTTTTTTAATTGATATTAGTAAAAAGTCGTTAAATACATTTTATAGGTTTTTAAGCCATTCTCAAAAAAAGATGCATGGAAGAATGGCAGAAACTTTATTGTATTTGGCTAATCATATTCATGAATCAGATATATTTGATCTTTTATTATCAAGGCAAGAACTGGGTGAGTTGTCAGGAATGGCAAAAGAAAGTGTTGTTAGAATCTTAAAAGATTTCTCAGAAGATCATATTATAGAGGATAAATGCCCGCATATTAAAATCTTAGATAAAGAAAAACTTCAATTAATATCCAATATGGGATAATAAACAAAATTCATATGAAAGAGAAAAGAATCTTTTTATTTGCTCCATGGTTTATGGGAGTTCTGTTTATTGTATTTGCTATGGTAATGGCATTTGCAACTTTTTATGAAAATGATTTCGGACCAAAAGCTGCAAGGGCATTGGTTTATGAAACAAAGTGGTTTGAGTTGCTAATGATTTTACTTGTAGTAAACTTAATTGGACAAATTATTCATTATAAGTTATATAAAAGAAAAAAGCTCACTATACTTTTCTTTCATTTGGCTTTTATACTTATGATTATTGGAGCCGGAATTACCAGATATTTTGGGTTCGAAGGAGTGGTGCATATTCGAGAAAATCATACCCAGAATATATGTTTTTCATTAGATAATTATTTAAATGTAAAGGTAACAAACATAAATAATGATGATGTTTATAGCAATTTTGAAGAGCTTAATTTGAGTCAGGTAAGTATTAAATACAAAAGTAAATTCGACATTGGAAACGATAAATATTCATTAAAACTAGTTGATTATATTCCAAATGCCGTTGAAACAATAGTTAATGATTTAAGCGGAGAACCGATGGTTTCTCTGATTTTAAGTAAAGGAATGATGTTTCGTGAAAAAGTTTTTCTTTCGAAAGGAGATATAAAACAAGCAGGAGGATTATTGATTGGGTTCTCTGAAAATGATTCTGTTAATGTAAGAATTACTTTTAAGGATAATAGCTTTTATATAACTTCTAACCATAAAGTTAGCGAATCAAGTATGATGTCAAATAATACTTTAAATTATGATCAAGGGGAGGTTGTTCCTTTAGAAAGGATGAAAATTTACGAAGTTAAAGGAGTTAAAATTGTGCCTGAAATAATTAATAAAAAGGGTAAAATTAAAGTTGTAAATACAGATCGGAACCTTCAGCATAACAGAAAAAGTGCACTGGTATTTGAATTAGAAAGTAATGATGAGTTAAAAGAGATTAACTTATGGTTAGGCCAGAATTTAAAAAATAAATCAGAAATAAGTATAAATGATTATAAGCTTGAACTAAATTATGGTCCTTTAGAAATTCAATTGCCATTTAAATTAAAGCTTGAAGATTTTATTCTTGAAAGGTATCCCGGTTCAAATAACCCATCGTCATATAAAAGCAATATAGTATTAATAGATGAAATGGAGGGAGTTAATATGCCTTACTCAATTTATATGAACCATATTCTAAAATATAAAGGATGGAGGTTTTATCAGTCTTCTTACGATAAGGATGAAAGGGGAACTATTTTATCCGTTAATAAGGACTTTTGGGGAATGATTGTGACTTATGTCGGTTACGCTTTTCTTTTTACGTTTATTGTTCTTTCAATGCTAAATAAAAACTCAAAATTTTGGACAGTTAACAAGAGTTTCTTTAAATCGACATCAGCAAAGACTATTGCTTTGATCTTTTTATTTCTGGGTATAACGTTTAATGCAAGATCTCAGGAACAAAAATTTGTTGTTGAAAAAGTACAGGCAGATAAGTTTGGTAAAATATTAGTACAAGATCAAAAAGGAAGAACAAAGCCTTTATATACTTTAAGTAATGATATTTTAAGAAAATTAGCCAGGGAGACCGGGTTAAATGGATTTTCACCTATGCAGGTTTTCTTAGGATTATATTTTGATTTTGAAAACTGGCAAGACGTACCTTTAATAAAAGTATCTAATTCTGAGATTAAGAAAATGATTGGTATTCGTGAAAATTATGCTGCTTTTTCTGAAATAGTTGATTTACATACAAATACATATAAATTAAAACAAAGTTTTAATGCGGCACATGCAAAACCGGCAGGGGCTCGTAATAAGTTTGATAAGGAGATTATTAAAATTAACGAGAGAGTAAATATTTGTTATATGGTTTATACAGGTGAATTTTTGAAAATATTCCCTGTAAATGACCCCAATAATAAATGGTTTTCTCCAAAAGACGCTTTTACCTTTGCAAAAAGCTCGGATGATTCTTTGTATTTAAAAAACATAATTAATTTATATTCTCAAAGTATTCTAAGTTCTGATTTTGAAAGAGCTGATGAATATTTAAATTCGATAATTGATTATCAGCGAAAATTTGCGCAATACGAGTTACCATCGGAACGGAAAGTAAGAGCAGAAATATTATACTATAAATCAAAACTGTACGATCGATTATTTCCGTTTTACGCAACAGTTGGTATTTTACTTCTTTTTATACTTATTTACAGCATAATTGCTCATAAGAAAGATTTAAGCAAATTAACCAAGGTTTTTACAATCCTCCTAATTATTGGCTTTCTGTTTCATACGTTAGGTTTGGGTATACGATGGTACGTTTCTGGACATGCACCCATGAGTAATGGATATGAATCAATGATATTTATTTCCTGGGTAACAATTCTGGCTGGATTCGTTTTTGTAAGGCGTTCTGCTTTTGTATTGGCAGCTACTTCTGTTCTCGGAGGTTTTACACTTATGGTAGCACATTTAAGCTTTATGGATCCGGAAATTACCAACCTTGTTCCAGTATTACAATCATACTGGTTAACACTGCATGTTTCAGTTATAACCGGAAGTTATGGTTTCTTCGGTTTAGGAGCAATTATTGGCATTATCGTATTAATATTATATTCCTTAAGTACAGAAAGAAATAAAGCTAATATAGAATCTACTATTGAAGAGCTAACAGTTATTAATTACAAATCGCTAACAATTGGCTTATATCTATTAACAATAGGAACTTTTGTTGGTGCTATATGGGCAAATGAATCTTGGGGACGTTATTGGGGTTGGGATCCCAAAGAGACCTGGTCTTTGATTACCATAATTGTCTATAGTTTTGTAATTCATTCGGGAATGATTAAGGGATTAAAAGGTTTTTATACTTTTAACGTACTTGCATTATTTGCTTTTTCTTCTGTTTTAATGACGTATTTTGGTGTTAATTATTACCTTTCAGGATTACATTCCTATGCTGGTGGAGATCCTGTTCCAGTTCCTAAATTTGTTTATATATCTGTTATAATGCTTATTATTTTATCTTTATATGCCTATATCAACCGGGGTAAATATAATTTGGAATGAATAAAAGACTAGAAAGTATGTTTTTTTAATGAATATGTTTTTCTTTGTATTAAGAAATTGAGTTTATGTTTCAGTTTGGATTATTTTCAACATTTGTACCATATTTAATAATTGGTATAAGTTATATTGGGTTTCTGGGTATGAATGCCCTGGAAAACGATAAGTGTTATGATTTTACCAATACAACAACTCAATATGAGTTAAAAAATCAAAACCTGGAAGTTTCTGCAGATTATCATTATTATGATTTAGAATTTAAACTTTCCGAGATTAATTTTAACGAAGCTAACCAGGTTAGAAATATTTTATTTAACAGAAAGGCATTTGATGATGACATTATAAAAAAATGTTACTTTCCATATTACTTTTCAAGACCTCCTCCAAGAAATTCATAAAATTCCAACCTACTCGGCTTTAAACTTAAATCTTCAATAAACAGATTGAAAAAAATCATGTGTTATATTGAATAGTATTTAATTATTTAAATGTGAATTTTATGGAATCTAAATTGGTTTTTTTACTTGTTTTATTTCTTGCAGTAAATAATAAATTATTAGCTCAAGATATAATTTTGTTGAAAGATAGCACAAGTATACCTGAGTTAGAAATTAATGAAGTATATGTTAGTGCTTCCAAAGGCAATTTAAGATTAAAAGAAATACCTGCATCGGTTAGTATATTAAGCTCAAATAGAATAGAAGAGAATAAAATTACTGCTTTACCTGATGTATCAGTTATTGTACCCAATTTCTTTATGCCTGATTATGGATCTAAATTAACATCACCTGTATATATCAGGGGTGTCGGTTCCAGGATAAATGCCCCATCAGTTGGGTTATATGTAGATGGTGTTCCATATTTCGAAAAAGCAGCGTTCAATTTTGATTTCTTTGAAATTGAAAGAATAGAAGTTTTAAGAGGTCCACAAGGTACACTTTACGGAAGAAATACGATGGGCGGAATACTTAATATTGAGACCCAAACACCATTTGCTTATCAAGGTACAAGTGTTAAAATGTCTGCTGCAACTTACCATTCATATCAATTAAATGCCAATCATTATGGTGTTTTAAATGATAAATTAGGATATTCATTATCAGCAAATTATGTTAATAAAGGAGGATATTATCAAAATGATTTTTTAAACAATAGGGCAGATGACCTAATTTCAATTGGTTTTAGAAACAATTTGATGATGAAAGCTACCTCAAATCTTACTATTAAGAATATTGCTTCTTTTGAATCAAGTGATGAAGGGGGGTATCCGTATGCTCAATATGATAGTACTATTATGGGTGATCTACCAATAAGTTATAATCAGCAAAGCAGCTATAACCGGAAATTATTTTCGGACGCTTTAATCCTCGATTATACCGGATCAAATGTTAATATCAAAACAACAACATCCTATCAGTTGTTGGATGATTTGCAAAAAATTGATCAGGATTTTACCAATGACTCTACTCTTTTTGCGAACCAAGATCAGATTCAGAATATGTTATCACAGGAAATCATAATTAGATCGGGTAAGGATAAGAAATATAATTGGCTTTTCGGAGGATACGGATTTATTCAAAGATTTGATAGAAAAGTAGATGTTGATCTCTATGATTATAATATGAACATAATAAGATATTATGATCGCACTATTTACGGAGGTGCTTTGTTTCATCAATCAAGCCTAAATAATTTTCTTATTGAGAACTTTTCGATAACAACAGGAATTCGTTTAGATTATGAAAAGGATTCTGAAGATTATCTTTATGAAAGAGGAGTTGCAGGAACGTTTACAACAATTGACGATACAACAGGAATATTAAAATCTTTTGTATTGCTTCCTAAAATTGCTATAAATTATAAGATTGGTGAAAGTGTAGTTTATACTAGTATAACAAATGGATATAAAACAGGAGGATTTAATTCTACTTTTGATGAAGATAGGCCGCAAGATTTTACTTATGAACCAGAGTATAGCTGGAATTATGAGGTAGGAATAAAGACTTCGTTTTTTAATAAAATGATATATGCCAATGCTGCAATATTTTATATTGATTGGGATAATCAACAAATTTACCAAACAAACCCTAGCGGATATGGCTCACGTTTAACAAATGCAGGTGAAACGGAAAGTAAAGGTGTTGAACTTTCTTTACAAGCGGAGCCATTAAACGGATATAATGTTTCTGTTAATTACGGATATACTCATGCCACTTTTAAAAGCTATGTAATGGATGAACAGGAAGATTATACCGGTAATTTTCTTCCTTTTATACCAAAGAATACTTTATCACTTCAATTAAACAAGATATTTTATTTGAAGAATAATGTCATCGATAATATCAAAGTTAATTTGTTATACAAGGGAACAGGTAAGTTATATTTTAATGAGGAAAATACAGCTTCGGAGGATTTTTACGGAGTTTTAAATGCTAACCTTTCATTTGCTAAAAACAACTTTCAGCTTGATTTATGGGGAAGGAACTTAACAAATGAAAACTACTATACACACTTTTTCAGTGTTTATGAATATAATTTTATCCAAAATGGAAGACCGATAAATTTTGGAATGGATGTAAAATTTAAATTTTAGGTAAGCAAATTGAAAAAAATTGATAATTGGCAGAAGTTTCCTGTACTATTTAGTTTATATATAGCTCAATCTGTTCCAATGAGCTTCTTCTCTACGGTAGTGCCCGTAATTATGCGACAAGAAAACTACAGTTTGGAATCTATAGGATTGTTACAACTGGTAAAATTGCCCTGGATTTTGAAATTTTTATGGGCTCCATTGGTAGATAACTTTACTAAGACAAGAAATCAAATACGACGATGGATTATATTATCCGAATTGTTTTATGCTACAGTGATTGTTTGTACAGGTTTTTTTAATTTGCAAACTGATTTCAACGTAATCATTATATTGATAGTGATTGCATTTATTGCATCTGCAACTCAGGATATTGCTACTGATATTTTTGCTATTTTGATTTTAAAACCTCAGGAAAGGGGTACTGGTAATAGTATGCAATCAGCTGGAAGTTTTGTTGGAAGTTTATTTGGGACCGGTGTTTTGTTGCTGGCATACTATTACTTTGGCTGGAAAAACTTGCTCATATTATTATCGGCATTTGTGGTTTTTGCCATTGTTCCATTACTTGTTTATCGCAAGAAAATTGAAATGGCAGCTTCTAAAAAACCAAAGGTTAAAATAAGAGATATCTTTTTATTTTTTAATGATTTCAATAAGCGTAAAAGATTGCTTTTATTAATTTTTTATTACTCAAGTATCATAGGTATTTTAGCTATGTTGAAACCTTACATGGTTGATTTGGGTTATAACGTTAAGGAAATAGGCTTGATGTCAGGTATTATTGGTACATCGGTTGCTGCAATTTGTGCTTTCATGGCAGGTTTTATTATAAAGTTAATAGGAAGAAAGGCATCCATTTATTTGTTTGCATTTGTAAATATTATAGCAGTCATATTTTTTATATACCTGGCAGGTCATACTCCAACGTTAGCTGATATATATATAGGAATATGTCTTTTATGGGGAGCTTATGGATTATCTACCGTAATAATTTATACTACATCGATGGATGCGGTTAGAAAAGGCATGGAAGGAACTGATTTTACTGTTCAAATTGTGATTACCCATTTAAGTAGCTTAATAATTGCAGTTTTAAGTGGAAGGATCGGAGATCGGTTAGGATATGAAGGACTTTACATTGTAGAGCTTACATTGGGTGTATTAACCTTCTTTGTAATTCTTATTAATTATCCGTTAAAACTAAAAAAAACATGATGATTAACAAGAAAATACTTGATAAATATAATGTTCCCGTACCGAGATATACAAGCTATCCGCCTGCAAATCATTTTAAAAATGAATTTAAAGAATCAGATTATATACAATTTATTGAGGAATCAAACACGAGGAGACCTGAACATATTGCAATTTATATACATATTCCTTTCTGTAAAAAGATTTGTTTTTATTGCGGATGCAATGCTTGCGCCATTAAAAGCGATCAATTGATTGTAGATTATTTTGAAGCTTTAAAGAACGAGTTCGAGTTAGTTACAAAATATCTTGATCCCAATAGAAAAGTTTCGCAAATTCATTTTGGTGGTGGAACACCAAATGCTATGGATGTAAAGTTCTTAGAAAAGATCAATGAACTGATTTTTAATAAATTTAAATTTATAGATCATCCGGAAATAGCTATTGAGTGCAATCCTGCATATCTAGATTATGAGTATTTAGATCGGCTTATAGCGACAGGCTTTAATCGTTTTAGCTTAGGTATTCAGGATTTTAATCAAGGTGTTTTAAAGGCAGTAAACAGATCTGCTTCGGAAATACCAATAGATCGATTGGTGAAGCATATAAAGAAGAGTTCAATGGCAACAGTGAATTTAGACTTTATATACGGATTACCTGGTCAGAGTAAAGAGAGTTTTAATGAAACAATTAAAAAGGCAATACACATTAATCCGGATAGATTGGTTACATTTTCATATGCACATGTTCCCTGGCTAAAGAAGCATCAAGAGATTTTAGAAAAAAAAGGATTACCTTCTTCAGAAGATAAAATGCAGATGTTTTTAACTGCTCGAGAATTACTAATTAAGGGTGGATATGTTCCTGTTGGATTAGATCATTATGTTTTACCTGAGGATGAATTAAGTGTTGCTCTGAAGAACAATCAGTTACATAGAAATTTTCAGGGATATTGTACCAGAAAAACGACAGGGCAGGTTTATGCGTTTGGTGCTTCGGCCATAAGTCAATTGGAAAATGCTTATGTACAAAATGTTAAGGGAGTTGATGCTTATATTCGAAATATAAAAAATAAAAAACTTCCTATTGAGAAAGGTTTGGTTCTTCGTGATAAGGAAATTATAGTAAGAGAATTAATAACAAAGCTGATGTGTAATCAGCAATTGAATCTAAAAAAAATAGCTGAAGATTTTAATATCGATCAGTATAGATTAAACTTAATTACCGGATTCAGAGAGGAAAAACTACAAGGATTTATAAATGACGGTTTGCTTACGTTTAGTAATGATGAAATCAAAGTAACCGAAACAGGTTCTTTATTTATAAGAAATATAGCTGCTTTGTTTGATCCTTTATATACAAAACAAAAGAATAAATATTCCAAAACAGTTTAACGTGACAAAATTAAATACAGATATTGTAATTATTGGTGCCGGTCTTACTGGCTTAACATTGGCTTTTTACCTTAAAAAACATAATAAGAAAGTATTATTGCTAGATAAGGAAAACCGGGCAGGTGGAGTTATAAATACAATTAACGAAGATGGTTTTACCTATGAAATGGGCCCCAATACCGGTGTAATAGGAACACCGGAGATAGTCGAGTTATTTGATGATTTAAAAGATAAAATTCAAGTTGAAGTTCCTGACCCCAAAGCTAAAAACAGATGGATTTGGAAGAATGGTAAATGGCGTGCTTTGCCTTCCGGATTTATTTCTGCTATTTTTACTCCATTATTTAGTTTCAAGGATAAATTTCGAATATTGGCAGAACCTTTTCTTAAACCAGGAAATAATCCCAACGAAACCCTAGATCAATTGGTACTAAGAAGAATGGGAAAAAGCTATTTGGAATATGCTGTCGATCCATTTATTTCAGGAATTTATGCAGGAGACCCTTCCAGGCTTGTTACCCGATATGCGCTACCAAAGCTTTATAAGCTCGAACAAAACTATGGAAGTTTTATAAAGGGCGCGATGAAGAAAAGGAAAGAGCCTAAAACAGAAATAGATAAACGGGTAACCCGTGAGGTTTTCTCTGTAAAGGGTGGATTAAATAATTTGGTTGAAGCATTAAAAAGGGAAATTAAGCCCGAAATTTTTTTATTAGGTAGCCAGAAAATAGAAATAAGGGCCAATGTGGAGAGCTTTACCACAAACCTGATCAATGAAAAAAATGAATATGTTGAAATAAATTCCGGAAAGGTAATATCAACAGTTGATACAGAAA
Source organism: Bacteroidales bacterium (assembly GCA_028282585.1). Taxonomy (GTDB): domain Bacteria; phylum Bacteroidota; class Bacteroidia; order Bacteroidales; family UBA12077; genus UBA12077. Next base: position 39,570 of record JANQHR010000127.1, on the reverse strand, counting down.
ACTTAGCCACTTTATTACCATTTTTAAAAGATTCGGAGTTAGTTGATTTAACAAATCTAAATTATGCAAAAATTGTTCAGGTTGTTGCATGTTACAAAAACTGGGACGGAATTGATCTCAACGCATTTGGAGGTTTAATTCCTTCGAAAGAGAAGAGAGATAGCCTGGGAATATTATTTCCCGCTAGTTTGTTTAAAGGAAGAGCCCCAAAGGAAGGAGCAATACTATCTGTTTTTCTTGGAGGTATTAGAAAACCAAAAATGTTTGATAAATCAGATGAAGAATTACATGAGATTGTAATAAAAGAAATAAAGCAAACACTTAAAAGTGAAAAGCACCCGGATAAATTAAGAGTTTTTAGGTACAAAAAAGGAATTCCTCAATATGAGGAGTCAACCGGTGCCAGATTAAAAATCATTGATCAGATTCAAAGTAAATATAAAGGTTTGATTTTGGCAGGTAATATTCGAGATGGTATTGGTATGGCCGACAGAGTAAAACAAGGCAAACAGATTGCATTGCAGATAATTCTTAACAAATTGTAATGATTATTTTAACTGCAATTTTTATTTTAATTATGAATATACCATTTGGTATGTGGAGAAAACATGAAAAAAGGTTTTCTTTAAAATGGTTTCTGGCTATTCATATTCCAGTAGCTATATCCGTTTTAATGCGTTTTATCCTGAAAATAGAATTTAAATGGCAGTTTATAACATTTTTTGTTATGATGTTTTTAACAGGACAATATATAGGCAAATTAATTTATGATTATAAGTTTAAAAAAAGAGTATTTTGAAAAGTATTGCTATTATATTAGTTAATGTAGGTACACCTGAAAGCCCTTCAGTGAGAGATGTAAGAAAATATTTATCAGAATTCCTGAATGATAAATACGTAATTAATTTACCTTTTATTTTAAGGAGATTATTAGTAAATGGAATTATTGTTCCCTTTCGTTCTAAGAAATCAAGTAAATTGTATCAAGAACTATGGACGGAAAAAGGTTCTCCTCTTTTATATTATTCAAGAAAACTTCAGGAAAAACTACAAGATAAACTACTTGCAGAGTACAAAGTATTTTTAGGAATGCGATATGGAAATCCTTCATTAAAGGCGGTATTGGAAACTATAAAAAACGATCATTTTCAAAAGGTATTAGTTTTACCTCTTTATCCGCAGTATGCGTCATCTACTACTGAATCCGTAATTGATTTGGTGCAAAAAGAATTAAAAACTTGGAATCATATTCCTGAACTCAAAATTATCGATCAGTTTTATAATCACCCTAAATTTGTTAATGCTTTTGTAGAACAAATTAAAACCTATGAATATGAAAATTATGACCATATCATATTTTCATATCATGGTTTACCGTTGAGCCATATAATTAAAATCCATCCAAATATAAAACCTGAAGCGTGTAATTGTGAAAATGAGCTTCCCAGTCACGGTGAATATTGTTATAAAGCTACTTGCTATGAAACGACACGTTTGTTAATGAAGGAATTACTGATTCCTGAGGAAAAATGTTCGGTTGGGTTCCAGTCTCGTCTTACTAATAGATGGCTTTCTCCGTTTACCGATGAACTAATTTTAAAATTATTGGATCACGGTAAAAAAAGAATTTTAGTAGTTGCTCCATCATTTGTCGCTGATTGTTTGGAAACAAATATAGAAATTGAGAAAGAATATAAAGAATTGTTCCTGGCGAGTGGTGGAAAAGAATTAACGCTCGTTAAAAGTTTAAATGATTCGGAATTATGGGTTAATTCATTGAATGAAATATTAACTCAAAATAACTATAATCCTAAGAACTGAATACTTGCCCCACATAAAAAGATTGTAAATCCTGCAATTGCATGCATAAACCTTTCAATATTCAATTTTGGCAGAAGTTTAAATCCAAAATATGTACTTGTAACCACCAACATCATGGTTCCAACAGTAACTATGCTGAAAATTAAAGTAACCATTACCATTGCCATAACATTATTTTGTGCAGCAGGATATAGTAAAACAGGAATAAATGGCTCACATGGACCAAAAATAAATATTGTAAAAAGTATCCAAGGTGTAATCTCCTTAATATTTTTCTTTTCATGTATATGCGAGTGTTCTTTGAAGTGTGAGTGTTTATGAACGTGTACAGTGCCGTCCTCATGTACATGCTCATGTGAATGTTCCTTTTGCTTGTATGCTCTTCTCAATCCCCAAATAAAATATACCAATCCAAAGGCTATCATTAACCAGGCAGCAACAGAACCCCTGGTAGCTTCAATAGGTGTAAGTTTATTAACAGCTATTCCTAATAAAATACCAATAAAACCAATAATGATTGAACTTGCTACATGGCCAATTCCACAAATAAAAGTAATAAGATTTGTTTTCCATAATGGCCATTTTCTTGCTCTGGACATTACAATAAATGGTAGATAATGATCAGGCCCCAAAAGAGTGTGAAAGAACCCAATTGAGGCAGCTGTCAAGTATAAGGCATTTGAATCTATTGTCATTTTTTTTGTTTTAACCCCAAATTACAAAAGACAAATCTCAATTAAAAATCAATAACCAATTTTCTAAATATTTTAAATACTTATAGTTTGATGTTTTTGGTATTGTGTTTTGGAATTTAATTGCTAATTGTAATTTGATATTTGTTATTTCGATTAAAGATACTTTTTATCTTCTTCCGGGACATCAAAATATTGTTTGTAATGATTTGCATCAGGACCTATTTGCTCAATACTTTTGTCACTGATTTTATATGTACATTTTTCTCCTGCTAAACTTGAGAAATAGACTTCGAACACTTCATCACCATCTTTAAGAAAGATCTTTACAAGTTGTGGATTCTCTTCTCTGTTAAGTGTAGCATGACAAATAGGGCAGAAGAATGTATATTCCTGTCCTTCGCGAACCTGGAAGGTAGAATGTGTAGTAATTGAGTAATCTCCGATCTCAGAGTTTAAAAATATTAAACCCTTTTCGTTCTGTTTTGACTTTGCCGATAGCAAAATGGAGTTTTTAACCCTTAATTGACCTTTGCAAATCGGACAGTAATAATCTTTCGCCATAGTGCTTGGGTTTTATTGGTTGATTTTATTTATTAATTTATTCGCTGATTCTAGTACTGTTTTAGAGATATTTTCTCCAAACTGAACATTTTCAGGTTGAATTCCTAATATATAAACAGGCATCTTAAATAACTCTGAGATCCTTTTTAGCGAGATGTTGTGCGTATTCAACGTAAAGTCTTTGACTTTTTCTGCAGGAAGAAGTTCAACATATCCTGCTGATTTTCCATAATCTACACAATCAAGAAGTATAAGAACATCAGGATTTAAAGAGTTTATTTTGCCTATATAATTTTCGATGCTAACTTCAACTGTTAGTTTTTGTATATCGAAAGATTCTTTAATTTTATTACTTATGTAAACTCCAACACCATCATCACTTTTTAAAACATTCCCGATCCCTACAAAGAGTTTTTTCTTATTGTTTTCTTTTATTATACTATCTAAGTTTTCGATCACTCAAAGGTATATGTTGTTAAAACTTCTCTTAAACAGTTAGGACATAAGATATTGAACATATCTTTTCTTTTTAAACCATCTTTGATATCTGATTCTGCATTTTCTTTTGATGATAATCGAAGTTTTTCGTTAAGTACATTCAAATTTTGAATAGATGCGTATGATTTTGGTCCTAACTTTTTATGCATATACTGTAAATGATCTTTAGTTGTTATTACAGCACTGCAATTTTTACACACGATTAATTCACGTTCTTGGTACTCAACGACCTGAGTTCTGTCAAAGTTGGCAATATCAAAAATCTTATCTGATAGTTTAACTCCTTTTTGAGTTATGCAATGTATCTGACATTCAGCACAAAAAATACATTTTCCGTAATCTCTTTTGATTGTTCGAATTTCTTTTACTTTATCATCTTCAAAAGTAATAGCATGCGGGGGACAAACATTTGCACAGGTTTCGCATCCAACACAATTTCTTTCATCAACCTCAGGTTTACCTCTGTAGTTTTCGAATGGAACATGAGGTTCTTTAGGAAACTTAGTTGTATATGCCGGCGTAAATAACGATACCAATGCTTCTTTTACTTCTCTTATTTTTGGATACTTCATTTTAGTTTAAAAGTTTTGAGCCTGCCTATCGGCAGACAAGTTTTGAGTTTTGAGTTTTGAGTTTTTCAACTCTAAACTCTGAACTAATTAACTCTTTGGAACATCTTCATAATCATCCTTAACGCTTTTATTGCCTAATTTAACACCGAATATATAGGCTCCTTTTACTAAAGCATGCGCGGCAACGGTAGCTGCAAAGAATAATAATGGAATAGCAATAATTGCTTTAAATCCTGCTCCATTAAAACCATAATAAAAAATTACGCCTACCAAAATGCTGCATGTACCTAAGGTAACACATTTTGTGGCTGACTGTAACCTGTTATAAACATCTGGTAGCCTTATCAAACCGATACAGCCAAAAAGATTAAAAAGAATTCCGATACATATGAATATAAAGCCGATTGTTTCCATTATTCGTTTAGTTTTTTACCACTTAAATATTTAGCCAGGGTTAAGGTTCCAATAAAGCTTAAAATAATCCATGCTATACCAATGTCAAGAATAAACTTTCGCTGCGTAGTAATGGATAATATAGCACATATTCCTACTACAAGGATTCCGAAAATATCGATGCCAACCATTCTGTCGGCAATAGATGGCCCTCGAATTATCCTGTATAAACAGAATATGCATAATGCAATTTGCGCATAAAGTAATATGTTCAGATAATCAATCATTCGAATATTTTTTTAATGTATTTTTCAAATCTTCCTGAGATCTTGTGACTATATTCTTCTGGATTTTCTGAATATACATATATCCAGTGTACATAAATTTCATCACCAATAATATCCACAGAAATAGTTCCGGGAGTCATGGTAATTGAGTTCGCTAAAATAGTTTTTGCAATATTTGTTTTTAATCCAAGTTTTACCCTTACTATTCCCGGTTTTATTGGCATTGCCGGATGCAATACTCTATACGCAACATCAAAGTTTGCTTTGATACATTCCCAGGTAAAAATAAACAAGTATACCATTAACCAGAAATAACGCTGAGGTTGTAAAAACGGAACCACATCTTTTAGAAAATATTTTCCAAAGATCAACGAGGTTATTAATGATGCTATTGATCCAACAATAATGTTAGGTATGGTTAGATTATAAGTTAATAATAACCAGAATATGAGTGATAATATAAACAATGCAACGTATTTCATATCAATACTGTATTACTAGGTTAATGTAATGGTCCATATTTATTAAGGAACTAACCGCCTGATCTAATATAACTTCCCGTATACTCGGTATTGCCAGTACACTTAAACCAATACAAAGGATTACTAAAATGATCATTGAAAAACTCATAGCAAATGGCACTTCCTTAATATTTTTATAATTTTTATTTTTTCCGTAGAAAACGGATTTCTGAAACTTTAAGAAATATGCTAGTGTTATTATGCTTACAATAACGGCGAGTAAGGCTAGTAAGTAAAATTTACCCTGAATTGCGGCAATTATGATAATTAATTTACTGAAGAATCCATTAAATGGAGGGATACCGGAAATCGACATTGATGCCCCCAAAGATGTTGTCGATGTAATTGGCATGTTTTCGGACAACCCACCCAACTGACTCATATCTCGCGTGTTAGTTCTGAATTCTATGGCTCCCGCACCAAGGAAAAGTAATCCCTTAAATACAGAGTGATTTACCATATGAAACAAACTACCTGCTATCGCTAAAACAGCTATACTAGCTTCTCCACCTTTTGTGAGAATCATCATTCCAATTCCAAATCCAATCATAATATAGCCTATTTGACTAATACTGGAATATGCAAGAAGTCGTTTTATATCCCATTGGTTAATAGCCAGTAATGAGCCAACTATCATTGATAATGTGCCTAATACAGCAACTAATACTCCGATCTCGTAAGTAAATACAAACATATTAAAGAACAATCTTACTAAAACATAAACTCCAACAGCTTTTATTAATACACCGGAAAGCATGGCAGAAATAGGAGATGGTGCCGATGAGTGTGCATCAGGCAACCATGCATGGAAAGGAATAATTGCTGCTTTTAGTCCAAAACCAGTTATTAAAATGATTTGTGTAAATGTTAAAAATATGCTGTTGTCATAGTTTTGTAAAACCTTTGAAATATCAGCTATATTCAATGTTTTTGTTTGCCAGTATAAAAGAGCAATGCTAAACAGAATTAAAAATGATGCAATGTTTCCTAAAACCTGATATTTAAAAGAAGCTTCCAGCTCATTTTTACCTACACCAAAAGCAACTAAAGCATACGAAGCAATTACTGAAATTTCAAGGAATACAAATAGATTAAAAATGTCGCCACTTAAAACAACTCCATTCATCCCTGCAATCATTAAACAAAATAGTGCGTAAAAATTGTTTTCCGAAGTATATTTTTTGATATAAGAAATCGAATAGAAAGACACCAGGAATCCGATAAGACTGGTTATGCAAAGCACAAGACAGCTAAATCCATCTAAAACCAGATAAATTGCAATAGGAATGTTTTCAACCGGCTGCCACCCTCCAATAATATAACTTTCATGTTTACCATAAAACAAAAAAGAAATACTCAAAATACTTAATGCAAGTAAAATAATTGGAGTAATGGTTTTGGCAAAATAGTTTGTAATCTTTCCAATTATTGGAATTAGAAAGGCTGTTGCTAATGGAATTATAACAAATAAAGGAATCAATGAATTCATTTCTTATCCTTTTAAATTTTTAATATCTCTTATATCAAATGTTCTGTATTTTCGATACAATCTAATTGCAATAGCCATAAGCATAGCAGTTGTTGCCAAACCAATAACAATTGCTGTTAAAACCATTGCCTGTGGCAGTGGGTCAACGTAAGTTGGATTTGTAACATTTTCAGGAATAATTGGAGCAATTCCACCGTCGATATAACCTATTAAAACCAATAAAATGAAGATGCTGAATTCCATAATGGACAATGAAATTACTATTTTAATCAGGTTTCTTCTGGTTATTAATCCATATAAACCTACAAGGAATAATATGAAACATAAAATGTAAACAATCATTCTTCTATTTCCTCTTTATAAATTATTAATGCTAAGAATATTGTTATAAGCGCTGCAGCTACCTCGATCCCAATAAAAATATTATATAGAGGTATAACTCCCGCGCTAATTAACTCTCCAATTTTACCTGACGGTAGATAATTGTTAAAAAATACTTTGGTTCCAATAAAGAATCCTGCAACAGCTAACATTAAAGCAATAAAAATCGAAATACTTTCGGTTAAGGAGGTACCTGTTTCTTCTTTTTTAAGTTTAATTGTATCGGAACCATAAGCAAGGATTGCCAATATATAAGATCCAGCTATTAGAGCACCGCCGGCAAATCCGCCTCCGGGTGTTAAATGACCATGTACCATAATATATATTCCATATAAGAAAATCAGACCTGCGATCAGTTGAGCAACCTTTTTGACTATGAGTGACATTCCTTTCATTATTTTCTTCCTTTAATTCTTAAAATAGATAAAACACCAATTGCTGCTGTGAAAAGTATAGTAGCTTCTCCTAAGGTATCATAACCACGAAAATCGAATAGCACACCCGTCACCAAATTGGTGCTGCCGGTTTTAGAAGCAGTTTCACCAACGTAGGCATTTGCCATTCGTAATGTATGTTCGCCAAATGGATTTAACTTTCCAGTTGCTTGTACAAAGAAAAACGCCAGCAGAACTATAAAAATGAGGGCAAGTGATATATTGATAATCTGTTGCCTGTCGACTTTAACTTTAAGCTCTTCTCTGGTACTGTCAAGGACAACAGCAACCATTATTATTAGGGTTATGGTTTCAACAACGATTTGTACAATAGCCAGATCCGGAGCTTTTAGCAATAAGAAACAAATCACAAGACTGTATCCTACAATACCTGCTGCAATTACGGCTGAAAGAAGATCTTTAGCATGTATTGCGAACAGAGCTCCAATGATCATAAAACCTAATAATATAGATAGTGTTAATTCCATGCTATTTTATATTAAAATAAGTAACATTATAATGAGTCCGGCAAAAACCCAAATGGCGTAATCAGGCAATAATCCTGTATGTGCACCCTGGAATCTTTTACCGCACCAGTGTATGAAATTCTTTGATAAATCATAAATATCGAACCAACGTTTTTCTGCTTTTTCGTAAAGAGTTGATAAGAATCCAAAGTTCTTAATAGTATCATAAAACCCTGTTGTTGCAACATGCGATTGTTCTCTCATATTTTCACCACCTCCAACAAAACTGTCTTCTGAACGATAGTTTTTAACATTACCAATCATGTAAACCAATAATCCAAGAGCAATGGATACAAGAACCAGGATTGAAACAGTTGTAGAGTTCCATATACCAATTAATTCTATTTGGCCAACAATCGGACTAAATAGTTTTGGTACAACGTAACTTGTTGAAAATACACCGAATACAATACAACCTAAAGCCATTAAACAGATTGGTAACCAACCCAGTATATTGACTTCTTTAACATTTTCGAATTCCTTTCGTTTTTTACCCAGGAATAATCCTGAAGTAAATTTCACAAAACTTGCCAATGTTAATGCCGATCCAAGCACAGCTAAGCCTAACCAAACAATCCACCATTGATTTGCAATTCCTGAACCTTGACCGAATTCTATAATTCCCTGATAAATCATCCATTTCGATGCAAATCCATTAAAAGGAGGAATTCCGGAAATGGAAAGTGCAAAGATCAAAGCGCAAATAAATGTTAGCGGCATAGCCCTGGATAATCCGCTTAAATCGTCAATATCATTTTTGCCTGTTTGTTTTTCAACGTTTCCGGATACAAGGAATAGACCGGTTTTATACAATACATTATTTAACATATGGAACAGTCCGGCAACAACACCAATTACGGTTCCAAGACCAAAGCCAACAATCATATATCCAACCTGAGAAACGGCATGGAATCCAAGTAATCTTTTATAATTATGTTGAACTAGGGCCATCATTACGGCAGTAATAATAGTAATTACCCCAATTGCCAATAAGGTAAATGTTAACCAGTCGTTCAGAACAAACATATAATTGCAAATTCTTGCCAGGAAGTAAATTCCAAGCAGTTTATCCAACGAAGCTGGCATATATGCTGATGAAGATGCTGGTGCATCTTTAGCATAATCAGGTACCCATGTGTGAAAAGGGAAAGCACCGGCTTTTGTAAAACTTCCAATAAGTAAAGTAATAAAGGCAATAACCGTAAGCGCATTATTGGTTGCCAGATTTAACTCATTAATGCTAAGGGTGTCAGTGATTTTCCAGATAATTGCAATACCCAGAATCATAATACCATCTGAAGCTCCAACAATAGCCAGTGTTTTCTTTGCGGTTGAAGAACTTTCTTCGTCTGCTCCTTTTATAAGTTTATATAAAGTGAACCCTAAAATTCCCCAAAAGGTTAAGAACAATAATAAATTATTTGATAAGACAGCACCATTAGATGTGCCAAGGGTAATTAAGAAGAAAGCAAAGTAGTTGTTGATCTTCTTATTCTTATCAATATAAAACAGCGAATATATGACAATTAAGAATGCAAAAATATTTACAATTAAGATGATTAATTGACTTAGCTGATCCATATTAAAACTTACATATCGCCCAGCATCTTTAAAAGTTTCCGAAAAGAGCTGGCAACTTGCTATTTCAGTAAGATTATATATTCCTGCCTGAGCGTTAAATATCAATATTGATTGATACAGAGCAAATAACGATATAATACTCGCAGTTATCCCTTTTAAAGTTTTTAGCTTTTCAGGTATAATAAAAAGCAAGATACCCGCGAATATTGGTAAAAATATGATGTAAGTTATTTCATTCATGTCGAACCTTATATTTGATTCCTAATTTTCTGAGTTTTTTTAGCTGATAAAGCTATGAGTTCATTTCCATTTAGAATTCTTTCGCCTGTTTTCCAGTTATAAGCTACAGCCATTCTTTCTGTACAACAATAGCATGGATCAACGGCAGCTAAAGAAATCGTTGCGTCTGAAATGGTTTGGCCCACGCATGATTTCTTAAATGTTGCAATGTTGGTATAACTAGGAGCACGAATTTTATGTCTTGCAGGTGAGTTGGAACCATCTGTCAAAACATAATGGAACACTTCTCCTCTAGGTGCTTCTGCATGCCCCGTTCCCCAACCTGCAGCAACATGTTTCACTTTTACTTCTGTATCACCTTCTTTTTCTTTTTTTAATCCTTCAAGACATTGTTCTATAATTGAGATTGATTCGTACATTTCTAACAAACGTACTTCTGCTTTAGCAAATACATCACCTTTTTCGGCCGTAATTACTTTCCAGTTTACTAATGGATACGCTGCGTAGGGATCATCTCTTCGAACATCAACATCAACTCCTGATGCTCTAGCTGTTGGTCCAACTGCGGCATAATCAATAATATCTTGTTTAGTTAGCGTTCCAACTCCTTTCGTGCGTGCATGTATTACCGGATCGTCCATAACAGCCCCAACTAACATATCTGTTTTCTTCTTAACCATATCTAAGATCTTGGTTATTTTAGGTATCATGCTGTTTTCGATATCTCTTCGAACACCACCGACCTTAAACATGGCATAACTATTTCTGTTTCCAGTTATCATCTCGAATAAGTCAAGAATTGGTTCACGGTATTTCCAGGCCCACATAAAAACTGTATTATAACCTAGAAAGTGTCCAGCCAGTCCAACCCAAAGGAGATGACTATGTACTCGTTCTAATTCGGCAATAATGGAACGAATATATTTAGCACGATTTGTGATCTCAATATTACCAGCTTCCTCTAATGCATTTGCAAAAGCTAATGGATGAGAAGTTGAGCATATTCCACAAATTCTTTCTACAAGAAAGAAAGACTGATCGAAAGTTTTCTTTTCGCTCAATTGTTCGATACCGCGGTGATTATAACCAGTTTCCCACTTTATATCCTTTACAATTTCACCTTCACAATACAGTTTAAACAGTTCAGGTTCTTCCTGAAGCGGATGATAAGGACCAATTGGTATGAGTGTTTTTTTAGTCATAGTTTTGGTTCTCCGTTCTATTTAAATTCTCTTCGATAAGGATAAACACCTTCTGCCCAGTTTCCTTCTGAAATTAATTTTTCGGGTTCAGGATGATTTTTAAATACAATGCCATATAATTCATGCATTTCACGCTCAATCCAGTTGGTTGCCGAAAACATATTCGAAAGAGATTCAATTTCTGGTTTGTCAACCGGAAGTATAACATGCAGATTAGCGATCAGCCCGATTTGGTCTTTACTAAAATGATAAAGAATTTCAAATCCTTTTTTAGTATGATCAGCAGTGGCAATAATAAATCTGCACTCTAAATCCTTATACGTATATTCAGCAATCTGTAAAAGAGATTCAGGATTTATTGTAATGGTCGCTCTTGTTTCCGATTTCTTGAAAACTTCAAGTACATCAGAACTAAACTTATCTTTAATATTTTTTAAGATCTCATCAGTATTCATAATAGAATCTCTTTACTTATTTAAAAGTTTTACAACTCCGGCTAAAATAGCTTCGGGTTTAGGAGGGCATCCGGGAATATAGGCATCGACCGGAATTATTTTATCAACCGGGCCCGCAAACGTATTTCCTTCTGCAAATATTCCTCCTGTACAACCACATGCCCCAATCGCAACTACTAAAATTGGTTTGGGCGCTTGTTCATATATTTCTAATAATCTGCTTTTATCTCTTTTATTAATTGAACCATTAACAAGTAAAACATCGGCATGGCGAACACTGCCAACGAGTAACATCCCAAATCGTTCAACATCAAATCGTGGCGTCAAACAATCAAGAATTTCAATGTCGCAATTATTACATGATGCTCCTCCGAAATGGAACAACCACAAAGACTTTTTAAAACAGAGTTCTTTAAATCCCACGTTTTTAGTTTTTTATAATCCAAAATATGATAGAACAATTGCTATAATAGCTAACAAGTTCATCCAAACCACGAAATACCGTATCGCTTGTTTGATCTTTACTCTCGGATTAGTATTTCTAATCAGAGTAAGCAATAGCACTACAAATAATATTTTTAATATTGACCAGAGAATGTTGATTCCTTCAAAGTTTAATCCTTTCCAAAGCAATCCGATTAAAAATGCCGGAAGGATAAAGAACATGATATATTTAGCCAATTTAATCATGGCATAGGGAGTTCCTGAATATTCAATCATAATTCCATCGGCAATTTCAGTCTCGGCTTCCGGAGCATCGAAAGGAACCAGGGCTAATTTGGCTTGAATACAAAAAACAAATACAATAAATAAAATTATTCCGGAGATACTTCCTGCAAATGCTCCATTTAATGTTTGAATGGAAATAATTTCACTAAAGCTGATTGTCATTCCGGCTTTTTGAATAATTCCGGCGAGTACTAACAGGAATGTAAGTTCATAACTTAAAATCAATTTCATTTCTCTTGATCCACCTATTGCCGCTAAAGGATTTCCTGAAGCAAGCGCTCCAATTATATAAGTTAAAGATGGAATAGTTAATAAGTAAAATATGACAATGATATCACCTTTAAATCCGGTTTCAACTCCTAGCAAAGGCAGCAAAATAAATACTCCAGCAATGGTAGCTCCAAAAACTGCAAATATTGGAGCAGAAAGAAATACGCCTTTCGAACCATATTTTGGTAATATGGTTTCTTTTACTAATAATAATTTAAAGAAATCATAAAAAGGCTGAAGCAACGGAGGTCCTTTTCTAAATTGAACCCAGGCGGTTACTTTTCTATCATACCATGATAATAAAGCACCTATAACTGCTGCGAAGAGTAGTCCCGGATATATTAAAAAATAAAATAATTGTTCTGCCATAATAAAGTTACTGTTTGTCAGTATTCCAAATATTTTCTTTAACTAAAATTTGATCATTTAACTTGTAAATGTTTTCTTCTGGATTTTCATCTATGTCAACCAGTTCAACTGAACCTAAAGGACATGCCTTAATAAATTCTCTAAGTTCATGTTCATCAGATAAATCAAAAAAGAGATCTTTTTTTCGATGATGATCAAAGAAATCGCTCATCATAGTTCCAAATGGACAAATGGCTACACATGATTTACATGAAATACATAAATTGGTATATCTTTCTATCATACCATTATCGTCTTTTTCAAGTGCTTCTGCCGGACACACGGTTATACAAGGTGCATCTTCACATTTACGGCAAGTAAACTGAAATACAGCTAATTCCCTTATTGATTTTAAGCCGGTAGTGCTTGTTAAATGGCTAAAAAAACCTTCAGGTGGTGTTTGATCGCAACTTTGATTACCACATTCACGGAATTTGCTTAAGTCTATTAATAGTTTTTTGTTCATACCTTAACTCCAGATATCTGGTTGATCTTTAATTTCATCATAAGTAAACACAGGACCTTCCTTACAAACAAAATATTTACCCATCATGCAGTGCCCACACTTTCCAAGACCACATGACATGTTTTTCTCCATTGACAAGTAAATATCATTTTCGGGGTAACCCATTTCCAGGAATTTCATTGTTCCGAATTTCATCATAATTGGAGGGCCACAACAAACCGCAACGGAGTTTTTAATATCAACTTTTACCTGATCGAGTAATACTGTTGCAACACCAACAGACTCGGACCAAGATTCATTTGGTTCGTCAACCGTTCTTAAAACTTCAAATTTTGGTGTATTTCTTAGTTCATCAACATATGGTTTATAAATACACTCATCAGGAGTTTTTGAACCATAGCATAAAGTAACTTTCCTTAATTTATCGGATATGGCTGCTAAATTATATAGTAAGGATCTAATAGGGGCAAAGCCACAACCTCCACCAAGAATAAGTACTTCTTTATCGTAAAACCTTTCTACCGGATAACCACGCCCAAAGGGTCCTCTTATTCCAAGAGTTTCACCTGGTTTCATTTGGTGTAAGTATTCTGTTACATAACCGGTTTTCATCACTGTTACTTCAATTTTCTTGGTTTCAAGAGGAGAAGAAGATGGTGTAAAGGGTGCTTCTCCTATACCATCAACTGTAAGCTCTATAAATTCACCGGTTTTAAAAGTAAAATCTTCTTCGGGTTCCATTATGAACGTCTTAATTGTTGGCGATTCGGCAATTACATCCAACAATTTGGCTCTTATAGGTTTGTATATGTTTTTTGTTTCAGCCATTTTAAGCTAATTCTCTGAATAATTCGTTTTTATTTATTTTTCCAATACATGCTTCTATGCATCTTCCACAACCTGTACAAACCAAAGATTTAAATTTCTGTGGTTTCCAAACATACTTGCAGAAGTATCTGTTTTTAAACCTTTTTGGAAGTTCTCCTAATGCATCTTCTCCGCCTGCTACTCTTTCAAATCCGGGATATTGACACGCATCCAGTTGGCGAACTTTCTCAAAGTTAGGTTTGTCAATTAATAGAAAACAAGTACATGTAGGGCAGATTGTTGCGCATGCACCGCATGAAACACAGTTGGTAGAATACTTTATCCAAGTTTTATCTTCGGCTTTACTAACTATTTTTCCTGTTTTCTTATAATCCGGTAAACCGGTATTATTTGCAATTACTTCATTCTCTATTTTACTGTGCTTTAATTCTATATCTTTAATTTCTGACTCGGCAGAGTTTGAAACACTTGCAATATTCTTTAATTCATTAATGAACTTTTCTCCCTTTTCTGATAGTACCTCTAAATGAATTTTTTTATCAAGATGCGATAAAGAAATATCCGCAACTTCTGTTGAAAATGGCTTTACTCCATAAGTCATACAATGACAATGTTCTAAAGTTTCAAAACAGGAAGATGAAATTAGGATTGTGTTTTCCCTACGAGTTTTGTATGCATAATCAACGTAGTCCTTATCTAAATATATTTCATCCAGGATTTGTAATCCATGAATATCGCAATTAGGTGTTCCAATAATTATTCTTTTACTATCTGGCGTTTCAGATGTTAGATTCTCTTTGATTGGTAAAAAGAATGTTTTTAAAGGTGTAGTTGGTTTTGGAACATTATAAATTATTTCCTGAATATCCTCATTTTGAATGAGTTCAAAATCGATAGATTCTTCGGTTTTTATGGGAGCGTAAATTAAATAATCTCCAAATAGCTGTTCTAATGCGCTATTCCAGTCTGAATTTAATAATGAATAATAATTTTTCATATCTGTGACGTCGTTCACATATAAATTTATAGGGACAAAATCTGTGTTGTCAAGTGTTTTTATAAAAAAATGTTACAAAACATATCAACATTTTCGCTAATAAATTGTAAATCAAAATAAAACAAATAAAATTTTATTTTTCAAAAAACTTGTATAACTTGCAAAAAAGATTATATAAAATAATTTTAATGTGAAACAAGTCACAAAACATGTTATTCGAAATGATTTAAAAAGATTATTTACTTATCGTTTATGTTTAATTGGTTTTAAGCGAAAGGGATTTGATCGTTTGTTTTCCTATACACTTGGAGAAGAGGCGGGTGTAAGTGCTGAACAAGTAAGAAAAGATTTTTCAAATTATAAAATTACGGGTAATAAAAAAGGTGGATATAATATTGACGAATTGTTAAGGGCAATAGATGATGTAATTAAACATCAGGATGATCAATATATGATTTTAGTGGGTATGGGAAATATTGGCAGGGCACTGGTACAATATAAAACATTTAAATTGAGAAAAATGATTATTGTAGCTTCTTTTGATATTGATCCGGCAAAGCAATCGAAAAGATGGAATGTTCCGGTATTACCGTTAGAAATGATGAACGATATAATTAAAAAATTTCATGTTAAAGTAGCTGTTTTGGCTGTGCCTGTAATTTCTGCTCAAGATGTAGCAAATAGATTATTTGAGTTAGGAATAAAAGGAATATTAAATTTTGCGCCCGTAATTTTAAAAACACCGGAAGATGTTATTGTTAACAATATAAACCTCTGCGATGAGCTTGAAAGTGTAATTTATTACACTCAAAAAGTTATATAATTATATAATATTTAAAATTAAACACCCCTTGTTATCAAAAAGTCTGTATCCATATTGGTTGAAGGGCTTGTTCAAGGTGTCGGTTTTCGCCCTTTTATATATCGATTAGCTAAAAAGCATCAATTAGTTGGGACTGTTGCAAATCGAACAGATGGTGTTATTTTAAATATTAGTGGTGATGAAAAAAGAATAGATCTATTTACAAAAGATATAGAATTGCTGGCTCCTCTTGCAGCTGAAATTAGGAATGTTAATAGAACTTATATTGATGATTTTATTTCGGATGACTTTTATATATTACCAAGTAAATCAATAAATGATCAAATTACCGAGATAAGCCCTGATATTGCTGTATGCGATAAATGTTTAAGTGATTTAAAAAAACAAAATCATAGAATTAACTATCCGTTTGTTAATTGTACTAACTGTGGACCGCGGTTTTCAATTATTAAGAGCCTTCCATACGACAGGGTAAAAACGACTATGAATAAATTTAAAATGTGCCCTGTTTGTAAAGGTGAATATCATGACGTGAATGATCGGCGTTTTCATGCGCAACCTGTAGCTTGTAATAATTGCGGACCAAAATATTACAAGGTGGGTGGTTCAGATTTTAGTTTAATTCTGGATGAAGTTGTAAACGCTATTGATAAAGGAGGAGTTGTATTAATAAAAGGTTTGGGAGGTTATAATCTAATTTGTGATGCTAATAATGAAGAAGCTTCATTAAAAATAAGAGACATAAAGGGAAGAGAAGCAAAGCCTCTTGCAGTAATGTTTGCAGACTTAAATGTTATTCAAAAGTACTGTTATGTAAATAGAAGGGAAAAGGAGCTTCTGTCTTCATGGAGAAAACCAATAGTTTTGTTACGTGAAAAAAAACAACTTGCAAAATCTGTTAATTCAGGATTGGGTAGTATTGGTGCTATATTGCCTTATTTGCCATTTCATTATATGATCTTTGAGAGATTGTATACGTCTGCAGTGATTTATACGAGTGCAAATATTTCTGGTGAACCAATAATCTGGAAAGATGAAAAAGCTTCGAGTACTTTCGAAAATAAGGTAAGTTTCATTGTAAGCCATGATCGTGAAGTTGAAAATCCGATCGATGATTCAGTTGTTAAGGTTGTAAAAAGTAAAACTCAAATTATAAGAAGGGCTAGGGGCTATGTCCCTAATTCAATTGCTTTAGGAGAAAAAGTTGAAGGAGTTTTTGCTGCAGGTGCAGAGCTAAAAAATAGTTTTTGTATAGGTAAAAATCAAAGTGCAATTTTAAGTCAATATATAGGTGATTTAAAGAACCTTGAAACTTTTGATTTTTATAAAAAAGTAATTAATCGATTTTTTAATTTATTTAAATTCCAACCAAAAATTATTGTTTGCGATTTACATCCTGATTATTTATCTACTCAATTTTCTAAAGATTTGGTCAAAGCTAATTTGAATGGAAATCAAATACCCATTCTAAATGTGCAGCACCACCATGCTCATATTGTTTCGTGTATGGCCGAAAATCAAATTAAAGATAAAGTACTTGGTATTAGTTTTGATGGAACGGGTTATGGAAGTGATGGAAATATCTGGGGTGGGGAGTTTTTGGTTTGTGATACAAAATCATTTGAACGCTTTGCTCATTTTGATTATGTAAAAATGCCGGGAGGTGATATTGCAGCAGAAGAACCATGGCGAATGGTATTATCGTATTTACACAATTACTCATTAAATATTTTTAAAAAACTCGATTGTTTTAAAAACATTGACGATCGTAAAATTGAGACTGTTAATGAAATGATTCAAAATAATATAAATACTCCTCTAACCTCAAGTGCGGGAAGGTTGTTTGATGCGGTTGCTTGCTTACTAGACTTATGCTCGATAAATTCGTTCGATGCTGAAGGACCAATGCGTTTAGAGTCGTTAATTGATGAATCTGAAAAGGGGTCTTATCCATTTTCATATAATAATAAAGTTGTAAGTTTTGGACAAACTTTGAGTGGCATTCTGGAAGATATAAACCTTGTTTCTATTTCGAGCATATCTGCAAGATTTCACAATACCATAATTAATGTAATACATGAGTTAGTTAATAAAATGAAAAAAGAAACCGGTATTAATAAAGTTGTATTATCTGGTGGTGTTTTTCAAAACCGATATTTACTGGAAAATACAATGTGCAAATTAGAAGAAGACAAATTTGAAATCTACACTAACCGCTTAGTGCCTCCAAACGATGGAGGGATTGCTTTAGGACAATTAATAGTAGCATCAAATTATTTATAATATGTGTTTAAGTATTCCTGGAAAAGTTATTGAAATTACCGATGATATTGCGGAAGTATCGGTCGGGGGAACAATTGTAAGAGTAGGTATGCAAATGGTCGATAATGTGAAAGAGGGTGATTATGTATTAGTTCATGCAGGTTTTGCTTTGCAAAAAATCAATGAGAAAGAAGCATTAGAAACTTTAAAGTTATTTCGAGAAATGAATGAGGATTAGTTTTACAACAATTTTTTTGAGTTCAAGTTTCGAGACTAATTATCATAAACGAAATAGAAGATGAAATTTATCAAAGAATATAGAGATGCTAAGATTATAAAAGATCTTTCTGAAAAAATAAAGAAAGTTAGCAAGAAAGAAATTGTTTTGATGGAAGTTTGTGGTGGTCATACAATGGCAATTCATAGGTTTGGCGTTCCTTCTTTATTACCAAGAAACATTAAGCTGATTTCAGGGCCAGGTTGTCCGGTTTGTGTTTCCGGTATTGGTTATGTTGATGCGGCTATTGATTTAGCTCAACAAAAGGATGTAGTCATTATAACTTATGGAGACTTGATTCGAGTTCCAGGTTCAAAAACAAGTTTAGAAAAAGAAAAATCAAAAGGTGCAGATATACGAGTTGTTTATTCAACAATGGAAGTGCTGGAAATAGCAGAACAGAATCCTGATAAGAAAGTAATTTTCTTAGGAATTGGTTTTGAGACCACGGCACCTGCAACAGCAGTAGCAATTCAAAAAGCATTTGGAAAAAGCATTAAAAACTTCTTTGTTCTTAGTACACATAAAATTATGCCTCCCGTAATGGAAGCTTTACTTAATGAAAAAGTAAGGATTGATGGTTTTATTTGTCCGGGCCACGTTAGTACTATTACTGGTTCGAGAATCTACAACTTTATACCTGAGAAATATAAAATAGCATGCGTAATAACTGGCTTCGAGCCAATTGATTTGATGCAATCTATATATATGTTAGTAAAACAGGTTAATGAAAGTAAACCTAATGTAGAAATTCAATATTCACGCGCAGTTAGTATAGAAGGGAACAAAAAGGCTCAAGATTTAATGAATGAGGTATTTGAAACTAGACCCGATAATTGGCGTGGCATTGGAAAAATTCCTGATAGTGGATTGAAAATTAGGTCCAAATACGCAGCGTTTGATGCAGAGAAAGTGTTTAATATAAAAGTAGATAATGTAAAGGAACATACCTCATGTATTTGCGGGCAAATATTAAGAGGGCAGAAAACTCCAAAGGACTGTAAGCTTTTTGGAATGGTTTGTTCTCCTGATAACCCGGTTGGGGCTTGTATGGTGTCAAGCGAAGGGGTCTGTAATGCATTTTATAAATATAGAAACTATGCATGAATTAATTACACTAAATCATGGCAGTGGAGGCAAAGCTTCACAAGATTTAATACAAGATGTTTTTATTAAATCTTTTGGAGGTATGAATGTTGCTTTATCCGATTCGGCTATCTTGCAATTACCAAATAACCAAATAGCTTTTACCACTGATTCGTTTGTAGTTGATCCTATCTTTTTCCCTGGAGGTGATATCGGGAAGCTCTCGGTATGTGGTACTGTCAATGATTTAGCAGTATCAGGAGCCATGCCAAAATATATAACGGCATCTTTTATCATCGAAGAAGGTTTTTCATTCCAAAATTTGACACAGATAGTAAGCTCTATGCAGGAGCAAGCTGAAATCGCCAATGTAAAAATTGTAGCTGGTGACACAAAAGTGGTTCAAAAAGGGAAATGTGATAAAATATTTATAAATACTACAGGAATAGGAATTCTGGACAAAGATTATTCATTTATAAGTACAGGCGAAAAAATTGAAAGTGGACATAAAATTATCATAAATGGATTTATAGGAGACCATTCTATAGCGGTTTTAGGTGCACGAAACGAATTGGGTTTTAAAGCAGATGTAGAGACCGATTGCGCATGTTTGAATGATTTAATTCAATCCGTTTTAAAAGTAGGGATAAATGTAAAATTTATGCGTGATGTTACAAGAGGCGGACTGGCAACGGTTTTAAATGAATTGGCAGAAACCGTGAATTTTGGAGTTGAATTGAACGAAAAAAACATACCCATTCGCGAACTAGTAAGTGGCTTATGTGAAGTTTTGGGATTTGACCCTTTATATTTAGCGAATGAAGGTAAAGTTTTGATGGTAGTTCATCCAGATGATGCGGACAAAGCAATTGAAATAATGAGAAACCATACTTTAGGGGCAGAAAGTAAGATAATAGGAGAAATAACAAAAGAACATCCAAAAATAGTTGTAGGAAAAACTGAAATAGGCGGAAGCAGAATAATAAATATGTTACAAGGAGAACAGTTGCCTAGAATATGTTAAAAGTTGATTAGTTTTTGAAGGAAACCAACAAAATTTAAAATCACAAATGACAAATCTCAAGGGTCAAATAATCATCAAATCGCAAGTTGTTAATATTCAAACGCTTTTAAAAATTGAAATGTTGAATATTGTCATTTGATTGTTCTTATATAATTTGGTTTTTGGAATTTTAAAGTTAATTAGCAACAACTCGGAACTAGAAACTAAAATCTATGCATGAACTAAAAATAGCAGAAGAATTAATTGGAATTGTGTTTCAGGTTGCTGAATCGGAAAACCTTAAAAAGATTACTAAAGTTAATATTCAGTTCGGTAAAATGATCATGATTGTGCCTGATATTTTTCGTTCCGTATTTGAAGGTGCTGTAAAAGGTACAATTGCTAAGAAAGCAAAATTAAATCTTGAAATATTGCCGATAAAGTTTATGTGTAAAAAATGTAAAGAAGAAACCGAAATAGATGATTTGCTATTTGTTTGTCCGTTGTGCGGGTCGAATGACTTAGAAATGATCCAGGGAAGAGAAACTATTGTTGAAAGTATTGAAGGAGAAAAGTAGTTTAAGGTTTGATGGTTTATTGGTGAAATGGTAAAATTGAGGGTTGGTAAATCGATGAAAATGTGAAAGAGTAAATTAGTTGGCAGCGGCAGTATCCGGTGAAACCTGAAGTCTGAAACCTGAAATCTAAAATCTGAAATTTGAAACTTGAAACTAGATATTATGGAAATCAAAATACGCAAGAACGTTCTTGACAGAAATAAGAACAAAGCCAACGAAGTACGAGCGCTACTAAAAGAAAAAAATGTTTTAATGGTAAATATGATTAGTTCGCCAGGTGCCGGAAAGACTACATTGCTTGAAAAAACACTAGAAAACTTAAAGGATAGGTTTAAGATAGCAGTTATTGAGGGTGATATTACTACCGACCGCGATGCACAACGTTTAAAAGGGCATGGAGTTCCAATTGTCGTGATAAATACCGAAGGTGGTTGTCATCTTGATTCTCATAGCATATCCAAGGTGCTTCCTGAATTTAATTTGGATAAACTCGATATAATTTTTGTAGAGAATGTGGGAAATTTGGTTTGCCCTTCACATTTTGATTTAGGAGAATCATTCAAATTAGCGCTGGTTAGCACAACCGAAGGTGATGATAAACCAATTAAATATCCTATGTTATTTAGAGAAGCCAAAGTTATTTTACTAAATAAAATAGATCTGATTGAATATACCAATTTTAATAAATCCAGTTTTAAAGTAGACCTTAATAATGTAAATGGTAAAGTTCCATTAATGGAGATTTCTTGTACAAAGAATATTGGAATGAGTCAATGGTATACTTGGATCTCTAATCAAATTATATCAAAATCCTAATATTTGTTGTAAAACATATTTCTTTAAATATGACAATAAGTATCAGTAAATCAGTCGAAAATATTAGATTAGCTATTTAGATTTATTTTATTTTACTGTTAATCAAATAACAGTGTTATAAAAATAACAAAAAGCATATTATATTTGTACCATGAAAAAAACGAAAATCATTTTAAGGTACTAAATCGACTAAATCTTTACCGAGATGAATATTAAAGAAGTGGTAGATATTATTGGTGGCAAATTAATTTGTGGAGAATCCATGATTAATACTGAAATAGAGAGAGGTTTTGCATCAGATTTAATGAGTGATGTTTTAACGCTGGATTCCGATAATATTCTGTTAATTACCGGGTTGGCTAACCTGCAGGCTATTCGAACTGCAGAAATGTCAGATATATCTTGTATTGTTTTTGCTCGAAATAAGAAAATAACCGAAGAAATGATGGAACTTGCGAAAGAAAATAATATTATCCTTATTGAATGTGCTAGTTCAGTTTTTAAAACTGCTGGAAAATTATATAAAGCTGGAATAAAACCTGTTTTTTAATATGCATTTTGAATATAACATAGAAGGTGGTGATTTTTCAAAGGCTGGTTTTGCTTCAAGTCAGTTAAAGAAAGTTTTAAAGCAGCTTATAACAGACCATAAGGTTGTTAAACGGACTGTTGTCGCACTGTATGAGGCCGAAGTAAATGTTGTAGCTCATGCATATTTGGGAGTAGTGATTATTGATATTGATACTGATAAAATTAAAATTCAAATAAATGACAAAGGACCTGGTATTGAAGATATAAGTAGAGCAATGGAAGAAGGTTTTTCAACAGCATCGGAAAAGGTACGAGAAATGGGATTCGGAGCAGGAATGGGATTGTCAAATATTAAAAACAATTCCGATGATTTTAAGATAACCAGTGAAGTTGGAGTAGGAACAAAACTTGAAATAATAGCTTATTTGAAAACCATATAATATGGAACAAAAAGTATTTCATCACGCATTAAAAATTCAAAAAGATCGGTGTATGGGCTGTTCTCATTGCATGAATATTTGTCCGACTGGGGCAATTCGTGTTAGGAATGGTAACGCTGAACTTTTTGAAAATCGTTGTATCGATTGTGGTGAATGCTTTAGGGTTTGCCCAGCTAACGCTATAATTATTGAACAAGATGATTTTAACAAGATTTTTCAATATAAACACAGAATAGCCCTGTTGCCAGCAGTATTGATTGGCCAATTTCCTGAAGATATCAAAACATCCCAGATTTACAATGTATTAATAGGCCTCGGATTTACAGATGTTTATGAAGCAGAACACGGAGTAGATATCTTAAAGGACTCCATGAAAGAATATGTTGACAGAAATAAGGGCATCAAACCTTTAATATCTTCATTCTGCCCAGCAGTTGTTCGTTTAATACAAGTAAAATTCCCAGCGCTGGTTGATAATATTATTTCGCTTCACCCACCATTGGATATAGCTGCTTTATACTATAAGCAAAAATTGATAAGCGAAGGATTAGATGAATCAGATATTGCGATTTTCTATATAACACCTTGTGCATCAAAAATCGCTGCAATAAAGAGTCCGGTTGGTGAAGATAAATCTCACATAGATGGAGTAATCAATATGGATTTTATATACAATAAAGTCTATACAAGTGTTAAGAGAAGCGATTATATCCCGGGCCAGAAATTTAAAGCAGAGAGGCTTTCTCCAGAAGGTACTGTTTGGAGCTTAACCAATGGTGAAGCTGATATGATGGAAGGTAGATGTTTGGCTATTGATGGAGTGCACAATGTGATGGATTTTCTTGAGAAAATAGAGAATGAGGAAATAAAAGATGTTGATTTCCTGGAGTTAAGAGCATGTGACGAAAGTTGCGCTGGAGGAGTATTAACCGCTCAAAACCGTTTCTTAACAGTTGAACGGTTAAGAAAAAGAGCCGCCTATATTAAAGAGAATTATTCTGATTATAAAAAGAAAGATATACTTAATCACTCAGAATACTTAAATCAAAAAATAACTCTTGGCAAAATTAAGCCACGATCGATGATGAAACTCGATGAAAATATGGCTGAGGCAATGAAGAAAATGCGCCGCGTTAAAGAAATTTTAAAGTGCCTTCCTGACGTGGATTGTGGAGCATGTGGTGCACCTAATTGCCAGGCATTAGCTGAAGATATTGTTCAAGAACGTGCAGTAATTAATCACTGCATATTTATTCAAAGGATATTCGAGAAAAAAGGAATAATTGATTGGGAAGAATCACACCAAATAATGCAGGATATCTGGGGTGATGAAAAATTAAACAGAAAATGTTAAAATATAATAGAATGAAAGTATCAGATATAATAAATGAATTAGGATTAACAGTTTTTTCAGGGCAATCAGGTATTGATAAAGAAATAACTGGAGGATATGTATCTGACCTATTAAGTGACGTTATGGGGCACGCAAAGGAGGGACAAATATGGTGTACTTTGCAAACTCATAAAAATGTAATGGCTATTGCTTCTTTAAAAGACCTATCAGCTATCATTCTAGTTAAAGGTTTTAAGCCTGATGAGGACATGGCTGAGCAAGGCGAAGTAGAAGGAGTTCCTGTGCTTGGCACAACGGAAACTACATTTGAAATTGTAGGAAAATTATATGAGTTACTAAAATAAGATGAATTCATACAAGGCAGATTTACATACACATACCGTGTTATCTCCTTGTGGGAGTTTGGAAATGAGTCCACAAAATATAATTAAAAGGTGTAAAGAAGAAAAAATTGAGATACTGGGAATTACAGATCACAACAGCACTAGAAATTGTAAAGCGGTTGAAGATCTGGCAAAAAGCAATGATATCCTGGTTTTAAAGGGAGCAGAAGTTACCACGAAAGAAGAAATACATTGCTTAGCGTTCTTTGAAAAAGATGATGAATTATTTGATTTTCAGAAATACCTGGAAGAGCATTTACCTATGGTAAAGAATGATGTAAATAAGTTTGGTTACCAGGTTGTAGTTGATAAAAATGAAAATATTTTAGCTCAGGAAGATAAACTTTTAATAACTGCTTTAGATGTAAGCCTTATTCAGGTCGAAAAAAAAGTTCATAGTTTGGATGGCTTATTTATTCCGGCTCATATCGATAGAAAGAGTTATTCCATCATAAGTCAACTGGGTTTTATACCAACCGGATTAGAAATTGATGCACTGGAGCTTTCAAAATACGCTTCAAGAAAAGAGTTTTTGGAAAAGAATAATTACCTGGCAGATTATTCTTTCATTCAAAGTTCCGATGCTCATTTTCTGGAAAACATTGGTGATGCTTATACAAGTTTCCAAGTACTTGATAAATCATTCCACGAAGTGAAACTTGCTTTAAAAGCGATTAATGGAAGAAAAGTATTAATTTCATGAATAATATTTCGATGCATATATTAGATATTGTACAAAACTCAATTCGAGGGAATGCAAGCTTAATTGAAATAATTATTCGAGAGCAACAGGTGCAAAACAAGCTTGAATTACAAATAAAAGATAACGGGAAAGGAATGGATACTGAAATGTTAGCTCATGTTACGGATCCCTATACAACCACCCGAACCACCCGAAAGGTTGGCTTGGGTTTACCATTGCTCAAACATACAGCTGAACAAGCAAATGGGTTATTAAAAATTCAGTCCAGCTTGGGAGTAGGTACGTTGGTCAATGTGGTTTTTCAACTAGGCCATATAGATAGGCCTCCATTGGGAGATTTAGCAGGAACTATAGTTTTGCTAACGGCAGCAAATCCGGATATCGATTTCAAATATATTCATCAGGTTAATGATAAAAAGTATGAGTTTAATACACTCAATATTAAAGAAGTATTGGGTGATATAAAAATTAGTGATCCTAAAATAAGGGGGTATTTAAAAGAAATGATATTAGAAAATGTAAATGACATATGTAAAATTTATGATTAAGTAATGTTATTTAAGATGATTCTTAATTTATGAAATAATAACTTTGTAAAATAGTATAGATTATAACACTTTAAAAATTAATAAGTAAACATGGCAAAAATCAAAACTTTAGCAGATCTAAAAAAAATGAAAGAAGATTTGCAATCAAAAGTAGAAATCAGGGAAAAAGGGGATAGTCCTGAAAGCTACGTGCAAATTAAAGTTGGTATGGCAACCAGCGGAATTGCTTCTGGAGCAAAAGAAGTAATGGACTTTTTGATTGAAGCTCTTGAAAAAAGAAACATTGAAGCTGTTGTTACTCAAACTGGCGACATGGGTTACAGTTTTGCGGAACCAACAATAGAGGTTAAAAAACCAGAAGAAGAGCCAATTGTTTTCGGTTATGTTGATATCGAAAAAGCCGATGAAATTATTGAGAAGTATATCAAACAGGGAGAATTGGTAGATGGTATCATACCTGTAAACTATCAAGTTATTGATGACGATAAATAAAAAATAGGAGGATATAAAAATGGCAAAATATAAAATGCATTTGTTAGTTTGTGGTGGTACCGGATGTAGAGCGGCTGCAAGCGACTCAATTGTTGAGAGCCTGAAACAGGAGCTTGAAAATAAAGGCCTTCAGGATGATGTTCAGGTAATAATGACTGGTTGTTTTGGTTTCTGTGAAAAAGGCCCTATTGTAAAAGTATCTCCTGATAACACTTTCTATGTTCAGGTAAAGCCTGAAGATGTAACTGAAATAGTAGAAGAACATTTAGTTAAAGGGCGTCAGGTTGAAAGGTTATTATATAAAGATCCTGAGAAAAAGGAGATTGTAGCAGATTCAAAAAATATGGACTTCTACAAGAAACAAATACGTATTTCTTTAAGAAATTGTGGATTTATTGATCCGGAAAATTTAGATGAATACATTGCTCGCGATGGTTATATGGCTTTAGGGAAATGCTTAACGGAGATGAAGCCAGCTGATGTTATTAATGAAATAAAAGAATCTGGTTTAAGAGGACGTGGAGGAGGAGGTTTCCCAACCGGATTAAAATGGGAGATTGCGTCTAAAAACGATGCAGACCAGAAATATGTAGTTTGCAATGCTGATGAGGGTGACCCGGGAGCTTTCATGGACCGTTCTATTTTGGAAGGCGACCCGCATGCTGTACTTGAAGCTATGGCAATTTGTGGTTACTCCATGGGAGCTACGAAAGGTTTAATTTATATTCGTGCTGAATATCCTTTGGCAATTAAACGATTAAAAATTGCTATCGAACAAGCTCGTGAATACGGATTATTAGGTAAAAATATTTTTGGAACCGATTTCGAATTTGATATTGAGTTACGTTATGGTGCCGGAGCTTTTGTTTGTGGCGAAGAAACTTCCTTAATTCATTCAATGGAAGGTGAACGTGGTGAACCAACCATTAAGCCTCCGTACCCCGCAGAAAAAGGGTATTTAGGAAAACCAACCAATGTTAATAATGTTGAAACGTATGCAAATATTCCGGTAATTATTAACAAAGGGGCAAGCTGGTTTAATAAAATAGGAACAGAAAAATCAAAAGGTACAAAAGTATTTGCCCTTGCTGGTAAAATTAACAATGTAGGCCTAATTGAGGTTCCTATGGGAACAACCCTTCGTGAAGTTATTTTCGAAATTGGCGGCGGAATTAAAGATGGCAAAAAATTTAAAGCTGTTCAAACTGGTGGGCCTTCAGGAGGTTGTTTAACTGAAGAACACTTAGATACACCCATTGATTTCGATAACTTATTAGCAGCTGGTTCTATGATGGGTTCCGGTGGAATGATTGTTATGGATGAAGATGATTGTATGGTGTCTGTTGCTAAATTCTACTTAGATTTTACCGTTGAAGAATCTTGTGGTAAATGTTCTCCATGCAGAATTGGTAACAAACGATTATATGAATTACTAGACAGAATTACTCAAGGGAAAGGCGAAATGGAAGACCTTCAACGCCTACGTAATATGAGTAATGTAATTAAAGATACTTCGCTTTGTGGATTAGGCCAAACATCTCCAAATCCAATATTATCTACTTTAGATAATTTCTACGATGAATATGTTGCTCACGTGACGGAGAAAAAATGTTTTGCAAGTCAATGTAAAGACTTAATGACATATTCTGTTGTTGAAGAAAATTGCGTGGGTTGTACTGCTTGTGCTAGAGTTTGCCCGGTAGGAGCAATATCTGGTGAGAAAAAAGAAATACATTATATCAATCCTGAGATTTGTATTAAGTGTGGTGCTTGCGAAGAGAGATGTAAGTTTGATGCAATCATTGTAAAATAATAAATTATTAGAACGATGGATAAAGTAAAATTAACGATAGATAACAAGCAAATAGAAGTAGAAAAAGGGACTACGATCTATAAAGCTGCCAAAGAATTAGGAATTGATATCCCGGTACTATGTTACATGAACCTGGAAGGTTTAAATATTGAAAATAAACCCGGGGGATGCCGTATATGTGTTGTTGAGGTTGAGGGGCGTCATAACTTAGCACCTTCATGTTCAACTGAAGTTTGGGATGGAATGGTGGTGAATACTCATTCGATGAGAGTAATTAATGCACGAAGGACGGTGATGGAATTCATTCTTTCGGATCATCCAAAAGATTGTTTAACATGTGCTAAATCAGGCAATTGTGAATTGCAGGATATGGCCGTTAAATTAGGCATTAGAGAAATTCCAGGACAAGAATATGCTGAAATGTCTGAGTATAAAACAGATTTTTCACCGTCTATAATTCGAGAGTTGGACAAATGTATTATGTGCCGCCGTTGCGAAATGATGTGTAACGATTTTCAAACTGTTGGTGCACTTTCTGCTTTCCACCGTGGGTTTGAGTCGGCGGTTGGCCCTGCATTCGAAATGGATATAGAAGATTCACCTTGTACATATTGTGGTCAGTGTGTTGCTGTTTGCCCAACTGGAGCACTAACAGAAAAAGATCACACCAGAGATGTTATCAACGCACTTTCTGATCCAACTAAAAAAGTTATCGTTCAAACTGCTCCTGCGGTACGTGCCGCTTTAGGTGAGGAATTTGGAATGGAGGCAGGAACTTTGGTAACCGGTAAAATGGTTTCGGCATTACGTCGCTTAGGTTTTGATTATGTTTTCGATACTGATTTTGCTGCTGATCTTACCATTATGGAAGAGGGAACAGAGTTACTGGACCGTTTAACAAAACATTTAGGCGGAGATAAAGAGGTTAAACTTCCTATCTTGACTTCATGCTGTCCTGCATGGGTGAGTTTCTTCGAGCACCATTTTCCTGAAATGAAGGATATTCCTTCTACCGCTCGTTCACCACAGCAAATGTTTGGTGCAATTGCAAAAACGTATTTTGCAGATAAAATTAGCACTAAAAGAGAAGATATGATTGTAGTATCTATTATGCCTTGTTTGGCTAAGAAATATGAAGCTCAGCGTGATGAATTTAAAGTAGATGGTAATCCTGATGTTGATTTCTCGATCTCAACTCGTGAATTAGCGCATTTAATTAAAGAAGCAAACTTAGATTTAAATATTTTACCTGACGAAGATTTTGATAAACCTCTTGGTGAATCATCAGGTGCCGGTGTAATTTTTGGTACAACAGGAGGAGTTATAGAAGCTGCTGTCCGTACTGCGTATGAACTACACACCGGTAAAAAACTGGAAAAACTAGACTTCGAACAATTACGTGGTTTCGAAGCTGTACGTAAAGCAACGGTTGATTTTGACGGTACTTCAATTAACATTGGAATTGCCCACGGATTAGGCCATGCACGTAAATTACTTGAAGAAATCAAAGCTGGAAAATCAGAATTCCATGCAATTGAGATCATGTCATGTCCTGGAGGATGCATTGGTGGAGGTGGTCAACCATTACACCATAGCGATTCGGAAATTCTTAAGGCACGTGCAAAAGCAATTTACCAGGAAGATGCCGGCAAACCAATCCGTAAATCTCATGAAAATCCTTATATTATTAAGTTGTATGAGGAATTCTTAGGCAAACCAATGAGTGAAAAAGCACATCATTTATTACACACAGCTTATTTTGATATGAGCCGTAAGATTGAAATCGAGTAAGTGAGTGGTTAAATTAAAAATATGGAGGAAAAATCAATGTCAGATATAAAAGTAAAAGTAAAAGAAAAGGACCTGAATACGATCAAAGAAATTTGTAAGTCTTTTGATAATAAACCAGGTGAATTAATCAACGTTTTACATAAAACCCAAGAGCACTTTGGATATTTGCCTGCTGAAGTACAGGAAGTTGTTGCACAAGAATTGAATGTTTCAGTGGCTAAAGTATACGGAGTAGTAACTTTTTACTCATTCTTTACAATGATCCCAAAAGGTAAATATCCAATTTCAATTTGCACAGGTACTGCATGTTATGTACGTGGAGCAGATAATGTATTGCAAGAGTTTAAGCGCCAGTTAGATATTGAAGTAGGTGAAACGACTGAAGATGGTAAGTTTTCTTTAAGCTGCTTACGTTGTGTAGGAGCTTGTGGGTTAGCACCGGTAGTTTTGGTTGGAGAAAAAACCTATGGAAGAATTTCACCGGAAGGAGTAAAAGAAATTCTTGAAGAATATAAAGAATTATAGATAAAGGGTTCAAGATAGAAATAATCTTCAATAAGTTTAGCCTGCCTGACAGTTTAAAACCGAAAGGTATTCAGGCAGGTTTAGGGTTAAGTAGTAATTACTTAGCGATGTGTGTCCAGATAAAAAAGCATCTTAATTCCGTTAATAGCGGGAGAGGTGCTTTTTACTTATTAGGCGTAGCGAAAAAATTTTCTATTTAAGCATAATAAACATAAGGTATATTATATTTGTGCTCTATTCTATGAAATGTAATTCAGATTAAAATGATATTAGTTGATAAACCATACATATCGGACTTTTTTATAAAGGTGCTTAAAGAAAATAATTTTCCAATAGTAAACACATCATCAGCAAGAGAGCTACTTAAGGATGGTGACTTTAATTGGATTAGTGAGGAAGATGCAATTGTTGTACACCAGAAAAATAAAAACAATAGAGTTTATACAAATTCTGAAAATTCGATAGCCTGGATAGAGCAAAAGCTTAATTCATCAAATCTTTCCAAAAATATTAATGTTTTTAAAAACAAGGTTAAATTCAGAGAACTAATAAAAGATTTAAATCCTGGATACTTTTTTAAAGGAATAAAGTATAACGAACTAAGGAATCTAAATCTTGAGGAATTAAAGTTCCCATTTATTCTTAAACCTGCTGTTGGATTTTTCAGTATTGGTGTTTATAAAATTGATGATGAGAAGGGTTTTTATGAATCAGTAGAAAAAATAGAAAATGAAATAGAACTTTTTAAGAAGGTTTATCCTAAAGAAGTGTTGGATGTTAACGATTTCATTATTGAAGATATAATAAAGGGTGAAGAATATGCCGTTGATTGTTATTTTGATGAAAACGGCGAGCTGGTTATTTTAAATATCATGCATCATATTTTTTCATCAGCAGATGATGTAAGTGACCGAATTTATTCTGGTTCGAAAGAAATAATGTTTAGGTATTACGAAGAAATATCCGAGTTCCTAAAAACCATTGGTAATAAAACGAATCTAAGGAATTTCCCGGCCCATGTTGAAGTGAGAATAAATGGAAAAGGTGAAATACATCCGATCGAAATAAATCCACTAAGATTTGGAGGTTGGCATACTTCAGGAGATTTTATGTGGTATGCTTACGGTATAAACTCATACGATTACTTTCTAAATAATAAAAAACCAAACTGGGATAAAGTATTTGAGTCTAGAAAAGACAAAATTTATAGTATTGTAATATTAGATAATAATTCCGGTATTGATGTACGAGATATTAAATCATTTGATTATAATTTATTATTGAATGATTTTGAGAATGTGTTAGAGTTAAGGAAGATTGATTTTAACAATTACCCCATCTTTGCAATCATGTTTACCGAAACATCAGTGGAAAATAAAAACGAATTAGAGCAAATTCTTGCTTCTGATTTAAGAAAGTACATTAAAACAAAATAATATTGTTTGTTTTTGACTTTTAAACAAAATCACCTCTGAATTAGGGTGTTTCATTAATTATTATTGTACTTTTTTTGACCGTATTCAAAAAGAGCAGTAATCAGGTGAAACATTCTCATTAGCAAAGCAAGTAAAAAGGTTGAGTTCAGAAAAACTTTTACGATAATATCTAAATAAATAACATTAAACTTTAACATTACCTAAAGCCTCTTCTTTCTTATTTCTTCTAATTCCAAAATAAATAGCAACACCTCCTGTAAAAAACATGATTAAACTGTAAATAGCCGGGGTAATAGCAAATTCACTGTTCCCAAGTAAAACAACTGCTATTGTTATTGCCAGTGTTCCGTTTTGTATTCCCGATTCGATTGAAATAGAAACAGCCCTTCTATCTAATATTTTAAATATTTTAGCCGAATAAAATCCTACCAACATCGTGGCAACATTTAGTATCAGAGCTACAACTCCAGCCTGTTGAAAATATGGGATAACATTCTCTTTTTCTTTAATTACAATACCTATTATAACTAATACAACAACAATTCCGGAAGCCTTTCGCACAGGTTTTGCCATTTTTAGTGCAAAGTTTTCTTTATACTTTCTTATTATCATTCCCAAGCCAACGGGTATAACAATTATAACAAATATCTGGGCGATAGTTGAAACTACATCCAACCTGATTATTTGACCTTGTTCTAAAAATTGAATTAAGGCAAAATTTATAATAAAAGGTATGGTTAATATTGTAATAAAACTACTGATGGCTGTTAATGAAACAGATAATGCAAGGTCTCCCTTAGCTAAATGAGCTATTAAATTAGAGGTTGGGCCTCCGGGACATGCAGCTAAAATCATTATTCCTATCGCAATTTCTGGTTTCAGTGGAAATATTAAAGCAATTGTAAAGCCTATTAATGGCAATAATATTAATTGATTTGTTAGTCCGATTAGTATTGCTTTTGGGTAAACAAATATTCTTTTAAAATCATCTATCACTAATGATAATCCCATTCCAAGCATAATTATTATTAATGAAGCTGCTAGAATAATAGTTGAAACTTTGTCCATAATTTAGAGTATTAGTTTGTTGAAAAGTAATCATTTTTTTTAACTAATCATTTTTTTTGCTTAGTTTTTAATTTACAGTAGTTTACAAATAAAATCTCATTTTGTTCATTTGTATTTCAAAGATAAAATTGCTAATTTCAGCCTCACACTTTAAAGAACAGGGTTATTGAATTGATGGGAAAAGAAATAGAGATAAATTGCCCTTCCCAATTAAGCAATTAGCCCTAGGATTTACCTTTCTAAGGCACCGCTAAATGCGGTGCTTTGAAGTTTAAGTATGTGTTATAAAACACTTTTTAAAGAAGGTTTCAATGTAAATAGTTATAAATAACGTTTAAATAATTCGGTTTAAGTTTCGGTAAATGAACAACTAAAAATTAACTTTCATAATAGAATGATCATTTTGTAAGCTAATATTAAATCTTCTGTATGCTGTAACCAGTAGGCTGTATATCCGTAAGTAGCTTTGAAAACAACAACAAAAATTAATAACTATGAAGAAAAAAATACTTTTATTTTTTATACTGCTTACAGCAGTAATTTTAAGTTCTTGCTCGTCTCATGCATATTGCCCTGCATATGCTGATAATTCAACAAAAAATACAGAAAAAGTTACAAATTAATTAGTAAGGTTTGGTGTTTATTATACAGTACTTGTTTCACTCATCAAAATAAACGTTTTTTCGTATTTTACGTGCATGGAAAATATTGAAAAAGTCATCAGGAAATATAAATTGAAGCCTCATCCTGAAGGTGGATTTTATCGCGAAATATATAGATCAGAGCAGGTAGTAAATTCACCAATTAATAACAATGAAAGAAATGCATTAACGCATATTTATTTCCTTTTAGTTAAAGGCCAGGTAAGCAGATTTCATAAGGTACTTCACGATGAGGTCTGGAACTTTTATGATGGCGCACCACTTACAATTATCGAATTTGATGGAAAAGATATTAATGAGGTTATATTAGGAAATGATTCTTTTGTGAAAGTTATTAAAGGAGGTATTTATCAGGCAGCTGAAACCACAGGCGACTTTTCATTAGTAGGTTGTTCCGTTTCCCCTGGTTTTGATTTTAAGGATTTTTCTTTTCTTAAGGATGATGTAAATATGTCCGAGTTTTTTCTACAAACCTTTGTAGAATATAAAAAATATTTATGAAGCTCTAAATGAGATAATTGTATTAAATTGAATGTCTGTAAGTTGAAAATGTTATCTTAACGAATACTTAATGTTAATTTACGCATGTTTATTAGTTAAAAAAATACATTTGCTTCAAAAAAACGGATGAAAGGAATAAATGCTACAATAAAATCGCGTTTAATAAGTACGGCAATTGGAATCACATTTATTTTAATCACGCTTGGATTTGTAACCAATTATAATTTACAAAATACTTTTAAGCAATACACCTTACTTAGCATAGTTGATGCTTTGAATGTAGAAGAACTAAAACTACGTAAATATGAAAAGGATTTTCTGTTAAAAGAAACCTCAAATGTTGATTTTTACAGATCTGAAGAGAGTAGTTTGTTAGATTCTTTATATGCTGTTCTTCACAGAGCGGAGGGGCAGATGCTATATTTAAAAAATAATGGGATAATAACAAAACTTGGCTTATTTCAAAATGTAACATTGATTGAAAACGGTTTTTCCGATTATAGAAAGAATTTTAACCTCCTAAAAGACCAGATTATTCAAAAGGGGTTTAAAGACTACGGATTGGTAGGTCAAATGAGAGGGCATATCCATTCTGTTGAAGGTATTGTGGATGAACAAAATAATCTCATGTATTCAAAGTATATGCTCACATTGCGTAGGCATGAAAAAGACTACTTATTGCGAAAAGATTTGAAATACAGGGATAGATTTGATAATGTTATAAATGATTTTATACAAGAATTAAATTCCAGTAGAATTATTGATGCAAGTATTATTGTAGGTTACCTAAAGAATTACCAGGATATTTTTCATAAGGTAATTGAAAAAGATATCACTATAGGTCTAAAAGATGATAGGGGTCTGATGCTTAAAATAAATGAAAGCGTTGTGCAAATAGAAAAGAACCTAAACGTTGTACATAATGCTATTTATGCAAATTCAAGAAATCAAATTTCAAAAGCGGTAATTACATTATTTGTCATGATAACTATTTTATCGGCAGGGATTTTAGTCTTTATTTATCGTGACTCAAAATATATTGTTAACTCAGTAAAAAAATTAAGAAGATATGTTAGCAGGTTAGGTAAGGGTGAGCTTCCAGAGGAAATTGAAATCAATGGTATTGATGAAATATCAAAAATGAAGAATTCTATAAATATCTTAACAAAAAACCTTAAGGAAACTAGAGATTTTGTTATTGAAGTTGGTAATGGGAATTTTAAAGAAAAAATCAATGTATTTAACGGAGAAGGCGAATTAGGTAGTAATCTAATTTTAATGAGAAAAAAGCTGTTACAGGTTCAATCTGAACGCGAGCAGCAACAAGTTGAGTCTGAAAGAAGAATATGGAATAATGAAGGAATAGGACTGTTTGCAGATATTCTTCGCTCAAATAATGATAATATTGAGGATTTATCTTTTGAGATTATAAAAAACCTGGTACATTACTTAAATGCAAATCAGGGTGGGGTATTCATTAGAAATGAAGAAGACAAAAGCAATGTTCATTTTAATTTAACGGCAGCATATGCTTATGATCGTAAAAAATTCTTGGAAAAAAGTGTTTCTCTAGGAGAAGGAATGCTTGGAACATGTGCTATTGAGGCTAAAACGGTATATATGACCGAAATTCCAAATCATTATATTGAAATAACTTCAGGTTTGGGTGGGGCTAATCCTAGCAGCCTATTAATTGTACCATTAAAAAGAGAAGAGGAAGTGTTGGGAATGATTGAGATAGCATCATTTAATAAATTAGAAAAACATGAAATTGAATTTGTTGAAAAAATAGCAGAAAATATTGCTTCTCATTTATATTTTGTGCAAATGAACATCAAAACTAATAAACTACTGGAAGAAACTAAACGTCAGGCTGAAGAGATGTCAACACAAGAAGAAGAGATGAGGCAGAATATGGAAGAACTTACCGTAACACAAGAAAGATTATCAAGTAGAGAAGAAGAGTTGTTGCTTGAAATTGAAGAATTAAAAATTAAAAATACTGAGCTTTTTGGGAAGCTTGGAGAAGATGACAGAACTCAAAGTGAGTTTGATTATAAGTCTTCGGCACAAAAAAACTAAATTCCGGTATCAAACTTTTAAGGATGAAAAGTTGCTACACTAAAGGTGTAGCATTTTTTATAACCAATTTTTGAAATATTAATGCTCAAGCCGGAAAAAAAGCATTTAAAGATTTAAAATTACTTGTTCATTCTTATTTTAGTAGTATTTTCACAAATCTTCTGTTCATTTGTACAGATAATATAATTGATATCAAATTTGTAAATTTACAACGTAAAATTCCTTGTTTTAACATGAAGACTAAGTTATTATTAGTAATAATAATTTTATTTAAATTATCAAATGTTGCGTTTTCTCAAGAAAATGACACAATTCCCAAAGCAAAAATAGGATTGGTTTTAAGTGGAGGTGCAGCTAAAGGATTAGCGCATATTGGGGTATTAAAAGTATTGGAAGAAATCGGTATTTCTCCTGACTATATTACTGGCACAAGTATGGGAGCGGTAGTTGGTGCATTGTATTCTATGGGATATACAGCTGATGAGATTTCTGAAATGAACAAAAATGCTGATTGGGAAATGTTATTGTCAGATAGAATTCCTTTAAATGAAGTAGTTTTTGAAGAGAAATATGAATATAAAAGATATATATGGGGAATTCCTATTCGGAATTATGAGTTTAAACTTCCTTCCGGAATGATAGAAGGACAACAATTAGAAAAGTTTTTTGCCTCATTGATGTGGCCATTGCCCGAAATGGAAAGTTATGATAGCCTGCCAATTCCATTTCATTGCATGGGTGTTGATCTGATTAGCGGAAAATTGATTGAATTTGATTCGGGTAATCTGCAAGAAAGCATCAAAGCAAGTATGTCTATTCCAAGTATTTTTGCACCGGAAATTATAGATACTATGGTTTTTGTTGATGGTGGAGTTTTACGTAATTTCCCTGTTGATGAGGTTAAAGAAATGGGAGCAGATTATGTGATCGGCGTTTTTGTTGGATTTGAAGAAGAAGTAACTAAAGAGGATTTATTTTCACTTTCAGATGTTCTTTCAAGGGCAACAGTATTTTTGGGAATCTTTGATTCGAAAGAGCAGATGAAGAAAACTGATCTTTTAATAGAACCTGATCTACATGGCTTAGGTGCTTCGGACTTTGCAAGAAATAAAAAAATTGAACATTATGGTGAAGTTGCTGCTTTAGAGATACAGAAGAAGCTTTATCGTTTAGCAGATTCTTTAAATCTTTCTTACAAACCCGTAAAAAAGATAGACCAACCTGAAAAAATATTTATCAAGGAAATTAAGGTAATAAATGATCGTCCTTTTGTAGCAGATCGTTTCATTATAAGACGATCAGGTATTAAGGAAGGATCATTTGTTTCCAAGGAAGATATGAGCGAAGCAGTTGACAAAATATATGGGACACAATATTTTAGAAAAGTAACCTATACATTAAAGAAATTAGATGGGGAAAACTATAGATTATATTTTAAGGTAAAAGAGAGTACAAGGGCATTTCTTAATATTGCGGCACATTATGATAATCAGTTTGGTCCGGGAGTAATTACCAATTTAACATTACGTAATTATTTAGCACCGGAGTCAAGAGCAACCGTTTCACTTAATATTGCTGAAAATCCAGCTCTTAGGATTAATATTAATAAGTATTGGGGTAAAAACCAGCGTATAATGGATAACTATTTTATTGATTGGTATCAAAATGAACATTCTTTTTATGATAATTATATTGATATAGGGTCTTATAATTTAAATCATTTTATGATTGGTGGAGGCATTAGATATTCAATTGCAGTTAATCAACAAATAGGTATTCTGGGATTTTATGAGATTCAAAGAATTAAACCCAAAGATAATTTAAGAAACTATTTTGGTGTACCCAGCTTTGAAATTTATGGACATAGAGGATTTGGATACAAACTTAATTTTAATGTAAATACAACTGATGACAAGTTCTTTCCAAGCAAGGGGTTTAAGTTAGATATTAGTTATAAATACAATTTTAAACCCAAATTGGATTACGAAATTAACGATACAGATAAAGTTGCAATGGGGCCGGTGACGTTTTTCGATGAGGATCCCGAAGACTTTTATTTAGGGTATACCAGTTTAGATATGTATTTGACCGTTTTTAAGAAATTAACTTTAAGCGTTAAAGCTGCTACAGGTATTTCTTCCTCACCATCCTCAGGGATAGGGAATTTTGTTGTAGGAGGTAGTTATTACACAGAAAGGTTTGGTTATATACCATTTGTTGGGATGAGTTTCTCCGAATCCATTGTATCTAATTTTGGTCTATTGGGAGGGGGAATAGATATTCAAATTGTACCCAGAGTATATCTATCATCCAGAGCAAATATCGGATTTTATACAGAATCAAAAGACGATATGTTAGACTACGTTGCAAATGCACCTTGGAAGTCATATTTAAAAGGATTTTCTGCTGGTATAAGAGCAAATACAATTCTCGGACCTATAAGCGTAATGTATTCAGATAACGATTTTGATGAAAATATTCGTTGGTACGTTAGCGTAGGCTATCCTTTTTAAAATTTTGGAGTTATTTAGTCGATTCATAAAAAGTAATTATATTTGTCGTTTACCGAATCGAAACAGGGAAAAACTAAATGATTTACATCGCATTTTCACCTTTTTACCACCATCCTTTACCGGAAGGACATAGGTTTCCAATGGATAAATACATCAAAATACCGGAACAATTATTAAAGGAAGGAACCTACACGAAACAAAATTTTTTTGAACCAAAATTAACCGGTGATGATTTTATTTCATTGGCGCATAGTAATGAATATATCGATAAATTAAAGTGTAATAGTATTACTAAACAAGAAGAACGAAGATTAGGCTTTCCGCTAAGTATGGAATTAATAAAACGAGAGGCTTTAATTTGTTCAGGTAATTCTCAGGCGGCATTGCTTGCCTTGGAAAACGGGGTTTCTTTTAATGCTGCAGGAGGAACACATCATGCAAACTATGATTTTGGCGAAGGATATTGTATGTTCAACGATATAGCAGTTGCATCTAAATATTTATTAAATAACAAAGAGGTTAATCAGA
>JANQHR010000094.1 GCA_028282585.1 Bacteroidales bacterium | reverse complement strand
AGGCAGGCATTCGAACTTCAAAAACTATGTATTTTCAATGCATAGTGATTTATTATAACCTAAAAAACCACCTCCTTTGGTGGTGGTCATGTTTAAACGGCTGTACCTTGATATTCATACAGGAAAATGTAAAATATCGAATAAGCCTGATCTTGAAATAAAATTGTACTACGAAATGTAATTGATAATGCACTTAAGTATTATAAATAACATGCAGAACCTATAAATTCATCAATAAACTTTTGTGGGTATAAAAAATTTCATACCTTTGACACGAATGTCAAACATTTTAGTCAAATTGTATGCAGGAAAAAGATTCTATATTGCCTGAGAATAAGATTATTGAAGCTGCGAACAAAGTTTTTCTAAAATATGGAGTAGATGGTGCAACAATGCAGCAGATTGCTGATGAGGCAGAAATGAGCAGGACATCTTTGCATTACTATTTCAGAAACAAGGCACATATTCTGGACAAGGTACTGGAAACTGTCAAAGGCAAGATTATTCCAACCATGGCAAGGGTTATTGATGCTGACTTGACTGTTTTGCAAAAAATAGAGTTGTTCATTAACGATTATATAGACCTTATATTAAAAAATCCAATGATACCAAGTTTCGTGTTCTATGATATGCAAAGAAACCCAGGATGGATTATTGATCTTTTGAAGTCTGAAAATCTCCATATTGAGAAGTTTATCAACCAGATGAAGAAAGAGATATCAGAAGGCAAGTTGAATGAATGCAGAATTGAAGATTTGGGGGCAAACCTTATAGGCATGTGTGTTTTTCCGATGTTGAGCAAACCAATCTTTTTGGAGTTTGCTTTTGATAAAAACAATGGAGCTTTCTACAATTTTATGAGCAGTCGGAAAAAAGAAATAGCTAAGGTTATTGAAAATTGGTTAAAACCCAAATAAATTTTTTTACATTGAGTTTGACACATGTGTCAGACAGTTTGGTCAATTTTTAGAATAATTTTATGTATTAAAAAACCCCTGGTGTTATGACACAAAATTATAATACAGAAAAAAGGATTATCGATGCTGCGCGTGCTGTATTCACTACAAAAGGTTACAATGGGGCAACAATGCAAGATATTGCTAACGAAGCAGATGTGAATAAAGCATTGCTTCATTATTATTTTCGTTCTAAAGAAAAATTGTTCAACCTGATTTTTGATGAAGCTTTTTCTTGTATTCTAAGTAATTTGACCAACCTGTTAGAAGAGGAGCTTAAGTTTGAAAAAAAGCTGAAACGAATAATTGAAGCTTATATCGACACATTTGTGAGCTATCCATACATACCCAATTTCATAATTCATGAATTGGCAAGCAATGCCAACCAGCTGGACAGAAAACTTAAGGAGTACAAAATCTCAAAATACTTTTTTATAAGGAGATTTATTAAGATCAGAACTGAGATTGATAATGAAATTGTAAAGAATCGAATAAAAGACATTGAGGCTAATGATTTAATTATAAATATTATCTCTTTATGTGCCTTTCCATTTCTGCTTAGACCCATTATTACCTTCAACGATGGAATGTACAACTCTACATTTAAAATTCAAATGGAAATGAGAAAAGAAAGTATTACAGATCTGATTATCAATGGAATCAGAAATAAAAAACACAATAGTAGTCTCTTGAGATTCTTCTTTATATGAATATATAACGAAAAGGTATTAAATAATATTTGAAGCCATGGAAACAATTCGACAATACAAATGCAAAGACATTGAAATGCTTTTAGTTTCAAAAGAAGTTGTAATAAGCTTATCGAAGAATTTAAGTGATTTATTGATGATAAAAAATACATGGTCGATAATTTATGTGCAAGAGCTTTTTACAAAAATTGAATATGCAATTAATTATTATCTGGAAAACCCTGATAAACAAGGTTTTTATAATGCATCACTCGATTTACTGGACTTGCAGGATAGAGCTGCTTTTGATTTATACTCCTTTAAAAAACAAATTGAGCTGCTTTGGGAGGGGGATAAAAAAAAGCAAATTGAAATATTCAAAGCATTAGGTTTAAGTAATATTTTCAAGCTATGGAATAAAGGTAATGTTGATTCTGTTGGATCACTTCTTAATTCATTTAAAGATGGAATGAATGATGAGATAAGGAAAATTTTGCAGGATAGAGGTATGAATGTTAGTTTAATCGATACTATCCTGTCGTATGCCGGGAAGATTAAAGCACAAGAAACAAGCCAAAGATTAAACCTGGATTCTGAGGGTAATAATGCTCAAAATAAGTTAGTAACGCTATGTAATGAAATTTATAATGAGATCTGTGATATATGTACTGCTGGAGCAAAATTATACCCTTATGATACAGCTAGAAAAAACATGTTTACTTTTTCTAAAGTTTTAGCTAAGGTCAAAAATGAACATTTGAAGTTAGCAGATAATAATCTTTTAAAAGATACTAAATAAAATGAACCCGGAAATGAATATAACGAATGTTGTGATATTAGGAGGTTACGGTAGGGTTGGATATGAAACCGCTAAATTGTTAATTGAACAAACACGTTTGAAGATTCATATAGCAGGACGTGATCTGAGGAAAGTAAAAGCTGCGTGTAATAAGCTTAATCAAATTGCAAAAATTAAAAATCAAGTATCTGAATTAAGGTTAAATATGAGTAGCAGCGAAAGTCTGGTATGTGATTTAAAAAACTATGATTTATTAGTCACTTGTATTCCTGTTGCGAATATTGGAGATAAAATAGTAATAGCCGCTATTAAGGCTGGGATAAATTATATCGATTTGAATTATGAGCCAAAAAAGAATAAATCACTTGTGGACTGTGAGAAGATTATAAAAAGAACCGGGAAAGTATTTATTTCTGAATGTGGTTTAATTCCTGGAACTCCTTCGTTTTTGGTCCGATTATTAAAAGAAAATATCCAGGAGATAAAAGAAATAGAAATAAGTGCTTATATAAATGAAAAGGATGCAACATTTGGGTCTTGTTTCGATTTAATAAAAGATTTAGCATTAAAACCAAAAATTATAAAAAATGGAAAAATAGGAAAAGCTTCTATTTGGAAAAGTATAAAAAGTGATTTTGGTGCTCAGATTGGTCTCAAATCATGTTACCCGGTTAAAATGAACGAAATAGATCGGTTAACCAATAGCATTGAACTTCAAGAGTGCGGGACGTTTGTTGCAGGTATAGACACTTTTACGGATTCAATAATTTTTATTTGGAAGATACTTCATTTATATAAATCAAAAAGTTTATCAAAATTAGGGGCTTTACTAATTTATAAATTTGGTAATAGGAACAAGCCACCCTACATAACATTATTAAAAGCAACAGGAACAGGTCTGTATGCTGGAAAAGAGAAGAAAACTATCATTACTATATCACATAAAGATGGATATATAGGAACTGCAATTCCGGTAGTTGCTACAATATTGCAGCTTATTGAAAATAATCTCAAAAAATCAGGTAGTTATACAATGGGGGAGTTTGTTGATCTTACCAGGTTTAAGAAAGATATTTTGAGTATGGGAATGAGCCTGAAGTTTGATAATAAAATATAAAAGTCCGGGGAAGAAAATGATTAAAAAATTAAAACTAAAGAATATGGCTTATTATCTAAGAATAACAAAAATAATTTCGATGTTTCTTTTCATCTTAATTTTTGTGTTATCGTGCAAGAATAAAAAAGAACAAGTAGGTGAAAGCATAAGATACGTAAAAATTGAAGATGTATCTTCATTACGGCTAAACGGGAAACTTCATTTTAATGGGACAATAAAAGAGCAGAATAATACT
Source organism: Bacteroidales bacterium (assembly GCA_028282585.1). Lineage (GTDB taxonomy): Bacteria > Bacteroidota > Bacteroidia > Bacteroidales > UBA12077 > UBA12077. The sequence goes on along the minus strand of JANQHR010000094.1, from coordinate 5,481 downwards.
GTTCTGTCATTTCGCGTTGGTGGCCCGTTAAATGAGTTCGACAAAGATATTGGAAGCTATGTGAAAAAAAATGAACTTATTGCAGCAATAGATAAACGGGATTTCATCGTACAACTTAATGCTGCTGAGGCACGGCTAAAACATGCTAAAGGAGAATATGAAAGGTATTTAGGATTATATAATAAGAAAAAACTACCTGAAAACTCGCTTGAAAAACTTGAGACAAATTATTTAATGGCAAAATCTGCTTTTGAAAAAGCTGAAAATGCACTCATTGACTCAGAACTTAAAGCCCCATTCACGGGCTATGTATTCAAAAAATTTACGGAAAATTATAATACCGTTGCACCTGGGCAGCCAATTATCTCATTAGTTGATATAAGTAAGCAAGAACTTGTCATTTATGCTCCAGCTTCAATGTTAAATGATATTCGTGAAATGAATTCCGGTTTTTGTGCAGTTAATGATGCAGGTGAAAAAGATCTTAAAGCATCGTTATTAAGAGTATCACAAAAAGCAGGCAAGGATAATTTATACGAGATACGCTATCAATTGTATTTAAATGATTCTACACGGGTTAAGCCAGGTATGAGTGCAGAATTAATACTCGTGAATGAGTCTGATATGGGAAAAGTAATAATCCCTTCGAAAGCCATCTTTCATTTGGGAGGTAATGATTTTGTTTGGGTATATGATCAAAATACTTCAGTCGTTAAAAAACGAAGGATTAGTTGTCATGAACTTGAAAATAACGGTTTTATATCCATATTGTCAGGCCTGGCACTTGGTGAAAAAGTTGTAAGTGCGGGTACTCATACTCTTTATGAAGGCCAGAAAGTTAAACCAATTAGACGAAATTCGAAAACGAATAAAGGAGGTTTGTTGTAATGTTAGAAAAATTGCTGAATCAGAAAACCTTAATCACGTCAACACTTCTGGCAGTATTTTTAGGAGGTATATTTGCCTACCTTAATATGGGAAAACTTGAAGATGCAGAAATCCCTATTAAGTCAGCAATTATCTATACTTTTTATCCGGGTGCAAATGCACATGAGGTAGAGCTTGAAGTTACCGATATATTGGAAAAAGAAATTCAACGGCTTGAGAGCATTGAAGATATTGAATCAATATCAATGCCAGGCATGTCGTATATAAAAGTAAATATTCTTCCAACAGTAAAAACGAAAGATTTACCCCAGTTGTGGGATCATTTAAGACGGAAAGTTAACGACATTAAACCGAATCTGCCCCAAAGGGCATGGGAACCGGTTGTAAATGATGATTTTTCGGATGTATACGGGATGTTTTTTGCCGTAACTTCAGATGGCTATAGCAATAAGGAATTAAACGATTATGTAGAATACATAAGGCGTGTGTTAGTTGATATTAAAGGAATAAGAAGGGCACAGATATATGGGAAACAAATCGAAACAATTGAAATTCTTTTTTCATCTGAAGATTTAGCAGCACTGAGTATCAATCCAATGCTGATTGCTTCAACTGTCCAGAGCCATGGAATTATTGTAAATCCGGGAACTATTTCTACAACTGGGGAATCAATTAAAATTGATGTTGGGTCAAAGATTGAAAGTTTAAAAGAAATTGAAGATTTATTAATTCAAGTTCCGGGAGGAGGTAATTTTAGATTAGGGGATATTGCTAAAATAAAACGTTCGGTGTTGGAACCAAGAAGGGAAAGCCTTTCCTTCAATGGGCAAATGGCAATGTCAATAGGATTATCAAATGAGGCTGGTGTTAATGTCGTAAAGGTTGGTGAGAAAGTAAGAGCGAAAATTGAGGAGTTAAAAAAAGATTTGCCTGTTGGCATTGAAATTCACGATATATATTTCCAGCCTGATCGGGTTAGGTCATCAGTCCGGGACTTCATGATCAATTTAGTGCTGTCCGTTGGAATTGTGATTATTGTTCTGCTTTTTGCTATGGGATTACGTTCAGGCCTGTTAATAGCAAGCGGATTAATTTTTACAATTTTTGCAACACTTCTAATCATGCTTGGTATTAATTTGCCATTACACCGTGTAACGCTTGCTGCGATAATTATAGCAATGGGAATGCTGGTTGATAATTCTATCGTAGTTGGTGATGGTATTTTAATTGATCTCAAAAAAGGAATTAATCCAGGGAAAGCATATATTTTTACTGCTAAAAAAACAGCACTTCCTCTTTTAGGGGCCACCATTGTTGCAATTTTAGCCTTTTTACCCTTACGTATGGCTCCCAGCCGTGCGGGTGAATTTATGAATTCATTGTTCACCGTTTTATGTGTTTCCCTTCTTTTTAGTTGGATTTTTGCAATGGTCCAGACCCCTTTTATGGCCAAATACTTTCTTAAAAGAAATTACGGTTCAAAAAAAGAAACGAATCCATTTGATAAAGGGCTATATCCTTATTATAAAAAATCAATTCATTGGGTACTTTCCCACAAAGCATTCTTTTTAATAACTATTGTAATTGTTCTTCTGGTTACTTTCGCGGGATTTAAACAAGTAAAGAAAGATTTCTTTCCTAAAATTGACTACAATCACTTTGTTGTTGAATATTTGCAGGGCAATGGTTGTGACATTGACCAAATAGATCATGACTTAAAGCAGATCGCGAAGCATACGAAGAATATGGATGAGGTGTACTCTGTAACAACGGCTATTCGAAGGCCTCCTGCACGATATAGTTTAATGAGGCCAATGGCTAAAGGAGGAAATAATTATGGAGAGCTGATTATTGAAACTAAGTATTCGGACGATATTCCAAAAGTATTTGAAAAGATAAAAGAGTATGCTTTTAAAGAATTTCCAGGGGGGATTGTGAGAAAGATGCAATACGGTCCCTATTTTAATGAATTTGAGATTGAGGTTGAATTTTCAGGACCTGATCCGGTGGTTTTGAGAAATTTGAGCAATCAGGCAAAAGAAATAATGTATAAAAATTCCAATGCTATAAATGTATGTGATAACTGGAGAAATAAGGTTAAAGTTTTTACTCCTGAATATGCTATAGAAAATGCACAAAAGTCAGGCCTTTCAAGAATTGATATGGCTAATTCTATCTTGGTATCAACTAAAGGAATGCCAATTGGTAGCATTTACGAAGGAGTAGATAACTTACCTGTAGTATTGAAGTTGGAAAAACCAGTAGAAGAAGAAGTCAAAAAAATGTCTACCATTCCGGTATGGGGAAAAACCAGTTTTAAGAGTGTTCCTTTAAATCAAATTACAAATAAAATAAAACTTCAGTGGGAAGAAGAGCAGGTTCACAGGTACAATGGGAAACGGGCAATGAAAGCCCAATGTGATGTAATAGATGGAGTATTGCCTTCTGAATTGCAAGCAGAACTTAAAGATCAAATTAATGCTATACCTATTCCTGACGGGTATTCGAGGAGATGGGATGGAACTGTTGGTTCTTCGTCAGAAGCCAGAAGTGCACTTTTTAAGTTCCTGCCATTGGCATTGGTGGTTATGTTCATAATTATTATAAGTCTTTTTAATAATATTAAACAGCCTGTAATTATTTTTTTAATAGTTCCTTTTGCTTTTATAGGAATAATCATTGGGTTTCTTTTGACTGATCAAAGTTTCACGTTTATTGGAATAATTGGTGCACTTGGGCTTATTGGTATGATGATAAAAAACTCAGTTGTACTTCTCGATGAAATAAATATCGGGATCAAAGAAGGTAAACCGGCATTGGAATCTACAATAGATGCTTCAATATCCCGAATGAGGCCTGTTATGATGGCTTCTATTACTACTATACTTGGCATGTTTCCATTGCTTTGGGATATAATGTTTGTTTCACTGGCCATAACCATTATGTTTGGACTTATTTTCGGTTCTCTAATTACACTCTATGTAGTCCCAACCTTATATGCTACTTTTTATGGGTTAAACACCAGAACATTAAAAACGAATTCTTATAAAGTGAGTTGAAATCATGAGATTAATTATTGTTAAATGCATTCTCTTTGTATGTGTTGGCTTATGTTCGAATACGTCAAGTTCTCAAAATTTGCTAACTCGTGCAGAATGCAGAAATAAGGCTATAGAATATAATAAACTACTCAAAGTTGCTAATCTTCAACAAAAATATGCAGGGAATAAACGAAAGGTTGCCTATACGGCATATTTCCCGGAGATTAATTTAGAAGCACGGACAATGTTCATTCCTGGTATGGATGATATATCCATGCCAGGAAAATTTCTGCCTATCGCTGAAAGCCAGGAACAAGCAATGTCTGGTGATTTTACAGGCAAAAGTAATATCTGGATGCCGGGATTAAATTTAGAACTTGGCGACCTTAGGTTTTCATCTGCTCAATTAGGGATACAAATGCCATTGTACGTTGGTGGAAAAATAAAGTTTACCAATAAAATTGCTGAAACAACTGTGAAAATGGTCAATGACGCATATACATTAAAGCGTAGTGAGATTGTACTTCAAACTGATCAGGCATTTTTAAATGTTGTTTCGATGCTGGAAAGAAATAAATTGGCCAAAGAAAACTATGACATGTTGTGTGAGCTTGAAGAACAAATTGATGATATGTATCAATTAGGTTTAGTGCCAGTAAGTGAAAAACTAAAAGTAGCTGTAAAAAAAAATGAAGCAGAATTATTGATAATCAGGTCTAAGAATGGATTAATTCTCTCTAAAATAGCTTTGAACCAACTGATTGGAGATAGCCTGAACAAAGAAATTGAAATTAAATTTGATTTTACTACAGAAGTGGATTTGCCAGATTTTTTAAACGATTTATCCAATGCTGCTGAATTACGTCCGGAACTTAAACTGCTAAAAAGCAAAAAAGAACTGTCTTCTTTTAATGAAAAGATTGTGAGGTCTGAATATTTGCCGGAATTAGGAATTGGGGTTAACCGAAGCTATATGAACATCAATCGGGTTATTGATGAAAGTAAGTGGAATACGATAGCAGCAGCAAATTTAAAAATTCCAATTTTTCATTGGAAAGAAGGAAAATACAATTCTAAAGCCGCCAGGATTCAAACAGAACAGGCAGAATTGAATTTAAAAAATACGAATGAATTAATTGAACTGGAAGTAAATCAGGCAAGGGTTCAGCTTGAAGAAGCATATGAAGCAGTGCAGGTTGCAAAAAAAGGTGTTGCCGAAGCTGATAACAACCTGGAAGAAACAAAAATAAGTTTTGACCTGGGGCTAAATAATACAACGGAATTACTTATAGCGCAAACTGAATGGCAGAAAGCTCAAACAAATATGATAGTTTCCGTTACAGCGTTTGAATTATATAAATCAATTTGGTTGAAGGCGACAGGTATATTATACTAAGACTTGAGCCTAAGTGGCAGGGATAGTTATAATTATGAATTTTTTATGACTTGTCCCGGAGCACTTCATAATCCGGGTTGGTGAGAGAGTGAGAGGGTGAGAAAGTGGGAAAGGGAGAAGCTGAGAATATGGGTTGCGGGTTACAAGTTGCGGGTT
>JANQHR010000083.1 GCA_028282585.1 Bacteroidales bacterium | reverse complement strand
TAATTCAATATTAATTGCTAAGACTTTATTTTTCATCTCAAGTATTTTTGAGCAAATTGTTCGCTGTTTACATTATTTTTGGATAATGTGTGAATGGTTATCATGTAGGGAGATGTTAGCAGCAAAGAGAATGAGTTAGACACAAATTTTACAGATTTTTTGGCTGTGAATTTTAATAATTTTTGTTGAATTTGGTTTTGTGTTACTTTATTACTTCTCTTTTAGTAAAAGTAAAATATCACGAGCAAACAAAAATCTTAAAACTGGGTTAATTATTTTTAATAAAATCTCACAATCCATATAATATGAGAAAAAAGATATTGAGATTGAAAAGACTTGAGTTACTACATATCATATTCCAAACCTGAAATCTAAAATCTAAAATCTAAAACCTCAAATTCCAAATCTTAAGTTCCAAAATCTCAACATGAAAATTTGGAATTGTTAATTAAATTTTCAGGAATGGTACTTACTAAAAAATTAAGTATCACAAATTACTTTTTGTAATCTCAAATAATTATGTATTGTTTTGATTTTAATTTACGCTGCGTCAGTTTTAAATTAAACATCAAACAATATATAGTTACCTAGGCTAAGGTTATATGGGGAATTTAATAAAGATTAGAGTTTATTGTAATTCCGGATTTTGTAATACCAAGGTTGAATTAGAACTATTGGTTGTTTTATGTAAAAAAGCTACTCATTTATAGAATTCATAACGCCATACAGCAACCAATTTTTGGGTTAGGAAAATTTTTCTCTCTTCCCTGTTCCTTGTTTCCTGTTCCCTTTACATAACCTTAGTGCTATTCATTCACCTGCGTCGAGGAAATTGGTAATGATCCCCAGTATGACAGATTCAGCTGTTAAAGCAGCGATGAAAGCTATTACAGAAACTTCAGCAACCACATCAGAAAAAATCGAGATGCTGATTGAAATTGCACAGGGAGTTCTTAAAAAGCCCAAAACAGCTGATGATGTATGGAATGCAGTAGCACTGTACGATAAAGCTGATGAACTATGTCAAGAGGAACATCCTCTTCTGAAAGCTCAGGCTAAACTGGGTAAAGCCAATGCTTTAAGGACAATTCCAGATAATGGAACACAATTATTATTGCAAGCTAAAACCAATTACCAAGAGGCTTTACCAGTTTTACAAGAGTTAGCTTCACCAACGGAATTAGCAGAAGCACAGATGAACTTGGGTTTGGTATTGCAATCACTTATACCATTTAAATTAGCTCAAGTTACGGAATGCATCCAAATTTATCAACAAGCTTTGCGAGTCTTTACCTATCAAAAGTACCCGCAGGAGTACGCTATTTTGCATAATAATATTGCGATCGCATATCTTTCCATGTCCACAGGTTCGCAACAACAATATTTATATGAAGGTTTAGCGGTACAGTCATTTGAAACTGCATTGAAGCACATTAACTCGATCGAACACCCGAAAGAATATGCAATGTTGCAAAATAATCTGGGAAATGCACTGCAATATTTACCATCTTCCCATCCCTTCAAGAATAATTTGCGGGCTGTTACCGCTTACGATGAAGCATTAAAAATACGTAACGCTCAAGATACACCTTTAGAATATGCGAATACAATTGCGAATAAAGCTAATGCCCTAATTAACTTACCAGATAATCTAGAAAAACCAGAATCAGGAAATAGTATAAATCTCCAAAAAGCAATTAATTATTATCAACAAGCATTTGAAATTTTTATTACAAATAAACAAGATGAACAGGCACAAGTTGTTAGTCAAGCATTACAGGAATTAGGTGTTGCGAAGGAGTAATAAGTAATGAGTAATTGGTGCAAATAATAGTTTTAAATA
>JANQHR010000062.1 GCA_028282585.1 Bacteroidales bacterium | reverse complement strand
AAAAGACTGTTACACAGAGAACCACAAAGAAGACACAAAGTTACTCAAAGTAAAAAATACGAACAAAATTTAACTATTGTACTTTTTGGACACCCCCTTTAAATTAGAAACTATTCTTAATTTAGTTCTTTTAAAATTTCCTTTATAGCTTTATTGAGTTGTGGATCATTTCCATATAAACGATCCATAAATGTGTTTTTTATGTAAATATCCGGAGCAACTCCGGTCAATTCCAAATTTTCACCGTCTAATGTATAACACCCCCAGGCAGGAAGTCTTGTATACGAACCATCAACTAATTCGCGAGCCGATGTAAATATAATCCACCTGTAAGTTTCCGTTCCAATAATCTTGCCTAATTTTAGTTGTTTAAATCCTTCAGCAGTCATTTCTGCATCACTTAACGAGTGTTCATTAATTAAAAGAACAATTGGTTTTCCAGAAGGTGCAAAATTAGGCTGTGGAGATAACTTCCCGTTACGAAACTTCCAATTTAAGTATGGAGTTTGAGATAAAAACTGAAGAACATCATCATGCACATTTCCTCCTCGGTTATATCTTAAGTCAAGGATTAACGCATCTTTATGCATAGCCTCAGTTGTCATATCAATTAAAAAGTTATTTAAACTTTCTGTGCTCATATTCTTCATGTAAACATAGGCAATCCGTTTTTCAGATGCTTTGTCAACAATTTTTTGCTTATTTGCAATCCATTCATCATAGAGTAAATTGTTAAATAATTCAGATTTGATAGGATGAATCTTAACATCAAATGTTGAATTACCTCGTTTAAATGTTAAAGAAATTTCTTCCAATACTTTGGTATTGTTAAAGTAAAAATTTCTATTCCTGGTTTTATCAACTTTAACATTGTTTACAGCCAATAGTTCATCACCTGGGTTTATACGGTTATCTAATATATCGGTAGGAGACTTTGTAACAAATCTTTGAACTATATAAGGATTTTGTTCTTCGAATATTATTCCTGTTTCGTTGCTTTTGATTTCATAAAAGGTTTTTTGTTCATCACCCTTAGTTCTAAAATCAAGATGCGATGCATTTAATTCACCTAACATATCAATTTGTAACTGACGTAAATTTTCTCTGTTTCTAATGTATGGAAGAAACTGTTCGTATTGAGTTTTAGTAGCATTCCAATCAACTCCATGATAATTTATATCATAGAAATTTTCTGCTAAAGCGGCCCAGTTTTCATGGAACATTTGTTCAAATTCATCAAGTAGGTTTTTATTAAATACGTAATTAATTTTTATTTTTTCTAACTTGCCTCCGGATACATTTACCTCATATATATCTCCCTTTACCAATGCATAATACTTACTTTTAGCTTTAATCAACATCTCGAATGGAGTATCATGAATTGTTTTAACATTGATTTTTTCGAAAGGCTTAATTTCTGCGAAATTAAAGTAAGACTTTTCGGTATCATTATAAGAATTAAAAAATAAAATGTCTTTGTCTTCATCCTTAAAAATTATTGGATAATAATGTTCTCCCTCTTTCTTGAAAACTGTTTCCCATCGTTCTGAGATGTTATCTAGTTCAAATTTTATATCAATAGTTGTGTCCTTTCTATTTTTATCAAATAATCTTTCGTATTCATCCGATTTAAAATCTTTTGCAAAGCGATACAAAGGAATTCTATAAATCTTATCCGTTCCTTTCCCACGCGGATAACTTGGGAAATACCTTTCGGCAGAAACATATATATATTTTCCATCGGGCGACCAAACCGGATTATTTTCAGGAACACCAGTGTTTGTTAAGTTAAAGCTTCTTTTGAGTTTAATATCATATATCATTATATCCGGTTCAAAATTTCGAAACGCAGTATATAGTATAAAATTACCATCAGGAGAAAAATAAGGCTGTGCACCTCGGAACCAGAACTCATCCTCAATTATTTTTTCAACTTGTGATGATTTAATATTTAGGATGTTGATATTTGTTGAACCACTTATATAAACCACTTTATCACGATTTGGAGATAGTTCAATTAATCGTTCTGTTTTATTTTCAGATGTAAGTTGTGTTTCAATAGTTTCGCCAATAGCAGAAACTTTAAACAAGTTTGTCCACCCTTTATTAGTTCGAGTATAAAGAATTGTTTTATTATCATCAAACCATTTAACTTCTTTAACTCTTTCTTTAGGATTTGTATTAATTTCTTTTACATATTTTCCTTTAATATCCGAAACAAATAGTCTGCCTCTTGAAACAAAAGCTATTTTTTTATTATCCGAAGAAATATCAAAATTTGTGATCTTGCCTTGAGTTTTAAATGATTTATTTGTAGCCAGCGTTTCATTTTTAAAAATTTTAATTTCTGGTTTTGAGGTTGTTTTCGATTCAACATCATAAACAAATACCTGATAATCTTTTACAAAAACAACTTTTTCCCCGTTAACACTGACTTGAGGCCTTATAATGGCAGTTTTAAAATCTGTAAGTTGTTTTTTTATACCTGCATTTAACATGAAAAGATTGTATACCTCATTAATTTCATCTGAAGCTATATATAAATTACCATCTTTATCTACACTTGGCCATAAATCTTTACCATTGTAGTCTGTTAACTGTTTATACTCTTTTGTAGTTTGGTTGTAATATTTTATATCAGGATTATGATCTCCTTTATACCTTTTTCGGTGGGGAAACATAAAACTTTCCCATGATTCGGTAAAATAAAAAGCTTCTTCATCGGGAGCTTCAGCAATATGATGAACATTATTAAAATAATCATAGCCAAAAAGTCGGCTTGGAGTACCTTCATTTATATTTACTTTATAAGAGGCTATTACATTATATCGGTTAGAACTAAAGTTAATTGATTTAGAATCCCAGGACCAACCGTCTACATAATCGTCTGCTTCATGAAATGTAAGTTGAACAATTTCACCTCCATTAACTGGTAGCATATAAATATCAGCATTTCCATTCTGTTTTGATGAAAAGGCCAACCATTTTCCATCGGGAGAAAAGCGGGGATTAGTTTCCGCTCCTTCCATACCGGTTAATCGACTTGCAATTCCTCCATTTACATCAACCTGCCATAAATCATTTTCATAAACAAAAACAATTTTTGAAGCATCGGGAGAAAGAGTTGGTTCGGTTAAAAAATAAGCTAAATTTTCTTGCGAGATAGATTTTAAACTAATAAAACTAATAATGAATATGAACAGATATATTTTTTTCATTGGTAAAGAATTTATTTTTATAAAGAACGTAAGTTACTATTTCTTTCGTTTGATGTCAAAAACAAACAAATAGTTTAATTTTACAGATCCATAAAATTTAGGAATATGTTTTTTACTCCAATAGCTTATGATGAGCCACTTTTTCGTCCTCCTGCCGAGGCAAGATCTGCAATTGTTCAGGTTACGCTGGGATGTTCATGGAATCGATGTGCTTTTTGCGAGATGTATACTTCCAAAAAATTTAGGACAAAAAGTATTGAAGATGTTAAGAGTGATATATCCAATCTTGTGAAATATTATAAAGGAGTAAAAAAAATATTTTTAGCTGATGGAAACGCATTTGTTTTATCAACAAAAAAAATGATTCCTATTTTAGATGAGATAAATAGGCAGTTTGGAAAAATACAAAGAGTATCTTCTTATGCATTACCCAGAGATATTCTATCAAAATCAGAACAGGAACTGAACGAATTGAGAAACTTAGGGTTAAAATTATTGTACATTGGTATTGAAACAGGAGATGAAGAACTCCTGAAATTAATTCATAAAGGAGAAACCTTTAATTCTACAGTTAATGGAATAATAAAGGCGCATAATGCGGGAATTGATACTTCAATTATGATTATTAACGGATTAGGAGGGAAGGTTTATTCTGAGCAACATGCTTTGAAGTCTGCTGAAATAATTAATAAGGTAAATCCAAAATTTTTATCAACACTTACACTAAGTTTACCCTATGGCTTGGATCATTTCCAAAACAGATTTGATGGAAATTACCAACAGCAAACTATTGTTGAGCTATTTAAAGAGTTAAAGTTATTTATTGAAAATTTGGAAGTTGAAAATGCAATATATCGAAGTAATCATGTTTCAAACAATATTCCTTTACAAGGGACATTATCAAAAGATAAGGACAATTTATTAATGTTGCTTGAAAAAGCTATTAATAATACCGCTCCTGATATTTTTCCGTCTCAAAGTGATTTTCTATAACCCTTTTTCTGCTTGATATTCTTCCAATTTAGCTTTTGCTATTTCCAAAGCATTTTGATAATCTTTTAATTTTGGTTCGTATAGTTTTCTTTTATCCTTACCTTTTTGATTGTTTCTTTCTGCTTTCTTTAATTTTCTTTCTTCAGCTTTATACCTTTTATAAAACTGACGTAATTCAGCTTTAAATTGATAATCAAGTTCTTTAACTTCGTCTTCGATTACATTCACATTATCTTTTTTTGATTCTTTATATTGCTTCCAAAGTATTTTTCTTTCGTTATTTTTGATTTTTATATATTTCTTCTCTTCTGTACGTATCTTTTTAATTTCACTTTTCGCTTCTTTTTCTAACATATTTCCTGACAGGATAAGACTATCTGCTAATTCTAACTTTGCTTTGGTAGCATTAACTTTAATTTGTGTTCGATCGAATTTTTCTTGTAATTTTACTAATTTTAAATCTTCTTTACTCATATCAATTGAAGACGGATTTTCGGCAACAAGAAAATTTGGATTAACTAAGTTTAAATAAACTAAAGAAAATAAAAATAATAAGTTCCCTTTCATAATTTTAAGAAATAACAAGTTCTATTTGCAAAGATTTACTTGTTTTTCGAAAAAAGGTTTATTTATTCATCAACAGAAATCTATATTTTATCAAATTCAAATATTCCGGATATAAAAAAAGATGCCTAATTTAACTTTTAGACATCTTTTTTGGGTTAGCGTGAGGTTTTATTATAATTCTTTCTCAGTCCTGAATTCAGCAAGGTTTTCTTCAGCTTCCTCTAACGCTTTTTCATATTCTTTTAATTTAGGATTATATTGTTTCAATTTATCTTTTCCTTTTTCATCATTCTTTTTGGCTTTTTCAAGCTTTTTTTCTTCAGTACTGTACCTTTTATCGAAAATTTTCATTTCAGCTTTTACCATCGAATCATGCTGTTTTATTTCAGCTTCTACTGCCTTTTCATCGTCTTCGTCAGCCTTTTTTAACTGTTTTCTAAGTTCCTTTCTTTTGGTATTATTTTCTTTTATAAACATTTTTTCTTCTTTACCGATTATTTTTAGTTCATTATTTGCTTCTTTTCCCATTTCAAATCCAGCTTGAACTAAACTATCAGCGTAATCAATTTTAGTCTGGGTAGCTTCAATTTTAGCTTCGATGCTTTTTACTTTATCCTCTAATTTTTTGAGTTTAAGTTCATCTTTACTTAAAGTTTCTGTTGGCGTTTCTTGTGCAATGAGCTGATTTGCTATTGACAAAAAGGATGTTAAAAGTAAAAATGTGAATAGTTTGAGTAATTGTTTTTTCATAATTATTAAAGTTAGTTTGTTTATTTCTACTCTTTTAAATTACGAAAAGTTACAAAACAGATTAATACCAGTCAAAATAAAGTTAGGAACGATCAAAGTTTTTTAATTCAGAAACTCTAATATCCTTTCTAAACTCATTTTTTTAACCGCGTGTTCCGTATTTATATATGAATCGGCTAGTTTCGATTTTTAAATGTTGTATCATATTGATTAAACCAATTATCTGGTTTTGATATGCTTTTGCCATTTATAATGACATTTAACAATATTAGGTATTCTTTTTGGAATGATCTTTTGGTTATAAAATTTTACAGGAAAAGATCAAAATACTAGCTAAGAAACCTTTGAAAAAATGTAGTTTCAAAGAACAAGGCACGAACTTGTAGCTCGTGCCATTTGGGAATTAAGGCTGAACAGGATCCTCGCCCGCAATACAAACGCTAATGTTACCTTCATCGTGAAAACAAATTTCACCATCTGCACAATCTGCATCTGTTCTACATAAAGTTGGAAAAATATGTCTTCCACCCTTAATTGCTCTTTGGTCATTTTTACTAATTGTCTTAGCTCCGTTTAGATTTTTTAAATCTTTCATTTTATTAAAATTTTAAGTTTAATTATATCTTGAACATTTTAAAACCGTCAAGTTTCGGTTTATTTTTCGCGAAAAATTTCATATCAAATTAACCTTTTCAGTTACCATAATTAAAATCTTACTTTAAATCTCTAAACCGGGAAAACCATAACAATTTTTGTTCCTTTATTAACTTCAGTATTAACATTTATACTCCCCCCCCCAACATTTCTACCCTTGAAAAAATATTTTTCAAGCCTAACCCTTTGTTTTTATAGCGTTCAATATCTTCCACCCCTTTCCCATTGTCACTAATTGATAAGGTTATGCTATAAAGTTCTTTATCAAGATAAATATTTACAACGGTGGCGTGGGCATGCTTAAGGATATTATTTAATATTTCCTGTGTTATTCTATAAATAACAATTTCTAATGTTTCATTAAAAGGTTTTTCAGAATACAACGAAAATAATAAATTGGAAGCTTCTGCAATTTGTTTTTTTGCATTAATTTCAACCGCAATATCTAAACTACTGTTAAATGCATGAATAGCATCCGTTATATTGTTTTTTAGATAATAAATCTTTGTTAACTACGATGCCTATTTTATTTTGTGCTTCGATATCAATTACTAACGATTTCATATAATACTGATAGAAATGTAATAGTAGTTTTTCCTTTACACTCTAATGTTATAAACGAGGCAAATATAAAGTTCTATCTGTTGCAAGAACCTGTTCCTGATATAAGGTTTAATTTATTTGTTAAGCGCTCTGATTCTTTGATTTTAAGTGCAGATGAACCATTAAAAGAATTTTATTTATATAATGTACCTTTGAAAGAAGGAAAAACATATGAATGGAGATTATACAATGGGAGTAATAGCATTAAAGGTGAATTTACATTACTCAATAAAGAACAAAGCTAGGAAATAATAATAAATTCACTTAAAACTGAGAAAGATTAATTAATTCAGTTTATTTCTTATATGGAAAATGAGTGTAAGTTTGATGCAATTGCAGTTTTAATTAAGGGCATTCATAAATATCCTGACAATTCAATATTAAAGAGTTTACAGAGTAAATTACCTGATGAATATGCAGTTTTTTAATTCAGAAACTCTAATATCCTTTCTAAACTCATTTTTTCAACCGCGTGTTCCGTATTTATAAATGAATCGGCTAGCTTCGATTTTCTGGCTTTTAATTGCTGTATTTTTTCTTCAACAGTTTCTGATGAAATGAATCGATACACCAATACTTTTTTATCCTGGCCTATGCGATGGGTTCTATTAATTGCTTGTTCTTCTACTGCTGGGTTCCACCACGGATCAATGATAAAAACATAATCAGCCGCAGTTAAGTTAAGGCCAACTCCACCCGCTTTTATTTGAATTAGAAATACATATTTATCTTTAGAATCCTGAAAATCTTTAATTATTTCTTCTCTGTTTCGAGTGCTACCAGTTAGCATTGAATAAGGATGATTGCTTTTTTTTAAGTAATTAGCAAACAAATTCAAATGCTTAACATATGCTGAAAATATTAGTACTTTATGGTTTTCGGCTATCAGGTTTTCAATATTACGAGTTATTTCTTCGTATTTACCAGATTCTGCAGAATAATCTTCATCGATTAAAACCGGGTGATTAGCAATCTGCCTTAATTTATTTAATCCTTCAATTGCGAGTATGGTGGGTTTATCTTCTGATTTTTCGATAGTTTCCATAATCGAGTTGCGAATTTTAGATTTTTCCTCTTCATACAAAGATTTTTGCTCCTCAGACATGTCGCAGTAAATTACCGATTCTATTTTATCTGGTAAATCTTTAGCAACCTGGTGTTTGGTGCGTCGCAATACAAATGGTTGAATAAATTGTTGTAACCTTTCTTTTTTATCCGAATCGGTATTTCTTTCAATAGGTTGAACAAATTCTCTTTTAAAAAATCGTAAATTACCTAGAAGACCTTTGTTCAGAAAATTAATTTGAGCCCAAAGATCAGTTAAAGAATTTTCAATTGGAGTTCCTGTTAATACTAATCTGTACTTGGAATTTAGTTGATTAACAGCTTTATATATTTTAGAATCGGGATTTTTAATATACTGACTTTCATCCAGAATAATGTAAAAGAATTTGTAAGCTCTTAAAAGCTCAAAATCATTCCTTACAATACCATAAGTAGTTAAAATAATATCATAGTCTTTAAATTTATTTAAATCTTTTGGACGGTTCTGCTTAATAAACTTATAACATTTTAACTCCGGTGTAAATTTCTTAATTTCTTCTTCCCAATTGTGGATCAAAGATGTTGGCATTACTATTAATGAGGTGATAGAAGAACTAACATTCGTTGAATTGATTTGATCAAAGATACTTAGTTGAGATAAAGCTGGTTTATCTTCAGGGTCATATTCTTCGCCATTCAATTTACCTTTTGAGTTTAATAAAAGAGTTAATGTCTGAACAGTTTTTCCTAACCCCATATCATCGGCCAAACAGCCTCCAAAATGATTTTCTTGTAGCAATTGCATCCACGAATATCCCTCTTTTTGATAAGGTCGTAAATTAGCGTTTAAACCTTTTGGTAATTCATAATTGTTTTTGGAATAACTAGCGATCAAGTTTCTATATTTCTCAACGATCGATTTGCTTTTTTCAGGAATACTTGTTTCAATTAAACCAAAATGGTGTTTGTCCAATTGAATGTTCTTACCTAAATCTCTGCCAAATTGGAATAATTCTAAATATTGCTCAAACCATTCTTTAGGTAAAACAGCGATTTCCCCATTTGGTAGTTTATATTCTCGGTTACCATTTAAAATATTTTTCCGAAACTTAGGAAACGGAATACTAAACTCGCCAATTTGAACAATAATTTTTAAATCAAACCAGTCATTTTCTTCTTTTATATCAGATTGTAAACTAGGTTTATATAAGAAAAATTGGGGATTCTTTTGAGTTAATTGAATATCTAGAGCTTCAATTTCGGGTTTATGAACGCTAAGCCATTGAATAAATTCATAAAGAAGCTCATCTTTATTAAGTAAATTATCGTTAATTGGGCTAAAATGAGAATCCTGGTAATTTTTTAAACCAATTTTTAATAATTTATCAATGATTTCATTTTCCCAAATCTGATCTCTATCTATTTGATGAAAAAAGTATTTTCTATTACTTTCTTCAAAACGAACAAATGATTTCGAGCCTTTGTTAGCTAAGAACTTTACTTGGTTGTTGTAGACGAATGAGAGTATTAAAGTTGGATTTCCCTGTAAGTTATATTCAAAGCTTAATTTAGCTTCTTTGTTTGAAATAATCTTATTTATTTCGAAACCCTTTGGTTTTACATTGTATTGTTTAATACTTTCTAAAGCAAAAGTTTCAAACCACTTTTTCTCTGAAGATTCTGGAATATGAATGCAATCTTTATTAAAAAATGGCAAAAGTTTTTTGGCATCAATATCTTTAAAAATAAAGAGCTGATTTTCTATAATAATTCTACAAGGGTCCTGGGTTAATATAAAGCTTGATTTATCAAGTAAACTAAGTTCCTTATTATTATGTTTTATACTTAAATAATATTGTGTTTCATTTTCCAGTTTACTTATATTAAAGACTGCCTGGGCATAGCCTTTTTGTACATGAATTATCTCATCAGAGTTCACGTATTTAGGTTTTTCCTTGAAATAAAGATTAATATCCATCTCTTGTAACAGTTCGGTACACTTTACCAATCTTTTTTCAATGTAAGGCCTTATATATTTTTTAGCAAAATCTTTGTTTATTTTTGATATAAAATCGACCACTGATTGCCCTTTTTTCTTACAGAAAACTTTATGAAGATTCTGATCGCTATACTCTTCAATCCATTTAATGAGTTGTTTCTCTTTATCCGAGAATTTATCAAGATACCGACTAATATTTAATTGGGAGATTTTTGCTTCGATATTATAAAATCCATGATTAGGCTTAATAATAACAATGTACGGAACTATTATTAAACCAAATAAATGATGATCGACAATGCCTATTACAAATTCTTTTCGTTGCATAAAATTATAAATCCCATTACTCAAAAATCCTATAAAAATATCAAATTGATATGAATCGAAAATGAGTTTATATGAATTTTTTAAAAGAAATTCATATCCAACACTTACTCAAATATTTGGAAAAATGAATCTTCACGAATTGGAATAGTTATAATAATGGACGAATGCTGACACCTCAAATTTTATTTTTTCATAATATCTTGCATCTCTAAGCACAAATATTCTAAAGACCTATTTTAATAGTTTTAAAAGTTGCATTAATATTAAGTCTTTTTATATTTCAGGGTATTCAAAAGCCTTATAAAATGACCTGTATAGTATTATGAAATTTGTGTAAATACTTTTGTTAGGTGTTTTATTTATGCACGAAAAAATATTTGTATACTACATTTTTGTGCATTATAACTTAATAATTTATTATTTCGTTCAAATTTTTATGTACTAACTTTACAGTAGAATAAATGCTAATTTTATTTATAAAAAATTAATAAATCGTAAGTTATTTAAGATGTTATGACAGCATTCAATATATTTTTAATACTTATTAGCGGAATGGGAGTGCTCCATGGAGTGTTTCTGGCTCTTTTCCTAAATATTGAATCAAAATACAATACTACTTCCAACAAATTATTGAGCTTATTATTAATAATTTTTTCTTTTCGTGTAGGTAAATCGGTTATATTGGAGTTTACAGAAAACCTAGAGGTTCGAATCATTTTTATAGGATTGGCAACTTTATTAGCCATCGGACCCTTATTTTATTTTTATATCAAATCACTGGAAAATCCAAAATTTAAACTTAAAACAATTCATTTAATCCACTTTACTGCTTCATTTTTGGGAATACTATTTGGATTGTGGATAAATGAAGATATTTATGAAACATTACCAAGGTCATTTTTTGTATTTCTATTTACCTTCTATTACTGTCATTATTTGTTTTATTTATTAGTTTGTTACAGGCTTATTTCAAACAAAAGAAAATTGGAGCTAAATCCAAATTCTGTTGCTATTATGCGAATATTATGGTACTCATTATTGGCAATATGGCTCGTTTATGTATTGAACCTGTTTGATGACGTAGTTCCCTATATTGTCGGTCCTATTCTATATACTATTCTTGCATACGTAATTAGTATAATTGTTATAAAAAAGGGATACCTTGAAACTGTTAAATACAAAACAACATCGGCCACGCAAGAACAAATTGATCAATTATTTGCAAGTGTCAAAAGAATTATTGTTGATGAGGAACAATTCAAGAACGGAAACTTAACGCTGAAATCACTCAGTAAATTGTTAAATGTTACTTCTCAGACTTTATCGATGGTTATAAATACAAAAACTAAAATGAATTTTAATGGTTACATCAATAAATTTCGTGTTGAAGAAACCATTAGAATGTTTCAGGATGAAAAATATAAAGACCACACTATTGCATCTATTTCATTCGAAGTTGGATTCAATAGCATATCTAGTTTCAATGCGGCCTTTAAACATTATACTCAAAATACTCCAAAAGCATACAGAGAAAAGATGATTAAATGACCATTTAGTATGTTAAAATGATCATTTCGAAAGATTTTGACAAATATAAGTAGTTGATTTGAAAAGAATTTAAAAATCAAAAACTAAAAGTTATGTTAAAATTTAAAAAGTATCCAATCCTGAAATGGAGTCTTACCATTTTTTTGAGTCTGATTATTATATTGGTTTCTTTCGGATTATGGTTTATGAGTTTGCTTCCATCCGAAGATCTGAATGTTGATATTACTAAAATACAACCAAAGGATGTCCCATACATATCCCAGGATAAACCTGAAAAAAGAGGTAAAATTCTTGCTGTAGTTACCAGTTGTGAGATTATGGGAAGTAGTGGTAAAAAAACAGGATATGAGTTAACAGAATTATCCCGTGCTTATTATGTATTTATGACTAATGGATTTGAAGTTGATATAGCGAGTATAAAAGGAGGGAATCCACCAGTAATTATAGATTCTGAAGACATGGGAATCTATGATTACGCCTTCCTGAATGATTCAATCGCTCAACAAAAGGTACTAAATACAATTCCAATTGAAAAAGTGGATAGTAAAGAATATGATGCCATTTATTTCGCAGGAGGAAAGGGTACTATGTTTGATTTTCCAAACAATGCCAGAATTCAGTCTATAGTTCAGGAATATTACGAATCAGGGAAAATAATTGGCGCGGTTTGTCATGGGCCGGCAGCATTAGTTAATGTAACACTTAAAGATGGGAGCTTTCTTTTAGCCGGTAAAGAAGTTTGTTCCTTTACAAATGAAGAAGAGTTATTCTTAATACCCGATGCAGAAAATATTTTCCCCTTTCTTTTAGAAGATGAGTTAATAGCCAAAGGAGCCTATTTCAAACGAGGTCATCAGTATCTCAAAAATATTTGTGAAGATGGTAATTTGTTAACAGGACAAAACCCATGGTCGACTTGGGCTTTAGCTGAAGCTATGATTAAAAAACTTGGGTATGAACCTGTAAAAAGAGAAATTACAGCTGAGGAGAATACCATCGATATTCTTATGAATTATGAAAATGAAGGTTACAAAACCGCTAAAAACGGGATATATAATCTTATAATTCAAGAAGAAAAATTGATTGAAACAGAACTACTTGCAGTGCATGGAATCTTAGCCGCTATGCAATGGAAATTAGGAAAATTCTTTGATATGATTCGGTTGCTAAGGTATGCAAATAGCTTATTAAATTTATAGCTTAATGTTTCTGGTTCACAGCAAGCAGAAGTTGGTATCAAAATATCATTTACCATTATAACTTCTTGCTGTGAGCTGACTCTATCTGTTTTAAACATTTCTTTTCCAATTAAAGATTTTTCTTTTTTTAATGGAGTGATAGGATGAAATGAATCGATAAAGTATGTATTTGATTTACATAATTTTTAACAAACAATTTGTATTCAAGATAAGCTGAACTAATTTGTTAGAGTTTGGAATTATGGTTATAAGCATAACTATAATAAAAGTAAAAAGTATATTAGAATAAATTTAAATAGCTTTTGTAAGTATTGATATAGCTATGTTTTAGTGAAAAACTATTGTAGGACATATTTTAGATTTTGTTTATCATAAATCTTAATTCTAAATTATGCAATTATTTCTGAAACCATTAATTATAAACTAAGCGTAATAAGCTATGCGTGTTAAACGAATACTACAAGAAAAAGAAGTTGCTAATCAGGCTTCGGTGGATCTATCATTAATTGATCCGCTAATTGAAAAATACAAAAGTAAAAAAGGTAGTCTGATTCCAATTTTACAAGGAACACAGGATATTTACGGATACCTGCCTGCTGAAACTTTTATTAAAATTTCTGAATTAACAGGTTTAAAACTCAGTGAAATGTATGGAGTTGCCACGTTTTATACTCAATTCAGATTAAATCCGGTTGGAAAACATATTGTTAAAGTTTGCCATGGTACTGCTTGCCATGTGCAAAACGCTACTGCTGTTTCTGAAGCCTTGGAAGACGCTTTAAGTATCAAGGATGGTGAAACTACTGAAGATGGTCTTTTTACACTGGAGTCTGTTGCTTGTCTCGGTTGTTGTTCTCTTGCTCCGGTTATGATGATTGGTGATGAGACTTACGGAAAACTTTCCGGAAAACAAGCTGTAAAAATTGTAAAGGAAATCAAGATTAGCGAAAGTAATTAATTATTTCCACTCGAATCCTAAAATTTATAAAATGGAAAAAACAAAAGTTTTAGTCGGACTAGCAAGTTGTGGAATAGCAGCAGGTGCTAACAAAGTATTTAACAAATTATTGGCATTACAAGGTGCTGATAAACTTGATATAGAAATAAAAAAAACAGGTTGTATCGGAATGTGTTACCGTGAACCATTAGTAGAAATAATTGATGATACAGGTTCATATTTATACGGAGAAATTGATGAAGAAAAAGCCGTGTCAATTTTCGATAAGCACTTAAAACAAGGTGAACCTGTTAAAGATTATATTGTTAAAAGTGATTTTATTGAAACCCAGGATGATGCATTTTGGGAAGGACAGGTGAAAATTGCCTTACGAAATTGCGGAATAATTGACCCTGAAAATATTGATGAGTACCAAGAACAGGGCGGTTATAAGGCTTTGGAGAAAATTTTAAAAGAAAAAATTAGCCAGGAACAGGTTATTCAAACTGTTTTAGACTCAGGAATTCGTGGTAGAGGAGGCGGAGGCTTCCCAACGGGGCTTAAATGGAGATTCGCATTCAATTATAAATCAGAACAAAAATACGTTATTTGTAATGCAGATGAAGGCGATCCCGGTGCTTTTATGGACCGTTCGTTACTTGAAGGTGACCCTCATGCGGTTCTCGAAGGTTTAGCAATTGCTGGTTATGCAATTGGAGCAAGCGAAGGAGTGATTTATTGCCGTGCTGAATACCCATTGGCAATTAAGCGGTTAAATATTGCCATTGAGCAGGCAAGGGAAAAAGGTTTTCTTGGTAAAGATGTAATGGGAGTGAAAGGCTTTGATTTTGATTTATTTGTAAAAGAAGGAGCAGGAGCTTTTGTGTGCGGTGAAGAAACTGCGCTAATTGCATCTATTGAAGGAGAAAGGGGTATGCCTCGCAAACGCCCACCATTTCCGGCAGAAGCAGGATTGTGGGCTAAGCCAACTAACAATAATAATGTTGAAACTTATGCAAATGTTCCATATATATTTTTAAATGGTCCGGAATCCTATTCTAAATACGGATCTGAAAAAAGTAAAGGAACAAAAGTATTTGCTTTAACAGGCAAGATTAAACATGGTGGTTCAGTTGAGGTTCCAATGGGAGTTTCTATTCGTGATATTATTTTTAAATTAGGTGGTGGAATTATTGATGATAAAAAATTTAAAGCAGTACAGTTGGGGGGACCATCTGGTGGCTGTATTCCCGAGTATCTGGCAGATACTGAAGTAGACTATGATTCTGTTACAGCTACCGGAGCAATTATGGGATCTGGTGGTATGGTGGTAATGGATGAAACAACCTGTATGGTTGATATTGCAAGATTTTTCCTTGATTTTACCGTAAAAGAATCATGCGGAAAATGTACTTTCTGTCGTGTTGGTACAAAACGAATGCTTGAAATTCTTGAAAAAATTACTGTAGGTGAAGGACAAGATGGAGATATTGAGAAGTTAGAAGAATTAGCTTATCAAATTAAGGATAGCTCACTTTGTGGTTTAGGGCAAACTGCTCCAAATCCTGTGCTTACTGCTATTAAATATTTCAGGCCTGAGTACGAAGCTCATATTAATGATAAAAAATGCCCTGCCAAGCATTGTAAGAAACTACTTACATATACCATTAGCCCTGAAAATTGTACCGGATGTACTGTATGTGCTAAAAATTGTCCAACCAACGCAATTGATGGTGAAAGAAAAGAATTGCATGAAATCAGACAAGAGGACTGTATACAGTGCGGTATGTGTTATAGTAAGTGCAAGTTTGATGCTGTTTTATTATCATAATCAAGCTGCCTGGTAATTAGATCATTAATTAAATTAAAAAGAAAATGAGCAATCAACTAAATATAATTCTTAACGGAAAAAATATAAAAGGAAAGCCAGGAGAAACGATTCTTCAGCTAGCCAAAAGAAATGGAATTGAAATTCCAACATTATGCTATGATAATCGATTGAAGCCATTCTCATCCTGTTTTGTTTGTGTTGTTGAAGTAGATGGTATGCGAGGCATGCAACCTTCTTGTTCCACTAAGATCCAGGAAGGGATGAAGATTGAGACTGAAAACGAAAAAGTTAAAAAAGCTCGAAAAACAGCTTTAGATTTATTAGTAAGTAACCATTATGCCGATTGTGAGGCTCCGTGTAAGCAAACTTGCCCGGCGGGTGTTGATGTACAAGGCTATATTGCATTAATAGAAAAAGGCTTATATAACGAAGCAGTTGCGTTAATTAAAGAGACAAATCCGTTACCGGCAATTTGTGGTCGTGTTTGTGTACGTCCTTGTGAGGTAGCTTGTCGACGTAATCATTTAGATGAGGGGGCTGCGGTAGGTATTGATTATATGAAGCGTTTTGCAGCTGACCAAGATTTATTATCAGAAACAAGATTTGTTCCTGAAGTAGCGAAATCAACTGGAAAAAAAGTAGCAATCATTGGTGCCGGACCTGGTGGGTTATCATCAGCATACTTTCTACAACAAAAAGGTCACCAATGTGATATTTTTGAAGCAAGCCCAAATCCTGGAGGTTGGTTACGTTATGGTATTCCTGAGTATCGTTTACCAAATGATATATTAGATCAGGAAGTGGCTGCTGTAACTGAATTAGGTACAAATATCTTTTACAACAAAAAATTAGGTGATAACTTAAGTTATAAAGAATTAAAAAGTGATTATGATTCTGTAATCTTAACTATTGGTTCACAGCGAGGAACATTAATTGGCTGCGAAGGTGATGATGCAGAGAATGTATTTTCAGGTATTGATTTCCTAAGAAATATGGAAATGACAGGCCAAAAATACAACTTTAAAGGAAAAACGATTGCCGTAGTTGGAGGTGGTAATACAGCAATGGATTGCTGTCGCACTTCATTGAGATGTGGAGCAGAAAAGGTTTATGTCATTTATCGTCGGACAGAAAAAGAAATGCCCGCAAATCCAATTGAGATTCACGAATCGAAAGTTGAGGGTGTAGAATATTTATTCTTGACTAATCCATCAAAAGTTAATAAGGACAAAGATGGTAAAGTAAAATCAATGACATGCTTAAAAATGGAGCTGGGTGAACCTGATGCTTCAGGGCGACGACGCCCTGTACCGGTTGAAGGTTCTGATTTTGATATTGAACTGGATTATATTTTAGCTGCTATTGGACAGAAAACAGTGGTTAATTTCTTAGATGATATTAATGAATCAGCTACCGAAGGAAAGTTAGAGGTTAATCGTTGGGGTGATATAGATGCGGATAAAAACACATTACAAACAGGAATAAAGTCTATGTTTGCTGCAGGTGATGGTGTTACAGGTCCAGCAACAATTATTGAAGCAATTGAACAGGCTAAAACTGCAAGCCGCAGTTGCCATCAATTTTTAATGGGCGAAGAATTAACACCGGAACCAAAAGAGTTTATTAGTAAAAAGGATAGTTATAAAGAACTAAAGACAGAAGATTTTTTGGGAAGGTATCAAAAGCAATTGCGTGAGGAAATGCCTGTGCTTCCAGCTGACGAAAGAATTAATTTTAATGAAGTTGAACTGGGTTATGCTGAAAATGTTGCACAACACGAAGCTGAGCGTTGCCTGGAATGTGGATGTACAGAATTTTTTACTTGTGACTTAAAAAAATATGCAACTCAATATGAAGCTGAGCAAAAGAATTTTGCTGGTGATTATCATGCTCACGAATTAGATTTTTCTCATCCTTATGTTGAAATAGATAACAATAAATGTATACTTTGTGCCCGATGTGTTAGAATCTGTAAGGAGGTAGTTGGTGCTAATGCTTTGGGGTTGGTAAATCGTGGATTTAATACATTTATTGCACCTAGTATGGGTAATTCACTGGTTGAAACGGATTGTGAATCTTGCGGTTCATGTATTTCAACATGCCCAACAGGAGCAATTACCGAGAATGTAAACTTTAAACCTGGACCGGTTGAGCTTGACAAAGCAAATACATTATGCCATTATTGCTCGATTGGTTGTGAAGTTGAATATAACCACAAATCAGAATTTGTATGGAATGTAAATGGATATGAAGGGCAGATAAATAAAGATGGAAATATTTGCCGTTATTCTCGATTTGGTTATCCGGTTATGAACGATGCTTCCAGAATTACTCAACCATTAATAAAAGTGGATGGAAAATTTGAAGTAATTAGTTGGGAAAAGGCATTTGATGTAATTGCAGATGAAATTAAAGGAGCTGACTCTAGTGAAAATGGTTTTTTCGCTGGAGCT
Source organism: Bacteroidales bacterium (assembly GCA_028282585.1). Lineage (GTDB taxonomy): Bacteria > Bacteroidota > Bacteroidia > Bacteroidales > UBA12077 > UBA12077. The sequence continues at coordinate 53,814 of JANQHR010000062.1, read as the reverse complement.
CGTTTAAGTAATGAAGAAATGTATATGATTCAGAAACTTGCAAGGGCAGGAGCTAAAACCAATAACATTTCAAGTTTCCATTATGTTGGGCAAGGAAGGTGGTATAGTGGAAATTCAGAAGCAAATGTTCCTTTTGAGCAAATCAAAGATGCCTCGCGAATTTATATATTAGGATCAGAGGTAAATATGGATAATCCGGTCGCAAGCTTTATGATCAATAATGTGCGTGAAATTGAAAATACTCCTATAGAGTTAATTACTAATAGAGAATTAAGTGCATTGGAACATAAAGTTGATAAAACCATTAAGGTTAATTCTTACTATCATTTTGTTAAGGCAATTAATTACTATTTAGTGGAAAATAGATTGCAAAATGCAATGTTCATTAAAGATAATTGCGCTGGTTTTGATGAATACAAGAAGGAATTAGCTACGGAAAATTACGACCAATTGGTTAAAGAATCCGGTACTAGCAAAGAAACTTTAGAAAGCTTTGCTAAATCATATAACAATGAGATGAATGCTATATTGGTATTTTCCGAAAAAGAAGTTTCGTCGAATGTAAGCCGTGAGCTATTTAACTTGGCAATGATAACTGGTAAATTAAGTAAAATTGCTAATGGATTAATCTCATTGAAAGAAAAAAATAACTCACAAGGATTATTTGACATGGGAGTTTCATCTAAAAATGGTGTTGGCAATGTTGACTTAGCAGATACCAAATATGCTAAAAAACTTGCTAAAACTTGGAAGGTTGATGGTTTACCTGAGCAAGGAGATAAATGTATGAAAGAGTTATTAAATGAAGGTTTATTAAAGAAATTCTACATTTTCGGCGAAGATCCTATTGGATGTGCCACTGAAAAAGAAAAAGTGCAAAAATGGTTTGCTGATGCGGAATTTGTAATGGTTCAGGATTACTTTATGACTGAAACGGCTCAAAAGGCTAATTTAATTCTTCCAGCTACTTTCCCAGTAGAAACATCCGGAAGTTTTACAAACACTCAAAAAAATATTCAGGTATTTGAAAAACAGTTTGATGGCAAGATTGAAATGGAGAATTACCAACAATTGCATCAAATTTTTAATCAACTTATCGAAACTAAGGTGGAATCTGTGGATGATATCAGAAAAGAAATCTTCGATATTCTATCTGATGTTAAGAAAACAGAAGGTTTTGAGTTTGTTTATACCGAAAAGGATAACTTGAATAAGTTATTTAAGCATGGTTGTGATAATTTAGTAAAGGTTTTTGACGATAATTTTAAAGAAGCTTTTAATTAATAATAAATTACAATATATAAGGGATACATTAAATATTGTATCCCTTATTTTCCGATCCTCTGATAAAATACGCTCTAATCTTATAATGCATTTATTTAGAATTAAACTTCAATAAATAATCTGAAAAGCTTGCATTATAAGCATTTATTTGATAATTTATATATTTTAAAAATCTCAAAGTATTGTAGAAATAAGAGACTTGAAACATTCAATAATTATATAATGATAACCATATATAATTTCATATCATTAAAAGTAAAGTGTTCTTATAGCAGCCGAGTAGCTAATAAAAGGAGAAAAGTGTAAGATTTGCAATGCATAATAAAATTATCAAAAACAAAAAGAATTAAATATTGTTAACATTAAAACTAAATACAAAAAAAGATGAAAGAATTTAACTCTATTAACGATATCCTTGATTTTGCAATAAATGCAGAACAAGAAGCTGTAGATTTCTATAATGAGTTAGCTAAAAATGCAAAAACGGAAGATATGCGAATTGTGTTTACTTCTTTTGCACAAGAAGAAATTGAACATAAAGCTCGTTTAACAAAAATTAAAAATGAAGGTTCATTTAAAATAGAACAAAAACAAATTGCTGATTTAAAAATAAGTGATTATATAGCAGAGGTTTCGGTAAAGCCGGATATGACTTACTCAGAAGCCTTGGTAGTGGCTATGAGTAAAGAAAAGGCGGCTTTTAAATTATATTATGATCTGGCAAAAGCATCAAGTAATGAGGAGATAAGGGAAGTGTTTATAGTTTTGGCCCAGGAAGAGTCAAAACATAAATTACGTTTTGAAATAGAGTATGATGAGTATGTTTTAAGAGAAAATTAAATTTTAAACCAAACATAAAAATAAGCATGACAAAATTGTCATGCTTATTTTTTTATTCCGAGAGTTCAATTAATTTTGTCACTGAACAATAAAATTATCCTCTAAAAGTTAAAGTTTAAACCTAAATAATTAATGTGTGAAAAGGCTTCGTAATATTTTCGTTTTACTACTGATCACTTTTAACGCTTTTGCACAAAGTGATTCGACTAAAATTGAAATTTCAAAAAATAAAGTAATAATTGGAGGACAGCATTATTATGTTCACATTGTAAAACAGGGAGAAACATTATTTTCACTTTGTAAAGCATATAATGTTAGTCAAAAACAAGTTGCAAAAGAAAATCCTGAAATCTTTTTAGGTTTACAACCCGGACAGGCGCTAAAAATTCCTGTGGTTAAAGAACAAACCGAGGAAAAATCAGGAGGAGAAAAATATGTATTATATCATAGAGTTCAACCTGGCCAAACTTTGTTTTCACTTTCACAAATGTATAATGTACCAAAGGAAGATATAATAGCATTTAATGACCCTTCAATTGAATACGTAATTAAAGTAAATCAAATTATAAGAATTCCAAAAACGAGAGAAAACAAGAATGTTGTAAACTTAACACCATCAAATAATATATTAGAAGATACTATAAGAATTCCTAGTAAATTTATTTATCATAAAGTTGAACAGAAAGAGACAGTATTTTCACTTACCCGTGAATATAATATTACGGAAGAGATTTTAAATGAACATAACCCTTTTTTAAAAGATGGATTAAAGTATGGGCAGGTTTTAAAGATTCCAATTGTCGAAGAAGGATTTGAAGCTACAACGGTTTTATTAAGGCAGGAAGAACAAGTGACTGATTCTATTTTCTATGAAAAACGTACCAGCATTGCTTATTCTGATTCAATGAATTTTACCGAATGTCAGAAAATATTCAGACCGAAAAGTGAACCTTATCATGTATCATTGCTACTGCCGTTTTACTTAGAAAAGAACGATGAGGAATTCTTTATTGATTCTTCGGAAGTAGATGAATACGGAAAAAAAATCTATGAAAAAGTTTTTTATGAACCATTTTATATTTATCCAAAATCAATAGCATTTGTTGAGTTTTACGAAGGGTTATTAATGGCTATCGATAGCTTAAAACAAAGAGGGCTATCAATTAACTTGCATGTTTATGATACACAAAATGATACGGCAAGAATAAAAGAAATATTGAGTTTTCCTGAATTAGAATATTCTGATTTAATAATCGGCCCGATTTATAATCACGAAGTTAAATTGGTTTCAGAGTTTTCAAAGCAACACGGGATTAAAATGGTTTCACCTTTACGCGATAATTTGAAACTGGTTGATGAGAATCCTTATTTATTTCAGGTATATCCATCATATGAATCACAAATTAATGAATTTGCTCGTTTTGTTTCGGATTTCGGAGACAAAAACATCATACTAGTGCATAACGGTGATAGCTTGGGTTATAGTAATGTGAAAATGGTTAAAGATAAAATCTTTGCGAGCTTATCTATTGATACTTTGATTAATAATATACAGTTTAAAGAGGTTGTTTTCGAAGATAGTATTTATGTATTAGAACATGCTTTAAGCGAGGAAATTGAAAATGTATTTGTTGTTCCTTCAAATGAAGAAGCTTTTGTAACAAATGTTGTAACTAAACTTAATACATTAAGAGCTTTTGGTAAAGAAGTTCGTGTTATTGGATTATCACGCTGGCAACGTTTTAGAAATATTGATCCGGAATATTATTTCAATCTTGAACTTTGTATAGCTTCTCCGTTTTTTATTGACTACCATCATGAGGATGTAAAGCGATTCATTAAGAAATTTAGAGATACTTACCATACAGAACCCAACCAAATGGCAATTCATGCCTATGATGTGGGGCTTTATTTTCTTTCAGCAATGTTGAATTATGGAGAAAATTTTGAGCATTGTATTTACAATCATCAAATTGATTTATTGCAGGCTAATTATCGATTTGTTAAATGGTATAAAGACTCTGGTTTTGAGAATGTAAACGTTGATATAATAAAGTACTATAAAGGGTATAACATCTTTAGAATCGATGAGCTTAAAAACTATACGACCTCATATTCGCAAAGTATTGAATAGAAATAAAATATATGAGAATATTATTAACACTCTGCTTCAAACGGCAGAGTGTTTTTTTATAAACGATTTTGATTTTTAAATATTTACTTCTATCTTTCTATTAAATTTTGTATTATTTAAGATCGAAATGGCGAGTAGTCGAGATTTAAAAAAGGATATTAATTTCTTGGCAAATCAAGTTATTCTTGAGTGTTTCTCGTATATGGAATATTCTCCTGTAAACAATCAGGAAAATGTTTTGGATATTATGCATGATGCAGAGCAGTTGAGAAGAAATCTATTATACAAAGTTAACAACCCACCGGAAAATGGGAGTAAAAAAGAATATTACAGAGATATTATAGAGGAGATGTATGAAATGAATATGAAACTACTTGACGAGCTAAATAGTTTAAATGAAAAATAGAGCCGGAGAAATCCGGCTTTTCTATTCATTATTAATAATGCTTGCTCTGAATACTAAATCTGTTGATTGAAGAATTTTATTCTTTAAATTGTCAGGATAACCTGGATTTTCATTTAAAAATAAATTAACTTCTGTTACTGCATCAACTGAATTATGACCAGCAAAACTTGCATCTAGCCATCTTTTTGGAAAAAAGATATCGCCGGTAACCTGAATTTCTTCCAGAATATCTAATGAAGGTCTTAAATATTTTACAGATCCCTCACTGCGTAAAGGGTGATGTAAATAATAAAGAGCATCAATAACCCATGGTTCTTTTTCCCTATTCTTTTCGTCTTTTAATTTTTCAAAGAAATTATCACGAACTTTTTCTTGAGTTGAAACAGCTTGTCTCATAAAATTAAACCGATCTTTTTTCTCAGTGTTTTTTATTCTTTCATACTGTTTATCAAGAACTGATTCCGTGTTTGGAATATTTCTTAACGCTAATTCGAATGAAATCTTTGTAAAATCCTTTTCAGTAAGTTCCAGGTTGGAAATTTCAATTTTATCTTTCCATAGATGGTAAAGATTATTTATACCATTTTCAGTTAAAATGATTGATCTGTAAGCATTGAAAAAAGAAGATTTTAAACCCGCAGAACCAGCTCTAAGAACTTTTTCCCAAAGGAAGGATTCCAGATCTTTAGCTAATAAATCCCTTTGTTTATTTGGTGTAAATTTCCAATAAATAGATTTTACATATCCGAGCAAAAGATTAATATTTTGCGCATTGTTTTCAGAATCCAGAGTTTCTAAAAATGTTTTATAAAGATCGCTCGGATTGATATTTTCATTTAACATATTTTCCCAAAGAGAAATATACATTGAACATCGTAATACAGGATCTTTTATTTCTGATAATTGATTTAAAATACCAATGATTGAAATACTATCAATTTCAAAATAACCATATCCCAGACCATCAGAATTTGGGAAAACATATTCGGGTATCAACTCCTTTTTTAATAGATTAACAACAGAAAATGTATCTTTTAATTCAACCTGAAATTCTTGGGTTCCTTTCTCATGTGCCAATAAAACTTTAATCTCCTGATTCCATTGTCTGCCTTTACCCGCAGGGTCTAATTGTTCAATGATTATTGACTCCAACTTATTGTTGACATTATATGCTTTTTGAACGTTATAATGAGGCATTCTTGGTTCATATACCCACGCGTGACTCCATCTTTTTAAATCTTTATCTGTTTTGTTATCTAATATATTAATTAAATCATCCCAGGTTGCATTTCCATACATATTTTGGATTAAGTATTCCTGGATACCTTCTTTTAACAAATCATTCCCTATAATTTTTTCTAGTTGATTCATTATAATTGGGGCTTTATGATAAATGATACTTCCATATAAAGTTCCTGCATTTTTCATATTATCCAATTCTTGTTCAATTGGATTTGCTCCTTTTGTTCTATCAACAGAGTAAGATGAAGGATAATGATTAATTAAAAAGTTAAGATCATGGTTTACCTCTGGATATTGAGGATTTACAATTTTGCCTGCCATAAAATTGGCAAAAACTTCTTTTAACCAAACTTCACTAAACCATTCCATTGTAACTAAATCTCCAAACCACATATGGGCAGTTTCATGTGCAATTAAATTGGCTCTGTTCAATTTTTCTCTTATTGTAGCATTTTTTTCAAGAAATAACCTGGAGTCGCGATAAAGAATTGCACCCGGATGTTCCATGCCGGAATATTGGAAGGAAGGTATAATTACAAAATCAAATTTGGTGAACGGATATTCTATTTGTGTATATTCCTCAAGCCATTTTAGAGAGCCGTAATGTAAATCAAAGATCTTATTGGTATTATTTTTTACCTTATCCAAATCATCTTCGCGATGATACATAATAATTTCTCTTTCATCGTAGGTTTTAGAAACAGATTGAAATTTTCCCGCAACAAACGAAAAGATATAAGTTGAAATTGGTTCTGTTTCATCAAAAATATAGATAGAACGACTATTTTCTTCTTTTTTATCAATTAATGGAGAATTTGCTACAGATATCCATTCTCCAGGAACGTTTATTTCAGTTTGGAACTTAGCTTTTAAAGAAGGTTGGTCAAAGCTTGGAAAAGCTGTACAGGCCCTGTCAGGTACAAATAATGTATATAAATATTCAGTGTTTCTATTTAATGCGCGATCACCGGCTACAAATTCAATTTCAAGTTTGTTCTTCCCATTTTGAAGTAATTTGGCATTTATAATAATATGTTCGTTTTTAAATTCATAATTAATTTCCTTTTTATCAATCTTAACTGATTTTACGAAAGTCTCCGGGTTTCTAAAATCAAGAATAAGAGGTTTGTTTAATTCCTTATTAAAATTGAATTCAATAATGCTATGTCCTTGTACCTTTTCGTTTACAGAATCGGGAACTGAAAAAGACAAAAAGTATTTTATATCACTTAATTGTTTTTCTCTTAGAGTCGCTAATTCTTTAGATACTCCTGGTTCAATTAGTTTTGGATTAATGTCTTTACAGCTACTATATACAATAGAAGAAAGAATAAAGATTACAAATAATCGATTTATTTTTTTCATATTTAACAAGTTTATTATAATGCTGAATCAATTGCTTTTTTGATTTTATCAAAAGAATATGGTTTAGTTAGAAGATCATTAAATCCCGCTTCCGAAAAATCTTCAAAAAAATCATTCGGGTTATGCGCGGTTAACGCGATTATAGGTAAATTACTTTTAGGACGAGGTAATACTGTTCTTATATATTTAGTTGTTTCCAAACCATTCATTTTTGGCATCTCAATGTCCATTAAAATTATGTCGATGTTGTTTGTTTTTACTATATCTAATGCCTCAAGGCCATTTTTTGCTTCTTTGATTTCATTTGCTATATCGAGCAATAATTCTTTTAGTAAAACCCTGTTCATTAAAATGTCATCAACAATTAGAATATTATATTTTCTCATTATCCAAGTCTGCTAAGAGTTTTTATAATATCTATGCTATTAATTTTTATCAGCTTACCTTGAATTTCAATTATTTTATCATTTTTAAATTCGGCAAGAGTACGGATAAAACTTTCTTTTGTGGTACCGGCTAGTTCTGCTAATTCATTACGTGTTATGGGAAATTCAAAAGTTTCAGAATTATAAATGTGAGTAGAAAAGTATAAAATAATATCGGCAATCTTACCAGGTAGTTGCTTATGATACTGGGAAATAATACGATCAAAAATACTTAAATTGTCTTTTGCAATTTCTTTTAACAGATAAACGGTATAGCTTCCATTTTCTAATAGAATTGTATTAAAGATTTTAAAATCAATAAAAAATACTTTAGCATCTTCAATAGCGGTAGCAGAATATTGGTAAATCTCATTATCAAACATCGATATTAACCCAATAAATTCACCCGCTTTAGCGATTTTAATTATTAAAGATCTTTCATTTTTTCCTTCCCTGGAAAGTTTAACAAGACCCGATTCCAAAAACATTACGTGTGAAGTAATCGTACCTTGTCTAAAAATAACATCCTTTTTTTGAAAAGAAATTATTTTACCTTTCGATTTAATTAATTCAGTTTGTTGATTTGTTAAAATATCACCTTCCGGTAAAAGAGTGTTAAGAACATTAGGTTTGTTTGTAATCATAAGGTTGCCATTTCCGTAAATTTATTAAATTCTTTTGAAAACTCCTCATCATTATTATTTTTGGTGATTTAAATCATCACTTCGTGGTAATCTATGTCATCATGTTTTATTTGTATGCAATTATGTTCAATCCTTACTTTTACATTGTTAATTTAGAAAGAGCGTTTTTATAACATTTGAATAAAAATTATACATTATGATAAAAGGAAATAACATACTTATTGTGGATGATTCAGAAACTAATTTGGTTTTGTTAGAGGCTATTCTGGAAGATGCTGGATGTAATGTAGAAAAGGCTTATAGTGCTAAAGAGGCACTTGTTTCTTTAACAAGAAGCATTCCTAATCTAATTTTGTTAGATCTGCTTATGCCGAATGAAAACGGATTTGATTTATTGAAAAGACTAAAGTCAAATGGAATTTTTAAAGATATACCTATAATTATTGTTACAGCTTTTGCCAATAAAGAAAATAGATTGATGGCAAAAGAATTAGGAGCTATTGATGTGATTGAAAAACCTATTAATATTCCGGAATTTCTTGAGAAAATAGGTAATGCGTTAACAATAAAAGCATAATATTTCTTTATTTGAATTAACATGTCTGAACGAGAAGAAGAATTTACTATACATCTAAATTCACTGCTGAAAACTTATTCGGTTAAGGATATTACAGATCTATTTACAAAAATAGATAAGAGATTAATATCATTACATAATAAGTCAGCAGAGGATTTTTTGCAGTTGAACAAAAGTTATAAAGAAATTTATAGCCAGTCTAACCGAATAACTAATAATGTTGGAGTAGTTTGTAATACTTCAAATATTAATAAAAACAATAATCTTTATCAAATAATTAATGAGCTATACGAAAAATTGAAGATCCAGTTTGAAGTTCTGGATTATAGAATCGTTGTTATATCTGATCAGTTAGAGAAGTTATCTAATCATATAAGACATATTTTTTTCCCAATCAAAAGTTATAGCCAAAATTTAATGAGCTTAAATTACTTAATTGCAAATTTAAAAGTATCCCTTTCATATAGCAAAGGATCAGAAAACGAATATTTGGAAAATATTTATTTGCAAACCGAAAAGTTAATTGAAAGTATTAAGCTTATTACCGATAATATTATTAACTCATTTAATCAGTTAAGTAAAATTGCTAAAAGTTCTTACAAAAGAATTAAGGATTTAAATGGATTACATGAAGTAAATCTTGAAAGCTTATTAAAAGAAATTCAATCAAGCATTGAACTGATCGATAAAAAAAATGAGGATAACAAAAACTTAATTCCTAATATAAAAGAAAAAATAGGAAGTTTAGAAAATAGTAACACGGAAATAGTAAAAAAGCTTCAATATCAGGACATTATAAAACAAAAGATGGAGCATATCCAGAATACGCATAAAGATCTAATTAAGGAACTTGTTGAGTTTAATGAAACCAATTTAGAAGCAAATAAACTAAATGAAAAAGTAAAATGTTTTTTAAGAATACGAGATATTTCCGGATTACAAGCTGCACAGTTAATACAGGCAAATAAAGAGTATCAATCCGCAATAGAGGTTATTATTGATAATTTTATTCTAATCGGAGATAATATCCAGGAAATTACATATAAGTCTCAAAGAGTTTATTCATACGGAAAAGTTAACTATAATAGAATGTTTGAACGAATTGATTCTTATATTAATAAAGCAAACTTATTTATCGACAATTATAACCATCAAACTAAGATTCTTGATGCAGAACTAAATAATATTCACGATAAGTACCTTCAGTCAGAGAACATTATTGAAAACTTTAGAAAATCATCTTTTAAGTTAGAAGAATTGCTGAACGAATCAAAAAAATATTTTGAGGAACTTTTTAATAGTGATTCAAACCTAAAAAAGGCAAATAGCCAATTCATTAATTTGCTGAAAGAAACAAAAGATAATTCACAAAAACTTAATTCATTATACGACTATTTGTTTACATTAAAAGATAATATTGAAGGATTTGTAAATAAAACAGATCAAGGTTTATTGAGTGAAACTAATTTTTCAGAACTAAGAACTCAAATTGACTTGTTGAAAGCTTCCGGGAATGAGATTGAAACGCTTCTACAAAATAATAACAACGATAGCAAAGTAGTAATTAAAAATATTAAAAATTCTATTTCAAGAATTAAATACTATGAGTATTTCGAAAAGGTAATTCAGGAAATTATTACAGAGTTAAATACAGTGAATTATAAACTTAAGTTAAATAAGGAGCTTGACGGAATTTCAAGAGAAGAGAATCTGGAAAATATTAAGCAATATTATACCATGGAAACGGAGCATAACATTCATGACAAAGTTGCTAAAGGAGAAGAAGCTGAAATAGATTTTGATATTAAAGAAGATGATGAAATAGAGTTTTTCTAAAATAACGATCTTATGAGTACAAAGAAAATTCAGATTAAACCCTCAAGAAAAAAAGGAGAAAGTAAAGTAGAAATCAATTTAATTGATGAGCTTACCATATATTCAATTGAGGATATTAAAAATGATATAATAAATGCAGTAAACAAATACGAAACTATCGAAATTATTGGAAAGTCAATAAAGAATATGGATTTAACCTTTGTTCAGTTGATAAAATCAATTCAAAAAACTGCTGAAAAAACTAAAAAGAATTTGATTTTAAACATTGATTTAAATGAAGAACAGAATGTTCTGTTCAGTAATTCAGATATTACAAAAATAATTAAATAATATTGATATTATTATGAGTAAAACTATCTTAATTGTCGATGACTCAGAAAGTATACGTGAAGTTGTAAGCTTCACTCTTAAAAATGAGGGTTACGATGTATTAGTCGGAGTGGATGGAAAAGACGCTTTAAAATTTCTGGACGGTTCACATATCGATTTAATAATAACCGACCTTCACATGCCTGAAATGAATGGTATTGAGTTTATAAAAAGCGTTCGCGCAACGGATCAATATAAGCGAATTCCAATCTTATTTCTTACTACTGAGTCTCAGGCTTCTAAAAAAATGGAAGCCAAGGAAGCTGGAGCAACCGGATGGATTATTAAACCATTTGTACCTGCCAAACTAATTGCAGCACTTAAAAAAGTATTAAGATAATGAATATAGATAAATTTCGAAGTAAATTTCTTGAAGAGGCAGCTGAAAAGACTGAAAACCTTGAACAATCTCTTCTTGCTTTAGAGAATGATGCGGAAAATAAAGAAATTATTGAGAGTGTTTTCAGGGATATGCATTCACTTAAAGGTGGTGGTGCCATGTTTGGATTTGCCAAATTAAGTGAATTCACGCATGATTTGGAAAATATTTATGATTTAGTCCGAAATGGTAAATTAAAAATCACAAGAAATTTACTTGATGTTACGTTAGCATCTGTTGATCATCTTAAAACTCTTTTATCTGATCCTGATTTAAGTTCGCAACAGACAAAAAACAGACACACCGAACTGGTTGTGCAAATCAAAAAAATAATTGACGACGACAATAAAAATAATATTCGGGAAGAAAAAGGGGAGTATGAAAAAGAATCTTCCGGGATACGGAGTTATTATATATATTTCGAGCCCAACGATTATATTTTTAATGATGGTACGAACCCATTGTTCTTAATTGATGAATTACATGGGTTAGGTGATTGTAAAGTGTTTTCTCATTTTAATAAAGTGCCTGATTCTGAAAATATTGATATAACCAGATGTTATGTATACTGGGAAGCTATTTTGGCAACTTCAGAAGACGTAAATTCAATATCAGATGTTTTCATTTTTGTTGAAGATGATTGTAAGCTTGAGATTAACGAGATTGTTGATCATAATATCGTTCAAAACGAAAATATTATGCAAGAAATATCAAATCTTGCTTTATCTAAAAACGATGTTGGGTTATTAGAAATTCAAACGATCATTAAGAAATATGCTGAGCAAAAAATATCAGACGAGCAAGTAGATGATGTTAGTAAAAGATTTACAAATGCGCCTAGTGTAAAGGAAAATATTATATCAAGTATTCGGGTTTCATCTATAAAACTGGACAATTTGATGAACCTGGTAAGTGAACTTGTAACTACGCAGGCCCGCTTAAGCCTATATGCTGAAAACTCAGGAAGTTCGGAACTGGTTTCTATAGCGGAAAATGTGCAAAAAATAACCCGACAATTAAGAGATAATGCGTTTGATATTGTTTTAGTTCCAATCGAAACGATGTTAACCCGTTTTCAAAGATTAGTTCGAGACCTTTCGAATGAATTAAATAAAAGTGTAAAATTTATAGCAGAAGGTGCAGAAACAGAATTAGATAAAACCATTATCGAAACATTAACTGATCCGTTATTACATATTTTAAGAAATTGTATTGATCATGGTATTGAGTCACCTGATGAAAGAATTAAATCAGGTAAACCCGAACAAGGTACGATTCTTTTAAAAGCATACTATTCAGGAACTAATGTTCATATAAAAATTAAAGATGATGGTGCCGGAATTGATCCGGAAAAAATAAGATTAAAGGGAGTTGAAAAAGGCTTAATAAGTAAAGATGCAGAATTATCCCGTAAGGAAATTTTTGACCTATTATTTGAACCTGGTTTTTCTACGGCCAAGAACGTAACTGATGTATCAGGCAGAGGGGTTGGTATGGATGTAGTTAAACGAAAACTTGCTGAAGTTAGGGGTGAAGTTGAAGTTGATTCAGAAATTAATGAAGGTACTACAATTACAATAAAATTACCACTAACATTATCCATTATCGATGGCTTACTAGTTAAAATTTCCGATAACCATTATATTATTCCACTTTCTGTTGTTGGCAAAATATATTCTACCGACCAGGAAAGTGTAGTAAATAAATTTAATAACTTAATTGTTCTTGATGGAGAACGAATTCCGTTTTATTATTTACGGGAAGAATTTAATCTTCCTAATAATAAAGAAGAGCATGAACAAATAATTGTTGTAAGTTATGAAGACAAAAAAATAGGAATTGTTGTGGATGAAGTAGTTGGAGAATATCAAGCTGTTTTAAAGGCACTAGGTAAATTGTTTAAAAATCAGGAGATTATCTCGGGTGCTACAATTCTTGGTGATGGGACAGTCGCATTGGTAATGGATACTAACAAAATGATATTACAATTTTCAAAAGATAATCTAAAAACAGAATCAAAATAGGAGACAATTATGAGTAAAGAAACAATAGAAAAAGTTAACTCTTTCCTATCATTTAATTTAGGCGAGGAAGAATTTGCTGCTCACGTAAGTAAAGTTCTCAATATTTTAGAGATGACAAAAATTACAGAAGTTCCGAAATCGCCAGAATATATGAAAGGAGTTATCAATCTTAGAGGTACGGTTTTACCAGTAGTTGATACAAGAATAAAATTCGGTATGACACCTACCGAATATACCACTAACACATGTATAATAGTAATGGAAGTAAATATCGAGGGCGATGAGGTACAGGTTGGAGCCCTGGTTGATTCGGTTCAGGCGGTTCTTGAAATTGCTGATAATCAAATTCAGCCATCTCCGGGTATCGGAAGCAAATATAAATCGGATTTTATTTATGGAATGGCAAAGATAGACGAGAAATTTATTATGCTTTTAGATATGGATAAAGTATTCTCGGTAGATGAAGTTGTACTTGTTAAAGAAAAAACTCAGGAAGGAGAAAAAAAGATAGAAAACAAAGAGTAAACTCCTAACAACAACAAACTAAGAATTATAACTAGTAAAAAAACTAGAGATATGAAATCATTAAACAATTTAAAAATAGGGCTTCGACTAAACCTTATATTAGGTTTAGCAACTGTTATTGTGATCTCTACACTTGGTATTTTAACTTATAAAGATACTAAAACTAGAATCACTGAAGATGCGGATATAAGAATGTATGAACAACTTGGTGATTTAGTTAGCATTATTAAAGTTCAGTTGAATGAAAGGCAAAATAGAGTAAATTATGCTTTAAAAACGGCACATGAAATGTTTCAGGGCTTAGGTGAGCCTTCTATGGAAGATACATTTTCTCAGGTTACTGCGATAAATCAAATATCTAAACATGCTACACAAATTACAATCAAAGACTTTATAATTGGAGGTGAAAGAATCTACAATAATTATTCCTTTGTTGATAAGGTACAAGAGATGACAGGTGCTACTTCTACCATATTTCAGAAAATCCCTGGTGGATATTTAAGAATATCAACAAATGTATTAAAAGAAAATGGAGAAAGAGCTATTGGTACTTATATCCCAAACAATTCACCTGTAATTCAGGCAGTTGAATCAGGGCAAACATACAGAGGTAGAGCTTTTGTTGTTGATGATTATTATCTTACGGCTTATGAACCAATTTGGATTAATGGAGAAGTACAAGGAATATTATATGTAGGTATAAAGGAAAAAAATTTAATTAGTTTAAAAGGGGTTTTCGATAATAAAATTTATTTTGAAACAGGTTACCCATTTTTAATTAGTGCTGATGGTACTTTTATTGTTCACCCAACAGACGAAGGTAAGGAAGGTACTGAATTTACTTTTTATAAACAGATTAAAGCCAATGAGGATAGGAAAGGTAAATCAAGATATAAATGGCCCGAAACGGATGAAGGCAAGTGGAAATTTCAATATTTTGAATATATACCTGAAATAGATTCATATGTAGTTGCATCTTTTTATGAAGAGATTCTTTTTAAATATTTAAGGAGCTTAAGATTAACAGTCTTTGCATCAGTTGTTATTGCAGTATTAATATTTATTTTCATAGTTACCAGTGTTGTTAGAAATGTAGCGAAAGCTATAAATAAGGGCGTTGAGTTTGCACAAAGAGTTTCTGAAGGTGATTTGACAGCAACTATTGATATTGACCAGGAAGATGAGGTAGGAGTGCTTGCAAATTCATTAAATTCAATGGTTATTAAACTTCAGGAAATTGTTGAAAGTGTTGAAACGAGCGCTGACAATATTGCAGGCGCCAGTTTGGAAATGAGTTCAAATTCTCAACAAATGTCTCAAGGAGCAAGTGAGCAGGCATCTTCTGCAGAGGAAGTTTCTTCTTCGATGGAAGAGATGGCTTCAAATATTCAACAGAATACGGATAACGCTCAACAAACAGAAAAGATATCTATAAAAGCTGCAGAAGGCATGATAGCAGTTATGCATGCAGCTCAGGAAAACAGAAAATCGATTAACAATATTGCTGAAAAAATATCAATTATAAATGATATAGCTTTCCAAACTAATATTTTAGCGTTAAATGCTGCAGTAGAGGCAGCTCGTGCTGGTGAACATGGAAAAGGCTTTGCTGTAGTTGCTAACGAAGTTCGAAAACTCGCAGAACGAAGTAAAGTAGCAGCTGATGAAATAGACGTATTATCAAAATCAAGTGTAACCGTAAATGAAGAGGTAGCAAAGCGAATGGAAGAGATTACTCCTGAAATTGATAAAACAGCAAAACTGGTTCAAGAAATTTCTGCCGCAAGTTTAGAGCAAAATTCCGGTTCAGATCAGGTAAATAGCGCAATTCAGCAGTTGAATCAGGTTACTCAACAAAATGCTGCAGCTTCTGAAGAATTAGCAACTAGTTCAGAGGAACTTGCAGGCCAGGCAGAACAACTTAAGCAAAACATATCCTATTTTAAAATAGGAGAGAAGAAGAAAAAATTTAAGATATCTGAAAACAAGCCAAAAGAAACTAAAATAGACGTTACAGCAAGCAATGATAAAACGACCGGTATTGATTTGCATATGAATGATAAAAAGATTGATAATCAATACGAAAGCTTCTGATTTTTAATTGTGTACGTTCAATAAGAATGTGAAATGTAACAATTATGTGAAACAATATGGATTAACCTTAAAAAGTGAATTACTATGAGGGTAAATTTAAAAATTCAACAAAAGGTTCAATTGTTTATTATAGGAGTTTCAATAATTATATACATATCAGCTTTGGGTTATATTAGCCTTAATGCTCGTAAATCAGCGTATAAAGATGCTATTGACAAAACAAATAGTTATGCAAAAGAAGTTTCTAAAGATATAAAAGCCCAACTTGATGCAGATTTATCAATAGTTAAAACTTTAGCTGAAGCATATAGAACGTACAAATATTTACCAACAGACCAATGGAAAGAGTTATTTACTAAAATGTACGAGGAAATATTCTCAAGTAATCCTCACATATATAGTTTATGGGATAGCTGGGAACTAAACGCTATAGACCCGGAATGGAATCAGCCAACCGGTAGGTATGTAATTATATATTGGAGAGAAAATGGTTTGATAAAAAGTAACACAGAACTTAGAAGTTTAGATGGTGATCCTGAGTTATATGCAGAGATAAAAAAGCGAACTAAACCCTCTATTTGGGAACCTTATGAGGATGTTTTTGCCGAAAATAAGGCAGAAAAATTTCTTATGACAAGTATTAATGCTCCCATATTAGATAACGGAAGATACATTGGAATTGTGGCTATAGATATTACCTTGGAAAGTTTCCAAAAATTAATACAAGAGATTAATCCTTATACAGGCAGTTTTGCTTATTTGGTTTCAAATGGTGGATTAATAGCGGGACATCCTAATAAAGATTTTTTAAGTAAACATATACAGGAAATATATGTAGAAGATGTTAAAAACCAAAATATTATTCAACAAATAAGAAACGGAGAAAGTTTCAATTATATAGGTGTTGATAAAAATGGTAAAGAGAATTTTGTAACATACACACCAGTTTATGTTGGGAAAACGAACACTCCATGGTCCCTTGCAATTTCAGTACCAGTTTCAGAGATTATGGCAAAGGCAAATAGAAATTTCAGAATTTCAATATTTATTGGTGTAATTGGCCTTATAATATTAGCAGTAATAGTTTCTTTAATTAGTAGAACTATAACAACAGCCCTTAAAAAGGGTGTAATCTTTGCTCAAAACGTTGCAGGTGGCGATTTAGTAGCTACATTCGATATAAAACAAAAAGATGAAATAGGTGACCTGGCAAATGCATTAAATCAAATGGTATTGAAATTAAGGGAGATAGTTGTAAGCGTAAATATTAGTGCAGAAAATATAAATTCTGCAAGCCACGAAATGAGTTCAAACGCTCAACAAATGTCTCTAGGAGCAAATCAACAAGCATCTTCAGCAGAAGAAGTTTCTTCATCAATGCAAGAAATGGTTTCAAATACACAGCAAAATAATAAAAATGCACAGCAAACCGAGCAAATTGTCGTAAAAACTGCTGAAGGTATTAAAAAGGGAAGCTCATCGTCCGAAGTTTCAATGAATGCAATGAAAAAAATTGCTGAAAAAATTACAATTGTTAATGATATTGCTTTTCAAACAAATATTCTGGCATTAAATGCAGCTGTGGAAGCAGCTCGGGCAGGAGAACATGGTAAAGGTTTTGCAGTTGTTGCTAACGAAGTTCGAAAGCTTGCAGAACGCAGTAAAGTAGCAGCTGACGAAATTGATCAGTTGTCCCGGGAAGGAGTAAAGATCTCAGAAGAGGCAGGAAAGCAGTTGCTGGATATCGTACCTGAAATTGAAAAAACGGTTAAATTTATTCAAGAAATCTCTTTGGCAAGTTTAAAGCAAAATTCCGGAGCAGATCAAGTAAATAGTGCAATTCAACAACTTAATCAGGTGACACAGCAAAATGCTGCGTCTTCAGAAGAGTTAGCAACAAGTTCAGAAGAACTTGCAAGCCAGGCAGAACAACTTAAGCAAAACATATCTTATTTCAAAATAGAGGAGAAGAAGAAAGAATTTAAGACATCTGAAAATAAGCCTAAAGAAACTAAAATAGAGGTTAAGGTAAGTAATAACAGAACGGCTGGTATTGATATGCAAATGAATGATAAAAAGATAAATGGTGATTACGAAAATTTTTGATTAAATTCAAGTTAGTCTAAAGGGTTTATAATTAAAGGTTAGGGTTAAGTAATTATATTCTTTGGATTAATAAACAGGAGGTGTCCAAAAAGTCTTAGTGTTCTTTGTGCCTGCTTTGCGAAACTTTGTGGTATAATTATAAAAGGCTGTTACACAGAGAACCACAGAGAAGACACAAAGTTACTCAAAGTAAAAAATAAGAACAAGATTTAACTATTGTACTTTTTGGACACCCCCTTTTAAAACTGAAATAAAAAATGGTGGATCCTTTATTAAATAAAATTTTTAATGCACGAATGACAGATGATGATTTTAATCGTCTGAGTAGATTTGTTTTTCAACAATCGGGAATTAAAATGCCTCCCATTAAAAAGATTATGTTGCAAAGTCGTTTACAAAAACGATTAAGAGAATTAGAAATACTTAGTTTTAAGGAATATGCCGATTTTGTTTTTAGTGATGAGGGACAAAAAAATGAAATCGTTCATATGCTCGATGCTGTTAGTACAAACAAAACAGATTTTTACAGAGAACCGGTTCATTTTGATTTTCTCAGAAATAAAATCTTACCTGATTTCATAGAAAAGGAAAGAAGAGCCATTTTTAAAGCCTGGAGTGCAGGTTGTTCAAGTGGTGAAGAACCTTATACAATTGCAATTACCTTGAACGAATTTAAATATGAATATTCCGGTTTCGATTATGATATTTTAGGTACTGATATTTCAACAAAAATACTTCAACAGGCTAATACAGCAATTTATAAAGAAGATAGGATTAATGTAATTCCTCTGAACATTAAAAAAAGGTATTTCTTAAAAAGTAAAAATAAAGACAACAAAACTGTTCGTGTTGTTAAATTATTAAGAGATAAGATAAGATATCAACGTTTAAATTTTATGGATTCATCATATAATGTTGCAGATGTTTTTGATGTGATATTTTGTCGAAATGTTTTGATCTATTTTAACAGAGAAACCCAGGAAATGGTATTAAATAGATTGTGTCAAAAATTAAAATCAGGAGGATATTTATTTATCGGACATTCGGAATCTATTTTAGGAATGAATTTACCTTTAAAGCAAATAAAACCCACAATTTTCGTAAGAAATTAAATAAAAAACTATGAGCGAATTAAAAGATCACGAACTAATCGAAGAACTAATGAAGCGCTTCGATAAAACAAAAAAAGCTCTTTTGGAAGTTCAACAACTCAATAAAGAACTGAAAGAAGTTAATAAAAAACTCGAAGAATCTGAAGCCCTAAAAAGTCATTTTATCTCAAATATTACCAACGAGATTATAAACCCTTTTGCATCTATTTTGGCATTGTCAAAAAACATTATAAAAGTTGGGAAACAAAATTGGAGTGAAGTGCATAAAATGGTTACGTTAATTTATTCAGAAGCATTTAATCTGGATTTTCAGTTAAGAAACATATTTGTTGCAGCAAAACTGGAAGCTGGAGAAGTTTTACCGGAGGTGCTAAATGTAGATATCTTACAATTAGTTGAAAGTATTGTTGAATCATTTACTTATGAGTCAGATAAGAAGAATATTAAAGTTGAACTAGATTTTAAAATAGAATCTTCCATTGAAAATCCTTTTTATTTTAAAACAGATGCTGAAAAGTTGAGATTAATAATTGCAAATCTGTTATTTAATGCGATTAAATTTAGTGATGATGAAAGCAGGATAATTTTAAAAGTTTGGATTGTGGATAAAAGCTTAATGATTTCAGTAAAAGATTTTGGTTGCGGTGTATCTGAAGAGAATAAAAAAATCATTTTTGATCGGTTTAAAAGACTTGATTCAGGAATTAACTCATTAAATAGAGGGCACGGATTAGGATTATCAGTGAATAAAGCGCTGATTGATCTTTTTGATGGTAAAATTGAACTTGAAAGTGAACTTGATAAAGGTTCTGAATTCACCGTTACAATTCCCGAATCAGAAATTGATACTCAAGGATTTGCATTAGATGGTAATGAGCTATTCTTTGAAGATGATGAAGGCGAAAAAGAAACATTTTAAATAATTTTTATGGAAAATACTTCTTCTTATTTCTTATATCCTTCTGCAATTTTTGCATCAAAAGAGCCTTATAACATAAGTACGATTTTAGGTTCGTGTGTGGCTGTATGTATGTGGGACCCTATCTTAAAGTATGGAGGAATGTCACATTATATGTTACCGCTATGGAATGGAGAAGGATTAGCATCTCCAAAATATGGAAACATAGCAATAGAAAAATTACTGGATAAAATAATTTCTTTTGGCTCCAAAAAGAACCATATCGTTGCTAAAGTTTTTGGTGGCGGTGAAGTTTTAGATACGGAAACTCAATATTTTCAAATAGGAGAAAGAAATATTAAATTGGCACATGAAACCTTGGAAGAATTGAGAATTCCTATTGTTAGCTCGAGTGTTGGAGGAAAATATGGGCGAAAGATTATTATGAATACAGTTTCCGGAGAAATCAAACAACGATATGTAAAAAGAGAAATTAAGAAAATAAAAAAGTAAATGTTTTTTTGTAATTTTAACATAAGACCAATTAAACGAATATTGCATGGATAAAAAGAAGATCAGAGTTTTAATTGTGGACGATTCTGCTGTAGTTCGTCAAAATCTTACGGAAATTATTAATTCTGATCCTGAGCTTGAAGTTATGGGCACGGCCTCAGATCCTTTTGTTGCTGCAAAAAAAATAAAACAAGAGATTCCGGATGTAATTACGCTCGATATAGAAATGCCACGAATGGATGGTTTAACTTTCTTGCAAAAGATTATGAGCCAACACCCAATGCCAGTAGTTGTTATTTCAAGTTTAACGGGAGAAGGAACGGAGACCGGATTTAAAGCACTTGAGTATGGTGCTGTTGAAATTATAACAAAACCTTTTTTATCAACTAAGGAATTTATTCGGGAATCAAAAATTAGAATTTGTGAAGCTGTTAAAGGTGCTGCTCATGCTAAAATTCGACGTAAAACTAACAAACCACAATCAATAAAAGTAGTTCCCAAATATTCAGCTGACGTAATAATTCCTCCAACCAGTAAACACAGTATGATAAAAACAACTGAAGTTGTGGTAGCAGTTGGAGCATCAACAGGAGGTACAGAAGCCATAACTACTTTCTTGCAGGGTTTACCCGCCGATTGCCCGGGAATTGTTATGGTGCAACATATGCCCGAACAATTTACCAAATCATTTGCAAATAGATTAAATGAAATCTGCCAAATTACTGTAAAAGAGGCCGAAAACGGAGATTCGATTATCAGAGGCAGAGCTTTAATTGCACCTGGAAATTTTCATACTATGGTTAAACGAAGCGGTGCAAGATATTATGTTGAAGTAAAAAGCGGGCCATTTGTTAATCGCCATCGCCCTTCGGTTGATGTATTGTTTCGTTCAACAGCGAAATATGCTGGTGCTAATGCAATTGGAATAATTATGACAGGTATGGGAGATGATGGAGCCAGGGGATTGCTTGAAATGAAGCAAGCAGGAGCTAAAACGATTGCTCAAGATCAGGAAACTTCTATTGTTTTTGGTATGCCCAAAGAAGCGATAAAACTTGAGGCAGCGGATAAAGTATTACCATTAGAAAAAATTTCGGTTTACCTTCTTGAAACTGTTAATTAAAAAAATCGTTTATTAATAAAATCTAATTTTTAAAGCAAAGATTTTTAATTGTCGCTTATTTTTAGAAGATTTGTTGAAAATATTATTATTTTTAGTTGCCTATAAATTTAAAGCAATCAATGAAGGAAAGAAACTCTCAAGCAATAATCTTTAAATATACAATTAGCGGATTTGTTGTTGGATTATTAACGGTATTATTTATATTAATTGTAGATTTTTTTATAAAAAAAGTAAGTTTTTCTGAGATTGCTGAACTACACCGTAATAATCCGGTATACTTAATTTTAGATTTAGCACCATTTGTGCTTGCGTTTTATGCATATGTTTTAAGTAAAAAATACGCAACAGCTTCAGAGGCTTTACATTCTTCTTTAAAAAAAGAATTCGACAAAAACCAAAAGATATTTCGATTTGTCGAAAAAATACGTTTAGGTAATATTGATGCCGATTATAAGGTTCAAGGAGCAGACGACGTATTAGGGCAATCAATTCTTGATCTGAGAGATAATTTAAAAAAGAATCGCGATGAAGAAGAAAAAAGGCGTAACGAAGATAACCAAAGAAATTGGATTGCAGAAGGATTGGCAAAATTTGGTGAGATTTTACGAAAAGATACGGATAATCTTGAAGAACTTTCATATAACCTGATAAGTAATCTTATAAAATATATAAATGCAAATCAGGGTGCTTTATTTATTATTGAAGATGAAAATGAAGCAGATAAACATATGAGAATGACGGCTTGTTATGCTTACGAAAGAAGAAAATTCGCAGATAAAAGAGTCGAATGGGGCGAGGGAGCCATAGGAGCAGCGATATTGGAGCAAGAAACAATATACATGACAGACATACCGAGTACTTATGTCCACATTACATCGGGACTAGGTGAAGCTACTCCTACTTGTTTACTGGTTGTGCCATTGAAATTTAATGATGAGGTACATGGTGTTCTTGAAATAGGTGCCTTTCATAATATAGAAAGATTTACTGTTGATTTTGTCGAGAAGATTGCTGAGAGCATTGGATCAACAATTTCTAACGTAAAAATTAATACAAAGACTGCAAAGCTCTTAAAGGATTCTCAGGAACAAGCAGAAATACTTGCTGCGCAAGAAGAACAAATGCGGCAAAATATGGAAGAGTTGCAAGCTACGCAAGAAGAAGCTGCCCGACAAAGTGAAAAATTTATAACTTTCACAAATGCAGTGAACCATACATTAATAAGAGCGGAATACGAAAATGATGGTACACTGATTTATGCAAACACCAAATTTTTGAAAAAACTTGGTTATGAGAGCAACTCGGATGTAGAAGGAAAAAACATCCAGATGTTTATAAATGAGAAAGATAGAAATTGGTTTAATAAGCTTTGGAATAGCCTTGCAAATGGAGGAAAACACTTCGAAGGATTCATGAAACACGTAACCAAACAGGGACATGATTTATGGACAATGTCTACCTATACTTGTATGAGAAGAGAAGATGGAAGCGTTGAAAAGATTTTGTTTTTAGCTATTGATACTACAGAGCAGCGTAAGGTTAGTCTTGATCATGAAGCACAAATAAATGCGTTAAATCAATCGAGTATAAAGGTTGAGTTTCTTCCAACAGGCGATCTAATGGAATGTAATAATAAGTTTGTAGACCTTATGGAGTTTTCTCTTTACGAGCTAAAAGAAAAAACAATTTTTGATTTTATTGATAAGTCAGATTTGAATAAGCTTCGTGAAATTTGGGAAAGAGTTTCATTGGGTGAATCTTGGGAAGGTACATTAAGACATAGAACAAAAGAAGATAAAAGCCTTTGGTTAAAATTAAATTTATCGCCGGTGCGCGATATGTATGATGATATTTCTAAAGTGATTTTTATTGGTTATGACGAAACCAAGGAAAAACTAATGGAAATGGAGACTCTTAAGCAAACAGAACTTCTTAAAAAACAAGAGGGAGAATTAAATAAATCAAGAGCTGAATTAAAAGAGCAATTAAAACAAAATAAGATTCAAGCCGAAAAACAAATTCGAGAAGTAGAACAAGCAAAATTACGTAATGAGAGAACTCTTGAAGGAGCTGCAGATGCAATTATAACTATTGATCAAAATGGTGTAGTTAAGTTCTTTAATAAGGCTGCTGAAGAGCTCTGGAAATTGGAGCGTGATGTTGTATTAGGTAGAAACATAAAAAAATTGTTTTCTAAAGCCGATTATAATAATGAGTTTACTAAATCATTTCTTGATCCAAAGGCCGATAAACTAGTAGGAGAGCGCAGAGAAATAGAAATTACGGATAGTGAAGGAGAAGATATTCCCGTAATTATTATTCTATCAAGAGCCATCTTGGAAAATGAAGTTACTTATACCGCCTTTATCCAAAATATTTCTGTTGACCTATTTTAAAATCATTTAATATTACTTAATCTAAGCTATTAAGAATAAAGAAACAATATATTTGATTGATAGATAATTAATTTTTTATCTTGTTGTGAAAGTTGTAAGAGCATTATTGATACCTTGCACTCTCCCGTAAATCGTGCAGCTTCATCTCAATTAGAACTTGAAAGCCTTTTAGTTATACTTAAGGATTAATTGATCCCAAATGCCATGACAGAATTTTTAAGATGTTTTACAAGGCTCTAACCAATAATTCAATTATTTTAAAGGTACGGATATGGGATTATCCTCGGCAAAAAGCTTAATAGAACAATTGGGAGTGGAGATTTAGTTGGATTCAGAAGTTAACAAAGTAACTATATTTTACGTCACGATTCCAACCGAGATTAAAGAAATCTAATTATTTCAAATTAATTCCATTAAATTTGTTAACATTAATTTAAAGAATCCTTGTAGAACCAAATTATAATTATATTGTTTCTTTATAAAATCTAAAAACAGCTTATACGGAACTTATATTTCAATAAAATGAATAACTCAAAACACCATTATTTTTTATTAATATCAGTAATATTTTTTACTTTCCTTTACTCATGTTCTGATTCTCCAAAAACAGATTCTTATAGTTTGATTTTAGTTGAAACTAGTGATGTACATGGAGCAATATTCGATTATGATTTTGTAAATGATAGAAATTCTTCAGGGTCTTTATCAAAAGTACATTCTTATGTAAAAGAATTAAGAGGCAATAACAATGTTATTTTGATGGATAATGGAGACATACTGCAGGGACAACCTGTTGTATATTATTATAATTTTGAAAATACATCAGATAAACATATTTGCTCTGAAGTAATGAACTATATGGAGTATGATGTTGCAACCATTGGAAACCATGATATTGAAGCAGGGCCCCTGGTTTATGATAAACTAGTAAAGGATTTTAATTTCCCGTGGTTAGCTGCTAATGCAATTGACACAAATACCGGAGAACCTTATTTTGAACCCTATACCATTATTAATAAAGATGGGTTTAAAATCGCAGTTTTTGGACTCATTACTCCAGGTATTCCCAAATGGTTGCCTGAAAAATTATGGTCAGGAATGGAATTTGAAGACATGATTGTTACTGCAAAAAAATGGATTCCACTAATTCTTGAAACAGAAGAACCTAATTTGATAGTAGGTTTGTTTCATGCAGGTTATGATTATAAGTATGGTAACAATGATAAGAATACCTATAAAAATGAAAATGCTTCTGTTTTAGTAGCAGAGCAGGTACCTGGTTTTGATGTTATTTTCATTGGGCACGATCACAGAACTTGGAACAATACCGTGAAAAATATAAATGGTGATGATGTATTGATTTTAGGACCTGGTGCACATGGTCAGCAAGTTGCAACGGCTACAGTTGAATTTAATTTAGATTCGGAAGGTAAATATGAAAAAAATATTAAAGGAAACGTAGTTGAGATGTCTGATTATAAAGCAGACTCTTTATTTAATTTAGAGTTTGAAAAAGAATTTAAGGAAGTTAAAGATTTTGTATCAAAACAGGTAGGTGTTTTTGAAAAGGATGTTTATGCGCATAAAGCGTTATATGGTCCATCCGAATTTTTGGATTTAATCCATGAAGTTCAGTTCATAAGGAGTAATGCGGATATTTCTTTTGCAGCGCCCTTGTCTTTTAATGCAGTTATAGAAAAGGGTCCGGTATATGTAAGAGATATGTTTAAATTATACCGATACGAGAATTTTCTTTATACAATTAATTTAACTGGTAGTGAAATTGATAAATATCTTGAATATTCATTCGCTTATTGGTTTAATACTATGAATAATGAAAATGATCACCTTCTTTATTTCAAAAGAGATAACAACAGAGAAATGATATTTTCGGAGAGGTATCAATCATATCAACTTGAAAAGTCATTCTATAATTTTGATGTAGCATCCGGAATTAATTATACAATAGATATAACCAGACCGATAAATGAAAAGGTTACTATTTCAACATTATCAGATGGACGTGAATTTTTCGTAGATAGCACCTATACTGTTGCAGTTAATAGCTATAGAGCGAACGGAGGGGGAGGCCATTTTACAGTTGGGGTTGGCTTAGATAAAGATGAGCTCTCAGGACGAATTATTAATTCCACAAATAAAGATATTAGATATTTTTTGATGAGATATATTGAAGATAAAGAAACCATTGATCCTAAATTAAAGAATGAATGGGCCATAATTCCAAAGGATTGGTGGGAAAAAGCTAAAAATAAAGATGAAAAACTTTTAAACTCGAAAAATTAAATGAAAAGAATCATAATTGTTCTTGCCGTTTTTGCCTTACTATTTTCATGTAAGCAAGACCAAACAAACCAAATTCAGACCCAAAAGGCAAAAAATATAATATTAATGATTGGTGATGGAATGGGTGTCAGTCAACTATATGCGGCAATGTCTGTTTCAGAGAAACCTCTTCATATGGAAAAATTTAAAGTTGTTGGGTTACAAAAAACATACTCCGCATCTGATTATATTACCGATTCCGGAGCGGCAGGAACGGCAATAGCAACAGGAGTTAAAACTAACAATCAAAGTATTAGTGTTGATACTGCAGGTAATGCAGTTAAAACTATATTGGAATATGCTGAGGAATATAAATTAGCTACCGGATTAGTTTCCACAAGTTCAATTTTACATGCAACACCTGCATCGTTTATTGCTCATGAGCTACATAGAAATAATTATGAAAATATAGCGCGCGATTTTTTAGATGTTGATATTGATTTATTCATCGGAGGAGGGAGAAAACATTTTGTGCAACGAGAAGACGGTTTGAATTTATTGGACTCTCTAAGGCAGAGAAAATATAATATTGTGAACGGTATCGAAAATCTGAATACAAGAAATGATGGAAAATATGCTGTGTTTACAGCAGAAGGTCATAATCCCGAGATATTAAATGGACGAGGAGATATGCTTCCGCAATCAACTCAAAAGGCTATCGAGATTTTAAAGAAAAATGATACAGGATTTTTCTTAATGGTTGAAGGATCTCAAATTGATTGGGCAGGACATGATAATGATATCGATTATGTTATCACTGAAACTATTGATTTTGATAATGCGGTGGCAAAAGCGCTAGAGTTTGCAAAAGCAGATGGTGAAACCTTGTTAATAGTTACTTCTGATCACGAAACTGGAGGACTTACAATAGTTGAAGGCAATATGGAAACCAGAACCATTGAAACTCATTTTTCAACAGAGCATCATACTTCGAACATGGTTCCGGTTTTCGCTTATGGCCCTGGTGCTGAAGAATTTGGTGGGATTTATGAAAACACGGATATCTTTGAAAAAATGATGAAAGCATTTGGTTTTGAAAAGAAGGTATTTTCAGGGCACAATCAAGCAGATAATTAAAAAAGTAAACAGTATAAAAGGTTCGAATTGCTCCGAACCTTTTACACTATTTAGATACTACCAATTTCCTTTCAACAAGGTTTGGTTTCCCACATTACCTGTTGTTCTGATTAAATAAGCAGTTAAATTTTTAAACTGCTCCAATAATACAATCCGGTTAGTTTAATATGGTTATGCAATTAATCAAAATCGTTATCATTCCCTGTTGGGTCTCCACCACCCCTGATATTTAACAATTCTTTTGCTTTAAGAATTTGAACCGCTTTTGCCATTTTTTTCACTTTTCTTTTTTTTCTTGTTTTCATAATTTAAGATTTTAACCTGTCAACCGGCGTATGGTAATTAATTAAGGCTCACCCCCTATCCTCCTGTCCAAAGGACAGAGGGTGAATATTCCTTAACTTATTGACACTGGCCAACCAACAGGATGGATTAAACAACAATGATTAATAGTACTAATCAAAATCGTTATCATTCCCTGTTGGGGCTCCATCACCACCTCTGATTTGCAATAATTCTTTTGTTTTAAGGATACTGAATACTTTGAATCCTTTTTTCACTTTTCTTTTTTTTCTTGTTTTCATAATTATAAAATTTAAATTAAACTTATTTTTGTTCTAACTAAGAACACGGGCAAAATATAATGAATTCTTTTAAACAACAATTTAATTCCTTGATTTTCAAACTAATTATTTTATTGTTGATCAATACATTCCTTAGTGTATCAAAGTTAGGAGCACAACAACTTACTGATAAAAATTATCTTACCAAGCTTTATGATAGTACAAAAGTTCTATATCAGTCAGGGGATTATAACGGAGCTATTGATGGTTTAAATGAAATTCTTTTGTTAAAAGGTGAAATGCCTAATGATATACAGCCTGCTTACTACAAAGTTTTTAATAGGTTAGGGGTGATATTTAAAAGGCAGGGTAATTTATCTAAAGCAATTAATTATTATAATAAGGCACTGGAATTTACCGATGATGATTACATTTTATCAGTTATTAATGGAAACATTGCCATGATTTATTCTTTAACAGGAGATTACTCAAAGGCTATCTTTTATTATGAAAGTTCACTATCAATACTTAAAAAAAGTGACAAGGTAAATAAATACCATTGGATTGTAAATAATTATCTTAATCAGGGATACACCTATTATAAATCTGGGCAAATGAATCTCGCTTTAAAAAAAAGTTTGCAAAGTATACAGATTGCTAAAAAAAACCAAATTAAAATTGCTGGGAATGCATATTATAATTGTGGATTAATTTATCAAAACCTTGACAGCTTGGATAAAGCAAATATTTATTTTAAAAAGGCTATTGAATCATATAAAAAAGAGTTCGGAGAAAAGCATTACATGACCGCAATGGCTTATGTTAATTATGCTGTTTTTTATTCTGAAACAGGATATTTTTCAAAAAGTGAACAGCTTTACCAGAAAGCTCATAAAATCTTAATTAAAATGCTTGGCGAAAAACATCCATACACGTCTTTATGTGTACAAAACTTAGGGCAATTACATTACAAGAAGGAGAATTACAAACAAGCACTACACTATTACCAGCAATCATTAATTTCCAAAATATATGATTTCAATGATCGTTCCATTTATGTAAACCCGTGGCCGGATGTATTTCCCGACCTAGATTTAATTGATATTTTAAAAGCAAAAGCACAAGCCTTTGAAAAGTTAGCAGAACTTGAAGATAAAGAAATTAATCTAAAAACAGCTCTTTCTACCTTAGAGCTCACGGTTGGTTTTATTGAACAGTTACGAACGGGATATTTGTACGAAAGTTCAAAATTACAACTCGCATCACAAGAACACGATATATACCTGTCGATAATAAACATTGCCAATTCTTTGTATGAAATTAACGGTGATGGTAAATATGCCGAAATTGCATTTAAGTACGCAGAACTTAGCAAATATGCTGTTTTAAGGGAACTGAAAAATGAAGAGGCAGCGCGGGGGATTGCAGGAGTGCCCGACAGTTTAGGAAATTATGAGCGAAGGTTAAAAGAGCAAATTGGCAGTATCAGGATGCAAATGGAAGAAGAAAGCAAACAGGAAACTCCTGATAGGGTAAAAATAGACAAATGGAACGAAAAAATATTTAGTTTAACACAAGAGCTCGAAAACCTGGTTGAAAAACTTGAATCCGGTTACCCTGAATATTATAAGCAAAAATACAATCAGGAAATTGTCAGTATCAATCAACTGCAACAGTCCATCGATAAAAAAGAAGCTATTCTGGAGTATGTATTAGGAGATAGTTCACTTTATACTTTTGTTGTTACGCAGGATACATTTTTACTATTAAAACAGGACACCGACAGTGTATTTCATTCCAGCCTTGATTTCTACAAAACCGTTTTGCACCGGGACCATACATCCAACTATCGTTTATACAGAAATTCGGCATATAATCTTTATAAGAAGCTTATTTTCCCTGTAGAACCTTTATTGCAAAACAAAAACCTGCTGATAATTCCGGATGATAAAATGAACTTTATTTCATTTGACGTACTTGTTGATAAACCCTATAAGAGTGTTGATGAACTTTATTACCGCGAAGAACCATTTTTATTAAAGAAATACCCGATAGCTTATGCATATTCTGCTACATTATATAAAAACAGTTTAACCGCATTACAAAATAACAGATTCAAATTTTTGGGAATTGCACCCGGTTACGAAAACTCGAAAGATTCCTTAATACATATGCCATTAGGATTAAAAAGCGTAAGGAAGATTGCATTATTAATGTTAGGAAAATCCTTAACAGGAGAAAAAGCAACAGAACAGAAATTTAAGGAATACTCTAACAAATACGATGTTATACAACTTTATGCGCATGGTTTTGAAGATACGCTCAACCCTGCCAATTCGAAGTTAATTTTATCCGAACCGGATGATTCTTTAAATGACAGCTACCTTCACGCCTGGGAAGTATATAACTTGCAAATAAATGCTAAACTTGTCGTTTTAGCATCGTGTTATTCCGGGGGTGGGAAACTATCCAAAGGAGAAGGTGTTTTGAGCCTAAGCCGGAGTTTCATGTATGCCGGAAGCGAATCGATAGTTATGTCGTTATGGTTAGCACCCCAAAAAGCAACAAATAACATATTAAATTCTTTTTACCTGAATCTGCTAAAAGGAATGCGAAAAGATGAAGCCTTAAGGCTTGCTAAATTAAGATATCTTGAACAGACCGACCCGATATCTGCTCATCCGCGTTTTTGGGCAGGAATTGTAATAAATGGCAACCAAAAGGAATTATATAAAAATTGGTACCTAAAGAGATTGATTTACATAATTAGTATGATAGGAGTATTATTTTTTTTAATGAAGAAAAGGAAATCAATTGCCAAGCTTTTTTAATATTCTTTTAGCTTTTTTATAGTTATAGCTGTTCTTAGTTACGATAATACCAAAAGTTTCTTCAGCTTTATCAGTATCTCCCCCTTTTAAATAACAAAGTGCCAGATACCACCTGACCTGTGGAATGTGTTCAAATTCCTTTTGCTCCAAAAGGACCTTTGCGAAATATTTTGATGCGGTATCATAATTGCCAATTTCCATTAATGATAATCCGATTAAGAAATCTCTTTCAGTTTCGATAGTTATTAATGATGGTTGTTTCTTTAGAAGTAATAAGGCATTCATGTAATCACCTTCCTTATATTTTTGTTTGGCTAAACTGAACGAACTGCTATTTAATATATAGTTATCATCATAATTGTAAGGCTCATAAAACTTCGCATACAGCCTGTTTTCTAATGAATCCCTTGTTTGAAAATGATAAGTTGTTCCTGCTCCAAAAATAAGAAGGATGGTTATTGAAGCAGCTACTAACCAATGTTTAAATTTCCTATTCTCAAATAAGATTGGCGAGAAAAGATGTTTCCTTTGGTTGCTATTTCTATAAGCTTCTTCAAGTGTTTCTTTCAGATTAAGATTTTCTATAGAATTGTTAATTCCTTTTTGCAGTTGCACTTCTTTTGAGATCTGATTGTCTTTTTTTAATTTGTATTCAAATTCAATACGTTCGTATGGTGGTAATTCATCATCAACATAAAGGTGTGTAATGATTTTATTTTTTTCTTCTTCGTAAATTTTCTTTAATTCATCATCTGAAAGTATGGCATTTGCCACTTTTGACATTTCCTCCTTTGGAAGAGTGTCAAACAGAAAATCAATAATTATGTCTCTATCAATTTGCAAGGCTATAATAAAGGAGTTGTTTAAATTTCGAAGATATGAAAAAATATTAAAGAAAAAATAATTTTGTCAATCCTGGTTTATCTCATGTTGTAAATATTCTGTTTTTATATAAACATGCATAAACTAAAAAGAGATTGGAAATTCCAATCTCTTATCTCTGGTTATTATATTCGGGTTACTCCAAATCCACATTCCCGTATTTTGTTTGTATTTCAACAAAGGATTTAGTGTTACTATCCGTTCCCACCAAACCTTCAATTTGTAATGAGGTACTTTCCTTAATTCTACTTACTCTACCTTCATTCGGGTAATCAATATCAGCATATCTTGCATAACCTTTTATGTTGTAAGATGCGCCAGGATCGATACCAATGTCAATGTTTCCATATTCATTTTCAATGCTGATTTTTTCAAAATCTGCCGCAACGTAATCTACATCTATACTCCCATATCGATTATCAAATTCAAGCTTTTTATAAATTTCATTAATATCGAATCCAGTGTAACCTGAACTGGCAACAAAGTTTGTAATTTTCCCTAATCTATATTCATCATATTTTGATTCGCAAACAATTGAACTAGCCTTATCAACATATAATTTTGAATATTTAGTTGCAGCCATCAAAGCCCTTACATCTTCAATTTCCAGCTTTGAATATCTTAACGTAAGATTTAACCAGTTACTTTCTTCAATTATTCCATTTGAATAACCAAGATAAACTTCATTAAAAGGTTTTGTTTTTCCTCTGGTCATTTTATTTACTTTTAAATTACCATATTTAACAGCAATTTTTGCATGACCATCAATTTCGTTTATAAAAACGCTACCATAACGGTTTTCAATGTCAATTTTAATATTCTTTGGAATTTTTACTTTGTAGTCGATACTAAATTCTTTGTTATCACTTGATGTAAATGAATTCCATCTGCTAAATCTATCATCAATATCTGTAACTGCTTTAATGATATTAGCTGAATGACTAAAATGAACTTCAATATAATCAATAAGTTCTTTAGCTCTTTCTTCATTTCTGTGATCAACTGTAATAGTAACATCAATCGTTACTTGATCTTTATCCCAATTGTTTATGTCAACATCTCCGAACCTATTTTCAATAACTAAGAGAGTATTTTCATCTGCATCAAAATCTTTTTGCAAATTTTTAGAGAATTCTTCACTCAGAGCGAATACTGAGGTTATTACCAATAATTGGACGGTTATTAGTAATAAAGCGGATTTAAATATTGGTGCTTTCATAGTTTTCTGATTTTTGTTTATTTATATCTTGTGCTTGTTGTAATTGATTTAATATGTGACTCATTACTTCAACTTTAAGTTGATAATGCCTAATCATGGCATTAATAACCCGTTGGTCGTTTGGATTTGTAGTTAGATCTTTTTTTAGATTTTCATAAATAGAATCCATTTGACTAAGTTCCTGTATTAACATTACTTTTTGAGTACTGTCCATGAACTGAAACTGATGAAGTTCCTCGTATTTCTGATTTACCAAATGAGTATAATACATTTCAACTTCGCCGTATTCTTCAGATATTTCACTTAAAGCGATTCCTTTTTGGTTTTTTGAACTAAAATTGTCATAAACCCAAAGCCCCGATAGAACGACTAAAACCGCTACAACAGCGGCCCTAAGTATAAAACCAAATGTAAATGATTTTTCCTTTGTATTGAATTCTTTTAACTTAGCTTCAAATCTTTCAAAATGGCCATCTCCAGGTTCGAACACGTCGAAACTTTGACGATTTTCCTGTATTAATTTATCTAGATTTTTCATATTTAGTTTATTTTTTTAATTTCTTTTTTCTTCAAACCTTCGATTAGTTTCTTTTTTCCTCTTGCAAATTGCGATCTGGATGTAGAACTACTCACTTTAAGTATTTTACCTATTTCATCATGATCATATCCTTCAATTAGGTAAAGCGAAACAACTATTCTATAACCTTCCGGAAGCTTTAGTATTTCATCGCGAATTTCATCAGCTTTTACTTCAATTTCTTCCAGGTCTTCATAAGTTTCTTCTTTTATTTCATATACCGAATCTTCAATAGAGTTAGTATTTAACCTACGCTTTCTTAATTCATCCAAAGAATGGTTTATTACAATTCTCTTTAACCAGGCACCGAAACTTACTTCTCCTTTATAGAAATTTATTTTTTCAAACGCTTTTAAGAACGATTCCTGCATAATATCTTCAGCCTCGAGACTGTCATTTACAATGCGCAAGCAGGTATTGTACATTGCTTTGTAGTACAGTTTATATAATTGAAACTGTGCCTTTTGCTCTCCCGATTTACACCGGTCTATAATATCCTGATGGATATTCATGTATATACTTTCCTGTTTATTCATATTTCCATTAAAAAGACGTTAACTTAAAGTTAACGCTGCATGACGATTGTAATTTATTAAAAAACATGATTGCTTCTAAAGCAAATTATAATTACCATATAACTAAATAAACCTTTCTAAAAATGTTTTGTAATATACAGGTATAATTTAGTTCAAACGCATTTTACGTAAATTTGCAAGCTTACTAATTAATATAATATTTTAACATGAAAACTCAATTTAAAACACAATCAGAAAACTCAACTTTAGTATTTAAACGTTGGAACAGAAAAAGCTATTCTGTTTTTAATTCATTAAAGAAAATAATAAAAATTACAACTTTAGCATTGTCATACACAATTGTTTTACTTCCAATTAAGGTTTTAAGCCAAACAGATACAACTATAACAAAAAACCTTGATTTAGAAGAAGTCGTTGTAAGTGCCCAAAAAGCCCCAATAATATATTCGCAATTATCCAGGATGGTGACCGTAATTAATGACGATGAAATAAAACTAATGCCTGTTCAAAGTGTTGATGAGTTGCTTGAAAATTTCTCAGGACTAGACATTAGACAGAGAGGAGCAAATGGTATACAATCAGATATAAGTATAAGAGGCGGATCTTTTGACCAAAATTTAATTCTTCTAAACGGCGTTAACATTACAGATCCTCAAACAGGACATCATAGTTTAAACCTTCCAATCGACCTAAATTCCGTAGAGCGAATAGAAATCTTAGAGGGACCAGGTTCGCGAGTTTTTGGCCCTAATGCATTTAGCGGTGCAATTAATATCATCACAAATCAATCAGAACAGAATTATACCAAAGTTGGATTTACGGCTGGAGATTTTGGATTATTTTCAGGAAATTTTACCAGTTCTTATAAATTAGGAAACACAAAACATTTTTTATCGGTTTCAAGATCAGAAAGTAAGGGATATACAGAAAATACAGACTTCCGTCAATATAATGTATATTACAATTCAAATTTTAATTCAAAAAATGGGAATGTCGATTTCCAGATAGGTTATACAAATAAGGAGTTTGGGGCGAATAGTTTTTATACTCCGGAATATCCTGATCAATTTGAAGAAATTAAAACTACGTTTACCAGTTTAAAATTTGAAACAGGAGATAAAATAAAATTAATACCATCGGTATATTTTCGTAGGCATCAGGATAGATTTGAATTATTTCGTTACGAACCGGCAAGCTGGTATTCGGGACATAATTATCACTTAACCGATGTTTATGGTATTAAATTAGATTCACGAATTACTACAAAGCTTGGGACTACTTCTTTTGGTGCTGAGTTACGTTCAGAAAACATTTGGAGTAATGTTTTGGGAGAATCAATGAATGATACAATCAATGCAATTGGTGAACCGGATGGATTTTATTCAAGAAATTATTCAAGAACCATATCAAATTACTTTTTGGAGCAAACCGTCTTTATAGGAAAATTTAGTATGTCGGCAGGAGTGTTAGCAAGTTGGGTATCAACCAATAATTTTGATTTTAATATATATCCGGGCGTAGATTTAGGTTACAGTTTTAAAAATTATTTTAGATTATTTTTAACAGCAAACAGATCTCTTCGACTACCGACCTTTACAGATTTATATTATAATGGACCAAGTAACGTAGGGAACCCTGATTTAAAACCGGAAGAAGCATGGAGCTTTGAAGGAGGATTAAAATATAATAATAAAATACTGCAATCACATTTGAGTTATTTTTTAAGAGATGCTAGTAATGTTATTGAATGGGTACGTGATATTTCGGCAGATGAAAATCTTAAATGGGAAACACAAAACTTAACTAACGTTAAAACTAATGGATTTACTTTTAATAACAAGATAAATCTTAACAAATATACTGTAGATAATATCCGATTAAATTACACTTTTATTGATCAGGAAGCTTCAACTGACAATAATAATTTTGATACTAAATACTCCTTAAATTACTTAAAGCATAATTTGATAATTAATTTAAATCAAACTATTTATAAAAATTTAAAACTTCTATGGTCGTTCAGGTATCAAGATAGAGCAGGTAGTTATTTAAAATATGATTTTAACATAAATGATTATATTGGTGATCAGGAATTTGATCCTTATTGGTTATTTGATGCTAAAATCTCTTACCGGTTTAGTATTGTTAATGTATTTGCAGAAGCCAGTAATATTCTTAATAAGTCGTATTCAGATATAGGAAATATAGCAATGCCAGGCAGGTGGTTTAAGGCTGGATTTAATGTTAAATTTGATTATTGATTATCGATATATTAACAAAAAAATAAAAAACAAAACCATTGTTAACGTATTGATTTTTTAAATATTTTGCTATTTTTGTTAGGAATCCTAAATTATAATTAAATCAAATTACAACATGAAAAAATTACAATTATTACTGGTAGCCTTAGCTCTTGTAAGTTTTACAGCTTTTTATTCTTGTGGAAATATGAAAGAAAAAGCTGCTGAAGCAGTAGAAGAGGTACAAGAAGAAATGGAAGAGGCCGCTGAAGAAATTGAAGAAGCAATGGAAGAAGTTGCTGATACAACTCAACCAGCGGAAGAAGTTGCTGAAGAAACTGAAGAAGCTGAAGAAGCTCCTGAGGAATAGGCTAGAAAGTGAAAAAGAAATTTAAGCAGGACTACTCCAGTCCTGCTTTCTTTATTTTAGAAAAATAGTTTTATAAATCCTGTCACGACTTTACCAGTTTCATAGTCCAATTCTGATCCAAATAAGCTATGCGGAATGATATAAACAATTAGCAATACTATAGAAGCAATTATAGTATATCTGTATTTTGGGTTCTTTCTATTGCTTAAAACTGCTACCAACCAAAATAGAACTCCTACTAATGTTTTATTATCAGTTAAATCCCATCCAAATGGTACACCGGTCCATGCTTGACCAAATGCATAATATTGTATAATGGGTCCGAATACTAAACCTCCAATTAAAAGTAATAGTAAAGTTAATTTACCGTATAAAACATGTTTTCCCATTTTACCTATAGCAAAAAGGCCTGCAATATTGGATAATAGCATAGCAACAAACATGAAAATAACATGCGGAATTAAAGCCCAAGCTGGTACACTACCTTTAAATCTGATAATTGCATGTTCAGTTTCAAAAATAATATTGTTACTCAAATCTTTAAAAACGAGATAATACTCTAATTTACCTGCGGGTGGTTGTTTTGGAAGAAAGGCAACAAGATTTTCTTCCTCTGCCACAAAATCAGTCATTTGGAAAGGTTCATTTATTGGATAACGGCGATAATTCAATATTACTCTATAGGATTTATCTTGAAGCGGAATTTTAATTTCCTGATCTTTATTTGAATCTCCACTTCTTGGTAGTTTAAATTTAACAATCTCGCTTTCAAGTTCTACCTCGACATTCTTAGGATAAGTCGGTCCCGTTTTTCGCTGATAATAGGCTGATGCTAACGTTATAATTATGGCTAACGTCCAAAATAATGTCTTTTTCATAGTTTACAATTGTACAATTAATACTTCTTTTTGATCATCTCTTATTACCTCCAGAGTTATAATCTGACCAGTTTTTAGCTTTGACAGTCTTTCCATATACTCATAAACGTCACTAACCGAATATCCATCAATTGCTATAATAACGTCTCCCGATAACATTCCTGCTTTATCGGCAGGTTTATCCTTAATCACCAAATCAGCTCTTAATCCTCTTTTTTCAACTCCTGAGAAATCTGGCATAATACCTAATGTCACTTTTAGTTTTTGATTTCTTGTGTTGCCACTAGGCATTTTAGGTCCTGCTTCCTGGAAAGTTATCATTTGATCCGGATTTGAAATCTCCAACGTAAAATCATAAATATAATTTGATGCTTCTAAAAGACCTGGAAAGTTTATCTTTCCAAGACTATCCCCAGGCGTGTGATAATCAATATGCGCTCCTGTAGAAAAGAAAAATACAGGTATATCTTTTGAATAGAAAGATGAATGATCGGATGGTCCATATCCTTCTTGTGAAAAACCAAGCTTAAAATTATAACCTGAGTTTAAATCATTTAAAATAGATTCTCCTTCAACAGATGTTCCAACACCACTAATTTGGAGACTTCTGTCTACCTTCATTCTTCCAAGCATATCTAAATTTATCATAGCTTTTATCAAACTATCCGGGAATGGCAAATTATTAACAAAAAACTTGGAACCAATTAATCCCATTTCTTCAGCACCAAAGGCTATAAAAAGGTAGTTGTAATATAAACTATCCTTCTTGTTCGAAAGTTTTTCGGCAATTTCTAACATGGATGCTACGCCAGATGCATTGTCATCTGCACCATAATGCGGTTCATTAACTCCGGGGGCTCGGGTGCCCGTTCCCTGCCCTCCAAATCCTAAATGGTCATAATGCCCACCAATGATAATGTATTCACGTTTTGGGTCATTTATAAGCTTTGCAACAACGTTAAAAGTTTCTTTTTCTTCAACCATCAATTCTGTTTGTCCATTTAAGGTAACCTCTGTTGAAAAAGAATTATGATCATTTTTTATGTTTGATGCAATTTCGTTGATAGTTTTACCATGTTTCTTTAAAATATGATTAGCAATATCCCTTTTTACTTGAATTACAGGAATATCAATTTCTCCCTCAGGTTTTGAAAGTGTTAAAAGTTCATCACCTTCATCGAATCTTTCTCCTGAAACAAATATTACTCCTGCAGCACCTTGATCTTTAGCTGTAATTGCTTTTGAACGAAGTCCGCTATACATAGAAAACGAAAATTCCGTTTCAGGATTTTTAGGTTCTCCTCGAAGTATTAAAACCCATTTATCTTTTACATCAATATTTTTATAATCGTTCCATTTCGAATCACCTTGTTTAATAAAGAACCCATATCCTGCAAAAACAACTTCTGCTTTTAAAAATTTGTTTTTACTAAAAACAACGGGAATAAAATCTTCTCCTAACTTGAATTCAACTGTGTTGATAGATAAATGATTATTAGGACCGGCTTTTATACCTCCACTTATTTCGAAGGTTTGCAAACCTTCATTGAACATCAGTTCTAAGCCATCTTTTTTAAGTTCATTGGCAATGTATAATGCAGCTACCTTATCTTCAGGCGTGCCTGGATATCTTCCTTTTAAAGAATCACTTGCAAGGAACTTAATATGATTATATAATTCTTCTTTTGTTATCTCAGGGTTTCCATTGGAAGATGTACATGAATACCAAATTCCAAGAATAATTGCGATTAAGGTAAATAGTGTTCTTTTTTTCATAATTAAAGTTTTACCAATAAAAAGTGGTGTAATAGGTTGATATATTGTCCAAATTATCAATTACAAATAACTCCAGTTCATGTTCAATTCCTTTTTCAATTCTAGCTGTATCAATTGTATAAAATAGTAAATCATTTTTTTGATCAAATTCGAAAAGAGCCCATTTATTATCTATGTAACCATTAAATGATTTAATACCTGTTAATTTATCAGTAATTTTAAATTTTATTACTTCATTTTGCAAGTTACTAAAATCTGATAATGGTTTAATTATAGGTGATACAGTATCAACTAGAACAACAAAATCACCAAATGATCTTGCTTGGCCGGTAATATATCCATTTATTATGTCTCCTCCAATGGAGTTTATCTCATCATCCTGAATTTCGGCAATAAATGCCTTTTCCTTTAATTCGGCAGGTAAATTCTTGGTTTTGATATTAAGCGAATATGGTTTTAATACCGGTGTATATATGTTATGTACTTGGTGTAAACTGGAGTAGGCTTTAAGTTCGGGTTGTTTTGATGAATATTTAAAATAAAGAGTATCAAACAATGCCCCTTTCGGTATTTGAACTTTTATCTCATCATTTTCATATAAATTTTCCTGATCCCAATTCATTAGTTTTCCATTATCCGAGATTAATTCATCATATTCAAGATTTGGCTCTTTCCCAGTTACATAGAAATTCAACTCTGATTCATTCCCATAAGTGTCGGTTACTATGAGATGTATTTTGTAAGTGGTATCATCTTGAAAAGTAAATACTCCTTTATTTTTATTGGCTTTATAAATGCTTAGTTTATTATTTGGAGATATAAACATTTTCTGAACAGTTTTTTTTGACCTTACTTTTTCTGCATAATCAATATGTCCTTTAACAAAACTAGCTTCGTAAAACGAAAATTTATTAATAACATGTTGGTATATTAAAAGACTATCAATAAAAAGTGATAAAGTATGGACTCCGCAGCGATTCTTTGAGCCATTTAAATAATCATACATTTCAATACCAAATCCAATTTGTCCGGATAAATAAATCTTATTTGTATCTACTAATGAATATGTTCCATTATGCTTTTTGAGCTTAAAGCTTTTCTTTTGTCTATTTTGATTAATATGGCTTGAATTGCCCAAAGGGTAAACAAATATATGATATAAAACAGGAGGAAGATTGTCTTTTATGTCGAAGTTAAATTGTAAAGGGTTAACAGGAATTTGATTATTAGTTTCGCGAACTTCAAAATGCAGATGAGGGCCAAGAGAACTTCCTGTATTTCCAGAATATCCTATTAGGTCACCTTTTTTAACAACGAATTGGTCTTGTTTTGGAAAATAATTTATTTCAAACTCTTCATTTTGATATTGAAGATTCTTAATAAAATAATCAATATCGGGTATAAAACTATTTAAATGTCCGTAAACCGTAGTGTAACCATTTGGATGGGTAATGTAAAGGGTTTTCCCGTAACTGTTAATAGAAATTTTAATTCTTGATATGAATCCATCTTCAACAGCATAGATTTTCTTTCCAATAACTCCTTGTGTTTTTATATCTATACCAGCATGAAAATGTGTTGATCTTATTTCTCCAAAGTTACCGGATAAAAATATAGGTATATCAACCGGAGATGCAAAATTTATATTTTGATTATTATTTTGACCAAATGTTGCTAAGAATATTGAAATTAAGTAAATTATTAGACCGGACTTTTTATATTGCATTATTTTATATAAATTTATACAGGTTAATTAGTATGTACGTTTTAAAACAACAAATCTAAAATTTAATTTGTTTTATAATAAAAATACGTAATTAATATTTTTAAAATAACATTAGCTATATTAATTTTGCCTTTGCTTTTAATTAAATGTTTATGGAAGTTGAACAAAAAGATATTGTAATTACTTTAAAGGATAAGGTTAAAAAGTTATTATCTTTGTACAATAATTTAAAAGCAGAAAATACTGAATTAAAAAAACAAATAGAAGATTATAATACTCAACTAAAAAATAAAGAAGCAGAACTTGACTTTTTGAAAAATAAACATAATAAGCTTAAATTAGCAAAAAGTCTTGTTGCATCAACGGGCGATAGCCACGATGCAAAAATAAAGATAAATAGAATTGTGCGGGAGATCGACAAATGTATTGCTCTTTTAAACAGATAGAATCTGAATAGATAATGGAAGATAAATTATCAATAAGGGTTAATGTTGCTGATAGATATTATCCACTAAAAATAGATAGAAAAGATGAAGAGAAAATTCGTAAGGCAGCAAAAATGATAAATGAGAAGGTCTTGCAATATAAACAAAGATATACGGATAAAGATACGCAAGATTTCTTGGCTATGGCAGCTTTACAATATGTGATTAAGGTTATTGAGTGTGACACAAATGTAGAAGCATCACCTGTTTTAGAAGAATTGAAAGAGTTGGATAACGAATTAAATGAATTTTTAAAAGGAGAATACTAAACGTTCTTTAAAATATAATTACGATTTTGCCCGTATTATTTCTTTAATGTCTGTGAAACTCAACACTTTACTAATTGGAGTAAAGCTTATTTGATTGAGGGCGGGCCCCATTCCGATTCGTCGGAATTCCTTCGGGAACAGGGGATGGCCGAATTCGAATAGCAGCTCCACCCATGTTAATCTGGGGTTTTTAGAGAATTAGAGAAAATAATACGGGTTTTTTAATATAAATTAATATATATAGATATGATTATTTCAACAATATTTGGAGCAATGTCGGTAGCAATAATTGTTATTATTGCTGCTTCTGCTGCTTTGGTTATTGGAGGTTTTTTGTCTTATTTTTTATGGGATAAAGCTCTAAGGTCCAAAAGTAGAAAAATAATTAAGGAAGCAGAAGCTGAGGCTGAAGTTATTAGGAAAGACAAAATTCTTCAAGCTAAAGAAAAATTTCTTCAGTTAAAGGGTGAGCATGAAAAGGAGATTAATGAAAGATCGAATAAATTAATTACTGCTGAAAATAAATTTAAACAAAAAGAAATTTCACTTTCACAAAGGATTGAAGAAAATCAGCGTAAAAGAAAGGAAACCGAAGTAATTCGAGAGAACCTGCAGGTACAAATGGATTTGGTTGAGAAAAGAAGTGAAGAACTGGATAAAATGCACAAACAGCAGGTAGAACAATTGGAAGCAATTTCAGGACTTTCAGCTGAAGATGCTAAAAATCAGCTTACTGAATCTTTAAGGGCGGAAGCTAAAACCGAAGCTATGTCTGAAATTAATGAGATTATGGAGGAGGCCAGAATGACGGCTAGTAAAGAAGCAAAGCGTATTGTAGTACAAACTGTTCAGCGAGTTGCTACAGAAACTGCTATAGAGAACTCTGTTACTGTTTTTAACATTGATAATGATGAAATTAAAGGACGTATCATTGGGCGTGAAGGAAGAAATATACGAGCTTTAGAAGCTGCTACCGGTGTTGAAATTATAGTAGATGATACACCGGAAGCAATTATTTTATCGGCATTTGATCCGGTGCGCAGAGAGACCGCAAGATTAGCTCTTCACCAACTAGTAACTGATGGTAGAATTCATCCGGCTAGAATCGAAGAAATAGTTCAAAAAACTCAAAAACAAATTGAAGAGGAGATTGTTGAGGTTGGTAAAAGAACTGCAATTGATTTGGGGATTCATGGATTGCATCCAGAAATAATCAGGTTAATTGGTAAGATGAAATATCGTTCGTCGTACGGACAGAATTTATTGCAGCACTCCCGCGAAGTAGCTAACTTATCTGCGATTATGGCGTCGGAATTAGGACTTAATCCAAAATTAGCCAAAAGAGCTGGATTATTGCATGACATAGGTAAAGTACCAGATGATGAACCAGAATTACCACATGCTATCTTGGGTATGAAAATCGCTGAGAAATACAAAGAAAAGCCAGAGGTGTGCAATGCCATCGGAGCTCACCATGATGAAATTGAAATGACATCGCTGTTATCACCAATTATTCAGGTTTGTGATGCCATTTCTGGTGCAAGGCCGGGCGCCCGTCGTGAGGTTGTTGAATCGTACATTAAAAGATTAAAAGATTTGGAAGATTTAGCTTTACAACATCCTGGAGTAATGAAAACTTATGCTATACAAGCAGGAAGAGAATTGCGCGTAATAGTTGGGAGCGAAAAAGTAAGTGATGAGGATGCTGAAAAACTATCATATGAGATTTCACAAAAAATCCAAAATGAAATGACTTATCCCGGTCAAATAAAGATTACGGTTATTAGGGAGACAAGAGCGATAAACTATGCTAAATAAGTTTTGTACGTAAATTTTAAGAGCCCTGATTATTTATTGGGGCTTTTTTTTATTTTTACAGTTTAAATAATAGTTACTGGTTGCAGGTTTCTAGTTTTGATTTAATAAAATATGAAAAGCTATAGAGATTTAGAAATTTATCAAATTGATTATAAACTAGCCGCTAAAGTTCA
Source organism: Bacteroidales bacterium (assembly GCA_028282585.1). Lineage (GTDB taxonomy): Bacteria > Bacteroidota > Bacteroidia > Bacteroidales > UBA12077 > UBA12077. The sequence goes on along the minus strand of JANQHR010000062.1, from coordinate 9,759 downwards.
TAAAATGAGTTTGACTTTGCCAAAATACGAGTTATATGAACAAGGAAGCCAGGTTAGAAGATCAAGTAAAAGTGTAAAAGATACAATTGTTGAAGGGTATGGAAGAAAAAGATATAAGGATGACTTTATAAGATTTTTAACATACTCTCAAAGCTCTTGTGATGAAGCCATTTCTCAATTAAATATGATTAGTGATATTCATTTTCCTGATAATCCTTTAATAGAACTTATGGAAGAATATGAGATTTTAGGAAAAAAGATAAATAAATTCATACAATATGTAAAAAATAACTGGTTAACAAGTAAAAAGAAACTTACAAATAAAAAAGAATTTTAATGCCATATTCAAACTATTTATTCTTTAAAAAATAACTTTATGAATATAAAAATGGTTGACCTTAAGAGTCAGTATGAAAAAATCAGAGAAGAAATAAATTATGAAATTCAAAACGTATTAGATTCTACTGCATTTATAAATGGTCCGAAGGTATGGGAATTTGCAAAAAATCTTTCCAAATATTTAGGTGGAACAAATGTTATTCCTTGTGCGAATGGTACTGACGCATTGCAAATAGCTTTAATGGCCTTAGGATTAGAACCAGGTGATGAAGTTATTTTGCCTGTTCATACATATGTCGCTACTGCAGAGGTTATTGCACTTTTAAGACTTGAACCGGTATTTATTGATGTACATCCTGATTATTTTACAATAGATATAAATCAAATTGAAGAAAAAATAACTTCAAAAACCAAAGCGATTGTTCCGGTTCATCTTTATGGACAATGTGCTGATATGGAATCTTTAATGAAAATTGCTTCTAAATATAATTTATACGTAATTGAAGATACCGCTCAAGCCATTGGTGCTAAATACACTTTTTCGGATGGAAAAACGGTTAGAGCTGGCACAATAGGAAATATAGGCACAACATCATTCTTTCCTTCAAAAAATTTAGGTTGTTATGGAGATGGTGGTGCAATTTTTATTAGTGATGATGACCTTGCAAAAAAATGCAAAATGATAGCCAATCATGGTCAAAGTAAAAAATATCATCATGATATCATAGGCTGTAATTCCAGACTGGATAGTTTACAAGCAGCAATATTAGATGTTAAATTAAAATACCTTGATGAATATTCTTTAGCCAGACAGAAAGCTGCAGATATCTATAATGATTTATTAAGAAATATTGATAAAATAAGAATACCCCAGGCTGCTAATTATACAGATCATGTATATCATCAGTATACAATTGTTTTAGACAAGACCGTTAACAGAGATGATCTGCAGAATTTTTTGAAAGAAAAGGGGATTCCTACAATGATATATTATCCTGTTCCTTTATATAAACAGAAAGCCTATATAAAAGATAATGGCGAAACTTTTGAAATAACTGAAAAGTTATCAAAATCAGTATTATCTTTACCAATTCATACTGAAATAACCAAAGAAGAGCAGGAATTTATTGTATTTTCGATAAAAGATTTTTTATTTGGTTTATAAAGTTAATTACAGACCAGGTCATTTTGTGCGATTAAAAGAAAAGGAAATATCAGCAATAAAAGAAACAATTGAATGTTTTGATTCAGATGCAGAAGTTTGGCTTTATGGTTCAAGAACTGATGATAGTAAAAGAGGAGGGGATATTGATTTGTTGATTTTTAGTCAAAAGCTTAGCTTTAGTGATAAATTAAAGATAAAAGTTCAGTTGTATAAAAAAATAGGAGAGCAAAAAATAGATATGATAATTGCTAAAGATGATAAAAAACCATTTGTTCGTATTGCATTGGAGAATGCTATTTTATTGTAATTCTTAAATGAACTGAAAATGAGGAATCAAAAGGATTATATTGCTAATTTAAAAGAGAATCTTGATATTCTTGATGACGCACTTTCATGGTTTAACAGGTCTTATAAAAAGTGTTCCGGAATTGGAATAAAAGAGAATTATACTGCTGATGAGTTCGATATTTTTGAAACTCTTACAAGTCGGTATGCAAGAGTAGTAGATATCCTAATCCAAAAGGTTTTCAGGAGTATTGATGCTGTAGAATTTGAAGGTCATGGAACCATGATAGATGTTGTGAACCGTGCTCATAAAAGAAGGTTGTTTAAAAGTGTTGATGAAATTCGTCGGATAAAAGATTTAAGAAATGAAATAACACATGAATATGTTATGGAAGATATTAAAAATATCTTTAAAGAGACATTTTTTTTTGCTCCAAAACTGATGGAGATTATAAATTCTACTAAATCTTATTGCCAGGCTTTATTTAAAAAATCATAGAAAAATATTAGATAATGGACTACTTTGCTCATGAAACTGCTGTAATAGACGAAGGGTGTCAAATAGGAGAAGGAACCAAGATTTGGCATTTTTCTCATATTATGAAAGACTGCATTATTGGCCACAATTGTAATATTGGACAGAATGTTGTAGTATCTCCTGATGTTATTTTAGGAAACAATGTAAAGGTTCAAAATAATGTTTCGATTTATACAGGTGTTATTTGTGAAGATGATGTTTTCTTGGGCCCTTCTATGGTATTCACAAATGTTACTAATCCCAGATCCGCAGTTATTAGAAGAGATCAATATGAAAAAACGGTTGTAAAAAAAGGAGCATCGATTGGCGCAAATGCGACCATTGTTTGTGGAAATGATATCGGAGAATTTGCTTTTATCGGGGCGGGTGCTGTAATTACTAAAGAAGTAAAACCATATGCTTTAGTGGTAGGTAATCCAGGGAAACAAGTAGGATGGATGAGTGAGTATGGGCACCGATTGGAATTTGATGAAAGCGGAATTGCTACTTGTCTTGAAAGTAAGGAAAGGTATATTTTAAAAGAAGGTTTTGTTGAAAAATCAAAATAGAGTCTATGTCAAAAGTATTAATTACCGGAACAGCAGGTTTTATAGGATTTCATTTATCTAATGCATTATTGGAAAGAGATTATACAGTAGTGGGTTTAGATAATATTAATGATTACTATGATGTAAATCTCAAATATGGTCGACTTCAGGAATCTGGTATAAAAAAAGATTCTTTAGAATATAATAGGTTGATACAATCAGAAAAGCATCAAAAATATAGTTTTATTAAGTTAAACTTAGAGGATCAGGATAATATTGTGGAATTATTTAATAAAGAAAAATTTGATCTCGTTGTTAATTTGGCGGCTCAAGCTGGAGTACGTTACAGTTTGGTAAATCCACATGCATATATAAACAGTAATATTTTAGGTTTTACAAATATCTTAGAAGCTTGTAGACATAATTCTATAAAGCATCTGGTATATGCCAGTAGTTCTAGCGTTTACGGATTAAATTCACAAATGCCATTTTCAGCAAATGATAATGTTGATCATCCAATAAGCTTATATGCAGCTAGTAAGAAGTCAAATGAGCTAATGGCCCATACTTATAGTTATTTATTTAAAATGCCAACTACAGGGCTGAGATTTTTTACGGTTTACGGACCATGGGGTAGACCTGATATGGCATTGTTTTTATTTACTAAAGCAATTATTGAGGGTAAACCTATTGATGTATTTAATCATGGAAACATGCAAAGAGACTTTACTTATATTGACGATATTGTTGAAGGAATTATTAAAGTATTGGAGAATATTCCTACAGGTAAAGATAAAATATCACAACCTTCAGAATCGGTTGCACCTTACAAAATTTACAATATTGGAAATAACTCACCGGTTAAATTAATGAACTTTATTGAAGCAATAGAAAAATCATTAAATAGAAAAGCTGAAAAAAATATGCTACCAATTCAACCAGGAGATGTCGAAAAGACATGGGCTGATGTTTCGGGATTAATTAACGATTTAAGATATAAACCTGATACAGATATTAAAATAGGAGTAGGGCGATTTATAGAATGGTATAAGTCATTTTATAATATAAAGTAAAATTTTATTAATGAAAATATGAGAAATATTCTAATTACTGGCGGAGCTGGATTTATTGGTTCTCATGTGGTAAAGTTGTTTGTAAAGAAATATTCTGATTATAGAATAATAAACCTTGACAAGCTTACGTATGCAGGTAATTTAGAGAACCTTAAGGATATTGAAAGTTATCCTAATTATAAATTTATAAAAGGAGATATTTGTGATATTGAAAAAAATAGGGAAATATTTACTAAATATAAAATTGATTCGGTAATACATCTTGCTGCAGAATCACATGTTGATAGGTCTATTTCAAATCCATTTGAATTTGCTCAGACTAATATAATTGGTACTTTGGCATTACTAAATCAGGCTAAAGAAAGTTGGGGAAAAGATTTTAATAATAAACTGTTTTACCATATTTCAACCGATGAAGTATATGGTTCTCTTGGAGAAACCGGATTGTTTACAGAAGATACTCCTTATGATCCAAAATCGCCATATTCGGCAGCTAAAGCTGGCTCCGATCATTTTGTAAGAGCATTTAATAATACATATGGTTTACCATTTGTTATTTCTAATTGTTCAAATAATTATGGGCCCTATCAGTTTCCAGAAAAACTAATACCATTATTTATAAATAATATCAAAAATAAAAAACAACTTCCCGTATATGGTAAAGGAGAAAATATCAGGGATTGGCTTTATGTCGAAGATCACGCTAAAGCTATTGATATTGTTTTTCATAAAGGAAAAGTAGGGGAAACATATAACATCGGAGGCTTTAATGAATGGAAGAATATTGATTTGATTAGGGTTCTATGTAAAGTAATGGATAAAAAGTTAAATAGAGAACTTGGTGAATCTGGAAAACTTATAACATTTGTAAAAGATAGAGCTGGTCATGATATGAGATATGCGATTGATGCTTCAAAAATATCAAATAACCTGGGATGGAAACCAACCTTACAGTTTGAAGAAGGAATTGAAAAAACCATAGATTGGTATTTAGAAAATGAAGTTTGGTTAACAAATATTATAAGCGGAGATTATTTAGAATATTATAATGAGCAATATAATCTAAGATCATAATGAAAGGTATAATTTTAGCCGGAGGATCAGGAACAAGGCTGTACCCTTTAACAATGGCAGTAAGTAAGCAACTATTGCCTGTGTATGATAAGCCAATGATTTATTACCCACTTTCGGTTTTAATGTTGGCTGGAATTAAAGAAATTTTGATTATAACAACACCTGAAGATCAAAATGGATTTAAAAGACTTTTAGGAGATGGGAGCCAGCTTGGTTGTCAGTTTGAGTATGCAATTCAAGAAATTCCTAATGGTTTGGCACAAGCATTTGTTATCGGTGAAAAATTTATTGGAAATGAACCTGTCGCGTTAATTCTGGGAGATAATATTTTTTATGGTTCAGGATTAGGTTCTTTATTAAGAAGTAAAACAAAACCTAACGGAGCAACAATATTTGCATACCGGGTTTCAGACCCTGAAAGATATGGAGTTGTTGAATTTGACAAAGAAAACAAGGCCATAACAATTGAAGAAAAACCGCAATACCCAAAATCAAATTACGCCGTTCCGGGCTTGTATTTCTATAATAACGAGGTTGTTGATGTTGCGAAATCTATTAAGCCTTCTGTGAGGGGAGAATATGAGATTACCGATGTCAATAAGTGGTATTTAGAGCAAGGGAAACTGGATGTTGGAATTATGAACAGGGGAACAGCATGGCTCGATACAGGGACCTTTGAATCGTTAATGGAGGCCGGCGAATTTATAAGTGTTATAGAAAAAAGACAAGGACTAAAAATAGGATGTATTGAAGAGATATCCTATTTGAATGGTTTTATTACCAAAGAACAGTTGCTGCAGAGTGCTGAAAAGTATTATAAAAGTGGATATGGAGATTATCTAAGAAGAATTCTTAAACTGGTCTAATGGGTGCCTTAAAACATCTTAAAAGATATGAATTTTTAGGTTACTTATAGTTTTATTAATATTTTTGCGCAAATTTTTAGAGGATGAGTGAGAAAAATAAGAACTTTGCTTTAATTGGAGTGGCTGGATATATTGCAGAAAGACACCTACGAGCAATAAAAGACACTAATAATAATTTATTAGCCTCCCTGGATAAATTTGATTGTGTTGGTAAAATAGATAGTTACTTTCCTAATTCAGATTTTTTTACTGAATACGAGCGATTTGACCGTCATATCGATAAACTCAAACGCAATGATGTTAAAATTGACTACGTCAGTATTTGTACTCCAAATTATTTACATGATTCTCATATACGTTTTGCACTAAGACATCGGGCTGATGCAATATGTGAAAAACCTGTTGTTTTAAATCCCTGGAATATTGATGCCTTGCAGGAAATTGAAAAGGAAACAGGTAAAAAGGTTAATAATATTTTACAACTTAGGTTACATCCGTCCATCATTGAACTAAAAAACAAAATTGATAAAGGACCAAAGGATAGGATCTATGATATTGACCTTTCGTACATAACATCAAGAGGTAACTGGTATTATATTTCCTGGAAAGGTAATGTTCAAAAATCTGGCGGTATTGCTACTAATATTGGTGTTCATTTTTATGATATGTTAACATGGATTTTTGGAGATGTTAAAGAAAATATTGTACATATTTCAGAAGAATCAAAAGCAGCCGGGTATTTGAAATTAAAAAAAGCAAACGTTCGTTGGTTTTTGAGTGTGGATTATAATGATATTCCTGATAATATTAAAATGAATGGTCAAAGAACCTATCGATCAATTACTGTTGATTGCAAGGAAATTGAATTTAGTGGAGGTTTTACGGATTTGCATACCTTGTCCTATCAACAAATTATGCAAGGACAGGGATTTGGACTTGAAGAAACAAAATCATCAATAAATACTGTATATAATATAAGAAACGCTTCTCCTGTGGGATTAAAGGGAGATTATCATCCATTTTGTAAAAAACTTAAATAAATGTATAATAAATTATTAAATAAGGAAGCTAAAATAGCTGTTATCGGCTTAGGATATGTAGGATTACCTATTGCTATTGAATTTGCCAAAAAATTACCAGTTATTGGTTTTGATATTAAGGAAGATCGGGTCGAAATGATGAAAAACAAAATTGACCCTAGCCGAGAATTACCAGCAGAAGCATTTGAAGGTTGCGATATAAAGTTTACGGCAAATATTGAAGATTTGAGAGAAGCAAATTTTTACATCGTTGCAGTACCTACCCCTATTGATGATCATAACTTACCTGATATGGGGCCTGTTTTAAAGGCGTCGGAAACGGTCGGTAAAGTTATGAAGGAAGGAGATTATGTAGTATACGAATCAACGGTTTACCCTGGTGCCACAGAGGAAGATTGTGTCCCGGTTTTAGAAAAAGAATCAGGATTAAAGTTTGTAGATGATTTTAAGGTTGGTTTTTCTCCGGAAAGAATCAATCCGGGAGATAAAGTTAATACACTAACATCTATTGTAAAAGTAAGTTCCGGTTGTGATGAAGAGTCAGCAGAAAACATAGCAAAAGTATATGAACTGGTTATTAAAGCTGGTGTGCACAGAGCAAGTTCAATAAAAGTTGCCGAAGCTTCAAAAATTATTGAGAACACACAACGCGATATTAACATTGCCTTCATGAATGAACTTTCCATTATTTTTAATAGAATGGGCATTAACACATACGAGGTTTTGGAGGCAGCAGGAACCAAGTGGAATTTCTTGAAATTCTTCCCGGGTTTGGTAGGTGGCCATTGCATTGGAGTTGATCCTTATTATTTGCTGCATAAATCAAAGGAATTAGGTTATCATGCTCAAATGATTAATGCCGGTAGGTTTATAAATGATTCGATGGGGGGCTATGTAGCTAAGCAAATTGTAAAGAAGTTAGTAAAAGCTGGAAAGCATATTCAAAATTCTAAAGTGTTAATAATGGGTATTACATTTAAGGAGGATGTTAGTGACATTAGAAATTCTAAAGTAATTGATGTTTATCGAGAACTATTATCATATGGTGTTACTGTTGAAGTTGTTGATCCATATGCAGACGCAAATGAGGTAATGGAAGAATATCAGTTTAATTTAACTGAAAATGTAGGTAATGAATATGATGTTGTTGTAGCAGCGGTTAGTCATAATATATACAAAGAATTAAGGGAAAAGTATTTTCAATCCATTACTAATGAAAATGCCTTATTTGTTGATATTAAGGGAATTTACAAAGATAAAATTAATAAATTAAATTATTGGAGCTTATAAAATGAAGAAAGCATTGATATCAGGTATTACCGGACAAGATGGTTCTTATTTAACAGAATTGTTATTAAAAAAAGGATATGAAGTTCATGGAATTATGAGAAGAGCAAGCTCTTTTAATACATTTCGTATTGATCATTTATATAAAGATCAAAATATTCTTAACAAAAAAATGTTTCTACATTACGGGGATTTAACTGATTCCAGTAATTTAAATAGATTAGTTGAGAAGATTAATCCAAATGAAATATATAATTTAGGAGCTCAGTCACATGTGCAGGTTTCTTTTGAAGTTCCTGAATATACTGCTGAGGTTGACGGAGTTGGCACATTACGTTTTTTAGATGCAATTAAAGAAACAGGTATAGACACTAAGTTTTACCAGGCTTCAACGTCAGAATTATATGGTAAGGTGCAGGAAATACCACAAACAGAGAAAACACCTTTCTATCCAAGAAGTCCTTATGCTGCAGCAAAGTTATATGCTTATTGGATTGTGGTTAATTATAGAGAAGCTTATGATTTGTTTGCAAGTAATGGTATTTTATTCAATCATGAATCTGAAAGAAGGGGAAAGACTTTTGTTACTCGGAAAATTTCTGTTGCAGTGGCAAAAATTATGGCTGGTATTGATGAAGTGTTATTGTTAGGAAACCTTGATGCTAAAAGGGATTGGGGATATGCTCCTGAATATGTTGAAGGAATGTGGCGAATGTTGCAGGCAGAAAAACCAGATGATTTTGTTCTAGCAACTAATGAAACTCATACAGTTAGAGAGTTTGTAGAAGCCTGTTTTAAGCATTTTGATGAAGAAATTATTTGGGAAGGCAATGAAATAAATGAAGTAGGATACCTTAAATCTACGGGAAAAAAGGTAGTTGGAATTAATCCAAGGTATTTTAGGCCAACAGAGGTTGATTTATTAATTGGTGATTATACAAAAGCTAAAACAGAGTTAGGTTGGGAACCCAAAGTTAAGTTTAATGAATTAGCGCGATTAATGGTAAAGGCTGATTACGATAAAATAGTTAAGAGAAATAAGTAACACATAGTCCCACAAAGGAAGCACAGAGTCTCACAAAGTAAAAGAGAAAATTGTGAGACTTTGTGGAATACTTTGAGCTACTTTGTGAAACTAATTTAATAAATATGACTGAAAACGAAATAAGCAAAATAATTTTAGATTGTGCATTTAAAGTACATACTGCTTTAGGTCCCGGCTTATTGGAAAAAGTATATCAAGAATGTTTGGCTTTTGAATTAAAGAAAGAAGGGTTGAATGTGGAGATTGAAAGACCTATGCCATTGATTTATGAAGACATTAAATTTGATTGTGGATACAGAATTGATTTATGGGTTGAAAGAAAAGTAGTGGTTGAACTGAAAGTTGTTGAAGCATTTAATGATGTTCATATCGCTCAAACTTTAACGTATATGAGATTGTCAGAATCTAAACTAGGTTTATTATTAACCTTTTATACAAAGTCATTAAAAAATGGAATAAAACGACTTATTTTATAAGTTATGTTGTGATAAAAAAAAGAGTTACACAGAGTTTTACGAAG